>NZ_JCAUAP010000043.1:0-1210 GCF_059692015.1 Paenibacillus sp. J22P165 | reverse complement strand
GGTTAAGCTAGAAAGAGCACACGGAGGATGCCTAGGCACTAGGAGCCGAAGAAGGACGTGGCGAACGACGAAATGCCTCGGGGAGCCGTAAGCAGGCTTTGATCCGGGGATGTCCGAATGGGGGAACCCAGCTGTGGTAATGCGCAGTTACTCTAAAGTGAATACATAGCTTTAGTAGAGGCAGACCCAGGGAACTGAAACATCTAAGTACCTGGAGGAAAAGAAAACAAAAGTGATTCCGTCAGTAGCGGCGAGCGAAAGCGGAATAGCCCAAACCAAGGAGCTTGCTCCTTGGGGTTGTAGGACCTCGACATGGGGTTAGTTTGGTAGGCGAAGTGATCTGGAAAGGTCCGGCATAGAAGGTAAAAGCCCTGTAGCCCAAACTGAACGAATCCCCTAGAGGTATCCTGAGTACGGCGGGTCACGTGAAACCCCGTCGGAATCCGGCAGGACCATCTGCCAAGGCTAAATACTCCCTAGTGACCGATAGTGAAGCAGTACCGTGAGGGAAAGGTGAAAAGCACCGCGGAAGCGGAGTGAAAAAGAACCTGAAACCGTGTGCTTACAAAAAGTCAGAGCCCTCTATATGGGTGATGGCGTGCCTTTTGTAGAATGAACCGGCGAGTTACGTTCCCGTGCGAGGTTAAGTTGAAAAGACGGAGCCGCAGCGAAAGCGAGTCTGAATAGGGCGCTTTAGTACGTGGACGTAGACCCGAAACCGTGTGATCTACCCCTGTCCAGGGTGAAGGTGAGGTAACACTCACTGGAGGCCCGAACCCACGAATGTTGAAAAATTCGGGGATGAGGTGGGGGTAGCGGAGAAATTCCAATCGAACTCGGAGATAGCTGGTTCTCCCCGAAATAGCTTTAGGGCTAGCCTCGGATGTTGAGTTGTGGAGGTAAAGCACTGATTGGGTGCGGGGCCCGCCAAGGGTTACCAAGTCCAGTCAAACTCTGAATGCCACAAACTTAAATCCGGGAGTCAGACAGTGAGTGCTAAGATCCATTGTCAAAAGGGAAACAGCCCAGACCATCAGCTAAGGTCCCCAAGTGTGTGTTAAGTGGGAAAGGATGTGGAGTTGCACAGACAACCAGGATGTTGGCTTAGAAGCAGCCACCATTGAAAGAGTGCGTAATAGCTCACTGGTCGAGTGACTCTGCGCCGAAAATGTAACGGGGCTAAACACGCCACCGAAGCTATGGCTTGCAC
>NZ_JCAUAP010000042.1:0-1216 GCF_059692015.1 Paenibacillus sp. J22P165 | reverse complement strand
CCAGTGGATTAGGGAACATCGTGACACCATTTCACAAGAAGAAATACCAATGGCGGACGAGCATTTGCAAGAACTACAAAGACTACAAATGGTTGAAGAACGTTATGAAAAAGCCTGTAAGGTGCTCGGTGAGAAGGAACTAGAAATTGAGATCCTACGTGAGTTGTTAAAAAAGAAGAACCCCGCTTATCTGAAAAATTTGAAGTAGCAGATCTATTTATTAAGCGGGGCAAGCCAGTAGCACAAATTCTACGCATACTTGGACTGTCTGAATCCACTTACTATGATCGGAGAAAGCGAGCTGCACAATCGGAACCAAAACGTCCGGGAGAGCTCGTAACAGGACGCCCTGTGCCTGGCTACTCGCATACGAAATCGGGGGATAGGGTTTGTGACGAGCAGATCAAAGAGTGGCTTTTAGAACTCCTTGAAGGCGAGGAACATGTCTACGGTTATAAACTTCTAGCACAATGTGTTCGGAACCAATACGGCGTGCAACTGAACAAAAAGAAGTCGTATCGCTTGTGTAAAGAGCTAGGTATCCTCCAAAAACAACGAAAACGGACCCAAACACATCCTCGTAGATTAGCGAAAAATAGAAACATAACGGGGCACAACCAGCTCTGGCAAATGGATATTAAGTATGGCTATGTCGTCGGAGAGGAACGTTTCTTTTATGTGCTAAGTATTATTGATGTGTTTGACCGCGTCGTAGTAGGCCAATACAAAGGACGTGTATGTGAAGCCAGACATGCTGTCCAAACCTTATGGAATGCGTTACAGAGCCGTACAAAGGATAACGAGATGTTGCCAGTTATTCGAACAGACAACGGGCCTCAATTCATTAGTAAGCTATTTCAAGATACCTGTGAGAGCCTAGAAATGATTCACGAACGCATTCCGCCCAAGACCCCTAACTTGAATGCGTTCATCGAATCATTTCATAGCCTGCTAGAACGCGATCTATTCAGTCAAAGAGATTTTATGACCTTTGATGAAGCGTACAAGGGACTGGATGATTATATGGATTTTTACCACAATCGCAAGATGCATGGGAGTTTGAAATTAATGCCTCCAAGGAAGTTTTCAGAATGGGTCAAAACGCTTAAAGACTCTTCAGCATTTCATAATTCAATGTAAACGCTCGAAATAATGAGCATTTTTAAGAATGAGTAATTACTGTAGGCTAAGACTCCGGATTAAGGGGGCCGAGCCG
>NZ_JCAUAP010000041.1:0-1223 GCF_059692015.1 Paenibacillus sp. J22P165 | reverse complement strand
GGTGGGCACTCTAGGATGACTGCCGGTGACAAACCGGAGGAAGGTGGGGATGACGTCAAATCATCATGCCCCTTATGACCTGGGCTACACACGTACTACAATGGTCGGTACAACGGGAAGCGAAGCCGCGAGGTGGAGCCAATCCTTATAAGCCGATCTCAGTTCGGATTGCAGGCTGCAACTCGCCTGCATGAAGTCGGAATTGCTAGTAATCGCGGATCAGCATGCCGCGGTGAATACGTTCCCGGGTCTTGTACACACCGCCCGTCACACCACGAGAGTTTACAACACCCGAAGTCGGTGGGGTAACCCGCAAGGGAGCCAGCCGCCGAAGGTGGGGTAGATGATTGGGGTGAAGTCGTAACAAGGTAGCCGTATCGGAAGGTGCGGCTGGATCACCTCCTTTCTATGGAGACTCGGATCTGATAGATCCAGTCAAGTGTACCTAGTACACAAATCGCTTACTCACTCGTGTTCAGTTTTGAAAGAGCAAACCTCTTTCTGCAACAATGTTGCAACCGTTTGGTGATGATGGCGGAAGGGATCCACGCGTTCCCATCTCGAACACGACCGTTAAGCCTTCCAGCGTCGATGGTACTTGAACCGCAGGGTTCTGGGAGAGTAGAACGTTGCCAAGCGATACCCATGGCAAGCTTTCGGAGAAAGCTTCGAAAGCTTGTAGGTGGGTTTTTATTTTGAAGAATTTCCCTATACGGGCCCTTAGCTCAGCTGGTTAGAGCGCACCCCTGATAAGGGTGAGGTCGGTGGTTCGAGTCCACTAGGGCCCACCATTTAACTTCATAAGAAGTTTCCCATTTACGGGGCCATAGCTCAGCTGGGAGAGCGCCTGCCTTGCAAGCAGGAGGTCAGCGGTTCGATCCCGCTTGGCTCCACCAAAACACATTTTAAGACAGAAATTTCCAAGAAATTTCGACTTGAAATGCAGTAATAAGATGTGGTAAGATAACTTTCGCCGCTGAAATAGGGCGAAGATAATCGAAACACATAGCATAAGTTGTTCCTTGAAAACTAGATAACGAAACAAAACGTAAAGTAAGAACTTAGGTTGTGTTGACCTTCGGGTTACACAAAAATCTTTAAAGTTTTTTCTAGGTTAAGCTAGAAAGAGCACACGGAGGATGCCTAGGCACTAGGAGCCGAAGAAGGACGTGGCGAACGACGAAATGCCTCGGGGAGCCGTAAGCAGGCTTTGATCCGGGGAT
>NZ_JCAUAP010000040.1:0-1590 GCF_059692015.1 Paenibacillus sp. J22P165 | reverse complement strand
CTGCCCGTTCGTATTATGAGGTCACCAGATCTTTCTGGTAGACCTCATTTTTGTATGGTCTTATTATAGCGGTAGCCGGGGATCGAACGTTTCTGCCCGTGGGACTTGGATTCCGAGAGCTATTCAGTTCATCCCCCCTACTTGTTCAACCATGGTTAGGCTGGTTGGGAAATGAATCCCGTATCACATGCGATAGTGTGGAAGACAAGAAGGTTAGGGGTTACCGGTGAAAATATTACAGGAGTGATGTCATGAATCCAGTCATTGGTGTGGATGTTTCAAAGGGAGAGAGCCATGCACAAGCTTTTTTAGACCGTGGAGTACCTCATGGGAAGATCTTTAGGTTTAATCATGATCTAGAAGGTCTAGCGTCTTTTCTAAGTTATATTAGAAGTGTTGAATCGGTAGCAGGGATTCGTCCTACTATTGTTATGGAAGCAACTGGTCATTATCAAAGCCCCGTTGTTCAGTTTCTGGATGAGCACCAGTATTTGAACATCGTCATTAATCCTTTAATCTCACATAACGCTAAGAAAACCAATTTGCGACGGTTAAAGACGGATGCCGCAGATGCCCATTTATTAGGGACACTGTTCTATAAAGAAGAGTTTGAACCCTACAAAAAGCGGGGGCAGCATCTCATGAATTTACGCTTTCTAACACGCCAATATGAAGCTTTAACAGGTATGTATGTCCAAGTAAAACTACAGTTCCAGGCTATTCTTGATCAAGTTTTTCCTGAATATCATGGCGTGTTTGGTGATCTTTATTCAAAGGTGTCCCTTCGATTTTTGGCTTTACACCCAACATCAAAAGAAGTCCTAGAAATGTCCGAGTCGGAGATTACTACTGCAATTCAAAGTCATACTGGACGCGGCAAATCCGTCTCATGGTGCTTGGAACGTGCTCAAATCTTAGTAGCAGCAGCAAAGCGAAATCCCTTTAGGGAGACGGCTTTTTCAAGCCATTTAATCTCCATGCAGCTGCTCATCAAATTGCTTCTTCAATACCAGGATCATCTATCAACCCTCAATAAATCGGTAGATGGCCTGGCTGAAGAGCTACTTGAATATGATTTAATCCAATCGATACCCGGAATTGGCACTAAGATTGCTGCAACAATTTTAGCTGAAATTGGTGAGATCGAACGGTTTGATCATGCAAAGAAACTGGTGGCCTTTGCTGGTGTTGATCCAAGTGTTTTTTCTTCAGGTAAGTTTGTAGCTACCCACAATAAAATCACTAAGCACGGCTCCAGGAGGCTCCGTACTGCCTTGTATCAAGCTGTACGATGCGGTATTCGCAGTAATAGAAATAAGAAATTAAGGGCTTATTATGATAAGAAACGTGCTGAAGGAAAGCTATTCAAAGTAGCAGTAATTGCATGTGTAAATAAACTCATCCACTGGATTTTTGCCATCTTAACTACTAAAGAAGCATTCCGCTTAGAGTGAGCAACAAGAAATAGAAATATATGGAATTTACTTCCGTGCTTAATAGGACGGTTCTTTCTCATGCACTTTTTTTAGTATACCACCTCATGAACCTACTATTAATAATTAAATATTGACAAGCTATTAGCTGGAATAG
>NZ_JCAUAP010000039.1:0-1767 GCF_059692015.1 Paenibacillus sp. J22P165 | reverse complement strand
CTGCCCGTCCCTCGGTTTTAACGGTTTATCTAACGTATTCTCACTCATTCGCAGGATTTCATTACCTTGAAAATGACGACTACTTAGAAAACGAAGTCCTTTGGATAAAATTCTTTATTTATAAGCGTGCGGGAACAGAGGAGCCGTAAAATCCATTCCCCTAAATTTTACTCTACTGCACGCATATTCCACGAATACCTGGAAGTTTACCATCCCATGGCTCTACGGGTCTAAGCCCTAACATTCCATCGTTATACTTTTCCAAGGTGTGGAGACCGATTGCGTTTAGCGGACGGGTCAAAGCCCTACTCGGGCAGGAACTCGGTTCTCCGTGCGTTCTTTATAAAATCCTGCGAATGAGTCAATCTACGTATTATTTGCAGACTTATGCAGCTTGCGCAATGATGTGACTTGCCTTTTCCGGCGTAAATGTTTCACCTTTTTGAACAATGCTAATCAAGATTCGTGCTACTTTTCCAAGCAGTTTAAATACGGATCTGAGCTTCTTCATATGCTTAACCTTAACGTTATACTCATGTAACTCTCGAAATACAGGATTTACACCAATGAGCTGTAGGGTAGCGAGAAACAAATATTTACGTAAGGTAGAATCTCCTCGTTTCGATATGACGATCTGTCCCTTCCGTTTTCCCGACGTACTTTCAGCTAGATTAAGTCCGGCTTTTCGCAGTAACTGACGACCATGAGCATACTGTCCTAGATCACCCGCACCAGCTAAAATCGCTGCAACAAAGATGGGGCCAAGCCCCTTAATGGAGCGAAGCTGACTTGCCATCGGAATCTCATTAAGTATGGCTAGGATTTCCTTCTGCATCTCCTCTAGCATTTCCACGACGCGTTCATACTCTGCGATTAATCGTTCTAAATCTCGCTTTGCCTCAGCTAAAGCCGTAACATCCCCCACGCTCCGCTTGGCTTGAGAAATAAGCTCAGCAGCTTTCTGCGTGCCTGTAGAACCGCCTGCTCTGTGCATATGCTTTCTCCAAGTCGTAATCATATCGGGAATGGATCGTGACGCAAGATCTTGCGGTAATGGTAATTCTTTCAACGTGGCCATAGATCGTTTACAAGACCAATCCTTAAACACCGATGTATACTCTGGGAATCGAATATCTAACCAACGGATAATCCGATTCTGCAACCGGACGCTGTAGGCGACCCAGAACTCCCGATCGCTCATCAGGGTACGTAAACTTTGGAACTCTTGAGCTTGCCTTGTATGTTCATAATAATAACCACGACTGACAATGTCAGCGATGACAAGCGCATCCTTCGGATCACTCTTGGACGGACTATTATCGCGATTCTCCTTGTTTCTTTTGGTCGTGGCTGGATTCACTAGAACGACGTTCGAGCCTTTGCTTGTAAGCCAATTCGCTAAGTTCCACCAATAATGTCCGGTGGGTTCCATGCCAATGATTACACGGTTCAAACGGTGCTTTTGTTGAATTCCCTCTATCCAACGTTGCAGCTTGTCAAAGCCTTCTATGGTATTACTAAATGAGAGGTGTCGATTCGAGAGCACGATTCCACGGAAATTCGTAGCTTGCGCCACATGAGTTTCCTTAGCCATATCGATACCTACAACAAGATGAGATGTGGTAATTCGTTCAATTCGTTGATTTTGTACTTCTGATTGTTTAAAATTCATAATAAGAGCGCCTCCTTGATGGTGTTGGGTTTTAAGCCCGGGACAAACCCATCATACCGAGGCGCTCCTTTTTTGACAAAGGCCATTTCTTAGCC
>NZ_JCAUAP010000038.1:0-5553 GCF_059692015.1 Paenibacillus sp. J22P165 | reverse complement strand
TCTTTTATAGTCGATTACTCGACTGTGCTTACTCACTCGTTGTTCAGTTTTCAAAGATCAATTTCTTTCGCTCACTGCCGTGTTACCGAAGCAGCGAGAAGTAATATACCATATTGAATTCTCATTTGCAAGCTTTATTTTATTTCATCCATTCGTGAAGATATTCAACACGTTCAGAATCCAATGGTTTGTGCTTGCTGCTTCTTGTCCTGTTCGGAGCAAGAAACATAATATAGCACAAACCATTTCGTAATGCAAACTTAAACCTGAACTATTTTAGACGAATACTTTTTAGCAAAATCTCAAGAGGTTCCCTCTCTTCGGTCTCCCCTCGATGATCATGCTCCACAAGCTTATCCAAACGCGCGATCTGATGACCATAGTCGTACATGGCTGCAGCCACAATGGAGAGTCGAAGCATACCATTTGGTTGCTCACTGTATCGCGAAAGGAGATCGACCATAAACTGTTCGTTCTCCGCTTCAATTTCCAAACCATCCGAGCTCGTTTCCTTCAACTTATCATCGTATTTCAATAGTACATGCTCATGGTACTTAATCAATTTTTCCATATGGTCATCGAAACATACATCTGTTTCCGCACTTGGGGAAGCCTGAAAATAATGCTCATCTACAGCTTCCAGTACTTCAAGTCCTTTGGACATGACAAGCAGTTTCTGTTTGTATACGACGAGTTCGCGGATTCGTTTGGAGCCGCTGCCCTTTAACTTCTTAATTTCTTCTTCCATAAGTCTATATTTCTCTGACAATGACTTTAAGCTATTGCGAAGACTTTCCTTTTCTTCACGAAACACCGTTTCCTTAATCTCATTCGAAATCACCGTGCGAAGGAGCAGTGACATTTTGCTGAAAATAGACCCGATCTGGGCTGCGAATTGCTCCTTAGGTTTAGGTGGGAAGAATAGGACATTCACCACAAAAGCACATCCGATCCCGATTAAGCTAAGCAGTAGTCGATTAAGCGCAAAACGCCACTCCCCCGACGCCTCCATAACAGCAACTACAGTAACTAAGGTAAGACCAATTGTCTCTTCCATACGTAAACGCAAACTAAGAATGATAACAATAATACATACAATGCCAATAGCAATCACATTCTGCGAGAAAAACATCCCCGCCAATAAGGCAAAAGCCGCACCAAGAATGTTCGTCTGCAACTGATCCAAGAAATAACGCCAGGAGCGATATATTGAAGGCTGCATCGCAAAAATCGCCGCAACAGCCGCAATGACTGGTGGCGTGAATTCGAGCCAAGCACTTATATATAAAGCTAATGCAACAGCGATGCCTGTTTTCCACACGCGCGCCCCAAATACCATGACTCTCACCTCATCCAAAATATCCTATATCTATCTTACACAGGTCATGTGACGGATGCAAAACATCATATAATACGAAAAAACCACCCCCAGCAATTGCCGAAGGTGGTTCGTGCTCAACAGAAACTGCTAAGCTTTGGTGTTTTTGGTACTCGGACTACTCGCCGCACTTGATGTACCGGATGCCTTGGCCGCCATTGCAGCGGCTTTTAGACCTTTACTCTTGTAGGGTTTCGGGGCACTCTTCGCTCGGTTCTCGCTTGCTTTCCACCGATTCCAGCCTTTGCTGTCAGTACCTCTACCTGTTCCACCTTTACCCTTAGCCATAAACTCACTCCATACCTGTTACTTCTTATTTATTAGTTAATAAACCCGACCAAGTCGATTCTAGCCATTGATCAAAATCAGAGCCTTTGTCACCTTCGTAGGTGTCATACACATCACTTCTCATTTTTTGCAGCTTTTCTTTGAAAGCCTCATACGTATGACCTTCAGGTAAGCTTTTCTTAATGCGAAGCAAAATTTTGCCTACACCTTTGATCAGGTCACCTTTCTTACGAGGGGGCAATTGTACATCCTCACCTAGAAGTTTAAGCTTACGGTAAGCCGTCTCCTGGATGACATATACCGTATCATTCGCCATAAGACGTTTAAGAATATAAACGGATTGTTGGTCATCATGCTCGCCTAAAGCCTCGACAGCTGCAAGACGCTCCCTCCAATTCGATGTGCGATTAGCTGCTTTTTTCAACTCTTCAAAATCGGTCGGTAACTCATTGTGTAATTCAATATTCAACTGATTCAAGCTCCTTCTGTATGCTGTATGTGTTAGATGTTACACTTTTTTTAAGCTGAGTGCCAACTTTTTGAAGTGATTAGTTTATGGAAGTACCCTTGTTACATGATTTTATGAGTTAAATCACCATAGATAGAAGCCAGCAGACGAAACAAAAAAGACTAGCATATCAAAAAGCAACGATCGGCTCGCTTTATCGCGAACGTCTCGTTGCTTTTCTTTTTCATCCCCATTGAACCAATAGCATGACATCACCTAGCTCAAGACAACCCCCCTACAGTACTTGCACACTGGCGCATCGATCGCGATTTCCTCCTTGCAGTAGGAGCAGGGCTTGTGCGTTTTCACTTCAGCAGGCGCTGTGGATTTACCTCTTCTTAGACTCATGACAACCAGCACACCGACAACCACGACAATCACAGCCAAAATCCAATAAATCATACGAAACACCTCCCAGTTGATAACCAACTTTTGATGATTTCCGTATATGTATATTCGCTCACTGGACTGTTATGAATGCGTTTCAGTTGCGATTATGTCGAAAATTACAGCCACATCTGCTGCTGATATGACATTTCCCAGAACAGAGTCTCATAGCGAGTTGTATTCAAGAAAATAGTTTCTAATCGCGCTAATTCGCTTTCTGATTTCCCTAAGGCTAGTCGATCCATTAAAGAAATACACCATTGCGCGTGTTGGCCAAACTCGTCTGAACTATACCCTCTCACCCATTCACCGTAGTCTGGATGATCTACTGCACCCGGAAATTCTTTCAACATACGCCCAATCTCCCAGTAACTCCACATACAAGGAAGCAAGGCTGCCGTCAACTCCGCTAATCCACCATTCTGTGCTACATGCAACATATAATGCGAGTAAGCGAGCGTTATCGGTGATGGTTCTGCTTGCTCCAGCTCCTCTTTCGTAATTCCGAAGCGAGCCGCGTAAGAACGATGAATGCCCATTTCCTCATGTAAAATATTACTAAGAGACGCTGAGAATTCACTCATCGTTTTGAGATCTGGTGCTTTGATCGCACCTAGAGCGAATAATTTGGCATAATCAATTAAATATAAATAGTCTTGAATCATATAGAACCTGAATTTATTACGGTCTAGGGTTCCTCGACCTAGTTCTTGAACAAAAGGATGCTGCTGAGTTTGCTGCCATTCGTGTTGATATTTTTGGACTAGATGCTGGGTAAAGGACATGATGGATTCTCCTCCGACATGAGATTCTTATGATTTATATTAATGGAGTGAACAAATTGAAAGAGCATAAGTAGATTTGGTGAACTCTACTATTTTACCATATATTAACTTTATTTCTAGTTCTAAATCGTAGATAAAAAAACAATGACCATCCATTGTCTGGAGGATCATTGTTTTACGAATAGATATGTAGGTTGAATCAGGCCCGTTAGACCAAGTCACAGGCATCAGCAGGCATCCAATGCGCATCCTTACCGTCCCATTTCACATTACATCCTAGTGGGTTCGTCAACGGTAACGTAATCGCTTGACCAGAGGTCAGCTCTTCTAAGGCGATATCTAAATTATTTATTGTGATTTTTGACGCATCTTTAGGATTATCAACGCCGCGTCCCGTGTAGACTAATTTGCGGTTTTCATCAAAGACATAAAAATGCGGCGTTCTTAGTGCTCCATAGGCTAATGCCGTTTCTTGGGTTTCATCTCTCAGATACGTCCATGGATATTGATGCTCCTCCATGTGCGATACCATATGATCAAAGGAATCTTCTGGCTTGGTGTTCACGCTGTTAGCGTTGATACCTACGAACTGTACACCTTTATCTTTATACCGATTGGCCGTTTCGCGTGTTACTTCATTAGAACCGATTACATAAGGGCAATGGTTGCAGGTGAAAAAAATAACGAGCGTCTTAACGTCGCTGAAATCCTTCAACGTGTATGTTTGTCCATTCGTAGCTGGTAATGAAAAATCAGGCGCTTCATCTCCGAGTGATAAAGTAAAGGTAAATGCCATGTCCCATGCCCCTCTCAACCCTGAATAGTTATAGTTGGTTCTCCCCAGTGCTCTGGAAAAACTCAATGATTTCGCCATTTAAACCTTTAACAAAGGCAATACGTACAGGTGTTGGCGGATTCACGCCTAGAATCGCGTCTTTCGGTGCTACCGTCACGACCGCACCAGCAGCTACAGCTACCTCAACAGCAGCGTCTACATTATTACTACGAAACGCAACATGGAAGAAATAACCTTCTGGTTTCTCCTCGCCTGTACCGCCAGCGAACACCTCCATGTAATTCCCATCACCAGAGTCAAGCAGGACAGCTCGCTTATCCCCTTCTCCCCAGTTGTTCTTCTCTACAAATCCTAAACCTTCTGTATAAAACTTGACTGTTGCGTCAAAATCATTCGCTCTCAGTGCAACGTGATGAAAACCTCCGCCGCCTATTTTCGCATTCGTTCCCACTTACTTTAGCCTCCTTAAAATGATTACTTTCACTTCTTTTTCAGTATACTCGAACATCTCTGGTTAGAAAATGAGTTACAT
Organism: Paenibacillus sp. J22P165; assembly: GCF_059692015.1. Lineage (NCBI taxonomy): Bacteria > Bacillati > Bacillota > Bacilli > Caryophanales > Paenibacillaceae > Paenibacillus > Paenibacillus sp. J22P165. The sequence continues at coordinate 879 of NZ_JCAUAP010000038.1, read as the reverse complement.
CAAGGTAACTAAGTTACCTTGGGTAAAAGAGAAGTACAAAAAAACCACATTTCTTCATCATCATGATGAAAAAATGTGGTTGATATCGGGACGACACGATTTGAACATGCGACCCCCTGCTCCCAAAGCAGGTGCTCTACCAAGCTGAGCTACGTCCCGATGAAAAAAGCGGAAGACGGGGATCGAACCCGCGACCCTCGCCTTGGCAAGGCGATGCTCTACCGCTGAGCCACTTCCGCATAGGGATCCCCAAGCCGTAAGTTACGCTTGGGGATGTTTGATGCGCGTAGAGGGACTTGAACCCCCACGGTCACCCGCTAGATCCTAAGTCTAGTGCGTCTGCCAATTCCGCCATACGCGCATGCTGTAAATAAGGCAATTGGTGAGTCATGTAGGATTCGAACCTACGACACCCTGATTAAAAGTCAGGTGCTCTACCAACTGAGCTAATGACTCAAGTGTTGTAAAAAATGGCTGGGGATCAAGGATTTGAACCTTGGCATGACGGAGTCAAAGTCCGTTGCCTTACCGCTTGGCTAATCCCCATTGATGTAATTGGCAGGGGCAGCAGGAATTGAACCCACACCAAAGGTTTTGGAGACCTTTGTTCTACCCTTAAACTATGCCCCTAGATAAGGTATATGGAGGCTGATGGATTCGAACCACCGAACTCGAAGAGAGCAGATTTACAGTCTGCCGTGTTTAGCCACTTCACTAAGCCTCCATAAAGGCAATTCTAACTAGGCAAAAAAAATATCCCAAAGGGATACTGCTTGGCAACGTTCTACTCTCCCAGAACCCTGCGGTTCAAGTACCATCGACGCTGGAAGGCTTAACGGTCGTGTTCGAGATGGGAACGCGTGGATCCCTTCCGCCATC
>NZ_JCAUAP010000037.1:0-7009 GCF_059692015.1 Paenibacillus sp. J22P165 | reverse complement strand
TAAGAGCGCCTCCTTGATGGTGTTGGGTTTTAAGCCCGGGACAAACCCATCATACCGAGGCGCTCCTTTTTTGACAAAGGCCATTTCTTAGCCTTAACAGGAATGTTTAGCGCAATAGGCTGCACGCGGCTGCCATTTTACGTTTGTTCAACTATCGTTACCCGTTAGTTTAATCGCAATAAACTATTTATTTCCACGAATAATACTTGATATTATTCCTAATGCTTCTTTTCCCTCTGGAATCGGAAAACCAACAAAGCAATGATTCATTTTTTCATAAGTATATAGGGTAACATCCATTCGTTTTTCTGTGGCAATTTTAGAATACTTCAATATATCTGCATGTAATATATCATGTGTGCCAGAAAAAAGAGTTATCGGGGGCAACCGCTCTAAGTCCCCATATATGGGACTCACCAATGGGTCCTTGGGATCTAAATCTCCTGCATATATAAACCCTCCATATCCAAGACTTTCAATATTAAGCAATGGGTCATAGGGTTGAATATCAATCATTGCAGGATTTGTATTTGTTACATCCAGCCAAGGGGATATCAAAATTGCTTGCTTAGGCAGAGGCAATCCTTGATCTCTAAGAACCTGCAAAAATGATAGAGCTAAACCTCCACCAGCAGATTCACCCATCAAAATAATGTTCTCGGCTGATACACCTTTATTGTGTATCAAGTATAAATACCTCTCCATTATCATTTTATGTACGTCAATTGCATGGTAAGACGGAGCCTTTGGGTATACAGGTAAAATAAAATTGGCATTCAATTCTTTGGATACATTCTTGAAAAATTTAAAATGAAAAGAGAGCGGTTGAGACCAATAGCCCCCTCCATGAAGATAAAAGATAAACAAATCACTTGAATTATTTTCGGGCTGTATAACAAATGTATCAGTAAATCCATCATATTCTTCAACCCCATATTTGGCACGGTATTTCTCTGGAAGTATGTATGGAGCATTGCTTGTTTGTAATGATTTATTAAAGTTATCTTTGTCTCTTCTATCACGAAGAGGGATAAACTTAAATACAGTCTCCATTAAGAAACTTGTAAAGCTTCTTCCACTTATCTTCAATCATAATCAACCTCTCGTATATAACGTTATGTTGACAATCCAACATAGGTGTTATTATGTTTTACTTATGTTCAATTGTCATTCGTCAATATGAGATAAAATGTTATTAAACCGACAGTATTGATTGCAAGTGTTGAAATCGGAGGAGAATATGGGCGAAAACAGGAAGGTCCAGTATACAAAAAGAATAATTCGTGAAAGCTATCTCTCCCTATTGAGTAAAAAGCCAATTGGGAAAATCACTGTTGCAGAAATATGCAAGTTAGCTGATATTAACAGGGGGACCTTTTATCAGTATTACAAGGACGTTTACCATCTACAAGAAATTATTGAAGATGAACTGTATATTAAATTTGAGAGTATGCAGCCACTTAGAAAAGAAAATAATTTCTCTGCCATAACCTTTGCAGCTGTTTCATTAATATACGAAGAAAAGGAACTTTGCCAAACAATCCTTGGAAAGTATGGAAACACTCCGTTTATTGAACGAGTCTTCAATTTGTGCCGCCAAAATACTTTTGAGATGTATAAGAAGATAGGAATTAGCGGATCTGATTCAATTTACATTTACAATTACCTGCTATCAGGTAGCACTGGAATTATACGGACTTGGGTTGAAAGCGATTTTAACGAAGCCCCAGAAACGATTGTAAACTACATTGATAACCTTGCTCGTAAAGGATTATCAGCATACAGTAAGCATGTTAACTCATAATACATATAACCGCCACCACACTCTACTGCTCTTTAGGTTAATAACAAAAAGAGACCCACAGCAACGGGCTGCGGGTCTAAGTTTATATTTTAAAGGGGGTCGGTTTTTATTATAACCTTTAATGATTAATACCAGATGAAAATAAGATTTCAGTCCTGTAACATTTACTCAACTCTCGTGTCCCGTTAGTTCAATGAAAGATAAGACCTATAGTCATTTAACTCACTTTGGCTCCATGCGAGAGTAAAAACAACACTGCTTGCTCTGTATCCATCCGTATCCCCTTGAGTGTGATGGATTTGAAATCCACACCATCCATTTTAGCTCCCCTTACATCGGCTCCCTGTAATTTCGCTCTAGCTAGCATTGTTCTCGTAAGATCACAATTTCTTAAGTCAGCTTTTTCTAAATTTGCTTCGGTTAGATCTGTTTCATAAAATTTAATTCCACGTAAATCTTGCTTAACCAGTCTGGCATTCCTCAAATTCGTATAAGACCAATCCCCCTGGAATATGGTGATCCCATCCATATTAGCACTGGAAAAATCTGAACCCGTCATTTTGCAGTTTTCAAACTTCGAGACAAATAGATTTGCTTCGGTAAAGTTACAATTCTCAAACGCAGACTCCTTATGAACGGAGCTATTTAACGAGGCACCCCGAAAATTACATTCGATGAAACGGCAGTTCCTAATTGTAATCTCCTCTAACGATCCGTTAGCAAATGTGCAACGATGGAAAGTGCAACTTGTTAGCTCGCCATACCTCAAATCTTGGTTACAAAAGTCTACCCCATCATAATTTTGATTGTTATGCTCAAACATGATACTCCTCCTCCTCCGATAGTTGATATATCAACTATCGGGTGTGCGCAAATCATTTTTTCATATTTTCTCGCATCTTAATTAGTAGTCTGCGTAGTTCATTCATTTCTTCAAGTGAAAAACCTGTTTCAAGTACATCAATAGTTCCTGAAATACAAGGTATTACATTTGTAGCTAAGCTCTTACCTTTATCTGTTAATGATACTTTAAAGTAACGACGGTCATAACTATTAGTAATTCTGTGCATTAGACCTTTAGTTTCAAGGCTCACAATCATCCGAGTGATACTTGATTTATCTTTTCTTAAAGCGAAAGCAATCTCACCCTGAGACAACCCATCTCGTTCATTAAGCAAAACAATGATAAAGGCTTGTTCAGGCGTAATATCATAAGGAGCTAAACTTTTAGTCATGTGCATAGATATCTCTAATTTGGCATCATGAATTAAGACAGCAATATTATCGAGTAAATCCATTAGTAATCACATCCCATGAAAGAATATACCAAAGTAGTTGATAAGTCAACCACTTTGGTCATTTCCATATATGTTGTGTGAATTATTGAGCATAACTGCCCGTTACTTCAACAGAGAAGGCAGCCGATCGTGTGCGGCTGCCTTCATGTCGTGATATAACTATCGTTCTCTCGTTAGTTTAGTCTTGAATAGCATTAAACTCAAAATCACCGCTTTCAAAAACATATTCTGCATCATTTGCTTCAAATGTTTGAACAAGATGCTCGAACCATTCCTGATAATTCGTGGCTAATACCTCTCGTTCCTCCGAATCGTGCCACATACTGATGATTTGACCTTTCTTACCTTCATTGGTTGGTGCTAAATCAAGACAGTGATGATCCCCGCAGCCGTTATATGTTAAAGGTATCCACGCAAGTTGCCACCATACTTTAGCAATCCCATCTTTGGGTTCTGAATTCCAATCAATAAATGACTCTTTATCATATAATTCTTTCCAAACGGTCCATTCATCCAAAATCCTTTGAGTGGAAAGAAGTTCCCATCCTGCGATTAGCCACTGGGAATCACCCGATTGTCCGTTATGAATACGCAGCGATTCTTTGAATTCCTCTGGTAAATTGACACCTAAAGCAGTTTCTAATTCTATTATTTCGGACTCACTTGCCCCAGGGTTTAAATCTTCTAATACTTCTGGTGCATGATTTTTAAGCCATTTCTCCATTCTTTCCCACAATAATTTCACTGTTTACCATCCTCTGTTTCGGTTTTTATTATTGTGTATTTTCGATAAGGTTGCTCCGTTATCCTGCCCTTTAGCTTAACAAGCCGATATTAAATTACACTAACCTGAATAAACCGTTTCGTGCTACTAGGCTTTCAATTCAAAAAAATGGAGATAATATTCATACTAAATCATACAAGATTGGGGTCATAGCTTGAATGAAATGTTTTTTGTATGGACAATTGGTCTAGTTTTGATGATTGGCAGCGGTTATTTTGTTTATGGGTCGTTAAAGGATGCAATTAAACACGTGAAAAGTTACGGGGCCGAAAAAGCTGAAAAAAGGTTACTCTGGTGGTACTTAGGCTGGCCATTAGTAATACTAGATGTGCTTGGGAAGCCTGGACGTCCTAACATGATACTTTTTATAATCGGGATACTTATTTTTGTAGTAATGACAATAAGAATCGTGGGACTATTATTGGGTTATAATTTACTTGAATAACGGTTGTACAAATAAATAGCCATTCCACCACGCTCTACTGCCCGTTCAATAAAAAGAGGAGCCACCGCATAGCTCCCCCCAAGTATCGTTATCCGTTAGTTCAGCACTTTGTGTGAGTCTATGCTTTATTTTCTCTGTTGGATTTGAATAAGTCTCTGTTTGGCCTCATTTCTTTGTCAAAAACGGCTTCATATCCTCGGGAGACTTGATCATATCTAGCGTAGTTTTTGTTTTGCCTGTTCGGGTATCAAATTGGATTTTAAACGGTAAGGCTTCACGATAGAACTTGCTATTCATGGTATCGCTTTGCATGGTAAAAACATCATTCTTCCTTATGTCATTACCTAGACTTTCGATGAAGCTCTTTGGATAAAAGATAATCTCCATTGAAGCATCCTTTAGAGCTCTCTGCTTCATAAACTCAGTTACGAGATAGCCATACTCAAGAGCTCTTTGCTCAGTAAAATCAGGATCAACTGCCATTCCCATAAACAGATATTCTTCAGTAGCATGCTCATGTAGCTTCCGAATGTCCTTGTACTGGGTCTCGGCAGAGAACTTGTCGAGTAACTCCTTCGGTATGTTTATATTGACTGCATAACAATCGAAGCCTGGACTCAATTGAGAAATTAAAGGAGCGTACTCCTTGATCGTGTCATATCGCCATTTCGATTCCTTAAAGCTATGTTCGTCCACTTTAAAGTCTTGAGACACAGACACATAAAACTTGAGTTGAGGTCTAGTCGCCGGGCGCGCCGTTACGAGATATTTTCCCTTGTCTTCTCCGAACTGTTTTGAATAGGCTACGCTCTCGATGACGAAATCTTCTGATTTCATGTAGACCACTGCTGCGTGTTCAGCCTTAAACCCGATAATCGGATAGTAGATATAGTCCCAAAGAACGGCGATGAAAATGGCGGCAATTAACCCGAATACTGATATAAAAACGACTAAAAACGCCTTCAATCCCTGCTCCACTCCCTTTCGATGTCGTCATTCCCCCGATAGAATGCCCTTCGATATTCCATGAACATTAGGCTAGAATTGGGAAGCATGAGGTAAAATTGCTCATAACCTTATATTAATTATCGGCTCTCACCTAATCTCTCTGTAGTGCATTTATTGAAGATTACTGCCCGTTAGCGTAGCGAGCACGATAATACGGTTCAAGTTCATTCGCGACACAAACATATGCGCTTTGAAATATTAAATCCCCAATAAAAAAACCGCCAAGTAAAAGGCGGTTTTTAATCTCAATATTATTTTAACATTACAGATTACAGATTATTACTACTCACATGCCACTCCATCACCATCACGATCGAGTTTACTGCTATAACCTGGATCATTTTTATATAGTGGTGCCTTGCCTGCCGCTTTCACTGCAGTACAATTTTGATATGTAACATTACTTGGAGTATCAGGTCTTGGAGAAACTTCTTGCGCAGGTGAAGTTGTTGGAGCAGCCGACTGTTCTAAATCAGCCCAAACCCCTCTTTTCGCATCTCTAGCATTGGTTTGCAGGTATTTAAACAACTCTACCCAACGAACGTTAGGCGGGTATGTTGCCATTTTAGCAAATCCCTCGCCAGCTAATGCCGCATTATATAATGAACCATCTTTTAGGTATACATAGCCAAGTAAACGACCATATTTATCTCGCTCTTCCACATCGAGTTCCACATAAACAGTCTTCCCTGTCAATTGACCTTTAGAAAAGTTGGATGCCTCTAACCCGCCTTCTTGAACAGGCTTGGTGGGATGAACCGTCTCCGGTGTATCAATACCAATCAAACGAATCTTTTCCGTAATACCATCCCATGTCACTTCAAAAGTGTCGCCGTCAACAACACGGTTAACTGTGACTTGTTTCTTTGTGGTTGAACTAATTGTTATTGTCCGGGAAGCTCCTTCCCATCCAACAGTTGCACCGAGTGCTTCACCGACAAATCGGAGTGGTACAAGCGTTGAGCCATTTATAACCTGACCTGCAACCGGGATAATAGCTGCTTGTCCATCTTTCGTATAGTAGTCATTTCCAACCGTATACACAATAACACTAGTGCCCTTAATTGCTGTAACCGTTTTAGTTTCCTGCTCCCATTCTACTTGAGCACCCAGAGATTCAAAAATCTTGCGTAACGGAACTAATGTGCTCCCATCAATTATCTGAGGATCCACCTCAAATACTAACTGTTTGCCGTCTAAAAACACAGCAGGTGCAGAATTGCTAGCTGCACTTAGCGCTGGAACAGCGGTCAATACCAACGCAAGACATAGGATTAATGGAAATATTTTTTTGAACAATATAAGTCACCCTTTCTTGAACCTCCAATAGTATTAATTGGAATTCACAAATCCTATAATATCATATCCTTTATTAATTTGGGTGAATTGGGTGATATTGGATTAATGACTCAAGTTGATACAGAATAAGGTCTCGGTTCCTGAGTAGGACGTTAGCACTTCCTTCTTTTTATTTTGCTCTACTGTGATCTAGAATGATATTAGGGCATCAAAAATACCGCCAAATTAAGAGGCGTTCTTCACATTGTTATTGAGCTAATGTTCACCGTTAGATTCCTGTAGATGGATAAATTTCAGCTTTGTAAAAAAACGAGCGCCTCGGTACGATGGGGTTACGCACGAGGTCATTGCCTCAAAAACCCATCCAGGAG
>NZ_JCAUAP010000036.1:0-7075 GCF_059692015.1 Paenibacillus sp. J22P165 | reverse complement strand
ATAAGAGCGCCTCCTTGATGGTGTTGGGTTTTAAGCCCGGGACAAACCCATCATACCGAGGCGCTCCTTTTTTGACAAAGGCCATTTCTTAGCCTTAACAGGAATGTTTAGCTTAATGACCTTTCCTGTCATCTATGAAACAGTACACCGCGCCGTCAGTACGACAAATTAAATAGCCATCCTTTGCAGGATGGCTATTTCTTGTAAGATTAGACTACCTGTTTCAGTTTTTGTTAGTCGATAACCTTAAACCACAATGATGATTGGTCCTTAGGATCTCCATTGTAATTAATTAAAATCTCTTCACCCGCTTTAATTTCTTTATAGGCAAAGAAGTCGATAGTTAAATTATTTTTATTCGATAAATATCTCGCATTAGGAGAAAAAGAGTGATTATATAAAGCACCGTATCCTAGAACGATAGCTTTATCCTCGCCCCATCGGAAAATATAGTTTTTGAGTATGCTTTCCCTCATTTCTTCCCATTCGTTTTTGGAGATAACGATAATCGGGGCTGACTCAATTAAGTCACCTTTTTGAAAGCTTTCGGTTGCAAAAATTCCTCTGCCAGATTTTCCCGTATTTTTCATTTGTATTTTTTTCAGCGTACTCCCTCCTTTATACAAGATCCTTTAGATGCTTTCGAAGATAATCGTTGCGCTTTTCAATGAAGCGAAAGATAAATTCAGGCTCACTATTAAATAGCGAAATGGATTCTTTTTTGAATGGATCTAAAGAAATATAGGGGGTTAATTGCTTGTGGAGATTTGTCACCATAGGTTCTATCGCGTTAACCGTAAATTTCGTTTCTAAAACTTCTTCCATAATACGACGGTATTGCTGCCGTATTTCCTTTACATCCAAAAGGCGTGCAGTGAGTGTATTATAACCTTGAATCGGAACAGCATAATATTCCATTATTTCGCCATTCCAATTTCGTCCCCAAGTAGCGTCATAATCCCATGGGATCATCTGATATAATCTCGTCTCTTCATTTCGAAATATAGAATAGTTGTGAATAAACCCATCGTAGTTTTGGGTACACACTGCCCCGCATAACCACAATAAATAATTATTGATATCCATCTCCTTTTTCATCGCTTCACCAAATTGGTCTCGGTTAACTGTATTTATGTTTACAATAAACCTTTCTAAATTTAGTTTATCCTTGTCACTACCCATTTTTTGTACATATCCAGACAAGAGGGACGGTTTTGGCTTTTCCTTTGGTGTTAATAATGAAAAATTCGCATGATAGATCGTGGCGTAAAAAATAGGACCTTGAGGAAGTTTTCTTTTTTGTAAAAAAAATTCGTCCACCGATTCAAGTTCTAGATAAATCCCCTTTGTCTCCCCATTCAATTCAAGAAAGACATGCTTACTATTTGGAGCAAAACTCCCAATGCTCTGGAAAAAATCAAAAGAAAGCTTGTTGCGCATTAATGATGGATCTCGGTATTCAGCATTTAAGTGTATCTCACGTCCAGCAAATTCTTCTTTATATAACCTAAAGTCGATGCTATAGGATTTTTTTCGAAATTTACGGGTATGATCGCCCCGATATGATATCCCAATCTCATATGGAATGTTGTCTACAATTAATTTGGATGAAACAGGGTCATCTCTCCATACATCGTTATTTAGCACCTTAAGAACCTTCGGCTCAATCGTTATACCATAAGTAGGAATAGCAGTATGTTCCATTCAATCATTCCCTTGCTTTTTTATATCTTATGAGAAAGTAAGTGGCTTTGATAATACATCTGGACATATCACTAGAACAAATAAAAATCAATTTACATAAGATACAACACCTTGATTTACAAGGATATTTAACGAAAGGTGGTCAAGTCAATATGGGAGAATCACAAATATTAGATTTAATAAAACAAGCTCAAGATGTCGGGTTAGATGAGTTCTTAGTTCGAAATCCCGTGTCCAATAAAGGTACAGGTGGTACGGGCAAAGGTACGGGTGGTACGGGCAAAGGTACAGGTGGTACGGGCAAAGGTACGGGTGGTACGGGCAAAGGTACGGGTGGTACGGGCAAAGGTACGGGTGGTACGGGCAAAGGTACAGGTGGTACGGGCAAAGGTACGGGTGGTACGGGTAAAGGTACAGGTGGTACGGGCAAAGGTACGGGTGGTACAGGTAAAGGTACAGGTGGTACGGGCAAAGGTACGGGTGGTACGGGTAAAGGTACGGGTGGTACGGGCAAAGGTACGGGTGGTACGGGTAAAGGTACGGGTGGTACGGGCAAAGGTACGGGTGGTACGGGTAAAGGTACGGGTAAAGGTACGGGCAAAGGTACGGGTAAAGGTACGGGTAAAGGTACGGGCGGTACGGGCAAAGGTACAGGCAATAGTTAGATTAAGAATAAGACAAAAGTAGGCAATAAAGTTGCCTGCTTCATGGGAAAATTCTCGAATAACTTGCCGTTACAGATAGTACAATTTTCCGTGCTATCTGTAACGGCAAGTTAAACCCTAACCCTCGCCAAATAAGGACCGTCAGACTGCGCGGCAGTCGACGATCCCTACTTAAGTTACGTTCCTTCTTAGGGCAAATTCAAAGTCTCAATGTCACCATGAATAATAAGTAGAAGATAACAGGTAATCCTATAGCAGATATTATTGTGATCACGGTACTTACTTTTTTCTTATCTCGTACTATTATCACTACAAACTTATACCCTAAAATACCAATCCATCCACCCAAACAATTTATGAAGTACTTCTGACACAAATAAAAGCAGAATAGTTGATTCAACTATCGTTCTCAGTTAGTTGAATGATCAAGCTTCATTTTGAAGTATAAAACTCATAAAATCTCTTCTCATTAATACTATTTTTTAGCCATAGAAAGAAATCAATAAATTCATCATCATCAGTAAAATGAGTCCACAAATATTTAGGAGCAGAGTAATAATGAGATAAAATAACCTTGTCCTTCCACTTGCAGACAAAGTGGTTTTCAATCTCAGTTTGATTTAATGTAATAGTCATTTCCGCTTCTTTAATTAGGAATAATTGGTCATTCAAAAATAATTGTGGTCCTTTCTGAGATGCAAAAACACCAAAAAAATCATTACTAATCCTTACATAAAATCCTCTAGAAATTTCGCTTTCATTAAAACGTTTCATTTCCAGTTCATTATGTAAACCCGATATTGGATCAACTTTACAGATAAAACTACTATTATCATGATTTCTAATCAAAATATGCTTTATTGAGTCTTCTCTCACAACCACGCATTGAACCCCTCCAATAGGATTATCAATATATTCATTCGGTGACTGGAATTTTATAAACACACTTTTCAGTCATACAGGTAGCCTCCCATTGGTGTGTTTATTAAACAAACGTTACCCGTTAGTTTAATCTCTCTTCTCTCACAAGTAGATACAGCAAAACAATAGGTATAATATTAATTCCTAATGTAAAATCGCTATTTATTGATCCAAAAGAAAATTTACTTAATACTTCATAACTCGCTTTAATTTTAAATGATGATTCAAAAATATTAATATTTAGTGAGAGATACGTTCCCACGCCTGATAATAACGCAAATGAAAAAAATCCCCATTTTAAACTTACAATTTGAATTAATTGAGTAAGAATCGACCACTTAAATGGTATATTACTACCGATAAAAATCAATAACCCGCTTAAAAATGAAAGAATACTTACCATAATTCCTAAAAATGAAGAGACAGTAAAGAAATTGAGATAAACATGGAAAGCAAAACCCAAGAAACCAAGAAACATTTCCAAAGATGCTAAAATAAAAATATATTTTCTTTTCATGAGAATTGCTCCAATTCACTTTATATATGAAAGTCACCAAGTCTTCTTGTCTCTGCTTGAATTAACAATGAGGGGTTATCACAGAAAGCAAGCCATTCACACAATCGTTCCCGTTACTTCAATAAAATAGGCAGGCGATCGTATAGCAGCTGCTGTCATGTCTTGATTTGAACTTTAGTTCTTTCGATAGCTTAATGCCGCGATACGGTTAGGTGTTATTCTGTTTCCCCGAAATACCAAGTAGACTAAGGGCGCTCGCCCTAAGCATGAATACGGGCTGTGTTATCGGATATTAATGGATACTATTAATATGTTGTTTTTACTCGTTTCGAATTTCTAAAATATAAAATCCATATTACTCCTACAATGATAACTAGCATCATCTCAAGAGCATCATATTGACTTCTATTTGATAAAAAGAAATCAATTATTGCAAATATTATCGTTATTAACTCAGTTATGATTGTAATCAATGGCGCTCTTTTGTTCTTCTTTAATAAATTATAAAGAGACATGATAATAAGAACTTCTAGTGAAATGTAAGAAACAACATCATATACACCTTCAACATTCCACTCTATTGTCTCTAAGATCTTGAGTATATTATATGGATTGATCAGAACCCCAACAACTGAAATAATAACATAGAATAGAAGCCAGCCTCTTATACCCACTAGATTTTTGTGTTTTTTTTGCATGTTGTATCCCCTATCGTTCACCGATAGTTGAGTGGTCTGTTTTTATATGTAATACGGTACTCCCCACTGTTTTTGAAATGCAACTTGTGAAAGGATGCATTAATTCATTAATACATTCCGCATGCTATTCTAAAGCCAAGGTCATCCGCCTTAAAATCAGGCATACTCTTCCTTCTAATTGTAGATCCACAATTGTTTTCAACTTCAGCCCAACTGCCTCCCCGGAAGATTCTATAGTTCCCATATCGTTTAGTATCATACAGATCCCAGCACCATTCCCAGACATTCCCGATCATATCGTAAAGTCCCCAAGGATTAGGAAGCAGTTTTCCGACTTGTTGTGCTGATCCATTAGAGTTTTCTTCATACCATGCAATCTTATCAATTAGTTCATACCGATATCCCTGCGTTCCCGCTTTGCATGCATACTGCCATTCAGCGTCTGTTAATAATCGAAAGCCATTCGCTTCTTTGTTATAAATAGTGTTCTCACTTTCATGTGCGATTGTGTAGTATTCAGTCCTGTCAAGCATTCTAGACAATTTGTTACAAAACACAAGCGAATCTAACCACGAAACCTCTGTAATTGGCCGTTCGTTTATAATAGGTTCTACTTCATCATGCATGACTAAATGATACAAATGCTGTGTTACCGGATACTTCATTACATAGAAAGGTTCAATCGTTTCAGTCCATATGACAACCTTTTTACCGCTCCCTCTACCGGGGTCTGACAAAGTGTAATCAGAACTAAGCCATTTATTCATATTAATATAATCTCGTAATTCAACAGTCCCACCTTCTATTGGTACCATCAAATTCATTAAATCTTTTAGTAATCGTTCACTGTTACTTCCGTACTTTCCGATTGTCATACTGATCTCCTGTCATTTCAACCTGTTATCTTTATTTCCCTTAACATAGCTCCTCCTCACAATGATCCCCTCACCTAATTATACCATATATTGGAACTAATCTGCCCGTTAACGTAATGGAGGCTGCCGATCATGCCGGCAGCCTCCCATAGGTGTGTTTATTGAACAAACGTTCACCGTTAGGTTAATGATTTTCTCAGTTATTCTTTGCCTTGTCGACGATAAAATAGAATTTATTATACAATTTCATATATTGTTCTAGCAGTTAGCTCATCTTGATTTATTGTTTCAGATTTTAAATTTATCATTATTTTCACTTCAATTGTATATTTCCCGGGTGGTACTAAATTCCCTTTATTATCTTGTAAGTTCCATTCCTCGTTAAAATTAAGCTTATCATCTTTAATAAAATTCCTTACAATTAGAGCCTGGGTAAACGCTTTATTAATAGACCATTTATAAATCTCTTCATTCTGCTCATTGTAAATAAAAATATCGTACTTTTGTCCTGACCCATATGAAATTTGTTGTTCTTTACCTGAAAGATTCTGAAGATAAAAACTAAGTTTTATTTTCCCATCCTCTTTCTGCACTTCTAATGATGGTTTAAAGAGTCCTGAAACTGATTTTAATTGTTCATCTTTCTTTTTTTGTAATTCATTTTCTATTTTCGGGTTGATAGTCACTGCTCGTTCGATTTGCACTGGATCCAAATTTTCATGATGACTACTTTCTTTATTTGCGCTAGTTGAACAGCCAAAAATTAATGTACATAAAATGATTCTCCATAAAAATTGTCCAATTCCCATCGTCCTCCACCTCATAAGCTTAGACGGAAATAAACTAAAAAATGTTCCAATTTTTAGGTAACATTGTAAATAAATGTACCGTGCTAACCTGCCCGTTAGTTGAGAAAAGGCAACCGATCCAATAGGGGCGGCTGCCTTCTCTTGTTGTTATTGTACTCTCGTTCTTTCGTTAGCTTAATGATTCATTCTTATTTTTCTCAAGAAAGCTATGAATTTGTTTCATGTGATGTTGATCGTGACTCGTTATAAACTTTTTAATATATGATTCAATGTTGTACTCTCTCTTCCCAACATTAAAAGAAACATTTTCATCCAGACTGTTGCATTTAGCAATTAGTTTACAACGAGTTTCCTTTAAGAGCTGAATCAATTCGAAATTACTTTGTAAGGTCTTTGCAAAAGACTCAGATTAGAGTTTATAGCTGTTTGATCAATAAATTTCAAAGTAACACCTTGCTGTACTAACGGTATCATTAGTTCAAGACTGTACTTGTCCCATAACCATATATGACTAATAATTTCCCTGATACTCCATTTGCCTAATTCGATAGGTCGATCCCACTAAACATTGTACTCGATATTTACTTTTTCAATATAAAGTACCAAATCATCTAGTTCCTGAAACCCCACTTTTTATCCCCTCTACATTCCCAATTTCAATCGTATTCTATATTATTTTTTCTATTTTCTTCCACATTATCCTGCCTGTTAGGAGAGCAAATGGCTGCCGATCGTGCTGGCAGCCTCCCGTTACGTTGTATTGTACAAACGTTCACCGTTAGATTCCTGTAGATGGATAAATTTCAGCTTTGTAAAAAAACGAGCGCCTCGGTACGATGGGGTTACGCACGAGGTCATTGCCTCAAAAACCCATCCAGGAGGACGC
>NZ_JCAUAP010000035.1:0-11107 GCF_059692015.1 Paenibacillus sp. J22P165 | reverse complement strand
GTCGAATAGCACCATTGGCTACATATCTCCCGCTCAATTTGAGCAACTATATTACCAACGGGTCGCATAACTTAGTGACGTCCACTTTCTTGACAGAAGAGCATTTTTCCAGTTATTTGCTCATTTCAACGAAATCCTTCAACAATAGCTGTACTTTTTCCATCTAATGTCGGGTTTACGTGTAAAGCTGGGGAGTGAAAGAGAAGGAATTGGGGAATGCACTACGGAAGAGTGGCGTCGAGGGAGGGACAGTGACGGAATTACTCTCATGTTGGTTGGGACAGGAATTGTGGAGTAGCTAATTTGTTCTGACGGGATGCACCTGTTAGTGCAAGCTAATTTGCTCTGACGGGATGCAATTGTTGGCGCAAGCTAGTTTGTTATAGCGAGAATCACCAGTTAGAGCAGCTGCCCTTTCCTTTTAGCGTCAGAGTTCACCATTCACTCCTCCTTATCCGCCATCACTTGCACCTCGTGTACATCAGCAGAGCAATCAAAACATAACAGCGTTTTATCCGGTTGTACGACGCCATCTAGAAACCCCATTCTACAATAAACGGGTTTCTCACATGTGCGACAATGCCCGATGAGTTCCTCCATTCAACTACTCCTCCTTCGGACTACTCTTCTCTTTCATCCATTTCCCCCAATCGACACAAAAAAAGGTTGCCTCGCTCGATGTGCTCGATACTGGCAACCTTTATTCAACATGAGTTACGTCCCTGACGGTGTTGGTGGCGCTGGCGGCGCAGGTCTATGCTCGCCACCACGTCCTGGTTTACCTTTGAACGAACCACCATCTCCGTGTGGCTGTGGAATTGGGCGCTCGCCGCCGCCTTTGCGTTCGACGAAGCTTTTCAGTTCATCTGTCATGCTATCTTTGAGCTTGGCGATCAACTGATCCTGCGTGATGCCTTTGGCAGCCGCAATCTCGGCAAGGGACTTCCCTGCTTTACGCTCTGCAGCCAGTTCTTCCTCGGTAATGCCGAGAATCGCAGCGATTTCTTTCGGGCTGCCCCATGCACTACCAGGCATAGGCATGTTACCGCCGCGAGGCATTGGCTTTTTATCAAAATCCATTGCGTGAGATTTGGCTTCAACGATTTTTTTCAACCGATCAGCAAGACCTGCTTTGAGCTTATCCGCTTGCTCTTGCTTCATTTTCCCCGAGCTTAGTGCTGTATCGATTTTCGTCGTTTCCGCCTCAGTCAGCTTAGCAATCAACGCATCTTCACTGAGATTCGCTTTCTCCTGGGCGATTTGAACGAGCGTTTTGCCCGCTTCGAGTTCCGTTTTGAGTACGCCTTTATCTATACCCAGTATGGAAGCAAAGTCGATTACGCCGCCAAAACCGCCATTTCCAAAGTCAAACCCGCCCCTCGGTGGTGCTGGATGTTTCTCAAATCTATGTTTATCCTGAAACTTCTTAGGTACTGATGACGTCGTAGAAGCTGTGTCGTTAGCAAATGCTTGATTATACTGAAGTACGAATCCGCCACTGATCAATAATCCAGCTGCGAGTGTGCCGATAAGCAACGTTTTATGGATGCGCTTCATGCGTAGTACCCACCTTTTTCAAAAATTGGTCAATTCTTCTTCAGTATAAATGATAATTGTGAAAAATCTTTGAATTTTTTAAAAAAGGTGAGCGCTGATCAAGTTTTTTCTCGCGTCATCCAAACGAAGCAAAGCACGCCACCCAGCTCCATGACGGCGATGATAATACCTAGCGGCACAGCCGTTTGGCTCCCGCCAAGTCCGACAAGCGGTGCCACTAATCCTCCGATGACGAAGGTCATGAGTCCTAGCAATGCTGCGGCGCTGCCGGCTGTTTGGCCTTGATTTTGCAGAGCCAAGGAAGAAGTCGATACGGATACGGGACCGATACAAGCGACGATAAGGAAAAATGCTGGCAAAATCAAGATGAGCCCAGCCCCGCTAAGTGTCGCAATGAGCAGCAGCAGACCGCCGAGAACAGCTACAGCTAAGCCACCAGCTAGCAGACGGTGATTGCTAACTTTGCCCGCGAGTCGCCCTGTAATTTGACCAGCAAGAATGACGCCAGCCCCATTAACCGCGAAAATAACGCTAAACATTTGTGGAGACACATCAAATATATCCTGCAAAACAAACGGCGACCCCGAAATATAAGCGAACATGCCAGCAAAAACAAGCCCCTGCGTTAACGCGTAGCCCATGAACAATCGGTCTGTGAGCAAGCCACGGAAAATACGAAGCGTATTGGTAAGACCGCCTTTGGAGCGACGTTCAGGCGGGTGTGTTTCTTTTAGCCCAAATACAACAATGATAAGCATCACAACACCAATCAAGCTGAGCACAAGGAATACCCCGCGCCATGAGGTAAATTGCAGCAGCTGGCCGCCGATAATCGGAGCTAGAATTGGAGCCGAACCATTAACGAGCATCAACAACGCAAAAAACTTCGTCAACGCAACCCCCTCATACATATCACGAACGATAGCCCTAGAGATCACGATCCCCGCAGCTCCTGCCATCCCCTGTACGAAGCGTAGGATCAGGAACGCCCAAATTGATGGAGCAACCATGCAAAGTGTAGAAGAGATGCCATAAATCAACAGGCCAACCAACAAAGGCATGCGTCTTCCGCGTACATCACTCACCGATCCAGCTATGAGCTGGCCTAAGGAGAGACCGAGCATGCAGGCGGTTAAGCTCATTTGGGCGAGCGAAGTTGTCGTATGGAGGTCACCAGCAATGACAGGCAGAGCAGGCAAATACATATCGAGGGAAAGTGGCCCGAAGGAGGCGAGTAAACCGAGCACCAACACCATCCATAAACGGCTGCCACCCGTTGTTTCTTTGGCTTGCGAAGCAATAGACATCATCAATCACACACTTTCTTAATTATCCATTTAACCTACCATTGGGATATGTTTTTGTCTAGTTAGTTCATCACAAAGGGACTACCTACCGCTGACGAGTGCCCACCACTCAAAATAAAGAACAACCCCTCTGGTCTCCAACCAGAAGGGCTGTTCTTCATGCTCTACATTCGCTTACTTCGTAACGGTAACACTCACTACGTCGCTTGATGTCACACCTGCTGCGTTGAACAGCTCGACGCGATACTGATAAACGCCAATGGCGCGACCCGCGATGGCTGTGACAGCGCTTTGTGCGCGTGGCGATGCGGCTTGCAAACCTTTCTCTTCGATGAGCACATCATTTTCGTAGAGGCGATACCCTGTTGCGTTCGTGCCCCACCACATGTTCATGGTGACTTGATAGTTGCCATCTCCATCCCAGTTATTGTTTGATAAGACAGGCTTACCTGGAGATGCGTCTGTAATTGTTACTACAAGAGGCTGACTAGTCGTCGTACCGAATAAATTAATAAGTTCACTGGTGTACGTGTATGTGCCATTTGGTTTGCCAGTTACATCAACTTTGGCGATTTGAGCCGCTGGGGAAGCATCTGAAAGTGTCTTCGTGCTGATGAGTGAACCATTTTCGTATAGGTTAAAAATAGTGCCATTATTCCCCCACCACATGTTCATCGTGATCGTGTAGTTGCCATCTTTTAAACCGGAGTATCCGGCATTAGAGGTTAAAACAGGCTGACCAGGAGCCCCGATGGATAATGGCTTCTTAACCACGTTAAATGTCTGCGTACCACTTGTCGTGTTCCCTGCAGCATCCGCTACAAGATAGGCCACCGTGTGCGCACCTACAGCTAGACTGCCTGCAGCAATCGTTTGACCACTTGTAATGGCATGGCCATCCAAGGTCAGAGATTGATCAACAACACCCGAAATCGCATCGTTGACAGCCAATTCGAATGTCACTGAAGTTGCTTCGGTTACATCCTTGACAGCATGACCCGATTCCGTAAGGATCGCAGTTGGCGCTGTTTTATCCAGCTTCACTTGCAAGGACTGCGCAGCTTCCGCATTGCCCGCAGCATCGGTAGAGGAATAACTCACGGTTGTTGTACCCTCAGTACCAATCGCGATTGGTGCTGTGTAGGCCGCCGAAGTTCCGCCATTGATGGCATATTGTGTGACGACTGCCCCCGCTTGATCATCTACAGCTGTTAATGTTGCCGTTACGTCATTCTTGAACCATCCTGCTCCATTCGGTGTACTGGATAGGGTCGCTGTCGTTACTGGTGCTGCGGTATCTGCAACCACACTGAAATCGCTCAAGCCACGTGGTTTCAATTGGAATACACCTTTGAAAATAGCGCCAACACCTTGAACCGTCACCTTTTGCCCGGCTGTATATGGGAAGGTGCTTAAGGATAACCCGGTTCGTGTATCGACACGAATGTGATTGCTTACGCCGTCTTTGATAGCGTCGAATTCAAATGAACCCGTCGGTGTTGCCGTAATGATGTTGCTGATCGTTACATCGTTAAGTGTGAGCAATTGTCCTTGGTTGTCCGCTGTTACAGCGGATACCGGCGTAGGCGCTGGGAGTGGAGCGACGCCTGTTTTGGCAATCTCTACAGGATCAGCAAGCTCAAACTCCGTGTTAAATAGCGCTGTTAAGGCTGTTACTTTTACCGTGTCCCCTTTGTGGAAGCCACTCAAGCTTTGGAATACGTACACGCCGCCTGTTGCATCTTGCAAATAGAAGGCTTGCCCGCCAAATGCACCTGGCTCCGTCGTAACAACACCCTCTACCGTAACCAACGTACCTGCTGCTTTCGCACGTGCTTCCGAGATGGCGATCTTCGCAGGGATCGGATTCTCCTCTTCCGGCAAGTTCTCCGCAGGTACGTTTCCAAGCGTGACGGCTTCCGTTTTCAGATTCGTGCCATTCTGACGCAATCTGAGATTCGCTGGTGCGGTCGTTCCCGGGACAACGCGTACATTCAGATCCTTCGTCGCGTGTCCGTTGATGTCTGCGGTTACGCTGAACGTTGCACTGTAACCATTAGCTGTCGGCCAAGTGCCATCTGCGTTCTGCACTTTGGCGATTTGTGATCCGCCGGTAACTAAGTAGATACCAAGGCTGAAGCCCGTTACGGTCGTTGAAGGCGGCAAGTTATCCACAACGACTCTAATTGGAAAGTCCGCCGCATTTGGCAATACTGCTTGTTTTACAAAGCTGTACGTAGCACTCGCCGTTGCCGCTGGGCCACCATAGGAGCCTGGCTTAAATGTGCTGCGGTCGTACCATTTGTAGCCCGCGTTTGGTGCTGCCCACGGCTCTGGCTGTGGTTCCGTCGATGCTGCCGGAGCTTCAAAAGGCAGCAAAGCTGTCGGCTGATCCAGCTGCAAGCCACTAACTTCAGATAAGCTCGTGTAGCTTTCTTTGGTAGACAGCCAGTTCACCATATTCACCAGCAGGATGCCGTCGTCTACTTCTTTAAACCCATCATACGTCGTCTTCTTCGCGCCTGTATCCTCGCGCACATATTTGGGCGTTGCATCCTCAACCGGTGAGGAATCCCCGATGAAGGCCGCTTTGCCTGCGCCTGCTTTCGAAATAGCCACATACGGGCCTTCCGCAACACCGCCTCCGTTGTAGACGCCTTGATCCACCGCATTCGCCCAAGCTTCATTCGTTTGCGGCAAGTACACAATGCCCTTCGCCTTCGTCGGGTCAATAATGGCTAGCGTAGATCCTGCGTGCATCGCGACACTGGAGACACCTGTTGTTATCCCAAAAGCTTGCGCAGGCGCTACGATGTTATTCGCATTAATGTCGCCGAGGGCGTTAAAGCGAAAACGCAGACCGAACTGCGTAGCCAGCCAGTCCGAGCTGGCTACATCTTGCATCGCAGAGGAGGCAGTCTCTTCTGCGTTCATCCCCGCTGCTGGGTTCGTCCAGGCACCTCGGCGGTAGCCGTTGAATACCTCGGAGCCGTCCCAGCGGTTCTTGTTGCGATCGGCATTGTAGTGATCGCCGATGAAGAAAATGCTGCCGCCACCAGCCACATATTGGGCTAAGGCGTTTTGCTCACTCGTTTTGTACGGAACATTGGACTCCGCTACCACGAAAACATCATAACCGCTCAAATCGGCCAACGTAATTGGCGTCGTTTTGCGCAGTTCTTTTACATAATAACCATTATTCGCTAACGCATTGCCGAAATCCGAAAAAGCCCCATCAATGACCCAATCCGCTGCTCCAGCTGTCTGCTCGTGTGTATTGTCAAAAAGAACTTTCTTCCCTGCATTCCCGTTAACGACTTTAGCTTCAATAAAGGGTGCCGGATCTGTCGGCCCCTCCGCCATCACCGTCTGCCAGCTGCTCGCAGCCAACACTTGGAACGGTATGGCTACTGTCAACGCCAGCGTTGTCTTCCATAATCTCGACTTCCATCCTTTGAGCTTACTCATTGCAATTCCTCCTTAGCTTATTGGCTGAGTCAAAATCTTTTCTACATAAGCGCTTGCTTATCGGACAGACAAGCTATTAAGAACGCTCTTATTCTACCATAGGATAATTGCGAAATTTGCTATTTTATTGTAAAGACATGGAAATTTGTGCAGGATACCAAATAACTAGACAGATTTCCAAAAGAGCATAGATTCTGCCTGTACCCAGCCATAAAACAGTGTCTCGTCACCCGCATCTTGGGCAGCCCCCCTCATTTCACATCCTCCTGTCCAGCTCCTTTTGTCACGCTCCATTGTGTCTCACTGTTACCTCCAAACCCTCATCTCACATCCACCAGTACTCCCCACTATTGCGCGTCCACTCCCCCTCATCTCACATCCTCCAGTACTCCCCACTATTGCGCGTCCACTCCCCCCTCATCTCACATCTACCAGTACTCCCTACTATTGTGCGTCCACTCCCCCCCCATGTACATAGATGGAAATTATACAGTTAAAATCATTAGATCCCTCCACAAATTGGATTTATATGGAAAAAATACAGGTAATTCAGCCCGATTCAGTAAAAAAGGTGAGAATGGCCAAAATTAGCTGTATGTTTTCCAGTTAGTTCATTAAACACCTCGAATATCACAAATTTAGATGGAGGTTTTCCAGTTATTCCGTGGGAGGAGCAAGGCAGGCACTCCATATATCAGTTATTTAGAGGTACCTGCTGAATCTTCATTCGCCGCTCCGCAATATTGTTCATGAATATCACTTTCGTTCAGTTGTAACCGCTTACACAAGTTCGTACGATAAAGTAGAGACCCGAGCTCAGAGCATGCTGAGTGACAGTCATCCCATTCATAGAAGGAGGAAGTTAACGAATGACAATCTACATAAGACGAATGCTCACCACACTGTTGTATGCACTCTTGGCTGCTGTGTTTTTGGCGCTCATCCCGCATCAAGCAAGCGCTGCAAGTGTTACCATCTCGAATGGCTCAAACTGGACCGATACGGCAGGTAATGAGATCCAAGCGAGAAGCGGCAATATTTTAAAATTAGGATCAACGTACTACTGGTACGGCGAGCATGCGGTGAGCGGAACGTTCGATAGTGTAAATGTGTATACCTCAACAGATCTCAAAAACTGGACCTTCAGCAACGCGATCCTCACCAAAAACTCTGCGACCGAGCTTAACTCCAGCAAAATCGAGCGGCCGAAAGTTATCTACAATGCCTCTACTGGCATGTACGTCTTATGGGCCCATTATGAAAATGGCACCGACTATAGTTTGGGCCGCGTGGCCGTCGCCACGAGCTCTACACCAAACGGAAACTTCACTTACCAAGGCAGCTTCCGTCCACTTAACTATGAATCCCGTGATATGACGGTATTCGCTGATACGAACGGTTCCGCCTACCTCGTGACGGCTTCCCGCAAAAACGGCGGCGCCAACGACACGATGGCTATCTTCCAACTCAACGCCAGCTACACGAATGTCTCTTCCTTCGTCGGCTGGATCTTCGAGAATGGCTATCGCGAAGCGCCTGCCGTCGTGAAGAAGAACAACACCTACTACCTGTTCACCTCCCAAGCGTCCGGCTGGTACCCAAATCAAGGAGCTTATGCTACGACGTCTTCTATGACAGGCACTTGGTCTGCACTTTCGCCGTTCGGAGATCCTGCGGCATACGCCACGCAAATCGAGAACATCATGACGGTCACAGGCAGCTCGACGACCAGTTACATTTATATGGCTGACCGTTGGAATCCGCTGAACTTGAGCGATCATAAATACATTTGGCTGCCACTGACATTGAATGACACGAGCGCCTCGGCCACGCTGAACTGGTACAGCTCTTGGAACATTGATGCCGTAACGGGCACTGTCACGCTGCCAACGCACGTGAATCACGCCACAGGCAAGACAGCAACGGCAAGCTCAACCGCAGCCAGCTCTTCCGCAGCTAATGCGCTAGATGGCAATGCCCAGAGCTCTTGGGCCGCTTCTAGCTCCACATGGCCAGCTTGGTGGCAGGTCGATTTTGGAGCACCGAGGACGATTACGGAGGTCGATATCTCTTGGTTTTTATACAAAGGTTCAGAAGGCTATCACAAGTACAAAATCGAAATCAGCAACGACGGCGTCAACTACGCTGCGATTGATCGCACGACGAATACCGCCTATGGGTTTACAACGGATCAAGTACACTTCACGGCGCGCTATGTACGGATTAACCTCGTGAATGCGGTGCTGTTCAACAATCCGAGCAACTGGTATACGCCCACCTTGTACGAAGTTCGTCTCTTCGGGCCTTCAACGGCCGATGCCACTGGCTATAGCAAATTTGCGTCTCACAATTTTCCAACCTACTTTATACGTCATAGTAACTACACCCTTCGTATAGATCCTAACGTCTCACCTGCTCTGGATTCTCAGTTCCGTGTGGTTCCAGGTTTAGCTAATACGTCTAGCGTTTCACTGGAGTCCATTAATTTCCCAGGCTATTTCATCCGAAAAAACACTAGTAATCAGATCGTCCTTGCCCAATATGATGGCACGACAGCTTTTAATCAAGACGCTACCTTCAACCTTGTGGCCGGTTGGGCCGACAGCAGCAAAGTCTCGTTCCAATCCTACAGCGCGCCTACCTACTACATCCGTCATTACAACTATGTCCTGCGTGTGGAGGTCATTAACGCTTCAAGCACGGCGACAGTGAAAAGTGATGCCACTTTTGCGCGTACGAACTACTGAGTGAGCTAACGCAATAAAAAAAGCACAAGAGACTGTCTCCTAAGAGGCCGTTTCTTGTGCTTTGTAACTATTAGTATAAACGTTTTAGTGCATCAACAGTGAATGGTAGCAATTCATCGAATCGTCCGTCGCGAACCTTCGGGGCCCAAGCAGGATCAACCAACAGCGCGCGTCCGATCGCCACGAGATCGAACTCGTTCTTTTCTAAACGGACAAGCAACTCGTTGATGTCAGATGTGCCTGCGCTTTTTCCTCTGAAAGATCCCATGAATTCATCATCTAAGCCGACTGACCCCACAGTGATCGTAGGTTTACCCGTTAACTGCTTCACCCAGCCTGCAAAATTCAGGTCAGATCCTTCAAACTCTGGTTCCCAGAATCTGCGAGTTGAACAGTGGAAGATATCTACGCCTGCTTCGACTAAAGGCGCAAGCAATTGACCGAGCAGCTCAGGTGTATCCGCGAGTTTCGCTGTATATTCACTGGACTTCCACTGTGACAAACGAATGATAATTGGAAAATCAGGGCCAACCGCGCGGCGGCAAGCTTCTATGACTTCCACGGCAAATCGCGTGCGAGCAAGTAGACTGCCACCGTATTTATCCGTACGTTGATTCGTTTTCTCCCATAGGAACTGGTCGATCAAGTAGCCATGAGCCCCATGGAGCTCGATACCGTCGAAGCCAATTCGTTTTGCATCCGCTGCTGCTTGTGCGAAAGCTTGCACAACTTGATCGATGTCCGCCTGTGTCATCGGCTCATTCACTTGTTCACCTGTTAACGTGAGGCCGGATGGTCCAATGGACGGCGCTTCTGGATGCGGAAGTGATCCATTCTTGCGTGTCATACCAACATGCCAAAGCTGCGGCACAATACGTCCTCCTGCTTCATGCACGGCATCAGCAACATGCTTCCAGCCCTCCAACGCCGCTTCGCCATGGAAGTTAGGCACTCGTGGGTCGTTCGTAGCCGCCGGATGATTAATCAGGGTACCCTCGGTAATAATAAGGCCAACACCATTCTCAGCACGGCGGCGGTAATAATCCACCACATCTGCTCCTGGTACACCTTCTGGTGAAAAGCTTCGTGTCATCGGGGCCATTACAACCCGGTTCGCTAGTTCTAGATTACCTAGTGTGAAAGGTCTGAACAACGCCTCCACAGAGTGGGAATTTATTGATGGTTTGGAATTCGTAGTCGTCATGTCGTTCCTCCGTTCATTGATTAAGTATGTTTTGCTTATAAGATGCATGTTCGCACTGATTGTATCCATACTTCGATTGTTATCGAACAATAGAAATATATCATGGGATATGGTAAAATGCAATCACTACGATTTTAACGAGGAGGAAGCATCCTGAAAGTACTATTTCACCCAGACAAAGAGGATATGCATCTCTCATCCGTCCTCTATGCGTTAAGCGATCCCGTCCGATTATCGATTATCTCAGACATTCATAAATTAGGGGAGTGCACGTGCGGAGGCATCGAAGTCAGTGTCGTGAAATCTACATTGTCTCACCATGTGCGCACGATGCGTGAGGCAGGTGTCGTTCATGTCCGCGTGCAGGGAACCCAGCGGTTCTTAACCATACGAAAAGCCGATCTGGAAGAACGGTTTCCTGGGCTGCTCCAGGCTATCTTGCAAGCCTACGAGAGCTCCAACAAGCCGATGCCTGAATAGGTAAAGAGTTGTTACAGCAACTTAGTCGCCTTTCTGCCAAACATGCAAAAAGGCACCCTTTTTACTCGCGAACGAAGCAAAAATAAGAAATTGATGCGAATGTGCAGCCTTTTCCGCTTTTCATGCTGATTTGCCACCATTTCAGCACAAATAACTGCTTTTTTGCATCTTTCCCCACCCAAATCGCAAAAAAACACAAAAAAAACTGCACTTACGCAGTTTTCATTGTTAATATCTCCTAGGCCCCCTAACTAAACTGGAGTCTTCCTACCCATTTTATTAAAATAGGGATAAGGGAGATGATTCGGCATGGGAAAAAGGTTAAAAGAAGAAGAACGTCTTAA
>NZ_JCAUAP010000034.1:0-13843 GCF_059692015.1 Paenibacillus sp. J22P165 | reverse complement strand
CGAAACATCCTAATATATCTCGCTATCTTTCATTCGTCATTGATATCTAAAGGATGAAATCCTGCGAATAGACGAGCTTGCGTGAGGAAATTAAATCATACCGAGGGAGCTTAAAAAGTGTCAACAATACCCGCGAGAATAGCCACAATTCCAACGCCTACAAGAAGGTATCCGTTCTGTCTGTAATCCTTCATTGCTTTTTCTCCTTTACTTTCCATCCTTTTTCCAAATAACATACCTAATGCCAAACGTAAAAACAGAGCTAGGAAACCAAAAGCAAAGAATGGAGACATCTTATTCCTCCTATTGTTGGCAATAAATAATCTATCCGTGATTATCCATTTAATAGTAAGTGTCATCAATATTACGCCTCTAACAGTAGGAAGGTTCCGTAATTCTGCACTTTACTCACTTAAATAGGGATCGTCAAGACTGCGTGGCAGCCGACGATCCCTATTTAAGTAACGTTACTCGTTAGAATAATGAACTAAACTCTCTTTGTGGAATAATCAGTTTATCAAAATTGATAAAGGATAATAATCTACTATTCTCATGTGTTTATTTGTTAATATTCTTCACCATCGTCGCCAATAACTTTAGCATTTAACTTACTTGCTATTTCTTTCATTTTAGGGATTTGAAATTCATCTACATATTTTGCTGATATTTCACTTCCCCATTTACCATCTCTAAAAGAAAAAGTAATTTTGAACTCCTCATTATTAAATTCCGTACTCCATACACCCATACCCACCGAATCGATTCTTATCGTATTATTTGTCATTGGGTTTATTGCATCAATAAAATCAGCATATTCAAGTTCAGGGTCTGTACTAATACAATGTTTCCATTCATCTAGAGTTATAGGGGTTGCTAGCTCAGTTCTTTTAATATTCAAGTTATATCCCATCGTCTATCATCCTTTGTTTTATTATTAAGAATTATAAAAACCATTGCATAATGAAATCCATGCTTTATGTATTAATTTTATATTACCATCTATTGGAAAGCATATCTATGTATAGATCGCAACCACGCAAACCTGCCCGTTAGCTCAACAAGTTACAGGGCAACCGGCTGCTTGTCGGCAATCGGATAATGTTCTTGTCACGAATCGGGAATCGGATCAAGTTCGTGTCATCGCAAAATGACAAGAACTTGATCCGATAAAAAAAGCCCGCGATTTACGCGGGATTCATTCGGACAATATTCTTGTCAACCGACATTCTTACTGTTGTAGATTTTTTACCAAAAGAAAAACCTCCCAATGTGGCGGTTTATTCTGAACTATCGTATCCCGCGAGTACAACGGCGAGTGAGATAGAAAGCTATCCAACTGCCGAGAGTGCTTGTAGAAGCGAAGCGGAGTCCGATACCCAACCGAACATTCTTTCTATTGCAAGAAGGGTTGCCTCATAATTGTTATGACCGAACGGTTCCGCTGTACAGTCAGCTAGTAAGAGGCATTGATAGTCTCTGTAAAATGCATCACGAAGAGTTGATTCGACGCATACGCAGCATGTGACGCCAGTGAATATCAGTTGCTTAATCCCAAACTCTTTCAGGATTGCATCGAGCGCCGTCACGAAAAAGCCGCTGAATCGGTGCTTCGACACAACGATGTCATAGGGCTCGGGAGTGAGATCGCTTATAATGTCCGTGTTCCAAGTGCCTTTAATCAATTAGCGACCCATTCCCCCGTTGGGTAAATCGACGGACTCGCCAACCCCACCGTTTCTGAAACGGTTTGGGGCTTCTGGTTCTCCGAGATTAGAGAGGTCGCTCTCGAACTCATGTTTCAGATAGACATCCTTCATCCCGGCGGAGCGAGCGGAGGCTAGGACGCGTACAGTCTGTTCGACAGCTTCACGAGACGATGAAAGCGGAAAACCCGCTCGGGCAAACATACCTCCATCAGAAATGAAATCATTTTGCATGTCCACCACGATAACCGCTGTATTGGTCGGGTCTAGAGTCAATAGACCTAGTCTTGCATTGACCTGCACGTAGGATGCGGACTTAACGAATTCTACGCTCACTTGAATTCCTCCCAATATCTAACGGCCCCTAGCGCACCTGTCAAAATCAGCGTTTGTTCGCTGGTGGAAGCGGCAAAAACCGTCGAGAATTTCGCGGTTTTAATGAGATAATGTTTTAGTCACCCGACGCCTCCCTTTCAGAATACAAAACAAAGCTCATTTAATAAAGAAATCATTCTTGTATGGATATCCACTTGAAAACTGTTAACTCGTCGATGATCCACGGAAAACCAAATCTGCCAATGCCAGATCCTTTAGTCCCGCCAAATGGAACATCTCCCTGCCATTTGATAGGTGAATCATTGACATGAGTCATGCCTGACTCGATTTGAAGTGCCAAACGTTCTCCTTTCTGTAGATCTCTTGTAAATATCGAACTGCTTAATCCGGCGTCCGTTTCGTTCGCTAGCTCAATTGCATGTTCATCCGAGTTCGCTTTCATTATTACGGCGATAGGAGCAAATAACTCTGTCTGCGCCAATAGGCTTGAATTGTCAACGTCGACGATTACATACGGAGTTATAATATTTCCAACTCGTTTTCCCTCGAGAGCAAATTTCGCTCCCGATTGTTTCGCTTCATTGACAATTTTCATCGCTCTTTCGAGTTGCTCCTCATTAATCATCGGTCCGATAAACGTCTGAGGATCACTAGGGTCGCCGCACTTAAGACTTTTCGATTTCTCCACAAATTTAGCAATAAAATCAGGATACAGATTCTGGTGTACAATCATCCTGTTCGCCGCCATACAGATCTGACCTTGATGAAAATACCTACCGAAGATGGCCGCATCTACTGCCCTGTCTACATCGGCATCAGCTAATAATACTAGAGGAGCGTTTCCTCCTAATTCCAAAGCTACTCGCTTCAGGCGCTTGCCCGCGAGTTCGCCGACATGCCTGCCAACCTCAGTAGATCCAGTGAAACTTATAAATCCCGGTACGGGGTTAGTTATCATCTCGTCCCCGATTTCAGAAATATCAGTCAGAATCATATTAAAAACACCATCCGGAAGCCCCGCTTCCTCAAAGGCTTTCGCAAGGATTGAACCTCCGGTTAACCCAACTTGTATATCCGGTTTGTGAACAACCGAATTTCCTAGGGCAAGGGCAGGACCGATCGTTCTTATAGATAGACTCAGAGGGAGATTAAAGGGGGAAATCGAAGAAATAACACCAATCGGCACACGATAAACTCGATTCACTTTACGATCGGCAGTTGCCGGTACATCCTTCACTTTATCCATTTCGTCCGCTATTTGAATAGCGCCTTCCAACTCGGCAATCGCTGTCCAATGTTCTCCATAAGCTTTAGGAATCGTACCTCCCGTTTCTCGAACAATGACTCTAACAATCTCGTCTTTATTGGCATTTAAGTAATCGACAGCTTTCTGAAGGATGGCTTTCCGCTCAGCCGGCGATGTTTTGGCCCAAGCTTTTTGAGCTTCCTTCGCTCGAATGAATGCATCTTGCAACTGACTTTTTGTTGCTAAACGAACTTGCGTGATGATTGAATTGTCATATGGATTCAGAATTTCATACGTCTGTTCACTCATGCCTTCTGTCCATTGCCCATTGATATAACTCTTGTTCAGCTCTACATAATTTTGCACCATATAACTCTCCTTTTTATTTATTTGAAAATCAATATCGCTCTCCCCCTCAGTATATAGCTCCTGAAGAGGCAGGCGATATTAGCTGAAAGTTGTATAAAAGGAGAAAAAAGCCCCCGAGCCTTTACACTTTTGCTAAGTCTCTCGGCGATGAGGGCCATTATTGAACGACGCTCCCTATGATTTGCGCGATTCCCTGTTATAGCGGTTAATAAGCTGTACACGGTTTTTAATATCGAGCTTCTCGAAGATGTTGGAGAGGTGTTTCTTGACCGTAGCTTCGCTCATGAACAGATCTCTGGCGATCTCCTTGTTCGAACTTCCTCTCACGACCTCCTTCACGACTTCTCTCTCCCGAAGAGAAAGTTGATCGTCGATACTTTGAAGCTCACGCACTGTGGATACAGAGAGACCGAAGGAAGAAATCATTCTCTCCATATAAGGTATAATCTTCTGACCTCTTGCATCCAGGACGTAATATGGCGTTGGCGTCACGCCGTCGTAGTCGTAATGGACGATACCCTCTTTCTGCTCCATTCCCAAGCTGCATAATATGGTTTCCGAAATGGGATTTGCTGTAGGGGCGCCTACGAGATAACCCGCCGATAAAATATAGGTCATAAACGTAGATATCGCCGCGTCCATCGCGTTCGGGACGACTTCGCCGGATACAACGACCGACTTGACGAAATAACCAGCTTGGGTATCTCTTGGCACACTTAATTTTTTTCGCTCAGCCTCTGATAAGTGGTTGAAGTATGCAGCAGATACGGGCCGTGATCTCAAATAATCCATGGTATGTTCGTTGATAGGAATGCTCTCCATGAGACCGTAAACGGTACCTTGCTCATCGCGGATGAGCATGACGGAAGCAGGATCAAGGTTGAATAAATCATTCAGTCGGATCTGATTTAAATAACTGAGGCTCTCCTTAGCGGTCATTAAATAACTCGAGGGTTGGTTTGTTTTCCAATCGATGTATTCGATGGATTGGTCTTGTGAGGTAATCCGCTTATGCTCCAAATACTGTACCGCTTCCTCCCAGTTCGTGGGATGAAGGGGCTCCATGCTATGCGAGATCGACTGACGATTCAGTAGATACTGAATAAAATGATTTCCGATATAAAATAAGATTTCTGAGTTCCCCCAAGAGGACAAGCCGTTCTTGCTAAATCGCTTTATTTTGTCGGAATAATAGGATACAGTGCGCAACCAGATTCGATTATAGAAATCAGGACTCCTTCGGCGGAACTCCACTCCGATGGCATCGCGAAGCAAATCATGCAATAACCATCCGTGCTCTACCCTCTGGACAAAAGAATAAGAGATTAATTTGCGGAACTGCTCGGCTGAGACGCTCTTCCCCATCACTTCATTCAGCAGTTCGTGGTTGAAATGACGGATGACCGACGCCACTTCTACAATTTCTTTCATACTCGAATCTGGCACTTCTTGAAGCCAAGTCCCGGCAACGTCAGCAAACACGTCGCTCTCATATGTAGCATAGCTTTGCGAATGAGTGCCGACAAGTATCGTCGATACGAGCAGCGTCAGCGTCAGCGGATGCCCCTTAGACCTCGCCCATATGTGACGGATGCGAGTTTGTTGCGTAATTCCAGACAGTTCCAAATATGCTCGAACCGCTTCGTAATCAAGCTCTGCAAGCTGTATTCTACTTATGAGATGTCTCCATCCGGGAGAGGCCAACCACGAGCCTCGCATGGGAAATCTGCCGGAGATGACCACAAGAATATCCGGAATTAACTTGGGCAGGAGAACTTCTCTCAGCCAGCTCTCCATTTCTCCGACAGCTTCGAACGTATCCATGGCGAGCACGAATTTGTTGCCGCTGGCGTAGAAGCGAATCGCATCGACACAGATCTCCGTTAGCTGCTCGAGAGGAGCCGCGGGATCCATGCGTTCTGCAGGGTAATGAAGTTCATTTAGGAAGTGTAAGCAAGCGTCACGCGGATTTCTCGGCAGAACACGACAATCGAACAAGACGTATTTTGCACCGACTGACAGCGATTTCCTTCGGAATTCGTTCAATAGAAAGCTTTTTCCCGAACCGCCTGTTCCGTACAGATTAATTATACCTCCGGAAATCGGTTCCGAATTCAAACGGTCTTGGAAGAGGTGGATTTCCTGTTCTCTTCCGACCAGGTAGCGTTGTTCCAAACGATCGATCTCGCTGAAAATTGGAAGCGAGGAGTCGTATTCTTTCATTGCCACTCTCCTCCTATTCGTAAATAGCACGCTCAATATAACCTTTGCTCTCATTCATATTATACGGAACATATTTCCTGAAAAGTTCACCAAATTGGTCGACTTCAAGCTCTCTTCAAATCGTTCTTTCTGGAGCAATATGAATTTGCAAATCAGATTCGGCATTATATTTTCTTACGGATAAACTTAATTCAGTTGCATTACTCCTAATAGCCAGACACCACCCTCGCCCATATTGTCAATGTTTATTCGGCAAAATGATTGAACAATCCTCACGTTAGTTGAGAAAAGGCAACCGATCACTAGGTCGGCTGCCTTTTCTTGTTGTTATTGAACTAACGTTCCCAGTTAGCGTAACGAAGTTCTGCCGTGGATGGATAACTCTTAACCATATAACGAAACCTTCCTACGCTGATTAGGCTTAAAGCTGGCAAATATTAATACTTTTGTGGTTTGTGGTCACACGCTTAGCTTTTTTTATCTGGATAATTTTCAAGATCATCTCTGATTTCTTTTAAATCTGAGGATAGCTTTTCAAACAGTACCTTGTTCTTTGGATCGTTCCTATCTTTAAAGTTTGTACCGCCAAAAAAATAGTACGACACGTTCATAATACGTGTTTTAATACGCTCTCCATCTCCATCAAACTTACTCTCATAAAATGCATTAATTTTCTCTCGTTCAGAGTCAGGAAATCCCACGTATTCAATACTTAATTCAAAAACCTGAACAATCTCAAGTGCAACCTTCTTAAAATCGCTTTTTTTCACCCTCATTGTTGAATCCTCCTTTATTGAACATCCAGATAAGGAGATTATTAAAATTATTAGAAATGCTTGTACTAAACGTATCATTTTGTGATCTAACACCTTTATAAATTATCTAATTGCATATATTTCTCGCATCTTATTAAAGATTCCTGCCCGTTAGTTAAATAAAGGGCTGCCACGCGGCAGCCCCATTTGTTATTAAGCTATAGTTCTCCGTTAGTATAACAAAATATGAGAAACGAATCCCCTAACAGTAAGGCTAATCATGTTTAGCGACTAAAAAACAAGTATATCAAGTATTTATCGAATGGGTGTAATCCTTCAAATTTTCTTCCCCCCAATCATACATTGCCTCTATTATTGGAAAAAATTTTAATCCTAAATCTGTTAATGAATACTCTACTCTTGGCGGAACTACCTTGAATACTTCACGATAGATTAATTTATCCTGCTCCAGTTCCCTCAACTGTTTTGTCAACATGGCCTCAGTAATCTCCGGAAAACATCGACGGATCTCTCCAAAACGTCTAGGCTCCTCTGAAAGATACCATAGTAATAAGAGTTTCCATTTTCCTCCTAACATTTGTTGAACTTTTGTTAAACCACAGTCAGGTGTACGGTACTTCGTATTTTTAGTCACATTTCTCCTCCTAAAATAGCCAAATGAAGTTTCATTACTACCAAAAAACATAGTACCTATTAAAAATAACAGTACTTGTTATTATTGCTTATAAAGAATAAGGTAATAGTACCACTTTTGCTGTGGTTTTAAAATAATTGTTTCATGAAGGATTATGAAAGAACAACTTTACTTGAGCATCTAGGAGTACCTTTTCAATATGGACGTGAGATCAATCAATTAGAAAGGATGTAGGCAGAACATGGTTCAACGTTTATCTATATTGGATATGGCTCCAGTCGATCATGAAACGTCAGCCAAACAAGCTTTAATAAATTCGGTTAAACTAGCGAGTAAAGCGGATGAACTAGGTTATGAACGCTTTTGGATCACGGAGCATCATAATCTTTCCTCCGTAGCCAGCGCTTCGCCCGAACTGTTAATCGCTCAAATAGCCGCGAATACGCAGCGCATAAGGGTTGGTTCAGGTGGTGTCATGCTTCCCAATCATTCTCCGTTAAAAGTAGCTGAGAACTTCAAACTACTGCAGACGTTCTACCCAGATCGCATTGACTTGGGTGTGGGCCGTGCACCTGGAACTGACAGTAAAACTGCGCTAGCCTTACGTCGCTCTATGAATTCATTAAACGCAGATAATTTACAAGAATTGCTTCGTGAATTAAGAGGATATGACCAGCCTTCAGAGTCATTGTCTGATGATTCATATGCTCAGATAATTGCGATGCCACAAGATGCACCACTTCCGCCAATCTGGATTCTAGGGTCCAGCCCTTATAGTGCCCAACTTGCGGCAATTGAAGCAGCCAACTACTCTTTTGCATATCATTTTAATCCTGCAGGGGCAAAAGAAGCCATCTCATTGTATCGCAAGCTTTATCAAGCAAATCATGGCGTGTCAGCACCAGATGTTATATTAGGCGTTTCAGTAATCGGCGGAGATACGGATAAAGAAGTAGAATATCAAACAAGAATTCTAAGTTTAAAATATTTACAAAACTTAGGGTACTTCACGGGTGTCGATCCACTGAAGGCACATGAGTTACGGTATTCTGAAGCTCATCATCAAGCTGCGCAATCGTTTTTATCTACGATTGTAATAGGTACGTGGAGCGAATTGAAGCCGAAATTGGACTTCTTGGCGGATAGCCTAGATGTCCAAGAACTTATCGTGTCAACAGCCCAAGAAGGCTTTGATACGCGATTAAAATTGTATGAGAAACTTGCTGAGTTCTATAATCTACAACCAAACTAACAATATACCCATGAAAGGTGATATCAAAATGAATAATCAAAAATTGATTTTAGTTACGGGCGCTACTGGATTACAAGGTGGTGCTGTTGCAAATGAAGCATTAAAACAGGGATTTAAAGTTCGTATTTTAGTTAGAGATAAAAATTCTACTAAAGCCCAGGCACTTATTCAAAAAGGTGCTGAAGCTGTAGTAGGTACCTTTGATGACACATCCTCTTTGGAAAATGCTATGAAAAATATCGATGCTGTTTTTTCAGTTCCGATTTCTGGAATAGATACCAATGAAACGGATCGAGAGAGAAAACAGGCTTTTGCATTAATTCAAAGTGCAATAAAAAGTGGCGTAGAACAATTTGTGCATACTTCCGTTGCAGCCACAAGCAGATATAAGGAATTCCCAGATTGGGGAACAGGTTACTGGTTTGAAAAATATTGGACAGATAAGTGGGATATAGAGGAAGCTGTTCGTTCAGCAGGTTTTCCTACATGGACTATCGTGAAACCAGCATGTATTATGGAAAATTTCACTGCTGAAAAATCTGCGTTCATGTATCCTGATTTACAACAAGGGGAAATAAAAACGGTTACGTTTGCGGATACACCTATAGATCACATTGCAATTGAAGATCTTGCTTCTTTTGTGTGTGCAGCCTTTGCAGATCCTAAAAAATTCAATAAACATAATATTGAGTTGGCTGCCGAATCGATTTCATATAAAGAAATTGCCGAGATCATCTCGGAGGTAACAGGAAAAGAGCTTAAAATTACAACACTTAGTATTGAAGAAGCATTAGAGCAAGGAATTCATCCATTAGCTGTACGAGGTGAACAATGGAACAACGTAGTTGGTTATAATGTAGCTATAGATTTATTAAAGACTTACGGTATTAAATTAACTTCGTTTAAAGAATGGGCAGAAAAATATAAAGACAAGTTTAAAATAAATTAACCGCCAGTTAGATGAAAAAGCAGCCGATCTCAATGAGCGGCTGCTTTCACATTTGTAACGAGTTAAGGTTTTTCTTCTTTTTAATAAGTACTTTTTTATTATTACTTTTCAACTAAAGTTCCCAGTTAGTTTAACTACTCGGCATTTTCAAATAATCCCAACACTTCTATTACCTCTGGTTGCCCTATCTTTCTCTAACCCTCCAAGAAAACCCTTTAGCTTCACGCATATTTTATGGTATTAGTTGTTAATCCCTACAAGCAGCTCTGCTTTTTCGTGTATATTTTTAGAAAGTTTATCCGATGACTTGTTAAACTCTGTAGACCTAATACTAATGTATCCGCATGCACCTCATAAAACAGTTCTCATACATACGAACCCTAAGGGTATAAATGATCCAGTCATGGATAAATTATAAAGGCATAACCAATATTTTCAAATTTTACTACCCTACTTTGTAAGGATGGTGTTTATGTTTTGGAAGAAGCTTAAGATTGGACACCATTTTGAGAAACCTGAACCTCAGAATACCGTCCTAACGATAAATTCATTTAGACAAATTTTAGCCAACATGGACGATGCAGAAATCATCGAACGCAGGACCAATAATAATCAAATGGTGATGTTTCTCTACATAAGAACATTAATTGACCAAGAACGCTTAAATGAATCCGTTATCGAACCACTGCTCCACTGTGATCTTGAAGAAATAAATGAATGCATAGCCACAGCTAAGGTATCCAGAATTGTCACGATGGAGGAAGGTCAGCAGAAACTATTAACGGGATCCATCCTTTTTTATGAACCTATGAAGAATCAGTGGTGGGCAGCACTTCTTCCAAATCCATTGACTCGCGCCATCGAAACATCGGAAACCGAAACCATTATGTTTGGACCCAAAGACAGCTTTAGTGAGCAAATCGATCAAAATGTGACAATGATTCGCAGACGGCTTCCATCAACATCTTTAAAATCAGAAAGGTTTTCTGTTGGTTCTGTAAGTAAAACAGAGGTTGTCATGATGTATATGGAAGGGGTGACTAATCCCGAATTTATTGATATTGCAAGAAATAAACTATCTACCATTGATTTTGATATTTTTTTGGATTCGTCCCATGTTGCGGCATTCATGGAAGATCATTATCATAGTATATTCCCGCAATTTCAACAAAGCGACCGCCCGGATCTATGCGCTTTCACCTTATCGATGGGAAAAATTACTTTTTTAGTAGCCAATACACCATTTGCGTTAACGGCTCCCATCACATTTTTTCATCTATTTCAATCTCCAGAGGATTACATTAATCGCTGGCTGGTTGCCAGTTTTTTGCGGCTGCTGCGATATGTAAGCTATGTACTTTCGTTAATATTAGTCCCGATCTATGTTGCGCTAGCCACGCATCATTATCAGATGCTCCCGATGCAAGTTCTTTTCGTATTATTAGAATCTAGAACCAAATTGCCGTTTACACCATTTTGGGAAGCATTTTTAATGCTGCTTACCCTGGAGATCATCAAAGAAGCAAGTCTCAGGATGCCCACAAAATCGGGTCAAGTACTAGGCGTGATCGGTGGCATTGTCGTAGGACAAGCTTCCGTTGAAGCTGGTTTTGCAAGCAAAATATTAATTGTTTTAGTAGGTGTTACGGCTATCGCTTCGTTTCTAGTCCCTAATTATCTCGTGACTAAATCAAACACACTGCTTCAATTCGCTTTCCTTTTCCTTGCCAACTATATCGGAATGTTAGGGATAGTATTCGGGATAATTGTTATTCTTGTCCATTTAAATAGTATCACATCTTTGAAACAACCTTATTTTGCCCCCTTAGCTCCTCTTTACTGGAGGGATTGGTTAGATCTTTTCATTCGGGGTCCTTTCCATTGGATGAAGGAACGTCCTGAATATTTACATACCTTACAGAAATGGCGAACCAGTCAAAGGAGAAAATAATGTGAAGGCATCTTCCTTATATGAGAGAACGGCTACGTTTGGCGGGATCTATGTCTTTTTCATGGTCAACCGAAGTCAAATGCTATATTTCGTCTTAGTCACTCCTTCCAAATTGGTTTATCCCTATATGATTTGGGCATTAATTGCCGTGGGGATCTTATCACAATTGAATATGATCTTGATTGCAAAATGGTTTTCATCAGACATTTCCACCAAAGGATATCAAGGATTCGTTCAACTATTTGGAACGCGGACGGTTCGTGTTTTGGCCTTCGTTGGTCTGTTTTTCATTTTTGCTAAAATATATGTAAGTACACTGGGGACTGTGGAAGTGATTAATAGTATCATCTTCCCTTCCATGAATCCTTTGTGGTTAATTTTATTTCTCTTTGGGATTTGTTTGTACGCGGCCTCTCGAGGAATGACGAATGCGATACGCTTTGTCGTTATTGCCTTTTTTGGTTCCGCTTGGATGATTTTATGTTTTATTCCTTTCTTCTTCCCATCGATGGCGTCACTTCACGATTTATATCCCTTGATCCCTGCAGATTGGTCGACAGTTTCCTGGAAGAATCTTTTATTCATTTGGCAAGCGTTCTCGGGACCGGAGTACTTGGTCTTTATTGGGCCGTGGTTAAACCAAAAACAAAAGATGTTGAAATATTTGACATTCGCTAATACCGCGTCTGTCTTTGAGTATTTGATTATGTTTGTTGTTTCCTTATTATTTTTTAGTTCCCAATACTTGAACAAAAGCAGATTTCCGGTAACGGACCTTATTCGTTATCTGCAAACTCCTGTTTTAGAGCGAATTGATATCATTTTAATTTGCATGCAAATGTTTTATTATGTGTGGGCCATTTCCCTTTATTTCTTATGGTTCTACGGGGCTATTCGAATAGTTTCAGGAAGATTAAACGAACAGAGCAATCGAATTGGTTTTATAACCTGTTGGATCATGATTTTAATAAGTACGATTATTCTAGACAAGTGGTTTGGTGAAACTGAACAGAACCCTTTGATGAACCTACAGATTTGGTTACGGGCATTTACCTACTTGTTCATCCCAACCTTCCTTCTGATTGCTTGCAAACGAAAGGGGCTTATCTAGCATTGAGGCTGTTTAAACATACGATGTTCCTCGTCATAATGAGCAGTATGCTATGGATGATTGGATGCTCCCCATTTGTAGATAACAATCAGATCGAAGAAATCTCCCCTGTGATTTGGTGGTCAATTACTGAGGGTGCAGAAGGGAAGCTAAGAATAAGCACACTGGTACCACCCATATATTCTGAATCAAAAAAAATGCTTACCCAAGAAGTCGATCTATTGAAGGAGGGAGGAAAGGATTTTAATTTAAGCTATTATCGGGAAGTAAAATCAGGACAACTTCGTATGGTATTTATTGAACAAGAACTGGCGAAAAAAGGCATTACATCACTTATGAACACTTTATTTACGGATCCTGATATTTCTCAACGCCTTTATATCGTCATCGTCAATGGAAGCTTTGCTGATTTCATTAAAAATCAAATAAAAACACAAGACATCCCTGGCTATTTACTTTATCGTTTGCTTAAACACTATGAAAATAAGAAACAAGGAGATATGACTATTGTGAATCTACATCAATTTATGAAAAGGTACTATTCACCATACTCCGATCCAGTGGCACCTATTTTCAAGGTCGATAAAGAACATTTTATCTACGAAGGAACTGCGTTCTTCAAAAACGATAAACTGCAAACGAACATTAATAAGAGAAATGAACAAATATTCCAACTGATTGATCATAATCATCACCTTAAAGTCCTTACCATCCCAGAGTTATCAATAGCGATGGGGAATGTCACTTCCGAGACAAAGATGAAATTAAATCCCGACTACTCAACATTATCTCTCAACGTCGAGCTCAAAGGTCGCATTGAAGAGTACCGTGGAAAGGGAGATATAGACAACCTTGATCAATTAGCGGTTATTCATCAACAAATCAAATCGCTTCTCGAAAAACAAACAACAGAGCTGCTAATGAAAATGCAAAAGTCGGAAGTGGACCCTCTAGAAATAGGTACTCTTACACTAGGTCCTTTTTCGAAGCCTATGAGCGAGGATGAATGGTCTACTCTCTGGTCGAACATGAAATTTAACGTTACATATGAGCTTCATATACAACCTTTGACGAATGTGCGAAAATAAGCTTGCACAACAAAGAACGAGAACCATCTTCTTAACGGTTCTCGTTCTTTGTTATTTTCCAATGTAGGCATGCTGGCATTCTTGTTGAACTATTCTGCCCGTTCGTATTATGAGGTCACCAGATCTTTCTGGTAGACCTCATTTTTGTATGGTCTTATTATAGCGGTAGCCGGGGATCGAACGTTTCTGCCCGTGGGACTTGGAT
>NZ_JCAUAP010000033.1:0-14924 GCF_059692015.1 Paenibacillus sp. J22P165 | reverse complement strand
GTGTTACTCACCCGTCCGCCGCTAGCTTACCCCGAAGGATAAACCCGCTCGACTTGCATGTATTAGGCACGCCGCCAGCGTTCGTCCTGAGCCAGGATCAAACTCTCCATATTAGAAAGATGACTTGCTCATTTGAAGCTAGCGAGATTTTGCAATCTCAATTGTAGTCGATTACTCGACTGTGCTTACTCACTCGTTGTTCAGTTTTCAAAGATCAATTTCTCATGTGTCATTCCCGCCTCAACCTCAAGGCCGGAATTACAATATAGCATATTCACCCAAACAGATGCAAGCTTTATTTTTACAAATTTCGATAAAATTTGCAGCCCGTTTTGGCTGGATCAGTAATATACCACGGGCATTTGGATAATGCAACACCTTTTTAAAAAGAATATCGATTTAACTCTTGCTGCACAAGTTCTTGCTCAAATTGCTCTTTCAATGAATCATTGCTTGGCGAAATCGATAGGCCCATTTCTCTGAACTCACGAATCAGATTCTGAATCTCATGAAAGTTTTCTTGCTGCACATATCGCTCAGTCTGATTAATGACATGGAACGCCATGGCTTGATAAGCATCTGTAAAGCTTTCGTCAACACCTTCTGCTCCTCGGTAGTCAGCATAGTACCTTTTAAAAGTATCCATCAAACTTTCTTCCATCTAAACCCACTCCTCTCAAGATATCGCATAGTTTCTCACTTCACTTTCCAAATTATACAATTAAATTAGAACAAGCCCCCTGCATGAAGCAAGGAGCTTGTTTGTTTGAATCTAACCTTTTTATCTATCTCTATTAGAAGTGCGAATAGAAGTGCGAACTTTTTATCTCTATTTAACGTCAATAGTTGTAACGGATTGATTTTGGCCTTTAAGCTGAATCAAGTGACCAGCAGAGAAGTTAGCCAAATTACCTGTCAAAGCGAAAGTGGAAGCTACATTATATGTAGTCGATTGATCAACGCCATTGATATTTTGTGTGATCGTGATTGTTGCAATTTTACCTTGAGCGTTAATTGTTGTTGAAGTCAATGTACCCAAAACATCGAATGTAGCATTCACTGGAGCATTGCCTGTTACTTCTACAAAGACAACTGTGTTGTTAAATGTACGTACTTTTACTGTGTCGCCAACAGCGATTTGAGTAGCAGGTACTTTCACACCGTTACGCAAAACGAATGCATCTGGGTGCAATGTATAAGTTGTTGTTGTGCCATTTTTAGTTAGGGAAAGAACATTGTTGTATACAGCTGCGTTGACAGTTCCTGTAATCGTGTTTTGATCTTCACCAGGTAGTTGCTCGTTTGTACGATCTAGAAGAGCTGCCAATTGAGCACGAGTTACATTTTGGTTTGGACGGAATGTATTGTCTTCAAATCCATCGACTAAGCCTTTATCAACCGCTACTTTTACATAACCAACAGATCCTGCTGGAATTTGTTTTGCATCTTTAAATGAAAGCTTGCTAGTCATGTTTGCTTTTGCTTCCGCTTCTAATTTCAATGCTTTCACTAGAAGTGTCGTTGCCCATAGACGGTTTGCTTCTTCATTTGGACGAACGCTGTCATCGCTTTCTGTGAATAAGTCATTTTCAAGAGCTACAGCCACATAACCTACTGCCCATGCAGGAACTTTGTCTGCATCTTTGAAGTTCAATTTCGTGGATTTTTCAGCATCGGATTCAGCTTGCTCACGCAAACCCATCAAACGAACAGCTGCTGTAATCGCTTCAATACGAGTTACGGTTTTCTCTGGTTTGAAGCTACCATCTTCATATCCTTCGAAAACACGTTTGGATGCTAGGCTTGCAATATAACGCATTGCCCATTGTGCATTCTTCATATCGTTGAAGTTGATGTTAATTGTAATGTTTGTATTTCCTTTGGAGTTGTTGGAGTTATTCGATTTATTGTCATATTTCTGAGTGTAGTTGTTGTTATTTCCTTTGTTGCCGTGATCATCGTTTTTGCTGCCATTTGCAAATGCAGCAGTTCCGCCACCAGCAACCATAGTTAATACAAGACCTGTAGCTACGAATTTTTTCATTAGGTTTTTTTTCATTTTAAAATCTCTCCCTTAGTCATGTTATGGTTTATACATAAGATGGAGCCTTCGCGAAGGGTTCCTGGTTATGCTACAAGGATTCGCCAATGCTTGTCATTTTTTGGGGGTGTCGTTTGTAAATCTTTCAAAATCAATTCTCAAAGTCTATTAAATCCACCTTGAAACTGCTAAACTGAAACCATATAGTCTAACGCTAAAGGAGCTTATGTATGCGCTTACGAAACCCGCGAGTTCAACTCGTTATTGCTCTGGCTGTACTCTTAATTATTGGATCAGCCTTTTCATTCAGCAAGCTTTGGTTTAAGCAAGGAAGCATGAACGTGACTGCAGTAGTGGCTCCATCTGTAACACATCCTACTACGCCACAAGTAAGTGATGTACCGACACCAGTACCTACCCAAGAAACGAAAACTGAGAGCAAGACCACATATCCAACCGAAAACGTAGATGTCGTCGTCATAGGAAGCGAGCTTGAAGGACTATACTTGGCGCGAGCAGCCATGGATGAAGGTCTCAAGGTAAAAATATTAGACCCTCACCTAGCCTTTGGCGGTCAAATTCTGCAGAGTCAGATGCTGTTTCTTGACGAAACACGCGATGAACAAGGTCATTTACTCGTACAAGGCCGTGCCAAAGAACTTTTTGACGGCTTCCGAAACGCTAAAATTCGTAAGTTGCCTGAGTTTACTACTTATATGAATAAACTGAGCAAGGACATCCCGATTGAGTCAGGGATTACCATTCAAGATGTTGAACAAATTCAAACACCTGACCATATGCACAAAATTCCATCCCTCACTTATAAAACGAATACAAATGAAGTTAAGAAAATCACAGCATCCTACTGGGTAGATAACAGTGATTATGCCGCATTAATAAGTCGTTTAGATGCCAAGCGCCTACCTGGACTTGAAAAGTTCTACGGTCAAAAAGAAATTGAGTACATGAGTGCTGGTATGATGATGAAATTTAAAAACGTGGATTGGAAGAAGTTCAATACGACCT
Source organism: Paenibacillus sp. J22P165 (assembly GCF_059692015.1). NCBI lineage: Bacteria > Bacillati > Bacillota > Bacilli > Caryophanales > Paenibacillaceae > Paenibacillus > Paenibacillus sp. J22P165. The sequence continues at coordinate 11,857 of NZ_JCAUAP010000033.1, read as the reverse complement.
TTAACGCATTAACACCTGAGGATAGATCCAAGAAATTTGGCGGTGGAAGTGTCAGTGATAGCTTCGCAATTGGACTTAGCGGGATGACAAAGGCTTATCATCCTTCTAATGATCGTGTTTTCCTAAGAGGATTAAATGCGGTGAATCAACGTGATGGTGACGTCCTCATTAACGCGTTGCTCGTATATACCGTAGATCCCGCGAAACCAGAGTCCATACAAGAAGCTGTTAATTTAGGAAATAAAGAAACGGCACTCATTTTGCAGCATTTCCGGAAAACCTTACCTGGGTGGGAAAAAGCGGAATTGGGCGAACTTCCGACCTATCCCTATGTACGTGAGTATAACCATTACGAAATGGACTACACATTAAAGCCATCTGATCTCCTCGGCGGCGCCATGTTCTGGGACAATGTAAGTATTGGCGGCTATCCCCTCGATTTACAAGGAACAAGTGCGAATAAATGGGGAATTGAGATGGGACGGCCAGATAAATATGGCATGCCATTACGCAGCTTTTTGCTGAAAAATTATGATAATGTCATCGCCGCTGGAAAAAATGTCGGTTCGTCGGCAATTGCTTACGGAAGTACACGTATCCAGCCCAACACGAGTTTGGCCGCTGAATCCATCGGTGTTATCCTAGGCCAGCTTCATGGAAAGAGTAAGCTACGAGAAATTACACCAGAAGAAATGACGAAACTCCAAGCGTACCTAGCGACGCGTTATCAAATTAAACTGACCGGCGTAACGGCGACAAATAAGATTACAGGTTGGAACGAAGAGGAAATTCGTAAACTAGATACGGGTGAGATTACTTATCCGAGCTACATTCAAACACGTAAAAAAACAACCGTTAAATAAGATTGTGATCGTAGTAACCGTGTTCTCGTTCATGCAACGAGCAGGCACGGTTTTTTCTTTTGAAAAAAAGATTGAAAGCCAATCAACATGCGTATACAATAAGTCATATACTTATAATCACTTAATATCACTTAAGCAAAGGAGGTGAATTTCCCTTGTTTCAAGAAGAACGACTCATTTCTATCCTTGAATACTTAAAATCAAATAAGCGTATCTCCGTGGATCTGATCTGTGAGCTCTACGAAGTCTCACGCGATACTGCTAGGCGAGATATGGTCAAACTAGAGGAGCAAGGCTCCATCGTACGTACAAGAGGCGGAGCGATTCTTCCTACCCTTTATAAAGAAGTGGGCAATTATGATCAACGACTTCAAGAAGAGTCCTCTTCCAAACTGACGATTGGGAAAACAGCTGCTACCCTTGTTCAAGATGGCGATTACCTGATGATGGATGCTTCTACTACGGTCCTACACGCTGCCACTGCCTTAACCTCCAAGAATAACATTGTCATCACAAGTTCTATTGAAACAGCCGCTATCCTTACCCGTAAGGAAGGCATTACGATTCACATGCTTGGCGGTGTACTAGATAATAAGCAACATAGCGTTTACGGGACGAAGGCGATTGAAATGTTAAAAGAATATCACGTTGATAAGCTATTTATTGGTACGTGTGGTATTTCCGAGACAGGTCTGTCTGCCCCCAATGAAGAGGACTGTTATTTAGTTAGAGCCATGATGCAGTATGCAGATCAAGTGATTGTACTCGCGGATCATTCCAAGTTCGGCAAGCGCTTGTTCCATCATGTCGTTGGATTTGAAAACATCGATATGCTTGTGACCGATCAAGCGCTTAGCGAGGAAATGAAAGAACGTTTATTTGCCAGTGAAGTGGAAATTGTACTTGCAGGAGGAGAAGACCAACATGATTAAACTTATCGTTAGCGATCTTGACGGCACGTTGCTTGACCATCATAAGAAAGTAAGTGAACGCGAACTAAATGCCCTAAGCCAAGCAAAAGAAGCCGGCATCACACTTTGTCTAGCTTCAGGTAGAATGAATATGGAAATGCAAAAGGTACTTCAAGACATACAACATCAAGGCCATTCCGTTTCCCAAAATGGTGCCTTTATCCACTTAGTGGATGGGACACTTCTGCAAGCAAAGCTATTTGAACCTTCCATCGCTCATCAAGTCTTCCAGAAGCTCAAAGCATACGACGTGGTAAAGCTGATTTGTACCGGAGATGCCAATATCATCGAAAGTATAAGCCCAGCGTCCGACGAAATTCAAGCGAGAATGTTTGAACCCTTCCTTTTGAAAAGCGAGATTGAGCAGTCCTTGAAGGATACATTCCCGATCTGCAAATTCTCTCTTTTTGGGCGCGTAGAAGTATTACTAGAAATTAAGAAAGTACTAGAAAAAGAACTGCCTGATCAACTGGACATTTATTTGGCGGATAAAGATTGTCTCGACATCATGCCTCATCAGGTTTCTAAAGGCACCTCCATATTGACACTAATCGCGCATTTAGGCTTCAAGCCTGAGGAAGTCGCATGTTTTGGAGACTCCTTTAATGATGTATCCATGTTCGGGATTACACCACATAGTTTTGCCATGCACACGGCTCATGCCGATGTGAAGAAACAAGCTGCTTATACAGTTACTTCCGTATCCGAAGCCATTGCCCACGTATTTGCCTTTAATGAAAAGAAGACGACGGAACATGAAGGTAGTACTGTACTATGAGAAGACTTTTATTCATGGGCTGCTTATCCTACTTACTTACAGGCAGTACACACGTTATCTTTGGCGCGGTGCTTCCTGAACTACTAGCCCATTATGGACGTAGCTATAGTGGCGGCGGTATGCTGGTCTTTTTACAATTTGGAGGCTTCATGTTAGGCGTGCTTGCTATGCCTTCACTCATTCGTCGGATCAGTCGCAGAAGTACGATTACAATGGCGTTTAGCTTCCTGTTTATTGCGATGCTTGCTATTGGATTACTGCCACCCTGGCCTATGGTGATCGGATTGACTTTCCTGGCAGGTATCTCCTTCGGACTTGTGGAATCCAGCATAAGCACTTTCGTTCTCATGGCAGCCAAAGATCAACAAGCCGTTGCCTTCAGCAAGCTTGAAGTCTACTTCGGACTAGGCGCTTTGATTATGCCGCTTGTAGCCAGTTTACTTATTGCGAATGGCATATGGAAACATGCGTTCGTTCTACTTAGTATAAGCGCGTTGGCTACAGGAATCATTTGGTCAAAACTTTCCTTAGGTGAGCATGATGAATTACTTGCACATAAAGCTGACCGTACACAGAAAGCGGAACGAATTCCCGTTTTATCTAAAAAGTCACTTCTTTTTCTCTTCTTACTTATGACCGTTTTCTTCTTATATTGCGGTATGGAAAATACGATCGTTAATTTCTTACCTTCGATTTTTAAAGATCAACTAAATGCTTCAAGCTCCATCGCTTCACTTGGTGTTACCGCTTATTGGCTAACTATGGTGATTGGACGTGTATTTGCAGGCGTACTTGCAGAAAAGATTACGTATTTAAAGTATTTAGTCTTCTCGTTCGCCTTAAGCGTGCTTACTGTGCTCGTTTGGCTATTTAGCACCAATTTATGGAGCAGCTTTGCCGTTATCCTCTTGCTTGGGTTATTCATGTCAGGTATGTTCGCTGTTGCCCTTATCTATGCCAATCAACTATTGCCAGGGCGTACGGAACAAACAACGAGCGCGTTGATCGCCGCAGGCGGTTTAGGTGGCGCCATCCTACCGCTGGGTGTCGGTTGGGGCATGGATCACTTCCATGTAGGTGTCTCGATCTGGTTTGTTCTAATCAGTATGTGTGTTGTGTTCGGCATTATAATGTATACACGTAGATGGCAGGCACCTGTGCTGCGTGCACAGCAGGATGATATTGTTACTTCCTAAACGAAAAACCCTTCAGATCCACTTGGTGGACTTGAAGGGTTTTTGGCTTTACTGGAATGGTTTTAGCTGAATGAGAATGGATTTATCCTCAAATACCACATTCTTTATCCCAATTAACTTGGGCAAATAGGACTGAAGCGGAATTTCAACTGGCGCTAATTGAAGCCATGAACTCGGCAACTGCCAATTCTTGATCTGTGTATTCACATGCTGTATGACCAAATTAGGCGGTTCCCAACTTAAGGTAAACAGCGCGTGAGCACCAATTGGGATCCGCTCGTGCCACCTTACGTTCACATCTGCCTCAACCATAGAACCCTGCAGATTCAGCGCGGCGCCTTCCATCCGAAAGTCATGGGGCAGTTGGGTATGCGACGCTAATTGCTTTTTGAGCAATTGATTGACATCCTCTTCCGAAAGCCGAACATCCAGCTTTCGGGAAAGGATCATTTCTGCAATTTTGTTACTAATGGATATCTCTTTATATTGCAGATCAAGCGACTCTGTTGGTTTCACATACTGAATGACGATGACTAGCATCACCGCGGCGATGACAGCCAGAGTCAAGATCGCAAACGTTATTTTCTTCAGCATGCTTTACACCCCGCAGATTATGAATAAGCTAAGCTTCCATACGAAGCGTGCTATTCTTCTTTATTCTGCTGCTTCTCTTTGAGCCAGCGCGGAGCTCCCTTGCTCTTGCGATCGCGCTCGCGTTGCGCTTTGCTGACGGCCTTGCCTGCGGCAGCCGTCTTCGCTTGCGCTGCCGGCTTCGCCGGAGCAGCGCTCTGCTGGCCGCGCGCGTCTGGCGCCGCGGCACTAACACGCACCGCGCCCGCAGGCGCGGCAGCATCACGCGCGCCGGCGGAGCCGCTGCGCGAAGGTGCTGCGCCGCTTGGGCGCGCGGCTTCACGGCGGCTGCGCATCGTAGCCGCACTGCGATCTTGGGCCGGGTCGACTAACCGGCCCTCGTACATAGCCTTCGGCTCAATCGTGATGCCGAGTTGCTTCTCGAATTTTTCGATGATGAAGAGTTCCTTCGAAGTCACGATAGAGATCGACGTCCCTTCACGCCCCATCCGGCCTGTCCGACCTACACGGTGAAGGTAATACTCCGCATTCGTCGCTACATCCAAATGGAAAACATGCGTGACTCCTTCAATATCGAGCCCTCGAGCAGCCACATCCGTCGCCAGCAATAATTGGAATTTTCCTTCGCGGAAATTACCCATGACTTTGGCACGATCCTGCTTGCTCGCTTCCCCGTAAAGAGCTTCAACCGAAAGACCGACATATTGAAGCTTCCCAACGACTTGTGCAATATCGTCAGTCACATTAATGAAGACAATCGCTGAAGTTGGCTTAATCATCCGAACAAGTCTTCGGAGTGTGTCGATTTTTTCACGTTCCTGACACACGACATAGTGATGCTCTAATGTTTCAGCCGTACGCTGGGAGGGGTTAATTTTGATAATTACCGGATCCTTTAACCATCTACCTGCCGCTTGCTCTGTACTTTGCGGAATCGTCGCCGAGACAAACACCATTTGACTAGTACGAAGCATGCCCTTAAGCACCGATTCTACATCCTGCATGGAGCCAAGTTCAAACACTTGGTCAACTTCATCGACAATACCGATTTTCACGTGATGCAGTGTAAGCTTACGTACCTTCATCAATTCAAGCAAACGTCCAGGTGTTCCAACAACGATATGTGGGTGTAGGCGTAGCTTTTCGATCTGTCTCGCAACAGCCGCTCCACCAATTAAAGATTGCGAACGAATAGGTCCCCCACTCGTCAGCTTCTCAATTTCCTGCATGATTTGCATGCCCAGCTCTCGTGTTGGGACCACAACCATAACTTGCAATTGTTTCTGAGTTGCATCGATCCGCTCTAGGGCCGGCAATAGATAAGCTAGTGTTTTTCCTGTTCCTGTCTGGGATTGAATAATGGCATCTTTCCCTTGCAGCAGAACGGGGATCCCTTCCGCTTGAATCGGAGTTGGCTCACCTATCCCTAATTCTTGTAATTTATCTAAATATGTCTGTGCAATCTGCAGCTGTTCAAAACTTGTGCTCAACGCTAAATACCCCTTTTCTCTTCCAACCTCATGCCCATATTATATGCTAGAGTGCCCCAGCAAACAAATATTTGCCCATATCCCTCTATTGATCAGAGCCCCACTCCTTCAAAAACTTCTGCTTAATCGCATCACGCGCGCGAAACAACCTCTGTCTCACAACACCTTCAGTCACGCAGAGTTCACTCGCCATATCCTTGTATGATAAATTATGGATCCATTTCATGGCGATAATCTGTCTATAGGCAGGATTAAGTTGATTGATATAGGCGATAACAGCCTCTCGCATCACCTTCATTTCGACCTCTACGTCTGGAGAGGCCGAATAATCCGAAGTAGGCGCTGATTCTTTCAATGAAAATAAGATTTCTGTTTCAAGCTCATCTCGGTTACGTTTATGTTTACGCAAATGATTTAAGGTTACGTTACGGGTAAGTCTTTTGAGCCAACTCTCATATTTATCAATCTCCGTTAATAACGGGGCTTTGTGAACGGCACGAAGAAAGGACTCCTGGATAATGTCTTCCACAGCCGCGTGATCTCTCAAAATAAAGTTAATCATCGGATAAACGAGCAAGTAAAATTCTTTATAAATTTGCTCCTGCATGCTCTTATCTAATGTGTTAAAGTCGCTGTTAAATATCTCTCTCAGTGACTTCATCGTGTTCCCTCCTAGCCTACAGGTAAAAAGACCCAAAATGTATCTACCTTATTTTAGGATAAAAAAGGGGAGTAAACAATCGTTCTGGCAAAATAAACGGAAAAATTTACCTAAGCGCTGCGAGAGCTACTTTTTGACAGCCTTATGCTTTCTTTTTCCAATGTGGTAAACTAAAAGTCAACTACCTATTTCCATCCGAAGGGATGAAGTCAATGAATACGGATTTCGAAAACGATTTTAACACCTTGGTTGCCAAAACAGCTGAACTTATTACCGGTGATACGTCTCCAGAAATGATCGAGAAGATAAAAGTATGGGCTTTCTTCAATCATGTTCATAAGTCCTTGCCTGCACTCGCATCCCATTGGAATCAATCTCATCCAGAAGCTAAGGCAGAGATGCGAAAGATTTTCGAGGAAATTCGTGCGCTCAATCAAGCGAAACAAGCAGCGAAGCCCGATCAAGCAGACACGTAGCATAAGCAAAAAAAGCGACCCCAATCATCCGACTGGGAGCCGCTTTATTTTTTATTCATAATACCTGTAGCTAGTTTGTTGAATAGTCGAGGAAACATATGAAACAATTTGACGCCAGCGCCTGCTACAAAAGGCAAGTTCTTCTCAGGAATGTTTTTCTCAACGGCATGAATAAGTTCTTTGACAACTTTTTCTGGCTTCAGCATAAACCAGGCAATGTTCTTCACATAGTTACCACTCGGGTCCGCTTTGTCGAAAAATGGTGTCGCAATAGGGCCAGGGTTAATCGCTGTTACCACTACCCCCGTTCTCGCGAGTTCCATTCTCAAACTATTCGTAAAGCCAAGAACAGCATGCTTAGTTGCGGAATAGGCTGTTGATTTGGCAGAGCCGATTTTCCCCGCCATTGACGCAATATTAACGATATGCCCATTACGTGCGGTCAACATATGCGGGAGAACAGCTTTCGTACATCTGACAAGCCCGAGGTAGTTCACATCCATCATCTCTTCAAAATGAGCAAGAGGCGCCTCAGCAAAAGCCTCGAATATGCCATAACCGGCATTGTTAATCAGTATATCAATACGCCCAAATTCAGCGATAATGCGACTCACAACTTCGTTAACCTCATCTGTCTTCGTAACATCCATGGCGTAGACAGCATGCCGTCCTTTCAAGCTTGAAGCAATTTGTTGCAGTTGATCTGTACGCCGTGCCGTTAACACAGGAATAGCACCCTTAGCTGCAAATTGTTGAGCCATTAATGCCCCAATCCCACTTGAAGCACCTGTAATTAAGACGACCTTGTTCTTAATTTCCAACCTGTTCCGCTCCCTTCAACGCATAAAAAAAAGGAGTTACCATGATGCAGGTACTCCGTACGTTTCTTACTTATATTACGTAATTATTACTTGAATGTCTAGTTCACCAATGCCATCCATAATTAATGGAATGGTTAATGCTTTCTTCGGCACAAATCCTGCTGCCGTAGCAGATTGGACCAACTTCGGTGGTGTGATGTCTACCCGTACACCTTGATTAAAGAGCATCGTGCTCGCATTACCACTGATCATATTACCTAGTTCCGAAATGGCACTCTTTCCCATTTCATCCATCTCCGTGACAACGAATCCGCCCATCATGGCAGATACCATTTTCAAAGCAACATCTTCAGCCAAGCCAAAGACCACATCGCCTTCCATTTGCCCAGTCATCCCGATTTGGATCCAGATATAATTTTCCACAAATTTGACGTCTTTAATGCCGAGCTGCCCAGTAGTTGGGCGAATGTTAGCAACTTGCTCGATGACGATTCTAGCCGACTCCAAAAAGGGATTAATGTACTCAGCCTTCATAGCTCCGCTCCGATCTCATTTTGCGAATAAGTTCCACAGAAAAACGACCTTTTTCAACATTATACATAAAATTTTAGGACAAGTATACTGTCAATTTAACAAAAATAGTTCTAACTACTCAGATACATACCCCCACTTCAACCTTCATACTTAAATTGTCGAAGCCTGTTATTACCAGAAATGAAATTATTTAAAGGGATAAACATTGGTAAATTATACAATATATTAGCTATATCTGTTAAACTATTAAAAATAGTCTCGAAATGGAGAGCTGAAAGTCAATGACGATGAACCCCCCTCCTGCAAGTGCGCGGAAATTATCGAAGTACTTCGTATGTATCGTAGTGCTCTTCGGTGTAGATTTATTTGGATTACAACAACTATCGTTTTTTCAAAATAACCGTCTGGCAAGCATTTCTCTTGATTGCAGCGTATTCGTCGTATTCATGATACTTCTCTTATTCATAATCAAGTTACTCCAACAACGTGAAAATACGATTTCAGAAACATCTGAGCGATATAAATCACTATTTGATAACCATCCTGATTCTATCATTTCCTTTAGCTTGGATGGCGATATCCTGTCTTCCAATCATGGACTTGAAAGCCTTCTTGGTTTGGGAGAGGAATCGTCAAAATCCGCCTCTTTTCTTCCTATGATTCACCCGCCTGATTTGCTCAAAACATTGCACCATTTCCAAGTGGCTTCTGAAGGAATGCCTCAAAACTTCGATGCTTCTTTCTTGCATCAAAATGGATTTCCTATCCCTTCTAATGTAACTTTTGTTCCGACGAAGGTGGGAAACCACATCGTTGGGGTTTATGCTATCCTCAAAGACTTGACGGAAATAAGAGAACAGAAGAAAGAAATTGATAAACTTTACAAACAAAATCAACTGATTCTAAACTCTGTTTCTGAAGGCATTTATGGCATTGACACGAATGGACGAACTATTTTTTGGAATAAAGCAGCAGAAGCGATCACGGGTTGGAAGGTAGACGAAATGCTAGGAAGACGAATACATAATTTAATACGACCTGTTCATCTCGATGGTACCTTCGTAATTCCCGAGGAAAACGCAACAGTCAACACAATGCTTCAGCGAGAAGGTTCGGTTCTTAATGAAGATGTATTTTGGAAAAAGGATGGGGCCAGCTTCCCCGTTGAATATATGTCTAGCCCTATGCTCGATGGCGGCGGTCAGCTTCTTGGCACCGTTATTACATTCAGCGATATTACGGAATTGAAGAAAACGCAGGAATTATTAATAAAATCTGATAAACTATCAGCTGTAGGACAATTGGCTGCCGGTGTTGCACATGAAATCCGCAATCCGCTGACTGCCTTAAAAGGATTCCTCAAGCTGCTCAAAACGAGCTCTTCGAAGGAGCAATACTACATTGAAATTATGCAAAAAGAACTTCAGCGTATAGAATTTATTGTGAATGAGTTTTTGTTTGTTTCCAAACCACAAGCTACCCACTTTGTTACTAGCACATTAAATACGATTATCATGAGCACAGTCGAATTACTTCAGCCTCAAGCGTTACTCGGCAACATTGAAATTGAGGCAGAGGTTGACTCTGGGCTTCCGCCAGTTACTTGTGATGTGAATCAAGTCAAACAGGTTTTTATTAATATTATGAAAAATGCCATTGAGTCCATGTCGCAAGGTGGCAACCTGCGCATTTATGCAGAGCTAAAAGGCACGGGAGATCACATTATTGTCCGCTTCGTAGATCAGGGCTGCGGCATCGCACCTGAACGCCTCCCTAAACTTGGGGAACCTTTCTACAGCACGAAAGAAAAAGGAACAGGTCTCGGCTTAATGGTTTGTTATCGCATCATTGAAGCGCATGGCGGTTTCATGAACATAAGCAGTAAACTTACGGAGGGTACGATCGTTGAGATCACTCTGCCGACAACAACTTACCTATCTAAAGGAGCAGCAACAGGATGAACGGATTTCTGATCGATCTCGATGGAACACTTTACAGAGGACACGAGCCCATCCCTGGTGCCGCAGCTTTCCTAGAATGGCTGCACCAGGAGCAATTGCCATACTTATTGGTGACGAACAATTCGTCCCGCACCCCGGAACAGGTAGCCGAGCATCTGCAAGCGCTCGGCATTGAAGTGCCCGCAGCCGCCGTCTACACCTCTTCGCAGGCGGCTGTACAGTACTTGACCGAGCAGCACGCGGGTCATCGTGTGCATATGATCGGCGAAGACGGCTTGCGGATAGCACTGGACGCAGCCGGCTTCGCCCTAGATGAGACGACGCCGGACTACGTCGTCCAAGGCATTGATCGCAGCTTCACCTATGGGAAGCTGACGGAAGCGGTCCGCCTGCTGAAGCAGGGCGCGACCTATGTTTTAACCAATCCCGACCGGCTGCTGCCGTCGGATGGAGGTCTTATGCCAGGGGCAGGCACCCTGGCCGCTGCGATCACCGCCGCCTCCGGCGTGGAGCCGGTGGTGATCGGTAAGCCTTCGCCGATCATTATGGCGTATGCCATTGAGCGGCTCGGTCTGCCTGCCGCCGATGTCTGGGTCATCGGCGATAACGTGCACACCGACATCCGCGGAGGCGCGATGGCGGGGTGCCGCACGGCTCTTGTACTGACTGGCGTCGCCACGCCAGACAATGTGCACGAGCAGCTGGCGTCGGCTGGCTTGACGCCAGATATGGTCTGCACGGATTTGCCGCATTTCATTGCGCAGCTGAATTCATTAGCAGCATCGAGTAAGTGAGAGCTGGTTAGGGCTGTTTTTCGCGACATCACATAGAAAAAAACCTGCACATTGTGCAGGTTTTTCTTTTACCTAGCTTTCCTTAACCCTCTAATTAAACAAAACAGTCCAACTAGAATGATAAAACCTGTCGACCAAGAAAAGGCAAAGTCATTCTTATAAACCATGAAAGCGCCCAGACAGATTAAAACAATGCCCATCACAATATTATATAATTTCATGAAGTCTCCTTTGTTTAATCCCAGTATAGTAGTTATCCTAACAATAATGCCTTATAAAATCAAAAGGGGCTGTCCCAAAAGAATACTAGAGGCTCTATTTAGCTCAAATATGCATAAATCACGAAAATATGGCAGCGCATCTACGTTCTCTTTTGATACGATATGTGTTCAGAAATCGGAATCCATAGTAAATTGTGCGGTTGGCAGATTGGCACTTAATGAACTTGGCAGTAGGATATTGGTTGGGTTGGGTTGGGTTGGGTTGGGTTGGGTTGGGTTGGGTTGGGTTGGGGCTTGCGAACGCATAGAGCCTGCCCATTCGTGTTTAGATGTATAAACTACATCTAATTTGCTCGAATCTGACCTATTTTCATGATTAGACGGAAAAATGCACCTAGAATTAAAAGTGGACGTCTCTTAGTGTAGAAGTAATAATAATCTTAACTATGAACTAAGAGGTGTTTGTCCATGAGCGATTCAAGACAACGATATAATGAAAC
>NZ_JCAUAP010000032.1:0-17008 GCF_059692015.1 Paenibacillus sp. J22P165 | reverse complement strand
ATTTACTTCCGTGCTTAATAGGACGGTTCTTTCTCATGCACTTTTTTTAGTATACCACCTCATGAACCTACTATTAATAATTAAATATTGACAAGCTATTAGCTGGAATAGCGGGGTGAAGGGCTGCCACGCGGCAGCCCTTAACTGTTTAACTATCGTTCTGCGTTAGTTCAAACCATAATAACTTCTATAAAAAGCCAGAAGTTTATCCTTTCCTAGTACATCAATGCCTACAAGATAGTCTAACTCAGACTGGGCTTCAGTAGTATTTAGAGTTCTTAAGTAAGATAATGTCTCACCTAATCCTGCGCCAATAAGCAATTCACCATCTATATAACAGCCAGTATCAAAGTCAATATTCTTAGTCTTCCAAATCAGCAACGTATCCTCAGGATTCCCTAATGAAAATAAGAGCACACAAAGCGCTTTAAGGTATTCATTATCATTTCGACTATCATTTAAGGTTTCTTGAACCAATAATTCTCGAAGTTTATTTCTATGTTCAACTTCAGGTTTTAAAGTATATTTTTCAAGTAACAAGTCAGTTCTATCCATTTGACTTTCCACCACCTTAACTATTGATTATACCTAAACTAACGTTATCCGATAGCTCAATGGTTAAACCTGTTTCTATCAGTGTTTCTTTCCAATGTACATCAGATGTTCAGCCAAACTCAGTAAGTTCTCACGCTCACATACTTGCTCTGCTAAGTCCAGCCAGGCTTCTACCACTTCAGGTGATTGATTAAGAAGTTCTGGTTCGCGTAAATATAAAAAGCTTTCACAATTAATTAAATGGAGTTTATCCAATTCAAACTGTTGGAAAAAGGGAAGCACATCGCTAGGACGGATAAAGAAATTATCTGAAAACCCATGACCTGAAAAATTCTCATCGTTTACTATGGTATTTAGCTGTAATCTCCTCTCCTCATTTAAGATCATACCTGGGTTACCGATTAGATAATCCCACACGAATGAATAAGAAGAAACAAAGGCTACGAAAATCATTCCGTTAGGTTTTAATTTTTTTAAGCATTCATTAATAGTAATGATCCTATCGTGTTCATCTTGCAGATGATACATCGGTCCCATGCAAAGGACATGATCAAACTGTCCATCTTGGATCTCCGATAAATCACGACAATCAACCCGCAGACCGTTCAGTGGCAGGTTAAACTCATTTGCCTTATTCAGTCCAAAATCTACGTTATTCTGGGAAAGATCCGCCAATGTAACATGACAGCCGCGCTGCGATAGGTATAATGAATACTTTCCAGGTCCGCCACCTAGGTCTAACACACGATCATTCGGCTTGATGTAACGGTTTATGTACCGCTTGGTAAGCTCAAACTCCACTTTATGCCGATCAAGTCTCCGCCACTCATAGTTTACGGTTTCATCATAAAATTTCCTTATATTTTCCAAACTGTCCATATTCACACCCTCCTAAAAATAAAGTAATTATTTGATCGTTGACGTTCTTAATAAAAAAATCCCGCCCCCAAGACAATTGTCTCAGGGACGAGATTGTGTATTTCTCGTGGTACCACCCAGGTTCGCAAATAGATCACCCTATAAGCCTCCTCAAGTACGGCATTAAACAAGAATGCTTATACTCTAGCTCTGTAACAGGAGCTCCTGTCACACCATCCCCTAAGTTTGGTTCCGATGTGCTGCTCAGAGGCTTTATTCGATAAAGAACTCTTGCTCCATTTCAGCTATCGGAGCTCTCTGTAAAAGAATTCAATTATGTACTTCCCTCTTCATCGCTTTTGAAATATTGGAATTATGATAACAAGTATTCACACTTCTGTAAACATGTTTTCTGAAAAATCAAAAAATTAAATCGTGAGTCAAGTTCCTGCTATCCTCCGTTAGAAGAGATTGCTGCCGTTCTATGCTGTTGGCAGTCTTCTGGTGATGTCTATTGAGCTATAGTTCTCTCGTTAGTTCAATCAACATTCTCTTTTTGAACCCTTGGGGATTCTCTAAATGAACCGAAAAAACTTGTAATAAGTCCAATTAGCCCAAAAGTAAATCCATAACCCGAAGAACCATCAAAAGCCAGCAGTACTATAATTCCGAGCAGTATTATATTAACACCTAAAAGTTGAACTTGAAGAGCACTTGGATTAATAAAGTCCAATAAAACATAAACGTAAAAAACCGAAATAACAAGTAGAGTTAGAATAATTAAAAATAATAAGCCAAAACTAACCATCTTGACCTCCTCTAATTAAGCATCTCAAAGCTCACTATTTCCTTAAGCATATCCTTAAATATATTCGCTTAAATTAACTTATTTCCTACATATTGTTAATTTAATAAACAAAAAGAGGCGCTGCCTCGAAGCAAGCCCCTCAACTATAGTTCTCCGTTAGCGTAATAAATCATATCGAACGCCGAATGCCCGAAGCAAGAATACGATGCCCTTGCTTGATTGAATCTACCCTACCATTCAATTTCTTGAAAAAGTTCTTTTAAATATTGATCTCCGATTTTGGCGTTTTCAAATAATTCTTCCGAGTTATCAAAATCTTGTGTATAACCATCTACATTCCTTGTGAAATAGACTCCCGTAGAGTTCTGGCTAATCCAATATCCTTCTTCTTTATGGTAAATAAGGAACTCTTCTCCCCAACCAACTCGTTGTTTCATTTCGAGGAATTTTTCATTTGTCATTCGATAATTCCTTTCTTGAATTTTTGTTTTGATACAGGATACATAAAATCCATAATCGAACTATTCGTGAAGGGTTTGAACTATCCTGCCCGTTACTTTAATAAACAAAAGAGGAACTGCCGCGAAGCAATTCCCCTCAACTATCGTTCCCCGTTAGCTTAACACAGAGTGGGCACTACTTCCCCGAAGCAATAGCAGTAATAATTCTAATAACTTGGTATATCATAAATGAGGCGAATACAAGGACAGAAATAGTAGCAAATATTCTCTGAGGATTTTTATACCACTTTGGAAAATGGTCGAGCCTTTTGGGTACTTGGAAACCCGAAATAATATCGACATGTTTGATTACATCGTTAAAGGGAGCCCTATCTTCAAGGGAACTCGTTTCGGTTTTGTTCTCAGTAAGATGAAGCGTCTCGTCATTAAATGGATTATAGGAAGTATTTTTCATTTTAGACCTCCTCAAATTTCACTATCCATATTATAACATTTTTTATAAGTTACAGGAAGGAACTAATAAACTAATCTGCCCGTTACCATGGAAACGCCAGCCAATCGTAATGATCGCCTGGCGAGGTGTCTTTATTAAGCTATAGTTCTTACGTTACTTCAATTCTATATTGCTATATCAGAGTTCTCACTCCAATCAATTATTTCTACATTTTCAATATCAACTTCTCCTCTAATAAAAATATGAGGAACAAAATGATATAAACCAAATTTATTTCCTAAACTTAGTTGCTCTCTATAATAGTCAACAGTTACTTCCGGTAAGCTATCCAGTTCTCTATATCCATCGATGTCATCTAACAATTGTATTTCGGAATTGTCGATTTCATTAGATATTCCTTTAAATTTATCTTTGCTATATCTATAAAGAGCAATGGTTGCTTCCTCATCAACTTTTGCAATCGGTATCTTATAAAATAAACGATTAAACGTAAATTCTGGGTTTCCACCTGACTCAACTAGTCCTTTGTAAACTAAATTGGGGTGTATTGGGAGAAAATGAATTACATCATTCCATAAACAGTTTAATTTAGGAACCGTTCTTTCCAAGAGGATTAGTCTGTTAGGTTTATATTTAGTTAGGTACTGTTCGTAGAGTTCTGAATTTGTTTCTTTTAAAACATTCAAAGACTTTAACTTTGTACCAATCATATTTTTGGGGACCGCATGATATATGTTCATAAATACTTTATCTCCTTTTCACTTCATTATGATTTGCCATATGAATAGTATATTCTTCATAAAATCGTTAGTTTCCTTTATTTGGAATATCTCTTTCTTACTTAGGAGGTTGAAACTAACCTGCCCGTTCGTTAACGGACAACGGCAGCCGATCGTATGACCAGCTGCCGCTATATGAGTATCAAACAAACGTTATCTGTTAGTTGAATTCAAGAAACTCCAGACGATTACCGAATGGATCATTTAAATAGAAACGTTTTACGCCTTCATCTGTTCTCGCATCATCGTCTATTACTTGAGTATTATTTTGAAGCAGATATGCCCGCAATGCATCGATATTTTTCACTTGAAATGCGGGATGGGCTTTTGTAGCAGGAACAAAGTCCTTTTGAACACCTATGTGGACCTGATGAATACCACATTGAAACCAAACGCCACCACGCTTTCTCAAGTTTTCAGGCTTAGGGATTTCCCTCCAACCAAGTAAATCAACAAAGAACAATTTTGCTGTTGGTTCACAACCTTCAGGAGCAGCCAATTGAACGTGATCAATTCCAAAAAAGTTAAAAGACATAATATAACAACTCCGATCAGTTTCACTCTATGGAACTTAGTTTCATTATTTTAATTTTACAATATAATCCAAATAAAATCCATATATAAATTCAACCGTCTATCCTGCTCTTCTGCCTGTTACTTCAATAAACGAAAAAGGAGCTGCGCAAAGCAAGCTCCTCAACTATCGTTATCCGTTAGCTCAACGATCAAACAATTATGACTCCTCACATACTCTCAGTTTTCACGTTATCCTCCAGGCCTAGAGAACTTTTTGTAGAAAAACTAGTTATCATTTGCCAAGGAAATCTTACTTTCAATTTCAAAAAATTGTTCAAGTTTGATTATTCCCTCATCCTTACGTTCTATCTCGTACACACTTAGGTTATGTTTAGCGTAGACCTTTTTCCAAAATTGAACAGCGGGTATATTGCTCTTCAACTGGCCACAACAATATCTACCTGGGCAAAACTCAAAAAATTTTGTAGCAACTTCTGTACCGATGCCTTTCCTTCTGAATCTCCTGAGAATGAAAAAAGAATTTAACACATAATCAGAGTAATCCGGATTGGAATACGGGCCACTCTGAATCAGAATAAAACCTATTATCTCTCCATCCATTTCTATAAGGTAAGGTGTAAGTCCCTCTTTTTCAAAAAATAAATCCATAACGTCAAACTGATGCATCCCTGTTGAATCAATTTTAATATCATCCGTATATTCGGAAAGATCATGTAGGAAAAGCGTCATTAAATTCTCTAACATATTTTTTTGCTCAATAGTAACTTTATGAAAAATAAAATTCATTCTACAATCCCCTTACCTATTTCTAATATATTTAATGTTACAATAATAAGGTATCGTATTTTTCACCATAATGTTGAACAAATCTTGCTCATTTTTAATATAGAAGGGATCCTGAATGAATAAAAACATGTTAGAAGTAATTGAAGAGGTACTCGACTTTATTGAAGTTCACCTGACACAGAAAATAAATCTCGACGAGCTTTCACAAGTAGCCTACCTCTCCAAATTTCATTTTCACAGAGTTCTCAGTCATGCCGTTGAACAGTCAATAATCAATTACATTCGTGCAAGAAAATTATCAGCAAGCATTGATTTACTTTTGAACACCAAGAAAACAATTCTGAATATAAGTTCAATCTTCGCTTTCGAACACGAACAATCTTACATACGGGCCTTCAAGAAACAATTTAACATTACTCCATCCAAATTTAGAAATGAAATGCCTCCACTCACTTTAATTGAGAAGGCAGATATTTCCCACGTACGAGAAATTCAAAATGGTGTCTTGTTCAAACCTTCCGTCCTATTTAAGCCTGCTATCCAGTTGGTAGGTATGAAGCATAAAATTGATGTTGACGATAATATGAAAAATCATACTGCAAACCATGTTGGAAATGACTTCTTTATTAATCACCGTAAGTTTGTAAAAAACGTTATTAAAAAGCAAGTTTATATTGGTTTAACAAGGTTCGATTCCTGGAATGAGAAATCTTACTCCATCTACTTCCCTTCTGTTCAAGTTTCATCATTTTCAGAGGTCCCCCCTGGAATGGAGGAGAATTTTTTACCAGCTAGCAAATACGCAGTTTTTAAATATATAGGCGGGTTTCACCCTATGAACCTTACTATTCAACATTTGGAACAAATCTGGTCGTATATTCAAAACTATGTAATTCTTAATAAACCAAGTTACTATCAATCGGAACGATTCCATTTTGAATATATCGATGAGTGCATTGCGACGGATCAATATTGCGAAGTAGACATTTATATACCAATTCAATCGGTATCTCTCGAAAATAATGCTTGAAATCGTGGTAGTATCAAGTAGTCTGGATGTTCGTATCCTTATATGTTACATTGCAAAACTTGCCCTTTGAGAACTTTCGGTTAACCGTAAGTTGTAACATTTTGAAAATAACTCCCCCCTTTAGCGGGGATCCTGCCTGCCACGCATAACTGCCCATTAGTTTAATGCCTTTTACATCTAGCACTAATAGCACAAAAATGCAAAATAAAACAAAACAAGCCCAAAGGATGCTTTCCCTCGGGCTTGTTCACCAGTTCTTCTGGATTTAAGGATATCTTAACACAATTAACCATTTGGCTGAAAGAATCATTTATGAATATTCTACGGATCAATCCTCTCATCTTCTGACCACTCTTTACTTAGCTCCACTTTAAGTACATCTTGAAATCGGATCCAATCCGAACCCTCTAACCCACTGAACGGATCAACAGTGTCCAAACGAAATTCTCCATGCTTGCTGCGTGTCACTACACCCGAAATAGTCCGTGACTGGTATTTGTCATATAGGGTGATTTGTACAGTTATTTTGTAAATTTGGGATTGGCTAATTGTAGCAGAGATGAAATGAATTTCTTGCTCATCGAGCACTTGTCGCTTAATGTATAGCTTTTCTTTCTGAGCTCTGATTGCGGACTCTTTATGTTGAGGAAGCATCATCCGACTTGACTCCCATAGACCGTTCATTTCTAGTTTTTTGCTCATCTATAATGCCCCCCAATTTTACCGGCCCTGTCCGTTGCCAATCCTGCTTTCATTAAACTCGAAGCACGAATGATTGCTGTATTACCAAAACGGTCCTTTATACCATCTACTACGCGATCAAGCTCACGCAATTTCGTCACATCTTCGAACAGATCAAGTTGAGTAACGTCTTCCTCTGTAAGAGTTCCCAGCGTAACGCCAACCTTCCGCACGGGTAAGCCATTCCAATTGCGTCGAAATATTTCACGCACACAATCATAAACTTTTAACGTATGATTCGTATTAAGTGGCATCTTTCGTTGTTGACTGAAGCCAGTTGGAGAGTCATATGGCGAACACATACAGAAAACGTGGACTGTCCCGCTTGTAAACCCCTTAGACCTAGCATCGCGGCACACCTCTTCCGTTAACTCCAATAGGACTATGTCAACCTCCTCAACCGTCAAATAATCGCGAGGTAGCGTCATAGCGTGGCCAATTGACTTTGGTGCGATATCAAATGTCCCAGGCGTAACAGGACTATCGTCTAATCCGTTTGCCGTTCTCCACATTACTTCCGCTTGAATATCCGATTGCTTCCCGAAACGTGCACGGAATTTCTGTTTTAGCGTCGCTAATGGGGTTTTAGCCACATGACCTATTGTTGTCATACCAAGAGCGACAAAGTGGCGTGTCATTCGAGAACCAACTCCATACATCTTATCGATGGATAGCGGCCATAGAAATCGCTCAACATCATCCTTGCCTAGCGTAAATATTCCACTCGCATTTTTCTTTGCGAAATTATCAGTTGCCTGCTTTGCAAGTATTTTAGTAGGTCCAATTCCTACTCGAATTCGTACGTTCATTGATGCAGCAACTTTTTGTTGAATCATTACTGCCAGTTCATCTGGCGTACAACCAAAATGATTGAGTGATCCTGTAACGTCCAAGAACTGCTCATCAATTGAAAATATCTCTACAAGATCTGTGTACTTCTCATATATACCTGTTATTGCGAGTGACACATCAATATAGCGCTGCATGTGTGGACGCATTACAATTGCATTTGGACAAAGTTGCAATGCTTCGCCAAGTCGTTGAGCTGTTGTAATTCCAAAGCTTTTAGCTATTGGACATGCTGCCAAAATTATTCCTGATCTCCTAGCCGGATCCCCAGCTACAACCACAGGTAGATTGTCTAAACCTGGATGAGTCGCCTTTTCAACACTTGCATAGAATGACTGGCAGTCGGATAAGAAAATCGTCCTTTCACATTTCTTGCTCATCTAAACGCGCCTCCGCATGTTCATCAGAGTAGTCATTAATTCTGCTTTAACTAAACTTCGTAGCATTGTGAAATAGTAGATGTATCCGCGGACTTTGTATTCTATATTAATACCGATAGCATTTGTGGTTGTGTTTAGCACTTTGATATCACGCTTTTTCATATTGTTCTTAATACTTTGTATTTGAGGGTAGATATCGCTCTCCACTTCTTTCAAATAAAAGAGAACATGGTTATATACGATTTTATCTTTATATATCTTCAGCTCCTCCATGTCCCTGGTTAACATATCGAGCAAAATGGGTAATAACGTATACTCTTTAATAATTTGAACATCCTCCGCATTCTCAACTCTTGATACAACATTCATCTTTTCACCACCATCATAAAACATATGTTCGTATAAATTATTATATACCGAACACGTATTCGTTATGCAAGTACTAAAAATAAAAAAATCCCCACTGACCAATTACGGTCAATCAGGGATTTGCTATCTATATTTCAACAAGTGAGGTTATTCTTCAATCATAGATAGTTTAGATCAACATGCTCTGGAAAGTGTCATTTAACGACAGCTAATATTAATGCTATACCAGGTTATTTACAAGGCTGCCGAAGCCTAATTATTGAAGCCCGGAAATCATGACTCCGGGCTTATTCACCCATGTGGTTCATCTTCTTTTAAGAGCGAAATAAACTGGAAATGAGATAGCAGTTGCAATGCTCAAACAAACAAACGAACTAGGGATTACTATTTTTTTCATTTAACAAGACTCCTTAATTCCTCTAAATTCCATTAGTCACAGACTGCTCTAAGGTGTACCATTATTATGGGTGATGAAGAAAATGTTTATTCCTCCAATGCTTTTACAATACAGTATAAACAACCTGGCATTTGATGACTCTGCCACTTTTGCCGAACTCAAGTGGGATGGCATAAGGTTGATTGTTTCTAATTTAGACGAACTAAATCTATATACAAAAAATACAAATGCAACAGCTAAATATCCAGAGCTTCACAACCCGCCTATTCCGAAAGGGACCATACTAGATGGCGAAATTGTAGTACTTGATGAACAAGGTCGAGCCGATTTCGAAGCGTGTAACACAGGATTTCGATCCAGCAAGAGTAGAAAGCCAGTCGTATTTATGGCGTTTGATATCTTGTACCACCGCGGCGTAGATGTAACTAGTATGCCACTAGAACAACGAAAGCAGCTTCTTGAAGAGGCCATGCAGGAAAATGAAAACTACAGAATTGTACGGCCAATACAGGGCAGCACACAGGATTTCTTTAATATCGTATGTCAGCATGGGCTTGAAGGAATCGTGATAAAAAAGAAGGCTTCAAAGTATGAAACAGATTTACGATTATCTCGCTCAATTCGCTCGTGGTCATGGCAAAAGGTAATTAATTATCAAAAAGCAGAAGTCTATATAACTGGATATAGCAAGAAGGAACATTCATGGCTACTTGGTTATCCCGATGGCGACAAAATTCGACCAATCGGTGCTTTGGAGTTGGGGATAACCCAGTCGGCTCGCCAATCCATGTGGCCAGTATTCCATGCATACAAAAGTGGTGAGAGCAAAGATCACGTATTTGTTAAACCATTAGTACGTTGTAAGGTAAAGTATCGGGATTGGTATAAATCAGGTTTGATGCGGTTGCCGGTCTTCGAGGAATTTATTGTTTAGGGGTTGAAGGTCATGGAATGCAAAGTAAAACATATGGTAACGGGCGAGGAGAAAACACTGAGTCATCTTGAGATTAATGACATGGTGTATAACGATGCTAGGGAGGTAATTGTGTTTGATATAAGAATGGAAGCCTATAACTTACTTGAAGATAAATTGGAATTATAAAATAATTAAACCAAACTTTTTCAGTACATAAAGCCCTTGGGATGCTTTCCCTAATGGCTTTTTCTTTTTGTTCGATTCTCTAAGGACATGATCAAACTATCCATCTTGGATCCCCGATAAATCACTACAATCAACGCGCAGACCTCTTAGAGGCAGGATAATCTTGCAGCTCCAGTAGCCTGTTGATATTAGGTAATAAAATTCCTAACGTGCTACCACGTTATCCTGTCCGTTACTTTAATGTCCCTTTTACATTCGAATAAATTACTACAACTCAAACCTTTAACATCACCACGATTATGCACCTATGTTTGTGTCTTGAACTCGCGACATAAACATAGGTACTTTCAAATAAAAAATCCCCGATTTATGGGGATCTTAAAGCACTCATGTTTGTGTCGCCGGACAATTTGATAGATTAGTTCCTACCTTTTGTCGAACATGAATTACAAAATAAGCGATACGTTTTTTATGTAAGTTAGATTTCTGTCTTGCTCATAGAATGAATTTAATAAACGTGGGTTTACTTTCCGTTAAGGCGTAACTGATTGTGCTAATCCATCTTGAATAGCTTTATCAATCAATTTTAAGTCACCATTAATGAAATTATCGATATGCTTTTTGATTTTTTCTAAAATGACTTCTAACGATTCGTCTTTCTCCAGAAAACCTTTTGGCATAAGATCTTTTGAGTAAATTTGGGAATATTGAGGCGATAAGTTCAATAATCCTTTAAAAATTGTTGGATTTGCTTGAGCAATACTATGTATCCCCTGTCTTAGAGATGGATCTCCAGGTCCAATAATTAATTTGAGCACTAGTTTTTCATTGCGGTTTTGAAACTCGTACAGAAGCATTCTATTGCTACTTGTCCAGCCCATGCATGTTTTACCAATAAGATTATCCAATGAAGTCGTTGTAAATCGTACAAGATACTTGGTAGTACTATCTCTCACAATGTTTGGGGCATCTATAAGGAAATTATCAATAAAGCCTGAGACCTCAGAATAGGCGTCTGGTCGATATTCAAATATTAGATCCAATGCCTTTTGATGTTTATAATATATATCTCTGCATATTTTAGCTAATTCATTGTCTCCCACAATATGCCTCCTCAATATTTCCAAGTATTGCTCGATAAATAATTGCACACTATTAGAAATTCCATCCCTTTTTCGTTGCATAGCCTTCTCAATAATTTCGATGAAAAAAGGGTAGCTTATGGCAAGCCATTTTGAAGTATCACTTGGAGGTGCTCCGTCCGGTGTTAGGAAAATAAATACCTTTTCACTTCCTGGAAACTCCTCTTCAACTATTGAATAGTACTTTTCTAATTGCGTGGAGGATTCCCCACTCCATATTTTGTTTTCGATAATGATGACTAAATTGTTTTTTTCAGACGACAATGCAATATCGATATTCTTCCATTCCCGCCTTACTTGGAAATCATAGAAATCCATTAATGCGACCTGAATTAAAGAGATATTAACTGATTTTAGCTCGTTCTTATACTCGTGGAATAGCTTCTGTACAAATGATTTAGTTAATGCATCACCTAACCCATGGTTTTCCTGCGGCGAGAGTAACCATGCTAGTACATTGCTATGACGAATTTCTGTATTAACGATACCCAAGGTCTCAAATGCATTGAATCTAGAAATTCGAGACTCCAGTTCACTTAAGATCTCTATGTCCATCAGCAACGCTTCAAGGGCTTCCAGTTGTTTCTCGGATGTACTGTTTTCCAAAAGCATTCACTCCTTATATTTCCTTGCATAAAAACTATAGGTAATCATTGAAAAAAGCCCGGAGGATTCTTTCCCTCGGGCTTTAGTTTGTCCGGTGCTTCCAGTACATTTATTTATAATACCAGAGAATTCCATTAGTGTCTATCTTTTGTTAACTGTCGCCTGAAAGCATGTTTTTCATTTATTTTGACTTGATACCCTGTATGAATTCACCCACCTTATTTAAATTGTAGCTTGGTTCTTTACAATTTTGTTAACTGGATCAACGAGCTTTTTGTTCTCACTAACAGGTCTGACATCAGTAATTATCCCCCACTACTCCCCCATCTAGTCTCGAACCTGAGAGCAAGGCTTAATGATCCGTAATCTGCCCGTTCGTATTATGAGGTTAACCAGTTTTTACTGGTTGACCTCTTTTGTATTTTAGAGGTTTAGTAACGGTAGCCGGGGGCGAACGTCTCTGCCCGTGGGACCGCGATCCCGTGATGTAAACTGTTCACCCCCTACTTGTAGAAACATGTTTGAGGCTGGTTGAGACAACGATCTCGAATAACAAGCGAAGCTATGACACTGCAAGAAGGACTAGGGGCTACCGGCAAATTCAGTTTTAGGAGGGATCGAAGAATGAATCCAGTAATTGGTCTGGATATTGCAAAAGGAGAAAGTCAGGGCCAGGCCTTCTTGGATAAAGGACAGCCCTACGGAAAGAGCTTTACGATCATTCATACAAGAGAGGGACTGCTGCTTTTCCATCAGCTTTTAAAGGATCTTGAAGCCACGTCTGGACAAAAACCTACTGTTATTCTAGAGGCTACAGGCCATTACAATGCTCCTGTCACCCGGTTTCTAGATGATCAGGACTATTTCTACGTTGTTGTTAACCCGATTCTGTCTTATCAATCTAAAAAGTCTTCGAGCTTACGTAAAGTAAAAACAGATGCCATTGATGCCTATGCTTTATGCGAAATTTTTTACAAGGAGGACTTCGAGCATCGTAAGTCTAGAGGTGTGCAGCTACTAAATCTGCGTAATCTCACAAGACAGCATGAATCGGTAACGGGACAATTCGTTCAGATCAAACTTCAATTTCAAGCGGTGTTAGATCAGGTATTTCCGGAGTTTAGGGGCGTTTACGGGGCTTTATACTCTGTGGTTTCGCTGCAAACCTTGTTAGCCTTTCCAACGTCTGAGGACGTTCTCAGTGCCGGTGAAACTAAATTAACCGAGAAGATTTCGGTTTTATGTACAGGTCGTTCAGAAAAATGGGCTAAAGAAAAGGCTCAGAAGCTCATGGCAGCTGCAATTCGAAATCCGTTTCGAAAAGCGCCATATCAAAGTCACTTATTTAGTATAAATATGTACATTAGCATGCTCCTCCATTATAAAGAGCATCTATCGATCCTAGAAAAGCAAATAGATGCACTCGCTAATGAAGTTGAAGAATATGAGATTATCCAATCCATCCCCGGCATCGGTGAGAAAATCGCGGCAACGATTATCTCTGAAGTTGGTGAGATTGATCGGTTTAATCATCCTAAAAAGCTCGTTGCCTTTGTTGGCGTAGATCCCAGTGTTCACATCTCTGGAAAGTTTACGGCTACGATTAATCGGATCACAAAACGTGGCTCCAGCAGACTCAGGCACGCCTTGTACATGGCTGTGCTCTGCGGGCTGAGGCGCACTGGGAGTAAGAAGCTCAAAGCTTTTTACGACAAAAAAATGGCCGAAGGGAAACCTCACAAAGTAGCGATGATCGCATGTGTGAACAAGTTACTAAATTGGATATTTGCCATGCTTAAACGAAAAGAAGCATACCTTGAGTTGATTTGATTGGAAATTAAACGAAATCAATGAAAAACTTTCCAAAGCAATTTTGGAGGGTTATTTGGCATGCTCAGTAATTAGTATAGCACCATCTTCTCGATTTTCTATTGAAAAATCTTGACAAGTTATTAGCTGGTTTACTTCAACGAGGCTACCAATTAATGCCGGCAGCCTCGTCTTGGTTTATTATTGAACAAACGTATTAAATAATTGAATATATCTGTTGAATGTTATTTATCGTAAAATCAGAATTACTATTTTTTTCATTTCTATCTGTAAAAAAACAAGCATTTATTCCAGCATTTTTTGCTGCTAAAATATCCAAATCTCGATCACCAATCATTATAGCTTCAGTATGGATAATACTATGTTTATCAATAAGATATGTAATAGCTTCAGGACTTGGTTTTCTTTCAAAACCTTGATGTGAAGTTATAAAATCAGAAAAATAATTATATAAACCGTACTTTTTCAATAATTGGATTGCTGATTCTCCTCTATGAGTGTATAAATAATTTTTTCTATTTGTTGTATGAATGTATTTACAGATTGCCTCAACTCCTTCAAATGGCCTAGATAAATTTGTTTCCGAATCATTCCTTTGTTTATGATACTTTTCTATAAATATATGATCTATATGATATTTTTTTTCGTAGTGCTGTAAAGCATGAGACATAGATACTTTCATATGTGTCACTATTTCATCTAATGATTCTGCAATGCCTTCGTCTTCAAGTACTTCTTTAAAAATTCTTCCCATCACAGGATATGTATCAAAAAGAGTACCATCAAAATCCCAAATTACGTGTTTATACATTTTATTTCCCCCGTTCTTAAGCAAATGCGTAAGTCATTTCTATTTTATGTCCATTTCCATTCCCTTATTTTAACATGGAAGTGCCACGCAAATCTGCCCGTTAGATGAGAAAATGGCTGCCCATCGTGCCGGCAGCCTCCCATTGATGTGTATTGAACAAAAGTTCTCCGTTAGATTAACGAATAATATAAGTAGCTTATGAATATTTTAGCCAGGAGAATAATCAAAACGGCGATCCAGCCGAAAAAGAAAAGACCTAAACAGGCACTAAACATTTGTTTCCCGAAACTTCTTTTTTCATCTGAAATCTTGAGTGTTAAGACGAAACCAATAAATATTAAAAAGAATAAAGTCCAAAAGATGCTCTTGAATAGACAGATGGCTCCGCCGAATAAAAATGAAGCTAAGATAAAGTAAAATATCGATTTTTTCTTGTTCATTTTCACCTTTGATTTTATATGGCGTAATACCTCAAAGTGTAATTCTCCAACTAAAATTACAATAATTATTTCAATATCTTCTCTTCGTTTTCCTCCCTTTACTTTAACAAAACCAGGGAGTAGTTTTCGCGTGGCGAGCTGCTCCCTGGTTATTACGCTATAGTTCACCGTCCCTCAATAGTCTTATGTTTAATTAGAGTCGCTGCTTAATTCGATTTATGAATGATGGTTTTTTGTTTAAGGGTTTAATGTACGATCTTATCTTGGATTAGCTCCTTTACAAACGCTGTTGCAGATGCACGATTGACTGTAGCAAGTAAATTTAGATATATTGCAAAGAATATTAATAGTCGGTCAGATAGTTCGGGTCCTGCTTCAGATGTTTGGCAACCATAGCCCGGAGTTGCTTCGCGCTCATTAATCTGGTCGTTGCATTGCCGAATTTCCCGAGGGTCATGATACTGGTACTAAGTGCTTCAGGTTCGAGTTTCGTGAATGTGTTGGATCCGACCCGTGCGCAGTGGCGAAACTGTGGCGTGTAGTGACGGTCACCTTTGGGCCCGATCGTGTATAAGTCAGTTTTCTCGGCAGAAATCGTTCCGACTGCCCCATCCCATTCCTCGACCCCATGAATGAAAGTGTTACGACTAAAATTAACGCCGATCAGCAGGATCTGGGCACCCCGCTGCCAAAGTTTGTGATAGGTGCCGCCCGCTCCGCATGGGGTTTGCAGATGTTCCTCGCCCGCGATAAAGGACTCGGCATCTTTACCAAAGGCTGCCACTGAGTGGGTCGGGTGCAGAGAACGCACTACTCCTGGACGCTTGCGAAAAAGCTCGGTCAGCGCCCCGATGCATGTTGGCGTATACAGGTTGTCGCAGACCGGATTGTCAGTCCCGACATTGCGCCACGTATGCGCCCCCAGCACAATCAACCCGTCCTTCATGTAGTCACTCAGCGCATCAAGCACAGTCTCCGCACCACCCTCGACCGCTCCGATTGCCTTGTACGAAATATGGATTTTCAACGTCCCGAGCGGGTCAACGCCGATATTTTGAAGATGCTCGATCAAATCTGTCTTCGTAAACATAATGTACCTCCGTTTATTCTTATAGGAGGATTTTATCACAAATAACGCCATCTACAGCCAATGTTTACGAATCTTCCGTAAACGAAAAATCGGACGTTTAACAAACGGCAAGAACTGTTCGCTATTTATGAATGACACAATTGTAATAGCCATTTATTGCAACTGCTTTGTCTGTCATAATTTGATTTGAATTTATACTGCAAGCATTGGTCATTCAAAACGTCCAGGCATGGAAATTTCCTAGTATGCAGCCTCTGCTATTTGATCAGTCTTCGACCGGAGCAACCTGTAATTTGACTTCGTCGGAAATGTTATAAAGTTCTTGTCATTTCATTTTGACAAGAACTTTATAACATAAAACAAATAAGCTCAGTGAATACTGCTTTCAATGTTACTATGTTCTTGTCACCCGACAGCAGCTTCATCCTGATTTCTTATTGAACTAACGTTCTTCGTTAGTTTAACATTGAACTAGGAATCAACTTCCAAAAAGGAAGAAAGACCCAGCTTCCAAAAATAACCACCATCGAAAATCCTGTAATAATACCTACTCCTGCAAACAAAAAATACTGAGCTTTTCCTTTAATCCTTCCTATTGAATATCCGATTGCTAAGCTAAGAAAAACGAGTGTTAATCCAACGGTAAAAAGACCAATTGTGAATCCCGTAATGAAACTAAAAACGTAAATTCCTACCGCTGAAGCCCAATAAAGTTGATGCATACCTTTTATAGCCAGTATGGCGGACATTACACAAACAAGCAGTGACCCAAAAGCAATGGCTGCAAGCATTTTATCAACCTCACTTTCGCCTGTACCTTTAATCCTGTTCCCTTCTTGCACTATATATATTCCTCTTACTATTCAGTTATCCTGCCCGTTCGTATTATGAGGTCACCAGATCTTTCTGGTAGACCTCATTTTTGTATGGTCTTATTATAGCGGTAGCCGGGGATCGAACGTTTCTGCCCGTGGGACTTGGAT
>NZ_JCAUAP010000031.1:0-21070 GCF_059692015.1 Paenibacillus sp. J22P165 | reverse complement strand
ATGGCGGAAGGGATCCACGCGTTCCCATCTCGAACACGACCGTTAAGCCTTCCAGCGTCGATGGTACTTGAACCGCAGGGTTCTGGGAGAGTAGAACGTTGCCAAGCAGTTACCCTTTGGGGTATTTTTTTTGCCAGACCTCTGGCATGGAGTAAGGCCCGTTGGTCAAGTGGTTAAGACACCTCCCTTTCACGGAGGTAACAGGGGTTCGAGTCCCCTACGGGTCACCATTTTTTATAAGTATGAACGCTTAGCTCAGCTGGGAGAGCACTACCTTGACAGGGTAGGGGTCGGCGGTTCGATCCCGTCAGCGTTCACCATATAAGTATTTAGCATGGAGCTGTGGTGTAGTGGCCTAACATGCCTGCCTGTCACGCAGGAGACCGCGGGTTCGAATCCCGTCAGCTCCGCCATTTTTCTTCAAAAAGTAAGTTAAGATAGTCATCCTTACCTGGCTTTGTAGCTCAGTCGGTAGAGCAGAGGACTGAAAATCCTCGTGTCGGCGGTTCGATTCCGTCCAAAGCCACCATTTTTCATCTAAATAAGCCGTTGTAGCTCAACTGGTAGAGCAACTGACTTGTAATCAGTAGGTTGGGGGTTCAAGTCCTCTCGACGGCACCATATGTATTATGGTAGAATAAGAAATACTTATGTGGCGGTCGTGGCGAAGGGGTTAACGCACCGGTTTGTGGATCCGGCATTCGCGGGTTCAAGTCCCGTCGTCCGCCCATTATTTCTCAGTGAAGTCAGCCGCAAGGCTAGCAACTTCATCACTTGCCTGATTGACCAACATGCGCGTATGGCGGAATTGGCAGACGCACTAGACTTAGGATCTAGCGGGTGACCGTGGGGGTTCAAGTCCCTCTACGCGCATTATATGCCGGCATGGCGGAATGGCAGACGCGCTCGACTCAAAATCGAGTCCGAAAGGGTGGAGGTTCGAGTCCTCTTGCCGGTATCACAAGCTTTAAACACGAAAAGCCTTACTCAGTAAGGCTTTTTTTGTTGTTCTAGCGATTAGTTTTTTGACGCCAATTGTTGAATGACCTGATCGACCTTCGCGATATGCTGAGACATGCGGTCTGCAGCAAGTTGCTCATTCTGCGCGGCGATGGCCTCTACGATGTCGCGATGTTCCTGCAGAAGTTGCTCAGCTGAAGCGCGTTCGGCAAAGAACCAGAGACGGCGTGAGGCCCTCATGCTCTGTTGCAGCCGCTCCGTCAACGATTCCATCATCCCAATAAAGAGGGCATTCTGGGAAGCTTTGGCGATGGTCATATGAAAACGAATATCCGCTTGTTCGCTTAATTCTTCATTTTCGAGTGAAGCCTCCATCTCAAGAAGGATCTCTCTGAGTACGGACAAATGATGATCCGTACGTCGACTTGCTGCTAACGTGGCACACCCAGCTTCAATAAATCTACGCACTTCCTGCACTTCCTGAAGCGATTCGCTGTGGTCAAACAGGCCATTCGTCTCCGTCGGTAACTGGGCAACTACGTAAGTCCCGCCACCGTGTCGAATATCAACCCAACCCATGGCTTTGAGTCCACTGAGAGCCTCCCGAATGGTAGACCGCCCAACTTGAAAGCTTGCTGCAAGATCTACAACCGTGGGTAGCTTGGAACCAGGAGCATAAGTGCCCCCTTCAATTTGAGCTTTAATATGTTGAAGCACGATTTCCGAACCCTTTTGAGGACGGATTTGCTGAAAAACCATCGGTATCCCCCTGAAATTCTTAGATAAAGTTCTATACATCTATTACATCATAAGCTAAAATAGAATAAAAGTCATCTGATCACATGATCAATTATAAACGTTTAAAAAATGATGAATTGAGCTAAAGTAAGTTAACGTGTTTTAAGGGAGGATTCTAAATGTTGGGTAATTCAATTAGACAACAATTGATGGGTATCGTAGGCGAAGCCTTTTACAAAGATGATATGGAATCACTAGTAACCCATTCCTATGACGGGACGCCAATGCTTCAGTCATTGCCTGACGGCGTGATTTATCCAAAAGATACTGCGCAGGTTTCTGCGATTATGAAAGTGCTGAATGAGCATCGTATTCCGTTAATCAGCAGGGGATCAGGTACGAATTTGTGCGGAGGTACGGTACCTGTGCAAGGCGGAATTGTCATGGTCATGCATCGCATGAATGCGATCTTAGATATTGATCTGCAGAATTTGACAGCCACCGTGCAACCGGGGATCATTACGAAGCAATTCATTGAGCATATTGAGGGATTGGGTTTATTTTATCCACCAGATCCAAGTTCTATGGCGATTTCGACGATTGGTGGCAATATTGCGGAGTGCTCAGGCGGTCTTCGTGGTTTGAAATATGGCACAACCAAAGATTATGTTATCGGACTTGAATGTGTCCTTGCTTCAGGTGAAATTATGCGCACAGGCGGTAAGTTGATGAAGGATGTAGCTGGTTACGATTTGACGAAGTTACTTGTCGGCTCTGAGGGCACGCTTGCCGTTATCACAGAAGCAACGCTCAAGCTCATTCCGCCCCCGAAGGCGAAGAAAACGATGCTGGCGATGTACAAAGACTTAAACGCCGCAGCACGCACCGTTTCCAAAATCATCGAAAACCGTATTATTCCCGCGACTTTGGAGTTCATGGATAATCCAACTATTCGTGTTGTTGATGATTTCGCGAAGCTTGGTCTTCCCTTGGATATGGATGCTATTTTGCTAATTGAACAAGATGGCGAGCCTGAAATGGTAGAACGAGATATCGCCCTCATTTCAGAGATTTGTAGAGAAGAGCAAGCGGACGAAGTCAGTATTGCGAGCACACAAGAGGAAGCGCTGAAGCTATTAACAGCAAGACGCAGTGCGTTTACCGCTCTTGCTCGCTTACGTCCAACGACAATATTAGAGGATGCTACAGTACCTCGCTCCAAGATCGCGGAAATGGTATTGGAGATCAACCGGATTGCGACGAAGCATAATGTTCAAATTTGTACCTTTGGGCATGCGGGTGACGGCAACCTACACCCAACTGCGACGACAGACGCAAGAGATCATGACGAGGTTCATCGTGTGGAAGCGGCATTTGAAGAGATTTTTGAGGCCGCGATACAGTTAGGTGGAACGATTACTGGTGAACACGGGGTTGGATTAGTGAAAGCGCCATTCCTGGAATGGAAAGTAGGAAGCGCCGGGATTGCAATGATGAAGGGGATTAAGGATGCGTTCGATCCGAACCATATATTGAATCCGGGCAAAATGTTTGCGAAAGAATCCAGACGCAGGGTGGTGATTGATCGTGTCTAGCAGCCAAGGAGCAACACTTCAGCAAACGTTAATGCAGAAACTGGACTATGACCAATTGACCAATTGCATGCGTTGTGGGTTCTGCCTACCAGCTTGTCCGACGTTTAAAGAAACCGGGATCGAAGCCGAATCACCACGAGGCCGTATCTCTCTGATGAAAGCAGCCGTAGATGGCGTAATGGAACCAGGGATACGTTTCGAAGATCAAATGAATCATTGCTTGGGCTGCCGTGCGTGTGAGCCTGCCTGCCCAGCTGATGTAAAATATGGTCAATTAATCGAACAGGCACGCGATGCCATTGAAGTGCACACGACCCAACATAGATGGTGGATTCGTGGTGTGCGCAAAATCGTCTTCCAAGAGCTATTCCCATCCCAACGGAGGATGCAGCTGCTCGGGACAGGGCTTCATTTTTATAAAATGTCAGGTGTCCAAAAGCTAGTGAGAAAAACGGGTGTAGTCGGTCTATTCTCGAAGCATATGGAAACTATGGAGAAAATACTTCCAGAAGCTTCAGGTAAAGGGATTGTTGAGCGGCTTGGTACTTTTATCCCGGCAAAAGGCAAGAAGCTTGGTACCGTAGGGATGTTCCGTGGATGCTTGATGGACGTGTTATTCACTGAAACGAATATTAGTACGGTGAAACTTTTGACCGAAGCTGGTTTCGATGTTGTCATTCCTGAGTCACAGAACTGCTGTGGAGCTCTTCATGCACATAGTGGAGAAAGTGATCAAGCGAAGCAACTGGCCAAAAAGAATATTCGTGCTTTCCAAGAGGCAGGAGTCGATTACATTGTTTCGAATGCTGGAGGCTGTGGAGCGATTCTTGTGGAGTACGATCATCTGCTTCATGACGAGGAAGAGTGGAAGGAAGATTCCATTTGGTTTGCAAAGCGCGTGAAGGACATTAGCTCGATTTTAGTGGAAAAAGGTCGTCCTCTTCGTTTTGCTGACCAAGCTAACCAAGCACCAACACGGGTTACGTATCAAGAATCTTGCCATCTACGCAACGTGATGAAGGGCAGTCAGCCAACCAAGCAATTGTTGCAGAGAATCAGTAATACCGCTTATGTCGAAATGAAGGATTCTGGCTCATGCTGTGGCTCTGCGGGCATTTATAACATGACTCAGCCTGATATGGCGAATCAAATCCTGGAACACAAGATGGAAAATGTGAATGCGACGACAGCATCCTATGTGGTTACAAGTAATCCAGGCTGCTTACTACAAATGAAGCTGGGTATTGATAAGCATGGGCAGACCGGCAAGATGGAAGCTGTTCATATCGCAGACTTTTTATATGACCGATTGGTGAAGCAAGAGGCTTAACTTCCTCTTTTAGAAAGAACGAGAAGCCGCAGGCGTCATGCCAAGTACTCTTTTAAACATCGCGTGAAAATGGGGTAAGCTTTCGAATCCGCACCATTCAGCAATTGTACTAACATTGGCATCACTTTCGTGAAGAAGCTGCTTTGCACGGATGATGCGTTTGGTCATGAGATAAGTGGTTATATTCATACCGATCAATTGTTTAAAAACTCTGCTGAAATGAGCTGGCGTAACGGAAGCTTGCTTGGATAGCGTTTGGAGTCCGATGTCTTCACAGAAATGCTGATCAATATAAAGTAAGATCTCCCTCATCCATAAGGGGCCAACTAGCACATCAGCAGTCAGAGATCGGGCATCAGCTTTGACATCACGTTGAATGAACAGCAATAATTGAAGCAATTGCAGGAGAATGGCTTGGCGGTGACCTGGGCCAGATTGTTGAAACTCTTGGTGTATGGACTCTAGGAGATGATCCACGTGCTGACTCTGTGGTAACCGCGTTTCCAATTTGTAATTGCGAGTTGTCGCGGCTTGCTCAAAGCTATGCAAATACGAGAAATGATCGCCCAACTGAGGTTCCTGGATAATGTTCGGTGAGAAGTAGATCGCAGTGGACGTCACAGGTGCTTCTTTATCAGGGGTTGACCGATGAATCGTGTTGCCGGGAATGAGGAACAAGTCACCTTGCTTCATGTCGTAAAAGGTGTGATCAATAAAGAACGTACCACTCCCGCGATACACATATACAATTTCATACCACTCGTGGAAATGATCAGGAAGCTCGCTTTGCGAGCTTTTTGTGTTTTTATAAGCAAAAGACAGGGAGAAGGCGTCCTTCATATCGAAGATTTTACGAATAGGATCCATGAGAGCAACTCCTTTTGTTTTCAAAGGTAGTTCAATGATATCAAAAAACCGTATAGTTATGCTAGATATCGATATTTCATATCGTAATGATAATGATACAATAGAAGAAAGCGATACCATTTTAGGTGAAAGAAGAGGAGAATTGCCATGCGTATCGATGCACATCAACACTATTGGAAAATCGATCGAGGGGACTATGGATGGATTTCGCCAGCGTTGCCTGTTTTGAATCGTGATTACTTACCGGATGATCTGCTCCCACATCTGCAACAATTCAGCATAGATAAGACCATTGTCGTTCAAGCAGCGGCAACCTTAGAAGAAACGGCGTATTTACTTACCTTAAGTGAAAGATCAGATTCAATCGCCGGGGTGGTGGGTTGGCTTGATTTGGACGATCCTGACTATCTTCTTCATTATAAAAGAAACAGTCAGCATCCTAAGTACGTTGGTTTTAGGGTTATGATTCAAGAATTTCCTGATGCCAGGGTTATCCTTCAGCCGCATTTTGTAGAGGCATTGCGTTATTTTGCTCAGGAAGGAGTCCCTATCGATCTACTTGTAGTCGCTCATCAATTAGAACCTGTCATCGAACTGTTAGAGCTCGTGCCTGGTTTACACGCGGTGATTGATCATATTGCCAAGCCAGCGATTGCCAGTGGTAGCATGGAACCATGGAAAAGCCAAATGTCGGCGATTGCGAAGCATCCCAACATCTATTGCAAGGTTTCAGGCATGGTGACCGAAGCTAGCCATACAGATTGGAAGGCAGAAGATTTTACTGCGTATATTCAGCACATCTTGGACATTTTCGGAACGGAACGTGTGATGTTCGGAAGTGACTGGCCCGTTTGTCTCCTCGCGGCAGACTATGAAGACGTTGTCGGAGTGGTGACGCAATCCTTGCCAGATAGCTGGTCAGAAGAAGAAAAGTCACGATTATTTGGTCTGAACGCAAAGGAGTTCTATCGAATATGAAATATCGCACATTCCAGAGGTAATACCCATTCTTGATGACATGTGCGTAAGTCAGCTATAGCGCGGGAGGGTGACAACAATGAAAGCAATCATCTGTGAACAAATTGGGCAGTTGAAGTATGTCGAGGTAGATGAACCAACCTTAGGTCATGGTGAAACACTTGTTCGTATTCAGCGAATTGGCATATGCGGAACAGATTTGCATGCTTATAGAGGAAATCAGCCGTTTTTCAGCTATCCGCGTATTTTGGGGCATGAATTGGCCGGATATGTGGAGGAGATTGGTGAGGGTGTTACCGAAGTGGCCGTTGGTGATCTCGTTAGTGTCATTCCTTACCTGCATTGTGGGCGATGTGTAGCCTGTCGAAATGGCAAGACAAACTGCTGCACAGACATGAAAGTACTCGGAGTTCATATCGATGGGGGGATGGTAGAGCGTATATCACTCCCCGTGAGTCATTTGATAAAAGCAGATGGACTCACGCTTGATCAAGCGGCGATGCTTGAGCCGCTAAGTATTGGTGCTCATGCCGTGCGAAGATCAGAGCTTCGTGCGGGTGAAACCGCACTGGTAATCGGAGCCGGTCCCATTGGTCTTGGGGTTATGATATTGGCGAAGCAACTTGGCGCTAACGTCATTGCCATGGATATTAATGAGGAGCGACTAGCGTTTTGCCGGGAATGGGCAGGCGTTAATCATACGGTGAATGCGCTCGAACTTCCGAAGGAGAAGCTAGCTGAGATAACGAATGGTGAATTTCCAACCGTCGTGTTCGACGCAACAGGGAATGCTAGGTCCATGACGGATGCATTCGGTCTCGTCGCTCATGGCGGCAAGCTTGTATACGTCGGATTAGTGAAGGCCGATATTGCCTTTCATGATCCCGATTTTCATAAGAAGGAACTCACGTTAATGGGCAGCCGGAATGCGACCATGGCGGATTTTGATACGGTACGCAGCGCTTTACTGTCAGGCAGCATCGACATCGATCGTTATATCACGCATAGGTCCTCCTTCGAGGGCATGGTGGATCAATTTGAGACTTGGCTCAAACCGGAATCGAAGGTTATTAAGGCCATGGTATGTTTGTAAACATATTGCTACAGTACCTTATAAGGTGATAGAATCGATGAGAGATGACTCGCCCGTAGGGGCGGGTCTTTTTAAAAGGAGCGAATGACGATGATTATCAGCGATGTGAAGCATTTTGAGCAAGAGCGGCATTTATGGCCAGCAGCCATAGCGCGAGGTATTGACTACATTTTAAATCGGAAATTAGGAGAGGTAGAGGTAGGTCGGTACGATTTGGAGGGCGATAATGGCCATCTGATGTATGCCAACGTGCAAGAAGTTGTGACACGTCCTAAGGAAGAGCAGTCACCGGAGTCTCATCTTGTTTATACGGATATTCAGTTTTTGGTGAGCGGAGAGGAACGTCTTTGTTTCTATAAGCTACATGAGGGAGCTCAAATCACAGATAGCAAATTTGAGACGCATGATTTTACTCTCTACGCATCGAATTCTGATGAGAATGAAACGGATATTTTGCTCAAACCAGGTATGTTTGCTGTGTGCTTCCCGTCCGATATTCATCGGCCAAATTGCCTCATTACGGAACCAACGACGAATAAGAAAATTGTGGTTAAAGTACATAAAGATCTGCTGCATCTGTAACAAAAAAGTCTGCTCAGCCAACTTCTTGGCTAGGCAGACTTTTTGTTTAGGCCTTGCTTGCCATCATTTTAGCTTGCCTCCACTTCCCAAAGCGGTAATAAAGCAAGTTCAAGGTAGCGGCGACGCTGAAGCTAACGGGAAAGCTCCACCAAATCACATCGAAACCATACTTGTGGGAAAGCACTGTGGCAAGCGGGATGCGAACGAGCAGCAAGGCAATGAAGGCAACGATGAGAGGGAATACCACGGATCCCGCTGACCGAACTACGCCAGCAACGACATTGAAGATGCCGAAAATAATGAACGACCATAGCGTAATATTGTTAATATGAACGCCAATATCGATCGCTTTCCCTTCTGGTGGCAGGAAGAACGAGACGACTTCACGATTGAACAGGTGGAGCACCGCTACAATCAATCCTGTCATCAAGATATTAACCCCGACACCTGTCCAAGTGATGCGGTTGACGCGATCCCACTTCCCAGCGCCAATGTTTTGCGCGGCCATCGAGGTCACAGCTCCACCGATGGCCATAGCAGGCATTTGGACATAGCTCGATATTTGCATCGCCACACCAAAAGCAGCTGTGGATTCGGAACCATAGGCATTCACGAGATGCACGAGCATCAGATTGCTTAAGGAAACTACAACCATATTTAACCCCATCGGCAGCCCTTTTTGAATCAATGTCCGAATAATGGTCCAATTAATTCGAAGCAAGGGGATATCCTCTTTGGTAATACGAAGAAAGTACTTCTTCTTATACAAGTAAGCAATGAGAAGCACGAAGCTGATCAATTGTGCAATAAAAGTGGCTACGGCAGAACCAGCAATGCCCATTTTCGGGAATGGCCCCATCCCTTGAATGAGCAAAGGGTTAAGTGCGACGTCGAGGACGGCGGATAAAAGCAAGAAGTAGAATGGGGTTTTGGCATCCCCTGAGCCGCGTAAAATGGCCATAATCAAATTATAGCCAAACATAAAAGGAACACCTGCGAACATAATTCGCGTATACGTCACGGCAAATTCCTTGACGTCAGGCGGAGTATTCATCCAATCTAGGATTGTTGAAGAGAATATCCATCCCAATAAAGCGACGATAATTGATAATACGAGAAAAAAGACTGTACTTGTTCCGACTACTTTTTTGGCCTCTTGCACGTTCTTAGCACCGAGATTTTGGCCGATTAGAATGACAGCAGCCATGGCGATGCCAAAGATGGAGCTGATCAAGAAGAACATGATAATGTTCGCATTTGATGTAGCAGCAAGGGCAACTTCACCTAAATATTTACCGATCCAAATCGTGTTGATGGATCCGTTCAGAGATTGTAGAACGTTTCCTAATAGGATCGGCAATGAAAACAAAATCAATGTTTTCGTAATGGGGCCCTCGGTCAATGAGGGACGAGCTTTTTGAGATGATGCTTGCTCTGGCATGATGTCCTCCACAATTCATTTGTTGGGTGGCATAGTTTTCTCACTACTATAACAGTTTCATGCCTCTTACTGAAATTTTATGCAGGATGGATTCTAGCGTCGGATCCAACGATCGAATAAGAAGGGGCCGAAAGGTATGAACGCGGCAATGAAGGCTGCAAGTACCCGCACGAAGGACCAACGATGCACAAGTGTGACCCATGCAATGGATAGCAGATAAAGTGCAAATAGGAATCCATGAGCAACCCCTACGACAAATACAGCTTGTGGCAGATCGAACGCGTATTTAAGAGGCATGGCGATGCCTAGAAGAAGGAGAAAAGAGGAACCCTCCGCCCAGCCGACATAGCGCATAAATGGCAAAGAATGTTGACGTTGTAACACAGTAAGCAACTCCTTTTATGTATGAAAGTACCCTTATCCTATGATAGAAATATGAATCCAGTATGAACAATAGGTGTCAATTGGACACAATCTAGTTTTTTTAGTACGATAGGCAATAGAACGAATTCATAACATTCATAGACTCTTTGGAGCGTAATAGATAGGTAGGGGGAAAGCAGATGCTTCGTCTTGGCGAGAAAATTATCTTCATTGCTGATCGTTTAGAACAGAATCTGCCTATTGGCGGATATGGCTATTTAATTGCATATGACCGAAATAATGATAACATTTTCGATTATGTCGTGCGTGCTCCTAAGGAA
This sequence comes from Paenibacillus sp. J22P165, assembly GCF_059692015.1. NCBI lineage: Bacteria > Bacillati > Bacillota > Bacilli > Caryophanales > Paenibacillaceae > Paenibacillus > Paenibacillus sp. J22P165. The sequence goes on along the minus strand of NZ_JCAUAP010000031.1, from coordinate 10,782 downwards.
AACAAACACTACTATGTGACTGCAACCGACATCGAGCTGGAAGAGGTGCTTCTTCAGCAAGAGGCAGAGCAAGTTGAGAGAGAAGCTTTAATAGATTACGCGCTTGCTACGAACAATGAAGCCTTGTTTCGGAAAATCATGAACGGCGAGTCAGCGATTGAACCAGAGAAAGAAAGGGACAAAGAAGTACAGTCCCGCGAAGAATTTATTAAACAAATCGGGCTGAAGGCCTGGATTTAAAATAAAAGGCGGATCAGGTCGAAACCTGCTTCGCCTTTTTCTTGTTTCTGTAGAATGATTTCCAATACTTGTAATAACACAAGTGAACCTAAAGAAAACGTTAACAGAAAAAGGTAATTTTTTACTATACTATTTTTGTGAAGCGCTTACAAATCTACATATAAAAGGAGGTTTTCTTAAAATAATAAGTACTTTGCTCACCTTTTTTTGCCTTACAGGAATCATTGAAAACTATTCAATACCAGGAGGCGTATAATATGAAATTGCAATTTAAAAACTGGAAGCCGATTCACTCCGTTGCCATACTTTCTATGCTGGTAAGCTCTAGCTTCATCCTCACAGGAATCACTTCTGTGCAGGCTGCCCCGATTACGATTACGAATCCAAGCTTTGAAAGCGACGCAACAGGCTGGACAAAGGTTGGATCCGCAGCGATTTCGACTAGTGATTCACATACAGGAGGAAAATCAGCTAAATCTACTGCGCTAGGCGGAGGATATAGTCAGACTATCACCGGCTTAACTGCGAATACCACGTACACACTTAAGGCGTGGGTACTCGGCAAAGGCATCATCGGAGCCAATACGTATGGCGCAGCAGAAGTATCTGCTGGGGGCAATGCCGCCACTTGGACGCAGTATACGGTTACTTTCACGACAGGAGCTAGTAACACTTCCGCCGTAATTTTTACAAGAGCAACGACTTCCAGCGATGTCCGCTTTGATGACTTCACTCTGGATAGCGGAACAAGTTCAACGCCTAGCCCGACGCCTACAGCAAGTGCATCCCCATCGCCTTCACCTTCACCTACAGCAAGTCCTTCACCAACACCATCGCCGACACCACCGGCCAATCCAACTCTCCCTTCAGACATCCTTTATTTGAAAAATTGGAAAATCACGCTGCCCATTCCTAAACAATCAGGCTCGACAAGTCCGCTTGAAGTGAAGCAACCCGCTTTGGATACGTACTCGATCGATCCTTGGTTTAAGGTTGTTCATGATGCAGATGGCGATGCTGTTCAATTCCGTGCCAACCACGGAGCAGTGACAACGTCAGGATCAAACAATCCGCGAAGCGAACTGCGAGAAATGAAAGACAACTACACAGATGGAACGACAGCGGATCAAGCCTCATGGGGGACCAATGATGGTAAGACACACACGATGTTTATTAAGCAAAAGGTCACTCATTTGACCTCAATTAAGCCACATACGGTGGTTGGTCAAATCCATGACGGCGATGATGATGTAACCGTATTTCGTGTAGAAGGAAATAACCCTGGCGGTGTTTCGACGACTGCCAAAATCTATATCACCGATGGGAATAACTCACACGGTTATTTACTCGATAGCAACTACACATTAGGGACGCTGTTCACCGTTAAAATCATTGTAGCCAATGGTGTCATTCACTATGAATATAATGGGCAAACCGTACCTTATACGCAAACGAAAGACACGACGGGCTGTTTCTTCAAAATTGGCAATTACACGCAGTCCAATGATTCTACAGCACCAGGTGAAAGTCCGAACGCTTACGCTGAGAATTTGGTTTATGCGTACATGGTTACACATCAATAAGTGGATTGGAATGAAAGAGGACTTAGCGTCATGGCTAAGTCCTTTTTGCTTTGGTTCCTTATTCTGGATTGAGTTCGCAAAATACTTGGGATATAATGAAAAGAATGACTAAACGCTGATACAAGGGGTGTAGAATACATGAGTATTTCGAAGAAAGATGTCGATCATGTCGCTAAGCTGGCTAGACTCGATCTCAATGATACCGAAAAAGATCTATTTACAGATCAGCTTAATGCCATTTTAAAATATGCCGAGCAACTCAATCAATTGAACACAGAGGGTGTTGTGCCAACCAGTCATGCGATGCCGTTAGTAAACGTCATGCGTGAAGATGTTGTGAAGCCGTCTTTGCCAATTGAAAAAGTCATGCTGAACGCACCAGATCATGAAGATGGGCAGTTCAAGGTACCTGCTGTTTTAGAATAAGTTAGAGATGAAAGGGAGTGCTTGTCGTTGTCTTTGTCTTTGTTTGAATTAAACCTACAACAAATCCACGCGAAGCTGCAAAGCAAAGAAATTAAGGTTGCGGATCTCGTGGATCAATCGTATACAAGAATTGGGCAAGTGGAGAGCAAAGTTCGCGCTTTCCTTACATTAGATGAAGAGAATGCTAGACAGACGGCTGCTAAGCTGGACGAGCAGCTGGTCAGCGGTGCGACTCGCGGCGATCTATTCGGCTTACCGATCGGTATCAAGGATAACATGGTGACCGAAGGTTTGAAGACGACCTGTGCCAGCAAATTCCTATCCAATCATATTCCGATTTATGATGCAACGGTCGTTAGCAAGCTGAAGGATGCGCAAGCGATCACCATCGGCAAGCTCAACATGGACGAGTTTGCCATGGGCGGCTCAAACGAGAACTCCGCGTTCCACCCAACCCACAATCCGTGGAACACGGATTACGTGCCGGGCGGCTCCAGCGGTGGCTCCGCAGCAGCAGTCGCAGCAGGCGAAGTGTACTTCGCGCTGGGCTCCGACACCGGCGGCTCGATTCGCCAACCGGCAGCTTACTGCGGTATCGTCGGCCTGAAACCGACGTACGGGCTCGTGTCCCGATATGGTTTGGTCGCGTTCGCGTCTTCCCTTGACCAAATCGGGCCGTTAACCAAAAACGTAGAAGACGCTGCGTATGCGATGCAAGCTATCGCAGGCTACGACCCGAAAGACTCCACTTCGGCGAATGTGGAGATCCCGAACTACCTCAGCGCATTGACCGGTGATGTCAAAGGTCTGCGCATCGGTGTTCCAAAAGAATACATGGGCAAGGGAATTGACCCTGCTGTTAAAGAGAAAATTCTCGAAGCACTGAAAGTACTGGAAGGTCTCGGCGCTGTATGGGAAGAAGTAACGCTTCCACATTCCGAGTATGCTGTAGCAACTTATTACTTATTGGCGTCCTCCGAGGCGTCCTCCAACTTGGCACGTTTTGACGGTATCCGTTATGGGGTTCGTTCAGACAATGCACGCAATCTGTTGGACTTATACAATCTATCTCGCAGCGAAGGCTTCGGTCCTGAGGTTAAACGCCGCATCATGCTAGGTACTTACGCACTAAGCTCAGGCTACTATGATGCGTATTACCTGAAAGCTCAGCAAGTTCGTACACTGATCAAGCAAGATTTTGATCAAGTGTTTAACAACTATGACATTATCATCGGGCCAACGGCTCCAACGACAGCTTTCCGCATTGGCGAGCAAAGCAGCGACCCGTTAACGATGTATTTGAATGATATCATGACGATTCCAGTCAGTTTGGCAGGGATTCCTGCGATTAGCGTTCCATGTGGATTCGTGAATGAACTTCCGGTTGGCTTGCAAATTATCGGCAAAGCATTGGATGAAGCTACCGTTTTGCGTGTAGCCCACGCTTTCGAGCAGCACACAGACCACCACAAGCAGCGCCCGCAATTGTAAGTTAATAAGAAGGAGGCATTCACTTTGTCGGCAACAGATACTCAATTTGAAACCGTAGTCGGTCTTGAAGTTCACGTAGAGCTTCATACCGCTTCCAAAATATTTTGTAGTTGTGCAACCTCATTCGGAGCACCTCCGAATACGAATACATGCCCGGTATGCCTAGGTCATCCCGGCGTTCTGCCTGTGCTTAACCGCCAAGCGGTTGAGTATGCGATGAAAGCGGCAATGGCTCTCAATTGCACAATTGCAACGGACAGTAAATTTGATCGAAAAAACTACTTTTACCCAGATTCACCGGATGCTTATCAAACTTCGCAATACGATAAACCGATCGGCGAGCATGGCTGGGTGGATATTGAAGTTGGCGGAGTTACCAAACGTATCGGCGTCACGCGTGTGCATTTGGAAGAAGATGCAGGGAAGCTAACACATGTTGATGGCGGCTACGCCTCACTTGTCGATCTTAACCGAGCAGGAACGCCTTTGATCGAAATCGTATCCGAACCGGATCTGCGCTCACCAGAGGAAGCTCGTGCTTACCTGGAGAAGATCAGAGCGATTATGATCTATTGCGATGTGTCCGATGTGAAAATGGAAGAAGGCTCGCTCCGTTGTGACGCGAACATTTCGATCCGTCCATTCGGCCAAGAGAAATTCGGTATTCGCGCCGAGCTTAAGAACATGAACTCCTTCCGTGGTGTTCAGCGTGGACTTGAGTATGAAGAGTATCGCCAAGCGGAGATTCTCAGAAGCGGGGAAGAAGTCATTCAAGAAACTCGCCGCTGGGATGAAACGCAAGGTAAGACGCTTGCGATGCGTGGCAAAGAAGATGCGCACGATTATCGTTATTTCCCAGACCCGGATTTGGTTAGCCTGCATATCGATGAGGCTTGGAAAGCTCGCGTACAAGCTTCTATTCCTGAATTGCCAGATGCGCGTAAAGCGAGATACAGCACTGAATATGGCTTACCGAGCTATGACGCAGCGGTCATCACAGCTTCTATGCAAATGGCAGATTTCTTCGAAGAAAGTTTGAAATATACCCAAGACGCTAAGGCCGTGTCAAATTGGATTATGGGTGACTTACTTGGTTATCTGAACGCGAACTCCCTAGAATTTACCGATGCCAAAGTTACAGGCAAAGGATTAGGCGAGATGATCGGTTTAATCGAGAAAGGCACGATTTCCAACAAAATTGCCAAAACCGTGTTCAAAGAAATGATCGAAACTGGCAAGGAGCCGCAGAAGATCGTTGAAGAGCAAGGTCTTGTTCAAATCAGTGACGAAGGTGCAATTAAAGCGGTTGTTGAGCAAGTCGTTGAGAACAGTCCGCAATCCGTTGCAGATTTCAAAGCTGGTAAGGAAAAAGCCGTAGGCTTCTTGGTCGGACAAGTCATGAAAGAAACCAAAGGTAAAGCAAATCCAGGGCTCGTCAATAAATTAATTGTGGAGTGCTTGAACAGTAAATGATATGGTAGAAGTGGTGCTCCTCGTAGTTAGGGCACCACTTTTTTCAATTTAACCGTAGGAGTGATTCAACTGTCTATTCAACGTCTGCACTTGCAAACGAATGAAGAAATCTTAACCTTACTTGCACTTCAAATCGCGTCCTACCGGGTGGAGGCTGAACTGATCGGCTTTGATGATATTCCTCCATTAAAGGATGGCATTCAGTCGATACGCGAAGTGAAGGAAACCTTCTATGGCTACTTTGTTGATGATCATGAGAAGCAGACACTTGCAGGCGCCATTTCATTTGAACGCGATGGTTGTATTGTGACGATTTGCCGAATGATGGTTCATCCTACTTTTTTTCGCAGGGGAATCGCTAGCTCCCTTTTACAGCATATACTGATAGAACAAGAGAGAGAAGGCGCAATGCGATTTATCGTATCCACGGGGTCTGCGAATTTGCCCGCGATTCGGCTGTATGAGGCGCATGATTTCATCGTTAGGCGTGTTTTCACTGTACCTCCTGGTGTTAGTCTGACGACATTCGAGCGTGCTGCTACGGGCCTCTAGAGGCCTAATTCAGTACTTGAACAATTTCTCCTTGATGTAGAGTATTCGTATAAACTAAAAAGGGAGCGTTTACAAAATGGAGAATCCTTGGGTTATTGATCAATTGCATTTGACCATTAGACTGGTTTTAGCACTTTTACTTGGCGGATTAATTGGATTTGAACGTGAAGTTAGTTCTCATGCGGCAGGATTACGTACGCACATTTTGGTGTGTGTCGGATCGGCTCTTGTCATGCTGCTTTCTATGTACGGATTTAGTGCTTTTGTGAATGAAGTCAATGTGCGTATCGATCCCTCCCGTTTAGCGGCACAGGTCATAAGTGGAATTGGTTTTCTTGGTGCGGGAACGATTATGTTTAATGGACGATCCATTACGGGCCTTACGACAGCTGCTTCGCTATGGGTAGTGGCCGGGATAGGACTTGCCATTGGAGCGGGTTTTTATTATGCGGCTGTTTTAGTATGTTTCATGGTTCTAATCTCATTATGGATTCTAAACAAAGTAGAGCATAAGTATTTCAATGGGAAAAAGGTACGTATTCTTAAAATTCAAGCGATTGATCAACCAGGTACGTTAGGGTTAATTACAACGATTCTAGGTAAGCGTAAGATTGATATTAAGCAGATCAAGCTTCAAGAGTCAGAAGATGGAAGTAAACCGAACCACGTTCAAATTACGTTCCATGTTACAATTCCAAAGACATCAGTGATTACCCAAGTGCTTGAAGAAACCAATCAAATTGAGGGAGTCACTGGCGTGGCGATCGAAAATAGTAAAAATTGATGGGGCAGCCAACTGTTCGTTTTGATTCTTGAAAAAATATATAAACATGGGGCTATGATTCGTATAACCATCATTGACAAAAGTCGAAGAACACACGTACAATAAAATGTAAGGTTTTAATGACTAATTCAGGTGGTGAGTACCATGGCAGCACATTTAGAACAGGCTTTAGCAAAGTTAAAAACAACAGGTGTTCGGATGACGCCCCAGCGGTATGCGATTCTTTCCTTTTTGTTGGACTCTATGACTCATCCGACAGCGGATGATATTTACAAATCTCTAGAATCGAAATTTCCTAACATGAGCGTAGCGACTGTTTACAATAATCTTAAAGTATTTATCGAATCGGGACTTGTTCGGGAGTTAACTTACGGGGATAGCTCAAGTCGCTTTGATGCCGATATGACCGATCATTATCATGCGGTTTGTGAGGTTTGTGGGAAAATTTCTGATTTTGAATACCCTCCACTGTCAGACATTGAGACTACAGCAGCGTTGCATACTGGTTTTCAAGTTGGCGGTTACCGACTGGAAGTCTATGGCGTATGTCCGGATTGTACGGTTACTACCAAGCATTAACTAAACGCAGAATTCCTCATTTTGTGCTTTCCTGTTGTATAATGAAACGTGTTCAGCCCTTCTTTGCGAAGAGCGGACGCGTTTTTTCTTTATTAGCTCAAAACAATTGCACAAGAGGAAGTGAAGTGTTGAAATCATCCAAAAAAGTAATACTGATTAGTGCATTATGTTTAGGAATGTTCACGGCTGGCGCAGGCGCGTTTCTTGTACAACAGCTAGCACCGAATCGTATACATGTTGAGCCCGACTTTCATGATCTGACGAAACCGATATTTTATCAAGGCAATTACTATAAATCGAGCGCAATTGGAGAAAAGGAAGGCCTCAAGCTTCCTCTAGATCTCGTTCAACAATGGATCGATCCAACCATTATATATGAGAAGAGTAGTGAATCTGTCATTATAACTACCAAAGATAAAGTGATGCGGATGAAGACGACAGAGCTTTCGGCCATGATGAATGAGAAACCATTCTCATTATCCTTTCCTGTAGAAAAGAAAGAAGATGCGATTTACTTACCAATCGAACCTTTGAAGCAGTTATATCCATTCGAAATTCGCGAATCAACGAAATCAGGAGCCATCTTGTTATTTAAACAAGGCGATGTCATCAAGTGGGGGAAGCACACAGGGAAGAAAGAGGCTCAATTACGGACGGAAGCTACAATAAAAGCGCCAATTCTCTCGACCATCGCTTTGAATGAACAGGTAATGCTGATCGGAAGCGAAGAAGATTGGTACAAAGTGCAGTTAGAAAGTGGTCCGATTGGCTTCGTTCGTAAGAGTGAAATCACAGAAGATCATGAGGAAACAATCCCTATTCAAGAGAAGTCATCGTCTACCTATGTGCCATGGAAGCCAATTAACGGCAAACTTAATATGACTTGGGAACATGTCATTACGAAGAATCCGGATACCTCTAAGATCGGTGAGATGTCTGGGCTGCAAGTCATTAGTCCAACTTGGTTTTCTGTAGCAGATAATGAGGGGCGAGTCAGCAACTTAGCAGATGCCTCCTATGTGAAATGGGCCCACGATAACAACTATCAGGTCTGGGCGTTATTCAGTAATGGTTTCGATGCAGATCGGACGAATAAGGTATTAGCAAGCTATGATCTACGTATGAAAATAATTAAGCAATTGCTTGGCTATGCCCAAACGTATAACCTGCAAGGTATTAATATTGATTTTGAAAATGTATATCTCAAAGATAAAGAAAACCTGGTCCAATTTGTTCGTGAAATGACGCCATTTATGCATGAACAAGGGTTATCGGTATCTATTGATGTTACTCCCAAATCGACCAATGAGATGTGGTCTATGTTTTACGATAGACCGGCTTTAGCACAAGTCGTCGATTATATGATGGTAATGGCCTATGATGAGTACTGGGCCACGAGTCCGAAGTCGGGTTCTGTTTCTTCCTTACCATGGGTAGAGAGGTCTGTTACAGCGCTTCTGACAACGGATAAAATACCGCCATCTAAGCTTGTCCTAGGCTTACCATTCTATACGCGGCAATGGACAGAAGAGACGAAGAATGGCAAGTTTACGACGACCTCAAAGACACTAACGATGGAAGCTGCACAAACGATTATCAAGGATAAGAAGCTTACGCCAACTTATTTAGCGGATACAGGTCAGAATTATGTAGAATATAAAGACGGAAATAAACTGATTCGTATTTGGTTGGAAGATGAAGTTTCAATTAAAGCCAGATTAGCTTTAGTCGAAAAGTATGATCTAGCGGGTATAGCCACTTGGCGAAGAGGTTTTGAGAGACCTGCCATGTGGCAAGTCATGAAGGATGCGTTACCTAAGGCTCCATAAAGTAAGAAGCACTTATTTTTATATAAAAAAAGCCGAATCCATAGCTGGGTTCGGCTTTCTTACTTAGTGGGGCTTGTGCTCGTGCTCACGACTGGGCTCGAAGTGCGCTGTCTGTGTAGCTGCCGTTTCGTTTTCACCAACCGGCTCATATTGTGGATCAATCGTGAGAATCGTTTTGCAAAACATGCAGCGATCTGTCTTGCCCAACATTTTCGTTCGTCTGCCGCATTCCGGACAATCAATAACAGTAGCTGATGTAGAAAGCATGCCGGCCCAGAAGTAAATACCCATGCTCACCAACACACTAATCATACCGATAATCATGAAAATGACGGCAATTACGCGGCCAGCTTGTCCCCAATCGAATACGACTCCAGCGAGTCCTATAATCATAAGCAGCATCCCACCCATGGTCATAACAAGTCCCCATAAGCGGAATTCATTTACTTTACTTGATCTAAATCGCACTTGTTGTTCCTCCCCAATCCTTCTACCTCATGTTTTGTATGAATTGTCACAGAAATCAGCAGGAAACCCGTTCCCCCTTGTAGAAATAAGAAAGAAACAAATGGAGACAGGAGCTTTGGACACCCATGGGAATTAATAAGGAGCAGTTATTGCTTAAGTTCCGGAATGACCCTAGAATCATTAGCGTCATGGCGGTAGACAATCCTAAGCAACTTCCCTCACTGACAGATGGTTTTGATACGCTACTTTTAATAGTAACGAACGACCTGAGACTGAACAATCATACGACTAATTATATAAGAGACGATTCCAGGATACAAGAAAGATGGACGGATCAAACTTCATTAGAGCAATGGATTCGACATGGTGTTAATCGCAATATTCTTCACTGGTTGTTAAAAGGGGAGATACTTCTGGATCAGAACACTTATTTAGAAGGCCTGCGCCATCGAATACTGGAGTTTCCCGGGGACTTGCGTGAGCATAAGCTGCTTATTGAATTTTCACATTTTCTGCGCAAATATTTGCAAAGTAAAGAATACGTTCTCGACGAACATATCCTAGATGCGTACAACAACATTCTTGAGGCGCTTCATCACTGGGCGCGAATAGTCATTGTAGAAGATGGTTATCACCCTGAAATCACGGTGTGGAGACAAATTAGAGCCATCAATCCAGGTGTCTATAAGCTATATGAAGAACTAACGATGAGTAAAGAGACGTTGAAGCAGCGGGTTCAGCTTGTCTTGCTTGCTTGCGAGTTTTCGGTTATGTCCAAAATGGAACGTTGTTGCGAGGCGTTTATTCAAATCCTCAGGGATAGTGAGCAGCCGCTTAGCTCAGATGAGCTCCAACATCATGCGCAATTAGTTGAAATAAAGTCAGAGCTTCCTTTGTTGCTCAATAAACTAGTCAAAAAAGGTTTAATCAAAGAAGTAGCCGTCATCATTGATGAGCAGACTTCCGAGATCGAGTTGAGATATACAAGTGTATAAGGCATAAAACCTTTAGAATCAGGTGTTTTCCTGGTTCTTTTTTTATTTCTATTTTAATGCTTGACTTTGATTGTGATTCTATGATAAATTAACTCTCGCCGCTAAAAACGGTAACGCATTAAAGCCAACAAGTTATATCATGTCAAGCGAAGTTGTGAAAAAAGAAAAATAAAAAAAGCTTGCATTGAGTGGTTCGAATGTGATACATTATAAAAGTCGCCGCTGAAACGGATGACGAAAAAAACGAAAGAAATTGATCTTTGAAAACTGAACAACGAGTGAGTAAGCACAGTCGAGTAATCGACTATAAAAGAGATTGTAAAATCTCGCTAGCTTCAAATGAGCAAGTCATCTTTCTATTA
>NZ_JCAUAP010000030.1:0-23807 GCF_059692015.1 Paenibacillus sp. J22P165 | reverse complement strand
AGAACAAGGTCGAATAGCACAATTGGTTACATATCTCCCGCTCAATTTGAGCAGCTATACTACCAGCAGGTGGCTTAACTTAGTGACGTCCACTTTATTGACAGAAGAGCAAAAATCGACTTACGGGGGCGCAATGCCGACGCGACCGAGCGCACAAAAAGAGCTAAGCATCCGCTTAGCTCTTTCCCTTAGCTCTCTCCCCTAGCTCTATCCCTCATATCACCTACTCGGCAAAATAATTACTCTCATGCAGCCAATCCGCGATCTGGAACGATTGCATGATATGCTCTCTTTCCGCATCCCGCGGCTCACCGACCAGCGTACCATTATTTAATATCGTGAAATTGCGATTCGTGTTCACGAGGATTTTCCCCATCGCGGTTGGTTCAAATTTCGCTTTATCAACGCCCATTAGGTAAGCAAGCGTAGGTAAGGTATCGATTTGGCCACCTATCGTTGGGATCTGCTCTCCTTGTATGCCTTTACTGTAAATGATAAAAGGAAGCTGCAGTGCATGCGTTCTCCAGGATTCATTTTCCAAGGATGGAATCACGTCTACTTGATCTTGATAGTACTTATGCACACCCGTATGATCGCCATAAATGGCGACAACCGATTGATCTAACAAGCCTAATTGATCCAATTTGTCTAGGAAGGCACCGATCTGTTTGTCGGTATAGTTGATTGATTGGAAGTAGGCACCCATGATCGTTTTATCCAAACTCGGATCCAAACGGAGCTGCCTAGTTTTCTCCGGTAAATCGAAAGGACCATGACTAGACAACGTTATGACATGGAGCATAAAAGGAGACTGAACATCCGTCAATTTATTACCTAGCTGTCTGAGATAGGATTCATCGGACAATCCCAGGCCAACAATGTCATCTACCTTGTATTTTCGAAGATCCCAGCTTGTTTGGTACCCGATATTATGATGTGCCTCGACCCAGTTCCAGCTACCCGCGGGTTCTGAATGGGTGGAAATGGTTTGATATCCCATCCCCTCCATCAGCTTAGGTAAGGAATTGTAAGTGTTCGTTGGATAACGGAAAAAATTCGCTCCAGATCGCACTGGAAATACGGATGTCGTCGTCAACAAATCACTATCTGAGCTCGTTCCATTGTTAACCTGTTCATAAAAGTGGTTAAAATACAGACTGTTACCTAGCAATCGGTTAATGTTCGGTGTAATTTCTTGCCCGTTCACCTTCTCACCAATAACGAAGTTTTCAAGTGATTCTACCTGAATAACAATAAGATTCTTCCCTTGAAACATCCCTTTATAGCTATTATCTGGTAAACCCTCTGCATTACTTGCAAGCCAGTTTTGTACTTGTGTACGTTCTTGATCGGCAAGATTGATGTTTTTGGCTCCACCGAATAGTCGTAAACCATCATACAAATGATAACCAATGGGTGACATATCTGACATAGATTGAAAAGGCGCCCAACTCAGATTAAAAAACATCATTTGCCCATCTGTCGTATCCTTAATATCGATTCGGTAATGCTCGTACGAAACAACTCCGGCAGCTAGCAGCATTAGCGTGATGGCTACTACTGGCTGTCTTTTTCGTTCTGATCGACGCGACATGATTGGCATATTGTTATATCGGAAAAGTGCAATGCCACCAATAACGACGAGATCAAGGATAAACCACAAATCAAATGGACGTAGAAATGTCCAAAGATTATAATCAAGCGGGTTAAATCCATTCGGGTGCACAATGAAGCGAAGTGACAGGAACGCGCCATATGCTCTGTAATAAACGAGATCACAGATCAGAAGTAGACTAAACAGGACTTGAATCCCTACCAAATAATAACGACGACCTTTCTTTTTAAAGAAAAGCCCAATACTAACTACAAACAAAATAAACATTAAATGTGAAAGCACAGGTGGAATTGTAAAATACATATCCCCAATATTGATTCCCGTATTATCTGGTGCATGCAATGCTGCTAATAGAAGCTGAGACTTCCACAGTATAGCAATGAACGTATACAGCGACAGCTTATCATTGCTGACGAGGATGCGAAAAAAACTTTGAAGCGTGGAGCGGATGCTCCTTCTTTTATAGGATGATAATTGCAGCAAAAACGTTTCACCTCATACCTGTTGATTTCAAGCCGATTTTCCCATTTTAACACAAGTTCTTGCCACAAGTTGCTTACAATTATTGCAATATAGCGACAAGCTGCTGTGCATGGGACTGTTCATCAGATTAAAAAACCTCGGGACAACGCGTCCCAAGGTTCTCTCAACAAGCCATTTCACAACATATACTGGTTTCTTCAGTTTTTCATTTCATGATTTCAGCTTCACCTTAATAAAAGTTTGGAGATTATAAATTATAACAGCAGCCTGAGCACGATTCGTCGTCTCCTTAGGGAACATACCATTCTCATAGCCATGCACCAGTCCTATTTTTACTAAAGTAGCAACAGACTTCTGAGCATACGCTGAAATCATGGCGTTATCTTCGAAAGCTGTGAGATCCGCTTGATCCCCCTCAACAGTCAGATGCTTTGAAACCCGTAGCGCCCGATCCGTAAGAGCCATCATATCTTCTCTTGTAATTGAAGCTTTCGGATGGAAGTGATTCGATTCGTCGCCTTGCACGATGCCCAAAGACCTTGCCATAGATACAGGCTGCGCGTAGTAGACTCCCTCCTCTATATCGTCGAAGGGTTCACCCATATCTGTGCCTTGAAGGCCAAGCGCCCTTATTAACAGCACAAGATAATCTGCTCGAGTTACGTCAGCTCCTGGACTAAACTGTCTCTCCCCAGTGCCATTTACAATTCCTGCTACTGCCAGCGCTTCAATCGCCTCCACAGCCCAATCGAAGGAATCTAGATCATCAAAATGGTATGGATCGTGAATCGTCAGTGTTGTTCGATTATGCGTAAGCTTCGTGGTACTTATCAATTTGGAGTCTACAAGCTTCACACTACTTAGTGTGAGATCGCTTTTCCCGTTTTTAATCGCTTTAAAATGTATCTTAAATAAGGACTGCTCTCCTTCTAATCCTTTCCCTTGACCGATCTTTGTATGCGCAATTTGGATGTTTGTCCCTTTGATAAGCGGTGGAACCGAGAAGCCAGGGACATCAGACTTTGCATCTATAAATGTTAACCTTGTAGGATCATACGCCATATTAATTTCAAAAGCATACACATCAATTAATTCATCTGCGTCAATGACAACCTCAATGGTGTCACCTTGATTTGGCATCTGTGAAGAAACCTTCATTGTAAATGTGCCTGACGGTTCGGCCTCAGAGGCCCAAATCCATGTGGGGAGAATAAGACTTATTCCAAGTATGAGAACGAAGCTGCAGGTCATCCATTTTCGCAAAGCCATATTTGATTTCCCCTTTCAGCATTCCGAGCAATTCAATCTTATAAAAGAAAGCAACGCCCGCCATGAAACTATACGAAACGTATCATAACGGGCGTGTTTAAGCTTGATTAACGACTTTTATTGCAAAATACGTTGTGCTACTGCTGCCAAATCAACCAGATCCACTCTGCCATCTTTGTTATAGTCCGCTTTCTTAAACTGTGCCCAATCCGTGTCTGCGGATGTCTTGCCGTAGGCTGCAGCTACATTTGCCAAATCAATGATATTGAAGATGCCATCATTATTCAGATCGCCTTCCAATCCACTGAATTTCTTATCGTCAAAGTCATCTAAGGCCTGTTGAAGATTAGCTACTGCTTGCGTAACTTGCGCCTTCGTCACATTAGGATTCGCCGCCACACTTCTCGCAGCATCAATCGCCGTTAACAAGACGGCTCTCGAGCCTACCGCATATTGACCACTCGCCGTTCCTTCCACAGCGCCATCATAGATGGCTTGAGCGGTTGCGATCTTACTGTTCAGAATCGTCAGATCAATAATTGCTTTGACCAGAATTAATTGAGAATCTGGGCCAAGATTCGTTGCCGTTTGTAGATCCGCTAAATCTAAACTATCCAACGAAATGGTTGTGCTCACATTGTCTGCAGGTGCTAAAGCTCGCCAATGCAGCGTCATCAAAGGTCCGTTGACATCCCCATTCAACAAATTCGCAGTCAGAATGCGCAAATGTCCGCCTTCATTCTTTTGCCCAATAATCGTAATTGCAGGGTTCAAGGATTCCACCGAATCCAAAACAAGCAAACCTGCGTCATACGTCAATTGAATGTCTTGTGCGTACACACTGGACACGACATCAGTCAAACTAATCGTTGTATCAAAGGATTGCCCGCTTGTTACCGTAGGCGGCCCCTCAATGACAGCTGAAGGTGGAATAGCGCCATACACTCTCACCTCATGGACAGACCACCAGCTAGAATTCGTAGCCGTCTGCACAACTTTGAAATAACGAACACGCTGTGGTGCAAAGTCAGCCGTCACAAGTTTATTCGTACCAGCTCCCGTTGCAATTGGACTTCCCCATGTGACACCATCATTGGATACGTAAATCGCATATCCGCGTGCATAATCATTATTGCTGCCCGAGGAGTCCATCTCAATACTATTAATCGTTGTAGCCACCTTCATATCAATGGTGAATGATTGCTCAGGCGACGGCGACATCGGCTTGCCTGCGCTCCAACGCGTTCCCAAATCACCATCAATGAGATGGGCTGCTGGATCTGCAGAGGTTGATGTCACTGTCCATGTCGAGCGGTCCAGGGCTCTTTTTGGTGTAGTTACACTTAATGCTGAACTGAGTGCGGAGAAGTTGTTTCCGCCATCTTTGGCTTTCACTGTGTAGCTGTAAGTCGTTAGTGGTTTTACCGTCGTATCCAAATATTCCGTCGTTGTGGTTTGACCAATGCGCGTACCATCTCGATACACCTCATAGCCCGTCACATTGAGGTTATCTGTCGATGCAGTCCATCCAATTTTGACACGATCATACGCTGCTGTTTCTTTGAGAACCAGATTCGTAGGCACACTTGGCGCAACTGTATCACCAGCATCCGTACCATAGAAGTTAAGCGTTTGTCTTTGGGAACTGCCCGATGTGCCATACACACGACCGCCAACGCCATTAATAATGTGTGTAATTTCACTGCCTGCCGTACCATTTAACCAAATGGTCGTTGCATGATGGATTTTCACGCCAGGAGCATCTGGTACTTCAATGGCATTTTCTAGTTTCACCGCTGCATCCCGGAAATAGGAGTACACACCTAAGCCCCAAGCTTCATGTGTCGTGACGGTGTCAGCGACTTTATACGATGCATAACCATTCTTGCTTCCGTCCATCCAAACGGCTTGATTGGGAACATCATACGGAATCTCAGACTGATAAAAGTAAACGCGACCGCCGTTTCCGTTCCATAGGGTTTGATACTCATTGTGATGCTCGTTGAATAAGCCGTAGAGGGTAACATCATCGCCATTCACGATTAGCCCATTCGTTGAAACGTTCTCCGTCCAGCCTGCACCAGCACCATGGTCTGCACGCCACATCCAGAAATGATCACCAATAATGTCATCACTGTTAATGGTCATCTGTGCTTTATTTTCACCAACGACAGCTCCACCTGTGCGGAAAAATAAATCGTGCAACGAAGTTGGATTTGCCGAGTGATCCGTTGAACTGCCGGCTGGCCCAACTTCTAATAAGGATGAGGTGGCATTTGGCCCCGCTTCATACAAGAGCCCTGCAACCTTCACGCCATCGACATCGGCAATTGTCATCGCTGGCTTATCTGTCGTTGGAATAAGTGTTGGCATCCCGATGCCCAGTACAACTGTATTCGCATTATTGATACGAATCGTATCATCAATGTGATAGATTCCCGGCGTGAATAGCAAATTCTTGCCATCCGCCAAAGCAGCGTTCATATTCGCAGCACTTGTTGTTGCAGGAACGTCGGCGCGTACAATATAGAACTGATCGATCCCAATGGAATTCCCTGGTGTTGGACCATTGGCCCAGCTTGCACCTTGGGTATTCTGAGTCAGAGAAGGAACAAATACTTGATACTCATTTGCGTTGTTGATGTAGAGATAAGGTTTCTCTCTTATGACTGGTGTATGCTCGACAACTGTATAAGGTGGATCCGGAAAGTTGCCTGTTGGCGTATTCTTGTCACCGACAAAGACCATGTTCCAAACCCCATTCGACCAACTCGACCACTGACTATTTCGTGAGAACCATTGTTGCTGGGAAGCCGGTGTTACTTGACCATCTACGATGGAATCCGCGAGGAATCCGCCACTTGCCCATCCAGCACCCCACCCCGCATCAAAATCGAACAAATTTAATTTCCCTTTGATATGCAATCGCCTGAGTGGTGCCGCTTGTGAAACAGCGATTTGCGTTGTACCTGCTGAGAAATGAGCAGGCGCAGGTGGTGTGTAATTAAAGGTTGGATTAATGCTCAAATTTTCAATACCTCGCCAAAAGTTACGTGTGGCATTGCCATTATCCCAATCTGCATTTACATTCAGTCCACCATTAATCAACACATCATCTGGATTCAGCCCCAGTCCTGACGCTTGTGTGTTAAACCCAATAAAGTAATTGCCATTATACGTTCCTGGTTTAAAAAGAAAGGCATCTCTTTCCGTCCCAAATTCATTGGACTCTTGTCTTGTGAATACCGCATTTACAGCACTCTGAATGTCAGCAGCAGGCATATCGGGGTCGAATACGTACACATTGGGACCAAAAATGGATGAATTGGCATCAGAGATTGGTGTTGCTGCACTCGAAACGCCAGGATTCCACAAACTAAGAACGATTGCCATCATGGAAACGGATGAAACCATTTTCTTGAAACTACGCATTGTATACCTCCCTTGGATTAGAACCGATCAATCCTGATTCAAATGCTTTTGGTAAGCGATTTCATAATTTCTCCGATCACCCTCTCATCTTGCAAAGTAGGATGCTGTCTCGTAGTTGATACCTTAATCATAGAAAAATACCGCTTTCAATGAAAGCGGTAAACTTAAGGAGATTAGGAGAGTTATTTAAGGTATTGGGATATTTTTACTTGGAGCTTCCACCTTGCCTTATTCTACCCTACTTATGGATATGCTTATAAATAGATGATCATATCCGATCATTTTCTACCCTGGTCCTTATCCTGTTCACCTTACGAATCCTAAGAAAATCTTTAGAATGAGGTAGAGTCAATCAATCAGGAGGTCAAACATGAAAAAACTAACTCTAATCTCTACAGCTTTACTTGCGACAACAGTGCTTGTATCCGCATGCGGAAACGGGGAAGAAGCTGCTACTACAGATAAAGGTACATCCGGTGGAAAAGTAAAGCTTACCATTTGGCACAACTGGTCTGGTCAAGATGCGAAAGCTGTTGCTATGCGTAAAATTCTTGATGATTTCCAAGCTCAAAACAAAGATATTGAATTGGAAATCGAAGGTCTGCCTACAGACGGTTTAAAAACTCGTTTGAAAACAGTTGCAGCAGCGAATGAAATGCCAGACTTGTTCGTTATGTGGCCAGACGCAATGACGAAAGAATTCGTAAGTGGTAACCTGCTTCAACCGATCAACGAGTTCTTGGACAGCAAACCAGAATGGAAAAACAATTTCATTCCAGGTGCACTAGATGGCTATACGGTAGATAACAAAATCTACTCCGTGCCGATGAACTTGTCCCCAACTTCTTTTATCTACTACAACAAAGCGTTGTTAGATCAGTATAAAGTCGCTGTTCCGAAAACATGGGATGAGCTTATGGCTGCTGTGAAAACGTTCAACGATAACAAAATTATCCCAATCGCGCTTGGTAACAAAGCGAACTGGGCTGTACAATCGACGATCTTCAGCGGACTTGCTGACCGTATGACAGGTTCCGAGTGGTTCCTTAAAGCCGCTAAGCAAGATGGCGTGAAGTTTACAGATCCAGAATTTGTTCAAGCGTTGAAAAAATTGCAAGAGCTAAGCAATGCGAAAGCGTTCCAAGATGGCTTCAACAGTATCGATCAAAATCAAATGAGACAGCTGTACTACCAAGGTAAAGCAGCAATGTTCATTGATGGTGGCTGGGCAATGGCTGACGTCGTTCAAAACGCACCTAAAGATTTGCTTGCTAACACTCACATCGCACTAATGCCAACTGTTGCAGGTGGCAAAGGTGAAGCGCAATCCACTTCTGGTGTTGTTGGTACGGGTCTAGGCGTGAGCAAAAAACTAACTGGCGCTAAAAAAGAAGCAGCTCAGAAATTATTCTACGCACTGTCTGGTCCTGATGGACAGCAAGCAACATTGAACAGCTCCACTCTTGTTAGTTACAAAATCGAGCTTGATCCTTCCAAAGCAAATCCGTTATTCGTAGAACTTAACGATTTGATGAAAAAGACGAAAATCACTCCGGTCTACGATGCTAAATTAAGCTCTGCTGCCGTTGAGGTTATCAATAACGGACTACAAGAGTTGCTGATGGGTGGTAACGCCGAAGCAATCGCTAAGAAAATTCAAGATTCACAAGCTGCTTCACTAGGTAAATAATACGATAACGTACAACCAGCCCTCCACATCTGTGGCAGGGCTGGCTAATTTCATACATGAAGGAAGTGAGATTGATGAATGCAGCTTACGTACGCAGGTTTGTCATTATGAGCCTTGCCCCTGCGATTTTAGTTTATGCCTTATTTGTGTTTGTCCCCGTCCTCTGGTCAGGATACTATAGCTTTTTCGACTGGAAAGGAATTGGTGCGGCCAAGTTTATCGGTTTGAAAAACTATGTAGAAATTATTCATGATCCTATTTTTTGGACATCCTTAAAGAACAACCTTATTTTTCTAGTTGTTGCTGTCTTCGGCCAGCTTCCAGTAGCACTTATCCTTGCCATTCTGCTTCACAAAAGCAACGCGCTGCAACGATTCATTCGTTCTGCTGTCTTCGTTCCGATGGTTATGTCTTCCGTCGTCATCGGTATGATTTGGCAATATATTTATCATCCACAAATCGGTATTTTGAATCTGCTGCTTGATAAGCTAGGTTTAGCATCCTGGAAGCTGCAATGGTTATCGGATTCTAAGATTGCTATTTTTGCATTAGCCCCTCCTCTCATTTGGAGTTTTGTCGGTCTCTATCTCATTATTTTCATCTCCGCTTTTCAAAATATTCCTGGTGAAATCCATGATGCTACGCAGATCGATGGCGCAGAAGGCGCTCGCAAATTATTTTCAGTTACCCTGCCTATGATGTGGAGTACTGTACAAATTGCCATTATCCTATGTATTTCTGGCAGCTTGAAATCCTTTGATCTCGTGTATGTGATGACGAAGGGTGGACCTGCTCATGCGACCGAGCTTCTCGCTACGTATATGTATAATTCAACATTTTCCTCGTACCGTTATGGGTTTGGTAGTGCCATTTCGACAACAATCGTCTTAATCAGCCTTATTTTCATTGGTATTAGCCAATGGGCAACAAGTCGTAAATCCAAAGTATAGTGAAAGGAGGAAGCTGACAATGTCTTCTGTTCCAATTCAAGTAAATTCAACCGCGACAACCCGTAAGTTCTCGTTTCGTTTATGGAAACAAGGTGCACTCTGGACGTTCCTGACCCTCTATGCGGTCCTCACGCTATATCCCTTGTTTTGGCTCGTTATTTCCTCATTTAAAACGAATAGCGAATTCTTTAACCATCCGTTTGGCTTGCCCCAAGCATGGAAGTTTTCTAACTATGTAACGGCATGGCAAGCGTCCAAAATGAGTACCGCTTTTCTCAATTCCGTCATTGTATCATTAGTTTCACTTGCACTCACACTATTTTTAAGTTCTCTAGCTGCCTATGTTCTCGCCCGGCTCAAATTCCGTTTCAAAGGCGTTATCCTTGCGTTTTTCGTCATAGGGATGCTAATCCCTATTCATAGTACACTGGTTCCTTTGTTTATTCTGATGAAGCAAATCGGGCTTCTAAATACGTATTGGGCACTTATACTGCCTTACACCGCTTTCGCATTACCGACAGCAATCTTCGTACTTACTGCTTATTTGGCTTCAGTTCCCAAAGAAATTGAAGAAGCAGCCTATATCGATGGTACAAAACTTTGGGGCGTATTTTGGCGTATCATGCTGCCTATCTCCTTACCAGCACTATCGACAGTTGTCATCTTAAGTTTCCTGCATTTCTGGAATGACTTCTCGTTCGCACTTGTTTTTATTAGCAAAAGCAGCCTCAAAACGTTACCATTAAGCATTGCAAATTTCGCGGACGGCTACCAAACGGATTATGGCTTAACACTCGCCGCTATGACAATCGCTGTCGTTCCTACAATCGCTGTCTACTTGGCTTTTCAAGAGCAGGTTATGAAAGGGATGACCGCGGGAGCAGTAAAAGGTTAATTGGCTTCTAGCCGCCAGACAACGAGTAAGGAGATGACATATGTTACGCAAGTGGTTTGGCTATTCCTTACAGCGTAAGCTATCCTTCATTATGCTTGTAACAACGTTAATCCCTCTCTTGTTTCTGGGCACCTTCGCTTTCACGACGTCTTCCGATATTACCCAGGATAAAACACAGCAAACAGGCTTGAATTCGCTGGCGCAAATGGATGCCAAATTTAAGTTCATCTTGAAGGATGTTGAGAACATTTCCATTTTCCTCATCGGCCAGCGTGATATTCAATCTTATTTGAAGCGAACTGATGAGAACTTGGATGCTCAATCACAAATCCTAGGCCTAATGACGAATCTGGTGTACACCAAGGATTATATTTCAAATATCACCCTATATCCCAGCAATACCACGACGCCTCTTTCTACATCTACGATTTACAAATCGAGTTTGGATCAAGAGCTCACGTTGAAACAGGTTACGGACAAACTTTGGACTGGCTTATATCACATCGAAAATTATTTGGGGGATCGACAAGTATTCTCCTTTGTACGTCCCATCCGTGCTTTGAATACCTACGAGACGCTTGGCTGGCTATCCATAAGTGTGGATGAACAAGTCTTGTCTCGTATTTGGTCCATCCCGCAGCTTGCTGATGGTTATGGTCAAGTCGCTTTGCTGAATGAACAAAATGAAATCATCTCTTCCACTTCGAAAGGCTGGCTCTCACAAGCGGCAGATCACTTGTTTCCTGGCATAAACGAACGCATTCAAGGTCATTCTTCCGGCGTTTGGACTTCAGGGATGGGCACATCCCAACAGAGTATTTTATTTTATCGAGAGCCTATGCTCAGCTGGACAATCGTTGGTATTATTCCATCGAAGCTGTATAGCGCTCAGAATCGGTATATTTTGCAATTAACAGCTGTAGCTGTTGCGCTTTCCGTCATTACGAATGTCTTACTTACGATTTTCGTAATTCGCAAAGTCACGACGCCTCTTGGATCCTTGACTCGCTTACTTTCGACCGTCAATCCAAATGAACCTTTGCCGTACTATCCCGTCTATTCAACTGATGAAATTGGTCGCCTCGCTGGCAGCTACAATTTGTTAAGCACCCATATCGAAGTCTTAAAAAAGCAACTCATCCACAATGAAACGCGCAAAAAAGAAGCCGATATGCGTGCCTTGCAAGCACAAATTAATCCGCATTTTCTATATAACACCTTGTCTTCAATCCATTGGATCGCTTTGCTCAACGAAGAAAACCGCATTGCTGAGATGGTAGGCGCGTTAAGCGACTTTTTACGCTTCAGCTTGAATAAAGGTAAAGAATATTGCAAAGTCTCGCAGGAGCTAGCCCATATTCGTAACTATGTTCAAGTGCAATCCATCCGTTTTCCCGATGAGTTTACGGTTGATTATGTCGTTGATGCCCGTTTGAATGATTCCTTCATGTTAAAATTGCTGCTTCAACCCTTGGTTGAAAATGCGATGATACATGGCATACAAATGAAAGAACAGCCTGGCACCATTTCCATCTATGCCGAACAGAAGGGTCATATGATGTATTTCAAAGTGATGGATGATGGTATTGGGATGACCGCAGAGCGGTTGAATGAGGTTTTGGACAGTTTATACCCTGCCGAGGGAACGATAGGAAGCGATGCTAGTTACGGTTTGCGAAATGTGCATGAGCGCTTGCAGCTGCATTATGGGCTTGATTCGGGGATTACAATCGAGAGCCGACTGAATGAAGGAACCTGTGTGTCATTTTCGATTCCAGTTTTGGAGGATAACCATGAAAATCTTGATCGTTGATGATGAAGTCATCATCCGGACGGGCTTGGCGAAAGTCATTAATTGGAAAGAAATCGGAATCGAACTGCTGAAACCAGCTGTATCTGCTGAAGAAGCCATTCGTCGTATACCAGAGGAACGTCCTCATATTCTTTTGACCGATATCCGAATGAAGCATATGAATGGCTTAGAACTAGCTCAAAAGGCGAAAGAATTCCTGCCGGACATCGAGACGATCATTTTATCTGGCTACGATGATTTTATGTATACACAGCAAGCAATTCGACAAGGTGTCAGCGATTATCTCTTGAAATCCAGTCGACCGGAAGAGATTATGAAAACTGTGCTCCAAGTCAAGCAGCGCATTGAGGATAAATGGAAGCATCTTAATGAAGATTTGTATAAGAACAAAGAAGTTCGCAATCGTTTGTTTGAGCGTTGGATCATTGAAGGGGAATCCGCGGCTGTCGATGAAGACATGCTGCCCGCTTATCTCCCTCTTTTATTCATCACACATGACCATGTTCAATCTAAATTCCAAACTTACGTGGTCACTGCGGAAGGCTGGGGTGAAACCACCTCCGAAACTTCCTTGCTGCTGTTCGCCGTAGACAATATGCTACACGATATCTTACAATGTGAAACCTTGATCTACAGGCAGCGAATTGTCGTTGCGCTTCCCAAAACAAGTGCATCTGACTTCTTCGATCATCCCGATTCTGCCAAACAAAAGATCGAACGCCTGCTCAAATGCAAAGTTAGTATCTCAGTCGGCGAGGTCGTCCATCAACAGTCGGATTTATATAAATCCTATCTCACGGCAGACTATGCATTCAGCTATAAACATCACCTTGATGAATCTATTCTTATTTATTCGGACATTGTTGGGCGCAAAGGCGGCAAAACGGTCTGTACCCACGAGGAAGAGCTGGAGCTCTCTTCGATTTTGCTGGAAGATGATTCCGTCGCTTTGAAGAACTGGGTTGGGCGCTATTTGCAATCGGAACTGAGCGACCCGCACATGACCATTGAATCCCTTGAATCCCTGGTTCGCTCTGCTGCCCTCTCCGCACATCGTTGGTTAGAACGTGTATTGACAGCAACGGGTCGTCTCCGCGCACTCGATAATTTAAATATCGGTTTCGTCGTCAAGCGGGATATCGTGCTTAAAGATGCGTTGTTTCAGTATCTATTGACCATCATGGAGTTGTACCATCATCGGTTAGGTGAGGGACAAGCCACACATACACAGAAAGCAATGGCCTTCATCCATGAGAATTTGGGGAAAGATGTTGGCTTACAGCAGGTTGCTAAACATGTGCATCTGCACCCGAATCATTTGAGCGAAGTTTTTAAAAAGGAAGCTGGGATTACGTTTGGTGACTATGTGACACGGCAAAAGATTAATCGTGCCATGGAAATCCTGACCGTCTCTCCTGCCAAAATAGCTGATGTCGCAAGCTCAGTGGGATTCGAAGATATTAAATATTTCAGTCAAGTATTCAAAAAATTTACTGGCAAAACGCCGAGTGAGTTCAGAGAGGAAGCAGTTCTTCATCCTACTGCTCCGCCTCCCAAATTTTAAAACAAACATGGTGTAAGAGGAGAAATGACAGATGGAATTATCAGGCTTATGGCGTTTGCAACAGTTCGAAGTAGGTCAAGCTAGACCCCTCGATGTCGCGGCAGCATGGTTAGACGATCGTTTTTGGATTACAGCTAAAGTACCAGGGGATGTTCATTCCGCACTAATTGAACGAGAACTAATTGAGAATCCTTACTTCGGTCATAATGATGCGAAAAGTCGATGGATCGAGCAAAAAGAATGGTGGTACCGCCACTCTTTCAATTATTCCTTAGGGGATGCGAAAGACGAGAAAGAGAAGCATGAACTAACTTTTGAGGGGCTTGATACGTTTGCTACGATCTTTGTAAATGGAAAGGAAATCGGGACAACCAGCAACATGCTCATGGCCCATACCTTTGATGTTACACGCGTCATTCAGGACGGTAAGAATTCAATTGCTGTTAAATTTGATCCTTTACATCTACATAATAAGGACAAAGAATTGTTCCAATGGTCCTCTTATACGAAAGAGCGCCCTTGGTTGCGCAAAGCAGCGATGAATTTCGGCTGGGACTGGGGACCGCGCATGGTCACAGTGGGGATCTGGGGCAAAGTATTTATTGAGCGTTACCGCCGCGCCAAGTTGGACAGCGTTTTCGCAAGAACGCGCACGATTAGTGGGACTGGGGCGGAAGTTCAAGTCGATGTCGATGTGACGACACTTCGCAAAGGTGTACAGAAGTCGTGTGACATTCGTTTAGTGGACGCAGCGGGTCAAGTGGTTGCTGCTGCTCAAGGGAATGTTCAGACCTCTGGCTCATTTACTTTACAGGTCACCGATCCACAACTTTGGTGGACACATGACCTTGGCAATCCTTATTTGTACGAGCTTGAAGTGATTCTGTATGCCGGTGGTGAACAAGTAGATTCGTATCGCAAACCGTTTGGTATCCGGACAATCGAACTGCAACTACTTGATAATAAGGGCCAGAATGCCTTTGCTTTTGTGCTAAATGGTGTCAAACTATTCGCGAAGGGTACGAACTGGATCCCAGCAGATCACTTCATCGGAAGCATTCCAGATCAACGCTACAGAGATCTCATCGATCTATCTGTTACTTCCAATCAAAATATGCTGCGCGTGTGGGCTGGCGGTATTTATGAGAAGGATGTCTTCTATGAGGAGTGCGACAAGCGTGGCGTTCTGGTTTGGCAGGATTTTGCTTTCGCTAACGCGTTGTTCCCTGATTTTAACCGTGACTTCATGGAAAATGTGAAGAGCGAAGTGATCTACAACATCAAACGCTTGCGCAATTATACCTCCCTTGCACTCTGGTGCGGGAACAATGAAATTGACTGGCTATACGATATGAAATCCGCTGGCGGTGACATCAACTGTCCGTTCTACGGGGAAATCATTTACCACGAGCTGATTCCTGACGCACTTGAACTGCTCGATGACAGTCGAGCATACTGGCCATCTTCCCCATTTGGGGGCAATGATGCCAACGATCCTGATGTCGGCGACCGCCATAATTGGCAGGTATGGCATGGCTCCGTTTACCCGCGTCAATTCGGTGATGTGCCTTTGCTTGATTATAGTATTCAAGGCGTTACTTTCAAAAATTACAAAAAAGACTTTACCCTTTTCAGTAGCGAATTCGGTATGCACGCCTCAGCTAATCGGTACACGTTAGAGAAAAACATACCAAATGGCCAATTCTACTGGAACAGTGTGGAAATGGCTTATCGCAATAAAGACACGAATCATCAAAAGGGTATTCTTCTAATGGAAGGATATACTGGTATTCCGACCAACATTGAGGAGTATATGAACTTTTCCATGCTGACACAAGCGGAAGGCTTGAAGTATGGCATTGAGCATTACCGTCGAAACAAGCATCGTACGAGCGGGTCACTCATCTGGCAATTAAATGATAGCTGGCCAGGTACAAGCTGGTCGCTCATTGATTATGAATTGTTGCCGAAGGCTTCCTTCTACTATGCGACGAAATTCTATCACCCGCTGCTGCTCTCGATCGATCATGAGCCTGGGCAGGACTTAGCGATTTGGGCCGTCAACGATACATTGTCCGCCTTAAAAGGACAGGTTCACGTAACTGTGTATAACTTCTCCGGCGAGCAATTGTTCACGCACGCTTTCGAAGCTGCTGTCGGGGCAAACTCGGCGATCCAACTAGGACGTTTGCCGGAAGCAGCCGTCTTAAACGGCGCACTTCCTGAACAAGTTGTTGTCCGCGTGCATACGACAGACTGGGCTGCGCCGGATAATCTCCATTACCTGCGCGATCAGAAGGACCTGCAATTCCCTACGACTTCACTCAGCGTAAAAGTTGATGCCGATACGCAAGCTGTGCAAATCACAGCTATTGGTGCACATGCGCGAATGGTGAAGCTGGATCTCCCTCAGGGTAATCTCCGCTTCAGCGACAACTTCTTCGATCTACGCGCGGGCGAGCAAGTGACCGTGTATATTACGGATCCGGCTGGCGGCAAAGTGGATTTGACGCAGCTGAAGGTAAGTGCGATTAATATGTAAGCAAAGCAAACGGTTGAAAAGTGCAATTGTGCAACAATTACACTGGCACAACCTTCATAAATGGGAAATTGATGCAAAAAGGCATCAATTTCCTATTATTTTGAGATTTAAAGCTCGAATACCGAAAAAACTGCAGATATGCAGTTTTTTTCTTTTTCCACGTTCAAATACCCCAGAAAAGTTGTATTTTCGCAGTTTTGGGAACTGCACTCCTCGAAAAGGAGTGCAGGCGTATCTTTGATGTAGGCTTATGTGCAAGAGATACTCGAATTTTTCGAGTATCTCACCTGCAGAGGCGCTTCCTCGCCCGCGTTACTCCAACTCCCTCACAACAGCTCGCCCAGCAACGCGCCCCGTAAACAAGCAGCCTCCGAGAAACGTCCCCTCCAACGCGCGATACCCATGCAACCCGCCGCCACCGAAGCCGCTTGCCTCTCCGGCCGCATACAAGCCAGGAATCGCCTCACCCGCCTGATTCAAAACGCGACCAGATAAGTCCGTTTGTAAGCCTCCCAAGGTTTTGCGACTAACAATATTCAATCGCACCGCGATAAGCGGTCCATTCGCAGGGTCCAGCATACGATGCGGCTTCGCAACACGAATTAATTTATCACCAATATAGTTACGCGCGCCTCGAATGGCAGTGATCTGCAGATCTTTCGTAAAGGTGTTCACGATTTCGCGATCCCTTGCCTTCATTTGTCGTTCAATATGGTCAAAATCAAGCAATTTCTCCTCCGTAACTGCATTCATACCTGCGACTAGCTCTGCCAATGTCGGAGCAACGACGAAATCCTCTCCCTTATCCATAAAAGCTTGCACCGGAGCCATCGCTCCTGGCAGTGCTCTGGACAACACTTTACGTATGCTTTTTCCCGTTAAATCGGGATTCTGTTCGGAGCCTGACAAAGCGAATTCTTTTTCAATTATTTTTTGCGTCAAAATAAACCACGAATAATCGTAACCAGACTTCTGAATCGTCTCTAACGTGCCCAAAGTATCAAACCCCGGGAAGTTAGGTGCAGGAAAGCGCTGACCTCGCGCATCCAACCAAAGTGACGACGGACCTGGGAGAATACGGATGCCATGATTATGCCACACGGGATTCCAATTCTTAATTCCTTCCGTGTAATGCCACATCCGGTCACGATTCACAATTCGACCTCCGGATTGCTCTGTAATTGCGAGCATGCGACCATCGACATGGGCTGGTACGCCTGAGAGCATCCGCTTCGGCGCTTCGCCTAGCCGACTCGGCCAATATTGGCGGACTAATTCGTGATTAGCGCCAATACCGCCACTGCTGACAATTACCACACGCGCATGGTATTCGAATTCACCCATCACCTCACGCGAACTCGCTTCCCCGCGTGCGGCTGTACAAGCCACAAGCACGGAACCGCGAACACCGGTAATGGCCCCGCCGCTTTGAATAAGCTCGTTCACACGATGCCGGGGCATATAGTCGACGCGCCCCTGCTTCATATGCTCCCTTATTCGTTGTTCAAAAGGGGCAATTATGCCAGGGCCTGTCCCCCATACAATGTGGAAACGAGGTACCGAGTTGCCATGCCCCTCTGCCAAATAGCCGCCACGTTCCGCCCATCCGACAACCGGGAAGAAGCGGATCCCCATGGCATTCAGCCATTCACGTTTTTCCCCAGCTGCGAACTCGACATAGGCCTCCGCCCATTTGCGGCCCCAATAGTCGTCTTCACGATCAAAGCCAGCCGCCCCCTGCCAATCCTGCCAAGCTAGATCAAGTGAGTCCTTAATTCCTAGCCGGCGCTGCTCGGGGGAATTTACCAAAAATAAACCGCCGAATGACCACCAGGCTTGTCCGCCAAAGGAAGCTTCTGGTTCCTGATCCAGCAGCAGTACCTTTTTGCCTGCATCCGCGATTTCTACTGTTGCTACTAGGCCTGCAAGTCCCGCGCCAACTACAATTGCATCATAATCCATGATCGAATTCTCCTTTGATTCTCGTCTCTAGATAGCTGCTATCGATCTCTTATCCTACCAATGGCAAATTGCCCCCTTCCGACCACAATAGCCAAAAAGGAGGCAACGCCTAGTTTTTTCCACATCAATTAGAAAATTAAGAATCCTTGAGATCCTCTTCCATGTCATCGATGACGACTAACGATTTCTCCATCGCTAGCTTTTTCAATGAGACAGGTTTCACTTCAATTGCTCTAGGGCGCGAGTCCCCATAAAGTTCCGTAAAAATCTCTTCAATTTCATCACCGGTCAAATCTTCCCGTTTCAACAGCTCTTCCGCAATCTTATGAACGAAATCCGTATATTCAAGTACGAGTTTCTTCACTTCGTTCATTTGCTCTTTGAGAAGCTCATTGATTTGTGGTCGAAGCGCTTTGAGACCATCCGTGCGGGAACCGACCGCCAAGAAGCTGAACAGCTCATCGCCCATCCCGAGCATTCCGAGATATGCACCTGCGATTTGGGTAGCATGCTGCAAGTCTGAAGTAACCCCGTTTAATTTTTTGTGCAAAAATTCATCTTCTACCGCACGAGCTGCTAGACATACCTGAATCTCTGCCAGCATCTCAGAATCACTGCGATTATATCGCTCATGCGTCTCCTTCGTAGCCGAAAGTCCAAGAGCGCCGCCACGCCGAACAATTGTCACTTTCCAAACACGTTCGTGAGGCTTAAGTAGGAACTGTGCCACAGCATGACCTGCTTCGTGATACGCTACATTCCGCTTCTCATCATCACGCATCGAGCGGAGAGGTTGTTTGAGCCCCCACTCATACGTTTCCATTGCGGCACGGAAATCCTCGTAACTGGCTGCTTGCGCCCCACGTTGATGGGCAATAACGACAGCTTCGTTGACGATATGTTTAATTTGCGCAGGACTGTATCCAATGGAATCCAGACCAGCTTTCTCTGCGGTTAAAGTTTCATCCAGCTTGACCTTTTTCAAATAGTATTGGAAAATATCCACCCGACCGTCATAGTCAGGAACATCTACCCAGAGCTGCCGATCGAATCGACCTGGTCGCAGCAAAGCTGAATCCAGTACATCTGGCAGGTTTGTTGCTGCAACGGTTAGTACGGGAGGTCTTTCTGCTTTTTTACGGCGCAGACCGAGTGAGCGAAGCATCTTTACAATCTTGGACGTGTCAATGTTAGGTGGATCCATCTGGAGGAGTAACTCGTTCAATAAGCCTGAACCGCCGCCCATCCCCATCATGCCCATCATTCCACCGCCAGCACCGCCTGAACGGCTCATACCAATCGCATCAATCTCGTCAATAAAGATGATACATGCCCCGTAGACACGTGCAAGCTTACGCGCTTTTTTGTAAATCCCCATTACCTTAAGGTTACCAACGCCGAAAAACATGTTTTGGAAACTTGGCGCTGAAGCGTAGGCAAATGGAACTTGTGCCTCATTCGCAATAACCTGAGCCAAGTAGGACTTACCGGTCCCTGGCGGTCCGCAGAGCAGCAATCCACGAATCGCTTCGCCGCCCATCTCCTTGAACTCCTTGACTCCTTTTAACAATGTAACGATTCGTTTCGCATTCTCCACAATCTCAGGATTCCCACGATAATCATCCCATGTCGATCCCGTCTCTCCAGGCAGAATCCAGTACGTTCGTCCTCTCGCTAGGAACCAGAAGAGTGCAACAAACTGAATAATCATAAAGGCCATTGCGAAAACCAGCTGCATTAGTAAAGTCGCAATACTGATGGCAATCCCCCAAGCGGTTGGCCCGCCTGCCCATAACAGCCCAAAAAGCACGGCAATGGCTGTAAGCCAGAGGATTAACTTTCGCCATCTAATCCATTGATATCTCCTCATGGCTACACTTCCTTCATATGATAAAGTTTGAATATCCCTATGAAAAACTCATATCTAGGCCCTGCTTGAAGCAGGACCTCAGCAACGACATTATTGGAATCTTTTCACGATATCCAACACATACTTGATCATTACAGCGAGACCGCATATGAAGTAAAAAATCACGATAATCCAACCTGTTGGATCAAATGAAATCATCGTTAATAGTACGGTCAGTGGCAGCACATAGTAGAGGACATCTTTGAGATAACCTAACACGAGTGTAGGACCAAAAGAGCCTTCCCAAAAGGATTTAAAGAACGCGATAAGAAAATCAATCAACATAAACCCAAAAATGCCCCAAAACGTGTAAATTATCCAGCCCTCAAGTGTATTAGTCACTTTTCATCACCACCTTCCTACATACTATGCTAGGAATAGTGTCAGGTGAGAAAGGCGTGGGCAATAACTGTTGAGCCCGAAATGTTACCCATCTAATACTTACTTCATTTAGCTTTATTTTCCTTCTCGTTCAATGAGGTTTTAAGAAAAATATATTACTTTTTTTTGAAAATAAGACCGATGTTAACGCCAGAATCTTTGAAAATCCACTCCTATATAGCCGATAGATCACGTAGGCGCAACCAAGCTAATGATATGAAGCCACGAAA
Source organism: Paenibacillus sp. J22P165 (assembly GCF_059692015.1). NCBI lineage: Bacteria > Bacillati > Bacillota > Bacilli > Caryophanales > Paenibacillaceae > Paenibacillus > Paenibacillus sp. J22P165. Next base: position 3,072 of record NZ_JCAUAP010000030.1, on the reverse strand, counting down.
AAATTAATTTCCTTTATTTACAAGTCTACACCCAGAAAAACCCAGCAATTTTCGTATACTGTAATGAACTTTACGACGCAAGCAAGCACCGCATAATCGCAATTTTCTACTCATTTATTTTATTAAGGAGAGAAGAAAAAGATGAAGCATTCGCGCATGAAAAAACTGCTTGTACCCACGTTAGCCCTCACACTGGTGATGGCAACGGGAACTACAGCCTTCGCCCAGAATGGTCGCGATCACAAAGACGATGATCGTTCCAACAACTCACGCCAATCCTTTGACAAACGTCCTTCTGCGGCAATCAAGTTTGATTTTAAAGATATCAAAGGTAAAGAATTCGAATGGGCTTTAAACTACATCATGAGTCTAGTCTCTAGACGCATTTTCGATGGGTATCCTGACGGTACCTTTAAACCGCAAGAAACTGTCTCTCGCATAGAAGCAATTACGGCAGCTGTTCGATTAATGGGTCTTCGCGATCAAGCCGAATCCGCCGAAGAGAAAGCAACCAAGTTGAATTTCAACGACGCAGCGAGTGTGCCTTCCTGGGCCGTCGGATACGTTGCGGTAGCCTTAGAAAATGACCTATTCGCCGAATCTGATACGAATGTCAATCCAAATCAGCCAGCAGATCGGTTGTGGGCCACAACGCTCCTGGTCAAAGCATTGAAGCTTCAGGATGAAGCTGAGGCCAACATGAATGCAAGGCTACCTTTCTCGGACTCCTCCAGCGTACCTGCTGGGTCCGTTGGTTATGTCAAAGTAGCTGTCGACAAAGGGCTTGTGAATGGTTTCGAAGATAATACATTCCGTCCCAAACAGCTTGTAACTCGCGCACAAATTGCTGCTTTGCTGGATCGGGCAGGTAATCAATTGCCGAATAATATTGACGGTCTTGTAACAGGAACCGTATTAGCACCAGTCAATAGTAATATTTTGACCGTACGTACGAACGGCCAGAACCTTAATCTGACCTTGGATCCCAATGTGTTTATTTACCGGAACGGCGCTAAAGTAAGCCCGTCGGCTTTGCAAACAGGAGATGTCCTGAAGATTCGTTCCAATGATGGCTACATCATTTATATTGAAGTCACGCAGCCAACCGGTGGCAATCCCTCAACGCCTACACAGGCCATTGGCGTGAAAACCGGCATAGTGACCAGCGCGATTACAGGGAATTCACTTACCCTCTTAACCAATGGGCAAACCATTTCACTACCCGTGAACAGCAACGTGCTTTACTACCGGAACGGATCGCAAACCACAGCCTCTGGCATACAAGTCGGTGACATCGTGAGCACGCGTTCTTATAACTATGGTGTCAGCTATGTGGAAGTGACACAACCAGTGGGCTCCAGCGGTACGCCAACTAATTTTGCTTCAACGATTACTGGTACGTTGTCTTATCCGATTAGCGATAACACCATGCTGGTAACCACTTCCTCTCAACTTCAAGGCGTTCCACTTGGCAGTCAGACGATTGTGTACAAAAACGGTGCATTTACGACCGTATCCGCACTGCAGGTTGGCGATGTCCTGACAACCTATGCATACAATAGTGTGGCAGCCGTCATTGAAGTTACCAAGAGTGTGTCACCAGTGACGACGACAGGCGAGTTAACTGGAACTGTTACGGGGACGCTCAACAATAACGCCATTACACTAACTAGCGGCGGCCAATCTTACAGCTTGCAACTCCATGAGAACACCTCCATTTACTTGGATGGCACACAAACAACGAGCGGCGTATTACAGCCAGGCCAAGTCATCAAAGCGCATTACTATAACGGCGTTATCCTGCATGCCGAAGTGCTTAATCGCGCGGATGGCACAGCTGTTACACAGCCTACTATTAACCAACTCACCGGGACCATCATTTCGGCGACAAACACTCTCCTAGTTGTTGTGAGCGGCAATCAAGCTCAAGCGATTCCCTTGAACGACAAAGCTTTCGTCTATCGAAGCGGTGTTCTGGTTAGTGGTTCAGCACTTCAGCCCGGCGATGTCGTCAAACTCCGCTCCTACAATAATTCAGCCATCTATGCCGAGGTCACACAGCTTACCAATGGCAACAATCAGAACTTCAGTGTTTCTGGAACATTTAACAGTGTAACCTTTACGAATCAAGGCAAAATGGCAACCATCACAATCAATCAAACCGGTACGAACGGCAGTAACGTGACGACGACCTACAACGTGTTATCCAGCGTAACAATTACAGGCACAATTTCGAATTTGGTACAAAATCGTCCAATTACCCTACAAGGCACAGGAGCCTTGATTACGAAAATCAACATTCAATAATCAAAAAAAGACACCTCCCAAAGCCATGATTATGGCGGGAGGCTTCTTTTTTTTGATAGGCGTCGTGTGCCTACCATTCAAATTACAAACAGATTGCCATGCTCATGTTCGTGTCGGGAGTGTCGGTGTGGAAGCATCAAAGATGCAAAAGTGCATCCTTTTGGGATTCATGTAACTCTCTATTTGAAATGCCTGCGAATATGCAGTTATTTCTGGGTTGTTTGGTCTTTTTGGCTCTATTAGGTCCAAAAGGCTGCATTTTTGCACTAATTTACCATAATCCGGCTTATTCCGCTTAAAATAAGTGTATTTTTGCATCTTTGATCATGAATTTCAGTGTGAGAGGCGCGGATGTGGGGGGATGATTTTGGTGGCGGTGATGCTGGTAGCGGTGATGGCATCTTTTCCTGCTCAACGATGGGCAGCCCTACCTGCACAGCGCCTGGGCCGCGTATCAGGCTCAACGTGATCACAGCACTGGAGGCTTGATGACGAAAATCAACATTCAATAATTAAGAAAGAGATCTCCCAAAGCCATGAACGTGGCGGGAGGCTTCTTTTTTTTGGTAGGCGTCGTGTACCTACCATTCAAATTACAAACAGATTGCCATACTCATGTTCGTGTCGGGCGTGTCGATGTGGAAGCATCAAAGATGCAAAAGCGGCTCGGCCCCCTTAATCCGGAGTCTTAGCCTACAGTAATTACTCATTCTTAAAAATGCTCATTATTTCGAGCGTTTACATTGAATTATGAAATGCTGAAGA
>NZ_JCAUAP010000029.1:0-31605 GCF_059692015.1 Paenibacillus sp. J22P165 | reverse complement strand
AAAACTTTCCAAAGCAATTTTGGAGGGTTATTTGGCATGCTCAGTAATTAGTATAGCACCTTCTTCTCGCTTTTCTATTGAAAAATCTTGACAAGTTATTAGCTGGTTTAGCTGAGAAGGCTGCCGTTCCATGCTATCGACAGCCTTCTCCTGATACTAATTGAGCTATAGTTCACCGTTAGATTCCTGTAGATGGATAAATTTCAGCTTTGTAAAAAAAGGAGCGCCTCTGTACGATGGAAGTACGCTACGGGTCAAAAGCCCTTTAATTCCATCATCCAGGAGGACGCTCTACTATGAAGTTTAAATCACAAGATAAGCAAAATCAACTCATTGAAAACATTACCGTTAATCATATTGTTGTTGGTGTAGACATTGCTCAGGAGACCCATGTTGCCAGAGCGGTTAACTTCCGTGGTGTCGCTCTCGGTAATCCTTTAGTGTTTAGTAATGACGAAGATGGCTTTAAGTCCCTCGAGCGTTGGATTCGCGACTTGTTCGCTTCATATAAATTATCTCAAGTTATCGTTGGTATGGAACCGACTGGCCATTACTGGTTAAGCCTTGCAGGGTGGCTCAAAAACAAAGACATTGAAGCCGTACTTGTTAATCCTCACCTAGTTAAAAAGAATAAAGAAAACCGCGACAATACACGCTCTAAAAGCCACAAAAAAGATGCCTTAGTTATTGCCGACATGGTGAAAAACGGCTACTACTCCCCTGTCCGTTTCCACTCCTCTGAGTATGAGGAGCTGCGGATTCTCATGGCTAACCGAGAAACAGTCGTTAAACGCCTTGTAAGTGCCGTTAACCAGATCCACCGCTGGGTTGACATTGTTTTCCCTGAACTAAGACAAGTCTTTAAGATTTTAACTTGCAAAGGTGCGTTGTTAACCCTCCAGCTATTTCCGCTACCATCTGACCTCTGTAAACTGAGTCCTGACGATGTCATTAAGGGATGGCAGAAATCAATGAAGCGACATTCGGGTGTACGTAGAGCTCATCTTCTCATCGACCTTGCCAAGAAAACTGTGGGTTCTAAGCAAGCAACACATGCTTACAAACTCTATCTAGAGCAGCTCCTTGAGGAGCATGACTTAGCTACTAAACAACTGCAGAGGATAGAAAAAGAAGCCAAAGACGTTGTTGAACGAATCCCCTATTCAGGCAAAATCCTTGCCATTACTGGAATAAGTCCAATTGCTCTAGCTGGTGTTTTAGGAGAGTCTGGGGATCTTAGCGGTTATGCGCACGGGAACGCTCTACTCCGTCACGCAGGCCTCAATGTGACCGAAGCAAGCTCGGGTAAATGGAAAGGACAACTGAAGCTCAGTAAACGGGGCCGTCCACGACTGCGTCACTTTCTCTATTTAATTACAATGTGCATGGTCATAAGTAACCAAGAATTTAAAGCCTTACACCACTACAATGTTCAGGAGAAAAAGCTTAAAAAGATGAAGTCTATCATGAAGTTCTGTGGAAAACTAGCTCGACTCTTAGTAGGAATGGCCCGTAGTGATGAAGCCTACAACCCAAATAAAATCTTTGCATTAGCAGCTTAACATAAACATTATCTCACGCAAGTTGGCGTATTCGCAGGAGACAAAGAAAGCACGGAGTATCGGGATACATTACGCAAAAAGGCTCCGACCTGTTCCGTTAGAAAGACCGACCTCCACCCCTTAGATAGATGTGACGAAGGAATGATAGGGCGCTTGACCCGTTGAGACATGGGAGTGAAAATCGCTAGGGGCATCGTGGAGAATACGTGTAGCATTTGGAATGAATTGGGTGATTCAACTCCACCTCTGTTCCCGCATGCCTTTTTAACGACATATCCTAAAATATCTCGCTATCTTTCATTCATCATTGATATCTAAAGGATGAAATCCTGCGAATAGACGAGCTTGCGTGAGGAAATTAAATCATACCGAGGGAGCTTAATGATTGTTTGGTTCCTTCGTCTTTACTTTCTCTTCATCTTGCCTTTGGACCATATAAGCATGGATCTTTCTAAGTTCTTCTAGGCTTTCACCTACGTGCTTGGCTACCTCCTCCACCTGCTTTGCAGCCTTGATCTGATTGAAGGCTAAGCCGGATACATTTTCACGATCAATATACTCGATCTCCCTATACATCAAATACCCGATAGTACCGAATATGATGAACATAACAAGGGCTGCATATATTCCAATCATCATCATCATCATTCACCCCACACACGAAAAATGCTCATATAATGCCTCATATAATGCCCTATACATACACTTAGAATACGTTGTGCAGGGTTAAGTGCTGTTGCTTGCATAACTGCCCTCTAGGCTTAATGACAAAATTAATAATCCATTACAAACCTAACCTTTACTATCATAGCGCATTATGCGCATATGTTTGTGTCGCCGGACTTCAACGGTTCACATGGCCTTGCAAAGTAGATCACTAACAACATTCAATAAAACATGCGTTTTGTTGAATGTTATATGACGCGCCAAAGGGATCCCGATTCTCCTGAGTAGTGTCCATCCATTGACACACAATGCTATGCCAATAAGCTAACCCACAATACATTTGCGCTAGATTTTGCAGCAATGAGCTGCAGTTAGGGGTACAATCTAGACTATTTCCTTTTTTACAAGTCAAATACATTGTTTAAAAACAACCATTTAAACTAAATTCGCCCGTTCTTCAGTTGCCTTAAGATGGTCTAGATTTTTTTCGTTTTTGTAGCGTATATCTTCCCAGTGAATGAATTCCTAAATTCTGGTCATTATAAGCCTAGAAGGAGGGGGAAATATTGCCAACCGTTGATATCGCTTCAATTCAAGAAGCCCTCTGTCATACCGACGATTTTATCATTCGAGAACTGAATATGGGCGAAGACAAAGCCGTGCTTCTGTATTTGGAAACGATGTGCGACAAGGCAAAAATTGAACTTAGCCTTCTTAAGCAGTTACAGCGTGAGTCCAATGATGGGCAAGTAGCGATGCGCATGGAAGAACTGCTGACCGCCACCAAAGTAAAGCCCTGCCTCTCGGAGCAAGATGCTGTTGAGGCTCTGCTTGAAGGCAGTGCCATAATTTGCAGCGAAGCAGGCGGTCTCTGCTACAGCTTCGATGTCAGTCAGCAAAACAGCCGCTCTCCAGAGGAGCCAGTAAATGAGCGCTCCTTAGCGGGCAATCGAGACGGTTTCGTTGAGCATTTGCAGACAAATCTGAATCTGGTTCGTAAACATCTGTCCACTGGTGAACTCAGAGTGCGTTATTTCAAGCTGGGCACGAACGCCAAGCGTCTAGTCGCTATGGTATGGTTGGATGGAACAGCCGATACGGGGATTGTAAATATTGCAACTAACCGTATATCATCAATGTCATCATCACACGACTTGCACCCCGGCCTAATTCGGAAAAATCTGAGGGAAAGCAAGTATTCCATCTTTCCGCAAACCCTCAGCACGGAACGCGTCGATTTTGCGGCCGCTTTGCTGGCCCGCGGAAGAATCTGCGTGCTTTGCGACCGAAGCAGTACATGCCTTATTCTGCCCGTTTCTTTTTATACGTTCATGTTGACGGCGGACGACCTTATACAAGGCACTTTGCCCTCATTATTGATGAGGATGGTCAGAGTAGTTGGGTTGCTGTTCGGCCTAATTCTGCCTAGTCTTTATATCACGATTGTCGGCTTCAATTATGAAGTCCTTCCGTTCTCCATGGTTAGCACCATCAAGGGCTCCTTGGAAAACGTACCCTACCCCCCGCTATTTGAAGTCTTACTCATGATTATAATTTTCCAACTCATTGCTGAGGCCACTCTCCGTCTGCCCTCGACGCTTGCCCAGATGACGGGTATCGTCGGCGGTATCACCATCAGTGAGTCACTCGTCCAAATTGGTTTCGTGTCCAACATCCTCATTGTTATCATCGCGCTTACGACGATTGGGAAGTTTGTGGTTCCATCGACGGAGTTACGCTCCTCAACGACGATAATGCAGTTCGCGATTATTATCGGGGCAACACTCTTAGGCTTTTACGGTATGATGTTCGTGTTTGTCATCATCCTCATTCACTTCCTTGCCCTGGAACCATACGGCGTCCCGTACTGCTTGCCGGTCTGGAGCATCAAACGATGAAGACTGTGAATATGCCCATCGGTCCCATTCAGTTGTTCTGTCTGCTGTTCCAAACGCAATTCGGTCTTGGGGTCTTATCTCTTCCGCATGCGGTTAACGCCGAGGCCGGGCCTGACGGCTGGATTGCCTGCCTGTTCGGCGGCCTGTTGAATACCATTCTATTGATTCTTGTCTGGATGCTTAGCGATCAAGACAGGAGCAAAACCGTGTTCCAAATGCTATTACAGCGACTCGGCCCGTACTTAGGACGCTTATTCATTCTGGCGTTTGCCGTCTATTCTTTTACGATATGCTATGAAGCCCTTGCGAGTTGGATTTTTATAACGCATTTATGGGCTTACGAGAATACTCCAGCTTGGATGATGGCGCTGCTGCTCATAGGCGGATGCACCTATCTCGTTTCCAATCCGCCACGTGTTTTCGCCCGCTTCGCCGTGTTCGCCACGGCGATCGTTCCATTGTTCATCGCGCTGATCTGCTATACGCTCAAGGATGCCGAATTGCACTTTGTGATGCCTCTATTTTCTTCGGGCTTAGTAAAAATCGGCTACAGCACTTGGCAAAGTATGATGTCGTTTATAGGCTTAGAAATTCTAATGGTTCTTTCGCCTTGTTTCCAGATGCCGTCTAAATCCGTCTTGCGTACTGCAATTCTCTGCAATATCACAATCACAGCCATCTATATGCTCTGCGTGTTCTCTTCGACGGTCATCTTCAATTCCGAAATAATCAGTTTCATCCGACATCCGCTGCTGTTTCAGTTCAAAACGATATCGTTTAAGCTCATCGAGCGAACGGATATCATCGTGCTGGCTGTTTGGATCCTGTTTATTATTACTACATTATCTAGTTATCTGTTACTGTTTGTGACCTCGGTGACTGCCATCGCAAGTCCCAAGAAGGGAATCAAACTTCCGGCGCTGCTCGTGAGCGCGCTTGTCTTGATCGTGCTTGGCCAACGGGAGCTGGATGTCTCGCAATTATCCCGCTTCCAAAGCTTCGTCTCCCTTTATGGGCCGGCAGCGGCAATCGGGATCCCGGCAATGATGTTAATGATGATCTACCTTAAAAGATGGCTATCAGGGGGGAAAGTTCGAACATGAAGCCGTACGTAGTACGCTTGCTCTTGGTTCTCCTCCTTCCAGGGTTGACCGGGTGCTGGGACCAACGTGAATTGAAGGAAATGCGGATCGAGGATGCAGAAGCCTTCGACTTGCTCGAAAACGATAAGATTCTGTTTTCTATATCCCTTCCGACCATTAAGTTAAAGAAACAAGCCCAATCCGAAGTCATTGTGCCAATCATCGGCGCTGAAGGAAGGACAATCAACGAGGCTTACATGGAAATTAAGAAAATCACCTCCCAAAATCTGGATTTCGGGAAAGCACGCATCATACTCATCAACAAACGATTGGCACGAAAAAGCTTGTATCCCGCGCTGGAGTCGTATTACCGTGAAGCCCATAGTCCGATCAATGTCAAAATGGCCATCGTGGATGATTCCGCAAGCAAGTTGCTGCAGTTGAAAGCGGAGGATCGTTTGATGGTCAGTGAGTATCTTTACGAATTGCTACAGAGCGGCGAAGATAACGGTCTGATTCCGAAATCCTCTCCATATTTAATTTATTCGATGTTAACGAATCACGGTACCGACGCTACGATTCCGATCGTCAATCCAAAGGGCGCAGATCGGGCTATAATAACGGGACTCGCGCTATTCCACAACAAGCAGATGACTGGCGAGCTTGACAGCAAAGCATCCGTGCTCTTCATCATGCTCTCGAAATCCAAACCTGATTACTTTACCATAACCGAGAAGGACATTTCTTCCAACATGTATGTTTCGCTGTTCATGAACCGAGACGGCGACCGTAAAATTGCCGTCACAAACGACAATGGCTCCGTCAGGGCGGTTATAAGTGCCGACTTCACTTGTGACCTAGTAGAAGTGCCCGATACTATTCACGTCGATGATGAAATGCTGAAGAAGCTCGGCTCGCAATTGGAGCAAAAGTTGAACGAAAGGGCGAAGGAAGTCATTAAGGAGCTACAACAAGCCAATTGCGATGCCTTAGGTATTGGGTTGGAAGTAAAAGCGCATCATTATCGTTATTGGAAAACAATTCAATGGGACAAGGTCTATCCCGAAATGTCCATCGAACCCAAAATCACCATAAACATCGTCAAAAGAGGCCTTTTGGAGTAAGGCAAACCGCATAATGATAAATCTGTGTTTAAAGAATCGCTCTCAGATACCCGCTTCAGGCTAGCTACCCAATGTATGTTGAGACCTGCGATATCACTAAACTCCCTCGGAGAACAATAGCTCAATAACAATGGCTAGGCTACAGAGAAGCTCGGTAGCCTAGTGAAAGTATCGGGTAGCATTCCGATTTTGTAGAAATACGAGGTTTGAAAATCTCGAGTCTCAGCGCCTTTCTTTCTTTTACGCGATTTCACCCATAATGCTGCCGTTTCAATCGTTCCAAGATTACACTGGCGAGCTATCTAAGGAATGCATCTCATTAACAGTTTGAGCGGCTTGAATGTCATCTACTGGGGAAATTTCTGACCGCTCATAGTAAAGAAGGATGGTTACATGTAGATTGGGAATGTTAGTCAAAGATGCGGAGCCTAAGGAGTTATTATCTAATCATTCAATCAAAGGAGTGGATCCGATGCGTATCAAACCTAAAATAGCTGCTATCAGTGTTAACTTTGATCTTGGAGCAGACCGCCGGGGCGCAAGTCATGGACCTAATGCCATTTTTGAAGCAGGGTTACTTCAATCGTTACACCAAATGGATTATACCGTTGATCACGTTGCTGATCTGCGTCTGGATAATGAACCAGCAATTCCCTTAGATGCTCAAGTGGAAACGTCGAATTTGAAACATTTCGCTGAGGTTATTGAGATCAATACCCAACTAGCTGAACAGATTTCTAAAGTCGTTAGCCAAGATTATTTCCCACTCATTATCGGCGGAGATCATAGTATTGCCATTGGCACAATTGCGGGATTATCTAATCATTATAAGCAGTTAGGGGTCATTTGGATTGATGCACACTCCGACTTAAATTCAGCAGATACAAGCCCGTCTGGAAACATACACGGCATGTCGCTTGCGGTCAGCCTTGGCATCGGGCATCCCTTATTGACCAACATGAAAGGTATAAATCCGAAGGTGAAACCAGAAAATATAGTGCTTATCGGAGCTCGATCTCTGGATGAGGGTGAGAAGAAACTAATTCGCTCCCTTGGTATAAAATGCTTTACCATGTACGATATTGACCGAAAGGGCATGGCACATGTGATGCAAGAAGCAATTGATTATATTAAATTAAGAACGGATGGCGTTCATCTCAGCTATGATGTTGATTCTGTGGATCCTATTGAGGCACCTGGCACAGGGACTGCCGTCAAAGGTGGACTTCAATTCCGCGAAGCTCATCTCGCCGTCGAAATGCTGCATGAAGCAGGTATTGTGACTTCTGCTGAATTTGTTGAAGTGAACCCGTTACTCGACAATAGCAACAAAACCTCCGAGTTAGCGGTAAGCCTTATCAGTTCCTTCTTCGGTGATCAAATTCTATAATCGACTACGCAGGAGTCCTTTCATTTGTTTATTTATATGTAACAATTAAACAGTTCAAAAGATTCATTTTTAGTGTTTCTAATTCGCATCAGATATTAATCAATGAGTCTCATTCAACCAATATAAGTGTTGCGTGGTAACTTTAATTGCATTATACTGCCCGTTCGTCGGCAAAATAGGGAACGTCAGACTGCGTACAGCCGACGATCCCTATTTAAGTAACGTTTATAATTAGCTGAAGGAAAGTGTTTAATTTATATCTCCCGTATAGAATACATGTGGTATTTCACCATTTGCAATTTCAATTATGTTTTTAATCAATCCTTTTGGGAAAAACCTAAATTCATTAAGATTTGTTACTGGAATCCACTCAATCCCAATGCAGTCCTCATCTGGGGCAATCCCATTTCCGATATTAAGCTCATCTACTATCTCACAGATAAAAACATGGTCCACCACATGAGTATTTGGGTCTATCAAATTGTTTTCATGATGATTCTTTCCAATGTACTCCCTTAGAAACACGAATTGCTTTACTTTTATAAGGCATCCTATTTCCTCTAGAAATTCTCTTTGAAGCGCTTCGACTAAACTTTCACTATGTTCTTGACCGCCACCTGGTAAGGTATAATCAGCTTCGAATTTATCGTCATGTTTCTTGATGGTTAACAATCTATTATTTTTAATTACGATTCCCTTTACACCGCTTCGAACTATCAAGACGTTTCCTCCTGTCAGAGGGCAATTTATTTATTTACTAATTCGAGAGGGATTTCGTGATTCCTGTATGATCTCTATTGAAAGTATTCTGCCCGTTAGTTTAGCGATGACTTGTAAGAGCTTAAAAAGAACGTTTAGATGGCTCTGTCGGGAATGAGATCAAGTACTTGTCAAAATCGGGAATGGGATCAAGTTCTTGTCATTGGGTTTTGACAAGAACTTGATCCCATAAAATAAAAAACCGCGGTTAACACGGCAATTAATGAGATAATGTTCTTGTCACCCGACACCACCGGCGGCGGCGGTTGTATTGTTTGTTTGATTTGTTTGTTACAGCCAGTTCTTGGTTATCCAACCACAATCTTCGGTTTTGCTCCCGTAAGATCGGGGAATCATTCACTGTCAAAATGATGGAATCATCGTTCAGCTTAATTACTTCTGATTTTAGACAAATAATAACATAAAAACAACAACAAGAACTCTAAAGAAAATGATTCAATTTCTGATTCTTCTATCAATAATCGAGTTACCTCCCTTAAGAATAAGGAGAAGATTCAAGAAGGCTTCTTTTAATTGGTCATACGAATCTTGAAGGGAAGGAGTGATTTTCATATGCTCTCCTTTCGATAAACTGAGAAACCATTAGGTTACACTAAGTAAATATGCAATATGCCAAAGGCCACTTTGAAAAATACATGTTTTGGAAATTTGAATTTGGAATTGATTGAATGTTAGTATTGTAGATATAGATATTTACTTAAGGTTGTGGAGGGTTCGTATGAATGCCGCCGAGGAAAAAGCACGATGCTTTCACTACTTACACGGAATTGATCTCATTGGAGCTGATCACGAAGGACAGCTTGTGTTTGCATGTGTCCAACCGGAAAGACAAGCGCTGCTTGCCAGAACACGGCTAATTATGAAGGAAATGATCGAGGAAATGTCACATTCTGAGCATCCCTACTACTCATTTTGGGAGCAGTATTTAAGTGTATATCATGCTGTAGTTACTTCAACAGAAAACAAACCTTTCTATCTTATTTTAGGTCCTATTGGTTTAAACACTTCTGTAAGGGAACTTGATAAGTTGATCCCTATTAAAAATAAAAAAGAACTTGAATATTTAGGAAGATTACTATATTGGTTGTTCAATAGAGAAGACGAAAATACCTTACCGCTATCAAAAACGTTTCGTGTAACGCCTCCCCCATCTCCACGAGTATTGCCTGAGGTATCTTTGGTCAATCTTTACTATGAACGTGAACCTTTACATATAACCCTAGAGGAATATGAACGGTTGAAGGGGAAGATGCAGACCGGTGATGTCGAGATTGTTCAAAATCATTTAGAGTCGATAACAAGCTTTCAAGAAGGTGTAAACCGCTTTGAACTTGCGAGCGGGGACATCCTTCGTTCCGCAAAAAATCATTTCATCTCGACGTGTGCGATCGTTTGCCAAATCACTGTGGAAAGTGGCGTCGAAAATGAATATGCAAGAACGCTTGCCTACAGATTAATCGTTCGGGCAGAGAATCTTAGTTCAAGAGCTGAAATTGTCCTACTCATGAAAGAGATGTTTATACTGTTTACAGCAGCTATCAAACAATTCGCGAATCCCCAGTACTCGGCATTAGTGCGGGATATTATTCATTATTTGCATACTCATTTCTTCGAGAAAATTTCGTTGAATTCCGTAGCAAAGAAATTCGACAAACATCCTTCTTATATCTCGAATAAGATCAATATGGAAACTCGCCGGTCTTTTAGTGAGAATTTGAATGACATTCGAATATCGGAGAGCAAGCGTCTGCTGACTGACTCATCAAAGTCGATCCATGAAATTGCAGTTGCAGTCGGTTTTGACTATCAGAACCACTTTGCGAAAGTGTTTAAGAAATTGACAGGTGTTACACCATCTGAGTATCGAAATAAACATCGAGTTACTTCATCCTAGCTTCTCGACCAAAAGAGACAGAAAAAGCGGAGCTCACGCCCCGCTTCTACGCATTCTTACCAGAACGACTCCTCAGTTCATTCTCAACTCCATCGATCCACGGCTCAAAATGATGCTCCATGACCTCAATCCAGTTATCAGGTGTGTTATGACTTGTTAACTTGCCTGATTGCTTCGTCTCACTAACTATAGCAGGCAGATCGTGTGATAAGAGAATATGAACGTGCCTTGAGCACCAATGATATAAGTCATGTTGAAGCTCTCTGGCCCGCTCTTCCTGCAATTGATAGTGATAATAGATATAACTAGCCGCCATTTCTGGCTTGAGCCTTGCGATACTTGCGACTCTACTATCAACCTGTCGGCTTCCAGGCCACGATTCCGGATTTGCCGGTACACCATCCTGGAAAATGTCCATCATAGGAACTGCCAGGCGATTTCCCTGCTCTCGAGGCCAGGCTTCCTGCCATTCTGCATAAGCTTCTGGCCAGTCCCAGTTATGACCATCTGTATATGTCTTCCATATACAGAGATAGATATCGACCTCTCAAGAACAAAGATACGGAGAGCACCTTTTCATTTGCAAATAGCTGCTCAAAACCTCCTGATCTTAACGGACTGCTGTGCGAAAGATGTCCTCTAGACCAACCTTTAAAAGAGAAAAGTAAAGAGTCGCTGCACTTGCAGTCTCATTTCGAAAAGCTAGATTATGACTTTCTGCCTTCAAGCAGGACGTCTTTTTCGCGATCTGCCCAAGGCATATCATAGGATGGCGCATTTACATAACGGTTCATCGTCAAAAGTAAAGAAACACCCGTCCCTGCAGGAAGATCGACTTGCAACCATTTATCATTAACAACCGACATCTCCATGCTTGTATTTATCTCTTCTACAAGATAAACCTCTTTAAATTGATGTTCCCCGAATGTCCCTGCCTGAATGATGACAGAGCGATTGTCGAACTGACTTGTATTGACAAGTTCTAGCGTTACAGATTGTGCAGTAAGATCTGTAACCAGCGCAGCGACACCTTCAGGCAGACCTGGACGTTTCGCATCCGCATCGTAGTAACGAACCCGAGCATGCTGCAGGCCGCCGTGCGAAATATGCATAGGACCACCTAACGTCAATTGGACGAGGCTTTCCATGTAGATCGGGCACATTTCTTGCCATATGTGAATGCTGGAGAAATCATCATCGCTGAATTGATTCGCCCAGTTATACGGATCGCCCGCTTCGGAACGCATTTTGGCCAACTGCTGTGCGACTAATTCCACGTTCGCATCGAGAATTTTCTGCGGATAATCGGGATTAAGTCCGCGAATAAATTGATACCAAGGCTGTGTATTCCCGATGTAATGTTTTGTATTTCTTTTCGTTATCTTGTCTGTACCTGAGAGCTTCGGGATGATGACCTGATTCCAGTCATGATCTTTCGGAATACGATTAATACGTTCCAAATCTTCGTCGGCCATCGACATCGTCCATAAATAGACAGGATATTGCGGTGCCGCTTTGCGATAATCCGTCCAGCCTGCGTCAAAACGTTTATACGGAACGAGCACCTCTCCGTCTTGCTTCACGCGCAGTGCCCAGTTCTCATCCAATTGTTGACGTGCCAAATCAAGCATCTTCATATCGCCTGTGAGCAGCGCAGCATTCATGCATGCATTGGTTAATGGTTCAATGATCGTCATGAACCCATGCGGCCAGCGCCAGCCGTAATAGCCCCCCCACCATTTGCCATCGTTATATTCGCCGATTTCGCCGGATAGACCGACATTATCAGGGATAATGCCACCGTTCTGACGCGTTCTTTCCTCCCAAGCTGCTACATATTCCAGTACCCATTTGCGATATTTCTCATCACCAGTATGAAGGAATGCATTGGTCACCAGCCCCGTCGCGTTGAGGTTCAACGGCACGTCGCCGCGCGTCATACGTTCGTTCATCATGCGAATAATGTTCGCGTACACCTCATCGTTCGACCATGCGCATTTACCGCTGGCAAAATCCACGCCTGGAATATCTTCATACGGTGCCAAATAATCGTCTAAAATGCCGCGATGTGTGCTCCAATCTTCTTCCGTCAGCTCGAAGCGCGGCCCCATGCTCCCAGAAATCGCTGATCGAATCAGCTTGTGCTCGGCATCGTAATTGAGCGCCTCTTTGTCTTCGCCCGTATACATGCCAGCGAATCGAACAGCACGTTGGCGATCCTTTAACGTAACAGGTCCTGCAAGACCGAGGAAATACGTGAACAAGTAACCCTCTCCATGATGCATCCAATCGTAATAAGCATCAAACTCACGGTGAATTTGGCCGTATTCCGTCCACTGCCACGTAATTCCTTCCCAGATTTTACGCGCCAGTCCATGCAGCTCGTTGCTTCCGCCGAGCATGTAGAGAAGCGCCAAATTCATAAATCCTTCATAAGGATCGTCTGATCCGTCCATCCCTGGCCAATCTTCACGCCATATTAATGTGCCGTCCGGCCGAGTGTAGCGTTCAACAAATTCAAAAGCAGCTTTATTCAATTGATCGATTAGTAATCGTTCCGATAATGCCCATTGCGGCGGATTCACTTGACGCTTGGCGGTTATACGTGGAATCGATTGTTCAGCGTTAGGCGTTGACACGTATATCACTCCCTGATCTTCATTTGTTCTTATTCCCAAAAGCCCAAGTAGGGCAATTCAGCAATGCTGGTAATATCTATGTTTTGAGCTGTCCGCTCATCCGCTTTTAAATAAATGCCATCATCTGTTTTGACAAAGACGGGCTGGTTCGGGAACAAGAAATGATTCGGAAGCGCACGTTCTCCACCTACCCAACCCAGATCTCGGCCAAATACGGCTTCGTCCTTACGGCCGATCAGCTTATGGACATCCTGCCAGTAATAATCGTTAATCGCCCAGTGTTCCCCCTCTTCGACCCATATACATTGGTCTCCCAGCAAAACGGACATGCGCTGATTAGACTTCATTAGTCTCAAGGACATATTCGTTCCAAGCCCGTGGCGATGCAGTAAATAATACAAATCATGTGCATGCCAAGCTGAGCTTGGCGCAATATCAGCTTCATTCTGCCAACCGGTGGCTGATACAAAATAACCGCCTGGCGACTGATTCGAAGCATACGTCTCGTCGCATTCTTTCAAGAATTGCGCCAACTCTTCGTCAGGCTGATGCTCCAAATAGCGAGCGACACCGTATAACGACATACCCATTCCCGCTATGAGCATAGGTCCGTTCATTTTCGTCCACTCGGTTCCTCGACGCAGCCACATGCGATGCATACGTTTCTGCCTCTTCCGATCAATCCAGGCTGACCGGGCCAAATGTCGGCACAAATTTCCTGCGTGATGCAAATATTCAGGTTTGTTGAACATTTCATACGCTAGCACCAACGGAGCGATCATTAATCCGTAGTATTCCGCAGGCTCAACCATGCTCGTATCCCCTAAATAGCGGTACGTGGCTTCACAATCCATATCTGGAATGCCTTTTATATGAAAATTTTCAATCATAAAGTTCAAATCGTCTTGGATCACACTTCGCCAAGGCGAATCTGGAAACAGCTGCTGATACAGCAGCTTCCCCCACAGACGGCAATATTCTTGATTGCTAATGTTTCTCGTTTTTTTAAAAGGGTAGATCTCGTCACAAGCCTGCAAATTGCGAAGCATCGACTGCCGAATGTATGCGATCGATTCCAGCGGCAGCCACGATCGGCCATGAAGTGCTGTCAGCCCCAAGGCGACGTTCGGCATCATGTTATGAATTAATCCTTGATTCAGCATTTCCCCGACCTGAAATCCGATGTGCTTGTACTGCCCATCCTCTTGAAAGCGAGTTGTTTGATATTGAATCATGTGAAGGACGTGTTCTTTTAAAATCGTGCTAGGCTCATCAGCTACAATTCGGCTCAAAGCGGCCATCAAAGGGCTTGCCCATGTGCTGTGCCCGCTTGTAAAATCCGCCCACCGATACGGATTGGATCCCCACACGGAATGATTATGAAAGCCATGAATGGCTCCGTCTTTTTGTACCCAGGACATCAGCCAATTGCCAAGTGATTGAATGTTCGGTTTCATATAGCGCTTCCTTCCTACCAAAACAGCTCAGTGCGTCCGCGCAGCTTGGCTATCGCTTCGGCATAATAGTAGTCGCCGTATATAATCGGCACATTCACATAGGCTCTTTTCGGAAAATTTGCAGTCGCCATCGACAAAATGCCCTCTTCGTCGTCACTCCATGAAGCGTATTCCTCTGTGAGCACCAGTAATATCCGCTTCGCCGCCTCACTGTAAATATGTGCCTCCGATTCAGGAACCGCGCGGCTCATTTCCAACAAGCCAGTAGCCGCACAAGCAGCCGCTGATGTATCAAAAGCTGTTTCCGGCTCGACCGGCGCTCGGAAATCCCAATAAGGCGCAGCGTCTGCCGGCATATTGGCGATATAAAAATGTGCAACGCGTTTAGCCGCATCCAAATATCTTTGATGCCCCGTATATTTGTAGCTGAGCGCCATACCGTATAGCGCCCATGACGTACCCCGGGCCCAAGCCGAATCTGGTGAGTAACCTTGTCCGCCTCTAGCCTCAATGCGCTCCCCCGTTTCAGGATCGAAAATGACAATATGATGCGAAGAGCCGTCAGGACGGATAAAATCGCGAAGAACTGTATCGGCATGCGCAACCGCGATATGACGGAAGCGCGGATCATTTGTTGTTTCACTCGCCCAATAGAGCAGAGGCAGATTCATAAGGCAATCGATAATGGCCCAGCCTTGCTGATTTTCACCGTTCCATGCGCGAATGAATTGGCCTTTTAGATTGAAGCGGCCCGCTAGATGGCTGGCTGCCATCAGCCCGCGGATTTTAGAAGCTTCCGTGCCCAGCAGCTTATACTGCGCCACAGAGGTCAAACTCCACATAAAACCGACGTCATGATGAAGCTTTTCGTACCCTAACAGCGTTTCGTCCATCTGGTTCTCAACAGATACCGCGATGTCCCGAAAATCGGCATGCCCGTATTCTTTGTATATCAACCACAGCAAACCAGGCCAAAATCCATTGGTCCACCAGTCATTGGTTTCATTATTATAAGTTCCATTCACGGAAGCATACGGAAAAGTCGCTCCGATCCGTTTGCTTGTTCGTTCAACTTTCGCAACGATCTTTCCCCATACTTCCTCGGCCCATGCTTCATTTACGATCCTTGTCATCTTCAATTCCTCCCACACCTTCTTCTAAAACAATCGCTGTCCTGGGAACAACGCAAATAATTTCTCAAGTTCCTGATCCGATAATCCTACTCCATCACAATACTTCGCATTCGCCTGCAACGAACGGACCGAAGTCGTTCCCGTTAATGTAATAGCAATATCTGGACAAGTTAAGCTAAAGCGCATCGCTGGCTCTACAAGTCCTTTCGGTTCGCTTTTACGCAGAAATTGGAGCTGATCCATCCTTCTGTTCGCTTCTTGAAGCAAGGCATGACTTTCTTGTAAAAAAGGGGCAGGATGATCCGCTAAAATACCCATACCTAGCGGACTGCCATGAATGACGCCGATATTTTTCGCCTTGGCGAGCGGCAGCAGTTCATCTTTGGCTGTATAATCAACCAACGTATACTTCGCATACGTCTGAATTGTATCTACTAAATCTTCTTCAAGGAAAGGTATCAGTAGTTCAAGCTTCCCCGCGTTTACGCCGATCGCTCGCACTTTCCCTTGTTCCTTCAGCTTCAGAAAAGCAGGAATCGTCTCGTTCACCGCTTGTTCGTAGCTCGTTTGCTCCAATTCATGGAGCTGTATGAGATCGATATAATCCGTCTGCAGTCGTTGTAAGCTTTCTTCTACGGATTGAATCGTGTTCTCGTACGAATAGGGCGTACCTCTCATCACAGCTTTTGTAGCTAGAATGACTTGATCGCGCTTCCCTTTCAGCGCCTGGCCAATTCTTCGTTCGCTTTCTCCGCGACCGTATAAGGGCGCTGTGTCAATGAAATTAATGCCTAGGTCCAGAGCACCGTGAACGACACTCGTCACGACTTCATCCGTTGTCCCGCCAAAGTCACCGCCTAACGGGGCACCGCCTAAACCAATTTTTGAAACTCGAAAGCCTGTTTTTCCTAAAATCGTATATTCCACTTGATTCTCACCTCTTCATGAAAAGTACATTGCTAAATGTTGACCTTATTCCCTGTCCGCACCGATTCCAACGATGCTTGAATCATCCGTAAGACAGGTTGAAACGATGAAATATCTAAGTCAGACTTTCGTCCTTGTTTATATGCATTTATGAATTCATTCACAGTACCCTCGCGCAATTCAAAACCATAGGCATCATCCGGTACGATCTTCTCCTCTCCCCCGTCACGGTCGATGAAGACCAGGCCGTCAGCACGCAATTGCAAACTTCCCTCCGACCCGTCGATTTGGAATTCGCCCAGCCAGGAAGTTGCCGCGCCATGCGCAGCCCATGAGGCGTAATAATTCAAGTTCAATCCATCGTTACTCTGTGCAAGGATTGATACAACCGAAGGTGATTGTTCTATGGACCATGATGGGAGATCAGATGTCGCATACACTTCCGTGAAGCGTTCGGCACCGATCAGGTAATGGATGACACCGAGATGATGGTAAGTTAAATCCTCCAACATGACATGCTTATACTCATTCATCCACGACGCTCGAATATTCGGCCGTTGGCATCGCCATACGATTTGCTCCACATTACCGAGCCTGCCGCTTAGAATGGTTTGCTTCGCTGTCTCAACAAATTTATCGAATCTGTAGGCTTCTCCAATGGCGATCTGCCTTCCTGTTGAACGGGAGAACGAAACCATATTGGCCCCATCATCCCAAGATTGCGGTCTGAATTTTTCAAGATATATATCGAATCCGCTATCCAGTACTGTTTGGATTGTCTCCATACAAGTTTTGGCTGAAGGCGGCGTCACCATCGTGACGAGATCAGGCTTCAGCAAGAGAAGTGCACCAGGTACATCCTCGAACTGAGGCAGATCGGCAACATGCTTATTCGCTTCCCAATATCGGTTGCTGACACCGACCACCTGAACATCTGGACGAGAAACCCAATGGGAAAGCCACTGACTATTTAAGCCGATACAAAAGACCCGAAGCGGTCCTTGTTCCATACGGTCTCCCCTCCTCAAAGATCTAGATCATAAGATGCTCTCATTATCAGCTTTATGAAGCTCGGCTACTACTGTAATAAATGAGAAAAACTCTACTTTTTATACATACATTTCGGAAAATACTGTGTTTTTGTAAAAATGGAAAAACCGGATAGGAGTTACCGCCTCCTGACCGGTTGCATTCTGCTTCATATGAAGCGTTACAGCATTCGATTCGCATGAAGCTCAACTTCGATCTGCGAATCGAAATGCAAGAACGTGTAAGCTATCGTCATCTTACGTGGGGTGAATTGGTCACATTCTGGACCAAGCTGCAATTATATCTTTTGCATCTGTAGTCAAGACTTGCTTTACATACGCCGAAATCTCATTAGGTTTCACTTTCTCAAGAACCTTCAGAACATCTTGCATATGCTTAATCGCTTGAGCTACATGTCCTTTGCTGTAGTGTTCAAGAGATTGACTGAATTTGTTTGTGATTTGTGCTTCCAACGAGCCGCTTATTTCCCCTGCAGCCACAAATCTCTCCATCAGCTCCTGCATCGAACTTTCGTTGGTCCCAACTTTTACGTTAATCTCGGATATTGTCTTATTCCCAGCCAGATCCGTTGCAACGACTTGAATGACATGGATCCCTAGTTGACCTGCCCAGTTCAATGTAGTTTGTTCCGAGGATGCCACAACGCCATCTATGAGTATGGTTTGCTCGACTAACCCAGACGATTGATCTTCCGATTGAACGTTCAGGTTTAACAATTGGCTATCTAAGACTGCAGCTCCATCCACTAAAGGACTGTCATTCAAGGTAAGTACCGTTGTTGGTGCTGTCTTATCAACATTCACTGTAATCGACTTAGATGTTTCAACATTTCCAGCGCGATCTGTCGACCGATACTGAAGCTCATAGATGCCATTGCTAAGTAAAAGTGGAGTGCTATATGGCACGAATCCATTAGTCGAAAGCAAGCCGTAAACGCTTTGCAAGACAGTCAATGCATACTCCGAAGACGCTACGCCAGCATGATCGTCTTGCGATTGCAGGGTTAATATTACATCCGATGTAAACCAATTGCCAGAGCCTTTCGATCCATCCAAAACAGCTTGTGTTGACGGTGGAGTGCCATCTGGTGTTCCAATAACTTCATTGGAATTACGACTTTGTCCCGCTGCGTTGTAAGCAAGGATTGCGAAATAATAGGTGGTTCCATTTTGAAGACCCGTTATTATCGTGCTGGAAACATTGCCTGCATCAAACGTTGACGTGTAATCGCCGCTCGCTGTTCCGTATTTGACAATATAACCGGTCGCTCCGGAAGTGCTACTCCAATTCAAGGTAAGCTTTCCATTTCCAGCTTCGATAAGACTCTGAGTTGGTGCAGCAGGAAGATCCACAATGGAAATATCATCGTAATACGCCGTCACCGTATTCCCGGACCATTGATCGCCAATGACTATACGATTAAAGTTCGGAGCCCCTGTTAAAGAAGCAATCTTGACATTGTCGATGTACATATCTACTTTGGTTCCAGATGTATAGTCCCACTTGAATTCATGCCATCCGGTTGTTCTAGCCACGCCTGTTGCCACATGAGTACCACCTGTACGATATACGTATTTCGTTGCTGAAGTCGGCGTGTTGACCCCGATTCCTCTTGCGGTAACACTATCGTCAACAAAAGCTACGTTCTGCATGTTAGTTATTGAAGCCGTGTCATAGAACCACAAAGAGACTACCTTGTTAGAAGGTGTATCAAAGGTTTGATAAATGGTATCCATATCTTCATTAATAATGAAACTGCTTGTACCAGAATGAACTTGGGCTGAACTGAGCGATGGCGTACCTTTACCTGGCATTAACACCCAATTGCTCAATCCATTCTCAAAACTATCAAACGGCTGTAAAGTTTGGAATGGGTCTGTCGATAGCTTGTATGGTACATATATAGTGACTTCTACAGAATTTGCACTTAATGCACCCGTAGATGATCGGGACTTCATGATGTAATAATAGGACTTTCCATACTCACTAATTGTTGAATCAATGCAAGAAAGTGTTGTTACCTCACTGCACACGGTCGTCGAATAAGGACCATCTTTAACGTTCGAACGGTACACATCGTAGGTTGCAGCATTCGAAACAGCAGGCCAAGTGAAATTAGCATCAGTACCATTATATGAACCAGCGAATGCAGCCGGAACCGGCACCTTCTCAGCCACCCCGAAACCATCTACAAAAGCAAAGTAATTCCCAGTTGGCTTGCTTGCAAATAGGGTAGCGCTTGTATTCGTTGGTCCTGTAGTAAACTCAACGCTCTTTGCCTTGGTTGTGCTGTTGAACGTCTTTTCCGTTATCGTTGTTGTCGTCTCAGTACCTCCAAAATCTTTAACGCCTACGATCGCTTGATCCACATTAGCAGTCGTATTGGATAATCTGAAGTTATCTAAGTAGATTTCGTTTGCATTGGAGAATACCAAGTAAACATCGTGTACCCCTGTAACTGATGTTGTTATAGGTGTATCCGTTTTATTGTAATTCCAAGCACCATTGTTGATGACGTCATTCGTTGCATTAATCGTATAAGTGGCAATCGATGGGTTTGTAGGACTGTCTAGTTTAACATCGATTTTACCGCCGCTCACTCTGCTTACTGCACCGAAGTTGATGCTGTTGTATAAAGCTGTTCCAAAGTCGATACTGTTATATTTGACCCATGCTCCTGCCGTGTTACCACATAGACAGTTTTCTCCTCTGAACGGGGATTGGCTGAATGATCCTGAGCTACCCTGATAGTCTTCTGCTTGAAATACGGTTCCCTGTATGATTCCCCAAGCATTTAATGTATAGGTCGTATTTGGTTTAAGACCGCTTACCGTCTGTTGTATGGTGTCTCCAGCTTTAAGCCGAACAGCATTTTTCTGAAATCTAACCATGCTTGACGCTTTATAATCCCAAGCATTTCCTTTGAAAATGGACGGAGTTCCTGCAGTAATTGACCATTCTTCAAAATTGCCTCTCTCAAAGCCCGCATTTTTCATCTGGTTTTTATATGGAATATTTGGATTTAGATAAAAAGTAGGATTTGGAGGATTTGCAAAATCATGCCCCACTTTCCATGGAGCTGCTCCAGTTTCTACTGCACCTATTTCAGGTTTATTACCGATATAACCATCCGTTATTCCTGGAATTACTGTACCTTGATCTAAGCCTGAAGAACTGCTCTTCAAGGAGTACGCAGAAGGAAGTGTTGGGTTTGGATTAGAGACACTATAAGGAGCCGTCCAATGTGTAGTACCCGCACTAATGATATTTTTGTCTTTTGTCATATCAATACTGACTGTATCACTTACTATGTTGTTAATAAATTTCGAACCTATTGAATCACAGACATCAAAGTTATTACAGAATTGACCTACATTACCTTGGACTGAATTGTTATAAAATAACTGGTATTCATTAGGAACATTGATCAGCATTCCTCTTGCACTTGTATTGTAGGTAATGTTGTTATAAAAAATAGCGTTATGCACCGAGTTATCTGGATAAATACCGTGAGATCCACCGGCACCTATAATATCATGAACTACGTTATGGTGTACTTCCGTGTTTTCCATATCCACATCTACAACATAGAATGCCCCGCCATCTTTAGATAGCTTCATCCCATGGCTAATATCGTTATACTGAATAACGGATCTGGAAAATGAGCCCCCAACAAGCCCACGACCTGACATCGTAAGGGTATTATGGCTGACAAGATGATTAAATCCAGAAAGTTTTACAGCATCAGCATAAGAATGCAAAAAGTCAACATTATGAATGTAATTATTAATGATACTATTATCATGTCCATCAACCAGAATACCAGGACCGTACATATTTCTAATTTCGCTGTCCCGTATCGTATTGTGATCGCCATTCAAATTCAAACCTAATGTTAGACCACTAAGGCTTTGCATGCCAGCCGGCAAATTATAGTCTGGCGCATCAACCAACGTATTTTTCAGCATATTATAGCTGGAATTAACAAAGTTAAGATTGGCAGCTCTTAACTTAATTCCGTCAATGGTAACATCGGTTTTTCCTGTAAAATCAAATGCATAGTCTCTCTTTTTAGCTTCAACCATCATAGTACTTGGATCTTCATTATCAGGAGCAATGAAATATAATTTGCCATTCGCTACATCCTTGTACCATTCTGTTTCAACATCCAAGACGGCCTTATTTCTTGTAATATAATAATAGGAAGAAGAGTCAGGATTGTACCCTGCAGAGGGGTTCGGCCAAATAATGTTGATGGTTGAGCTTGAAGGATTTCCTGTAATGGCTGCAGTATAGCTAGCATAACCATTTCCCGTTCGAACCCAAAGCATTCCTCCGCTATTAAATGTACCTGCGGGAAATTTAGTACCTAATCCTGGTGCGTCAACGAAATAAGACGTTGCCCCAAATGTGAATGTTTTAACAGTATTATATTTCGTTCTGTCCAACAGATCTGCAACTGCAATATTCGGAAACGTCGCTTCCTTCATTAAGACTTCATTAGCAAAGATAATATTTCCATCGCCGTTGTACATATCCCAGTTCATATCTGCTACATAGACTTTCTTTCCATTAGCCAATGTAGTATCTAGTGTCCAGCTTGTAATCAAGTCCGCCCCTGAGACAGTTGCGCTTTCACCATTGTAATTTTTTATTGTTACGCCAGAATTAGGAGTTACCGTTTCTCTATACACACCAGCGCGAACATAGATAGTCTCCCCAGATTGTGCAACGTTTGCAGCTGCTTGAATCGTCTTGAAAGCAGCACCAATAGTTAAACCATCGTTGGTATCATTACCAATCGCTCCATCAACATAGTAGCTTGTTGCACTCGCTGCATAAGTTTTGGATGGGATCGATAGAACTGGCATACAAATCATTAGGAACGCTAATACCAGGGCAATCCATTTATAAGATTTAGTTGCATTTGCCTTAAGCATTCTCATTACCTCCAATTAGTTGTGTAAGCGATATCAAAATCTAGCTGCTTGATTCATAATTTCAAATCGAAATTGACTCTCTATCTCTGCACTAACGCTTGTGCGATTTAACATCAATCGATAGTACTTCCCTTTTTTCCCGTAATGATCAACTGTATTAGTCTCTTCTACCTCGATTAACCAATCGCTCGAGATAAAGTGCATTTCCACTGTACCGATCGTGATTCGACCCATCTCAATCTCCTTCGGCTCTACACCGCAGATGAATACTTCTTGGAAAGCCGATGGCATATCACTAAACGCTACTTTATCCGTAATGATTAACTGTGAAGCCTCATCGCTCGGGCGGCGCCATAGATACTCTCTCGTAAGCGATTGCAAGTCCGGACACGCGTAGGCCTCGGTTAAGTCGAGTTCAAAGCGTACCTCGTCATCTGTCACCTCATGCTTCACTAGCTGTGACTTGTATTGCCTACCGAAACCTTGGCGATACCCATCAACAATAGGGACGGAATGTCCATGAGATCCAGCATGAATTGTTTCGTATCGATGCTCCGGCTGAAAATATTGCTTCGTGTAGACGCCAATTCCCACGTCCGCAAGCACAGTAACTCCGTCAACATGCAGGATAAAATGTCCCAAATCATTATGGTTATGTGGCTCTTCATTGTACCCACCTTTTGCGGCAAAAGCAGCGATTCGTCCATCAGGCTGATCAACCTTCGAAATGACCCACTGATTTCCGGTGAAAATTCGCTCCAGAATGCGGTCTTGCTGATCCGTTAGCTGTGCTGCTTCACCATCCTGCTGCTTCGATGACCACAGCATCAAACGCGATGCTTCCACCCAGGAAACTGGAATGACGTTCATCCGATATTCTTCTGGCGGAAGTTGCAAGGATGGGAAATATTCATTCAGCCGCTGCATCAAGCCAGTATGAAAACGAGCTTCGTCCGGTGCATCCGAAAAGTTCACAACCTTCCCGTTGGTCAGCAAGCAGAATTGCGGGAACTGAGCAATCATGCCAACTTTTTGCTCATCAAGCAGCCTTATTTGCCCTCCTGTACGTTCTTTCAGCAATTCAGCAAAATAAACGAGGTGAGAGAATCCGAACGACCAATAAACAGGTCCTTCTGGCGTCGCTCCTTGATCATCAAAGCCTGATAAGTATTGGCGAAGAACATTAATGACTCGCCAGAGCATACCGCCAAGCTTCTCTCTGTCATCAATTAAATAAATAGCTGCTGCACCTATGCTGGATGCACAAACTGCTGGCCAGTTATTCGTCTTCAACTCCCAGTTCTGAGGAGTCGGATCATTAAAATAGACTTGGAAAATACGACGCTCAATTTCTGCTTTCGCTCGCTCCACAACCCATGGGTGCAGTCGATGTCCAACCTTGTCTAAGATTTCGGCCAGGGCAAACCCAACTCCAGCAGCATCCAAATCAATTGTTTCACGAGGTGCTTGCGGCTTATCCCAAATGCCGTTCGGATATTCATTCACATACAGTCCGACATGTGCCGGCAGTACCCACGTATATTCATTGCAAATAGACCAGATCGCATTTTCAAGCCCTTTTTTCCATTCTGGTCGTTCATCTGTCATCATCAACAGACTGAATATATGTAAACCGGAAAAAAGCTCGTTGCGTTTGGTTTGATAAGTCATTCTGTCGCCTGTTTCGCCAAACAAAAGGAAGTCGGAAAACGGCGGATGGCAAGGGGATTGATCGGTTAACCTAATTACTTGCTCCTCAAGGTTGTTCCAAAAACTCTTATATTGTTCTTCTTTACGAATTTGCGACCAGCGTTCCGGCAAAGTTGATTCTTGAAAAAGCGAAGTAGTTTCACGCTTCGTTTGTTCCAAAGCTTGTTTTAATTGCCGTAGAGTTAACGTTGTAAGCATAAATTCCCACCTTTTTTTGAACTAGCATATACAAAATCATGCTTACAGCAGCAAGCTCTCACTTTATCGCTGTAAGCATGATTTAACTCTAATAAAACCTTGAATTACTTCGTTTTTTTCCACTCATCAAGTTGCTTTTGAACTTCCGCGATAACTTTGTCAGCGCCTGCTGCTTTCAGTTTTTCTTGGAATTCTTTCAGTTTATCGCTAGCTGCAACTGTACCCGTATTTAGACCAGGGCCGTATTGATCCAAAACTGTTGCAAGGTTAGCAATCTCCGCGGAAACTGCCGCTGGTTGGAACTTGAAGCCCATAAGCGGGGATGGTTTCGCAGTTTCGTTTTCTTTTTGCGTATTTGCAACAACGTTTGGATCAGTACCTTCTACAAGTAAACCGTTGAACGTGTTCCCGAATACCCAGCTTGCATTAGGAACGTAACCAGCTTCTTTGTTAATTTTGATTGTGTTGTCTGCATTTTTCGTATAGTGCTTACCTTCAACGCCAAAGCTGATTGTGTTGTACAGCTCTTTGTCTGTGTTCAACAAATTAATAAACATCATTGCACGCTCAGGGTTTTTGGACGTTTTGCTGATGGCTTGCATCGTCGTAATGATGGAACCTGTTCCTGCCCATACATCCGTTGTCGGAATCGCGATCACATCGTTACCGCCGTTTGCTGTCTTAAACTGTGCTTCAACGCCTGGCTTCAAAACGTTGTGAACTTGAACTACTGCGTTGCCTGTTTTCTCAATATCCGCTTTATTTTTCAATGTAGCTGCATTATCGTTGATTAAGCCTTTATCGTGCCAACTCTTCGCCAAACTCAAATATTGCGAATACTGAGGAGTTTCATAGATATTGACAACTTTGTCTGGTTTGGAAATATCAATACCAGCAATGCTATTAATTCCTTCCAAACCGTAACCGTATAACATATTACCGAATCTACCTAAACGATCCATCAAGAAAGGAACTACGTCTTTAGACTCGCCTGCTTTTACTTTAGCCAAGAATGGCTCAAGATCTTCAATCTTTTTGATAGATTTAACGTCTAGATTGTACTTATCCGCAAATTTCTTTTGGATTAAGAAACCTTGTTTGTTCGTTACCGTTTGATAGTTTGGAATACCGTACACTTTACCGCCGATTTTGGTAGCATCCCATACGAATTGCGGCATGGATTTACCCAATGTTGGTGCATATTTGACCATCAAATCATCTAATGGAATGAAAGCACCTTTGGATTGGTTTGTTACGTAGTCCCAGTTCCAGTTAGATACCCATGCGATGTCGTAGATCTCACCAGAAGCCGTCGTTGTGTTCATCTTTTGAACATAATCAGCAAATGTTTGCGGTTGCAATTTAACGGTTGCATTGATTTTGACTTTCGTAATTTTATTAACAGCTTCTTGTACAGATGCCATATCTTGCGGAATCGCGCTTAACGGGAAGTTCCATACCAAGTCTACTGGTGCCAATTGCTCTACTTTAGCAGTCGCAGCAGCACTAGCCGCTGGACTTACTGTTGTGGACGTGCTCTCGGAACCTTTGCTTCCGCATGCCGACAATAGAACAGCAATACTTACTGCGCCTGTTAATACCTTAAACATTTCCTTTTTCATAGAATTACCCCCTGCGATAATTAGATTTTGTATGTTGCGTATATATCAACTGCAGCATCTTATATGTAACACTGCAGTTCGATAATGAATAAGTTGTTAACCTTTAATAGAGCCTACGGTCAGACCGCTGATGAAAAATCTTTGGAACATTGGGAAAATAAACATCATTGGACCAGCTGCCAAAACAGCCATGGCCATTCTCGCCGATAAGCTCGGGAAGTCAGCAAGATTAAAGTCGACATTGACAGTCGCAATGTTGTTCGATAAAAATTCAATGGTGCTCATGATGCGGTAAAGCAGCAATTGAAGCGGTATTAGCTTTTGATTATCGATAAACAATAATCCTAGCCACCAATCATTCCAATATTGGAATGAAATGAACAAGCCAATCGTAACAAGTGCTGGTATCGATAATGGAAGCACCATTGTGAAGAATATGCGCCATTCATTTGCACCATCAATTTTGGCTGACTCGAAGATTTCCAGTGGAAGCTTATCCAAGAACCCTTTCATGACGAGAACAAAGAACGGGCTTAGTAAGTAAGGAACGATCAGCGCCCAGATGGTATCCTTCAAGTGCAGATATTGCGATATTAGAATGTAGAACGGAACGAGTCCGCCTCCGAATAACGTTGTAAAAAACACGTATAGGGTCATGATTTTGCGGTAACGATAATCTCGTCGCGACATCGTGTAAGCTGTCAACGTTGTGAAGAGCAAACCAACGATTGTCCCTACAACTGTTACGAATACGGTGACCCCATAGGCACGCATTAGCGCTTCGGGAGCATCAAGGATAATTTCATAGGCTTTTGTGCTGAAAACCTTCGGAAATAGATGATAGCCATGTGTTAACAGCGATTTTTCTTCTGTAAACGATATGGAAATGACGAGAACTAGCGGCACAATAAGCGCCAGCGATAATAGACAAAACAATAGATTAATGACATTGCCAGACCAGTTCACTCTGTTGCTTTCCGTTTGCATATATTCCTACCTCCTTACCAAAGCGCATTGTCTGAGTTAATTTTTTTGATAATCCAATTGGACAACAACACCAGAATGAAACCAACAACAGACTGGTAGAGCCCGATAGCCGTAGACATTCCGACATCTCCAACAACTCGCAACGATCGGTATACATAAGTATCGATAACATCGGTTGCGTTATATAAGAAGCTTGTGTCGTTCGGAATAAAGTAGAACAACCCGAAATCAGCACGGAATATATTGCCGATAGCTACGATTAACAAAATAACGATAAGCGGTGTTAAGAGCGGTATTGTAATTTTACGAATCATTTGCCATTTGGAAGCGCCGTCAATTTTGGCAGCCTCATAATAACTTGAATCGATGGAAAGAATACCTGCATAGTAGATTAAAGTTGAGAACCCTACGCCTTTCCATATTTGCGTTAGTATGATAATAAACGGCCAGTACTTTGCTTGTTCATACCATTTGATTGGCTGATCACCAAGTGACTGAAGCATGACGTTCATGAAGCCGTTTTTGTGATCTAGAAACCCGAAGACGATATACCCGACAACAACCCAAGATAAAAAATAAGGTAGAAACAAGGTTGTTTGATGAAGTTTAATCCATTTTCGAGGGATTTCATTTAACAAAATCGCGAATGTTAGCGCAAACAATAGTGTTAGTACAATAAAACTCATGTTATAAAGAATCGTGTTGCGTGTTACTGTAAGGGCACTATCTGATTTAAAAAAGAATTCAAAGTTCTTAAACCCGATCCATTCACTTCCCCAAATCCCTAAATCGTATCGATATTGTTTAAAGGCAATAACGAGTCCGAGCATGGGCAAATAGTTGAAAATCAATTTATACAGG
Organism: Paenibacillus sp. J22P165; assembly: GCF_059692015.1. Classification (NCBI taxonomy): domain Bacteria; kingdom Bacillati; phylum Bacillota; class Bacilli; order Caryophanales; family Paenibacillaceae; genus Paenibacillus; species Paenibacillus sp. J22P165. The sequence goes on along the minus strand of NZ_JCAUAP010000029.1, from coordinate 3,685 downwards.
ATTGCCGGCAGTGACATGACGAACAATTCCTGATTGCGTTTGAAGTGCTTCCACTCCTGTTTCAGCATTTGCTTCCTCCCCCTTAAGATGTGTTCAACTCTGTGTTGTATGCCCTTATTATTGGGGGAAAAGCGTACTAATAACTACTGTAATAATCAAAAAACACTCCACTTTCGTCCCGTACAATCCCGAAAACACTGTATTTTCACCATTTAAGAGCAAAAGAAAAGCTTTCTGGGCATTTTCGTACCCAGAAAGCTTACTCCTGAACAACTGTTTTAAAGCGATATTCCTTTGGCGTGATTCCGAATTTCTTTTTGAAAAGCTTGAAAAAGTAACTCTCATTGTTATAACCGACCATTTCCATGATGCGAGTGATGCTGTAATCTTTGGTTTCGAGCAAGTGAAGTGCTTTTCCCAAGCGAACATCATTAATATACTCACTAATGGACACTGATTCATGCAGTCTGAATTGCTTACTCACATGAGCCGAGGATAGTTTCATGGCTGCCGCTATACTTTGCATACTCAGATTTAAATCCTTATACTGCTCTTCAATCATTTCTTTTACAGTATCCGTTAAAATTTGATTCGATTGTTCTTTGACATCTTGCGTACGCTGCTTCTGAATGGCTTTGAATATGTCTAGGAATACTTGATATATAGGCTCTAACGTTTCTTGCTTCATTGTGATCTGAACATGTCTCTTAAAGTCCAAGTTGACTTGTCTTACAGTCCGACTGTTCATTTCACGCACGATATTTTCCATCAATGCAAGCAAGTGAAGAATCGCATACATGATGTTGTTATAATGCATGACTTTCATATGTTGGAATAATTGGTCCAAATGTTCCTGGAAATCTTTCTCTTGCCCTGATTTTATGGCTTCGGTAATTTTCTTTTCTGCATCAATTGGAAATTGGAACGTAATATTATCATTATTGTGTCCCACGAGATCTGGTGTAATGACAGTACCTTTACCGAAAATCATTCGATAGTTTGCATTATCCAACACATGGCCATATTGCTGTGAAATTTGCTGATATCGGTCAATTTTTTCTCCAATCGAAACCGTAATCGAAAGATTGTAGTATTGAAGAATAGTTTGCTGAAGCTCTTTTAACGTGTGTGTCAGGGGTGTCGTACACTCACTAATGAGTAAGACAAAATGATGATTGCCCATTGGGACAACTTCGCAGTTGAAACTTTTCGAAACAAGCTCCTTAGTTATATTAGCGATCGCAAATTTGTACATTCGCTTCTCGCCATCACTCGTTTTCGATTCAAATCCAGCAAAATCATCAATCAACAGTACACAAACACGCAGCCCTTGTTTAAAATCCATATCCCAACTGACTTGGTCCATTTCTTCCTGGGTAGGCAGACTTGCATCGGAAATCAGTCTCCGCAACGCGTAAGTCTTCTGCGCATCTCTGTTCGTGTGCTCCTCCGATTCATGTTTCACCAATTGATGCATCGCGTCTTGATAAGCAGTCGAAATGACCTTTAACTCATCTAATTCAGCCTTATCGCCAGTCTCTTTCCGGCGGATTCCCGTCACTTGATGTAATAAATTTTCAATTGGACGATATAAGCGGTAAGCGATCAGCAGCGAACTTGCGATAGATAAAATTAAGAATACAATGATGATTACAAAGGAAATCAACCGCATTTTGCTCAGCTTGCCCCATACAATTTTGTATGGCTGATCACTCGCAATGACCCACTCGTTTTTGCTGGATGACATTAAGCTTAGAATGGACTTATCGTCTCCCGATCCGTGTACGAGATAGTCTTGTGTGATGCCAGCGCTCACTTTTTCCCGGATAATGGACTCTATTGTCTCTGTAGAAGCAATATTATCCTGCTGCTGTGCCATAAGTGGAATACCTGATTTATCTGTAATAAAAATAGAGCCGCGAATTCCTTCAGACGTTTTATTCATATTCACTAAGTTATCAAACAACCAGGACGGCTTTATTGTAACAACCAACTTACTCTCAGAAACATCGTCATACATGAACATCGCCAAAGATGGAAATGGCGTTTTATCCGTATATAAAGGAACGAAGGTAAGAACGGGTATATTCTTATGCGATTGAATAAACTTATCAATGACACCTTTCATTCCGTCATCCTGGCAATCCAGACTGCTCAAAGTTGAATAATAACAGTCTGTTTTGGCATTATAGATCGTAATATTTTGCAAAAAAGACGAGTTAAAGACCGTTTTTTCCAGCCTGTTTAACTTTTGTGCAAGCTCACCTTTATCCATGAGATTGATATTTGACAAATAGACAACGTCAGGGTCAAAAAAGGTAGCAACTGCAATGTTTTTAACCGTATCATGCATATAGTCAATATTGTATTTAATTTGGGAAAGAACCTTTAAATCCGCTTGCTGCTGCATTTGCAACATCGTTTTATCAGCGTTGTAGAACAGAAGTGTCGTGCTGACAGATAGAAACACAATCATCAACACTGTGATCGAAAGCAAAAGCTTTAGCAAGTATTTTCTTGATTTGTATAAACGGATAATATTCATGTAGGCCCACCTTTTCTCGGAAGCTCTATGACGTAAGGCGAAATTCATTATAGAATATAATATAAAAGATCAGCGCATTGATTAAATATTAGTTTTTTTGAAACAAATTAAGTGTTTACAAACGTTCCCAATCTATTATTAAGTCAATTTCTACTGAATTTCTACTGTTATTATTAAAAAAAACTATACTATTCCCAATTTAATGCTCGAAAAAAAAAAAAAAAAAAAAAAAAAAAAACAGATAGGTACAAGTTTAACATCGATGATCCGGATCTCATCAATTCACTTCTTCGATGTTCTTTTTTCTTTAACGTCGAAGGACAAACACACATGCCGATCAATTCACAACCTCCATCAATTACCTTTCCAGACAAAGGTACTATACCAATATCGAGTAAATATTTAAGCACCCAACGATAATGTAGTTTCAACATTCTCGCAATCTTGCCTAGAACGATATATTGATCAGTGAATCTTTTCACTGACTCGGCATTTACAACAACATTAAATTTTTGCACATCTCCGTCTAAAAATCCTAATTTTATCTAATGATATTTATCCATACTCTAACTCGAGTTATTCCATGAATGAAAAGGTTTAAACTAATTACAAAAACATTAATAAGCAAAAAAAACTAAACCAAATAGGTTCAAGCTTCATAGTTGATATCTTTAGCCGACCCAAGCCACACAAGGCGCAGGACAAGTTGTTCTCCCCGAAAGGTTTACAAGCCAGTGCTGATTGAATCTCCCACCCAATGGAATAAGCAACACCGTTTCTACTTAGGTTGGGGTATCAACTTCTTTTGCTAATATGAATTCCAACTCTGTTCCATCAGCTGAAATTATGTATTTTCTTGATTCATCAAAGTCATCTGGTAATCGGTATCCCATCTGACGGAATAAAATCGTTATGCTTACATTCCCCTTTGGGACTGCAATCCGAAAAGGTTTCATAAAACCACTCATTTAACTTAACATTGTAAACTTGTAAATTCGCTATTCAATCTGCTAAGTACACCACGCTCTACTGCCCGTCCCTCGGTTTTAACGGTTTATCTAACGTATTCTCACTCATTCGCAGGATTTCATTACCTTGAAAATGACGACTACTTAGAAAACGAAGTCCTTTGGATAAAAT
>NZ_JCAUAP010000028.1:0-32174 GCF_059692015.1 Paenibacillus sp. J22P165 | reverse complement strand
TTTTAAGACGTTCTTCTTCTTTTAACCTTTTTCCCATGCCGAATCATCTCCCTTATCCCTATTTTAATAAAATGGGTAGGAAGACTCCAGTTTAGTTAGGGGGCCTAGGAGTTTCTACAGTTATTTTTCAACGATTGTCCCATATCTGCCGATTTTCGATTTATTAACTGTAGTTTTTACAGTTATTCCCGGAAAAACGTCGAAATCGAGAGAATTAACTGTAGTTTATACAGCTAAAAGTAGAACCCCCCACGCGCCGCCAACTCGCACCCGGGAGCCGAACAACTCCCCCAAACGCACCTTGACCCGCGCCCGCCAGCCGCCCCCAACCCTTCACACCTCAATTCAATGCTTGAGCACCGCAAGCACAAAATCCTAACTTCTTTTGTCACAAAACAAGAACCTATTTCGCCATATAGATATAAAGCGAAACGGAGGATGATGAAGATGACCAAATACGATACAGCCGTCATTGGTGGAGGCTTAGCTGGATTCATAGCTGCACTCGAAGTAGCAAGAGGTGGCGGGAGGGTTGTTCTACTGGAACGATCGGGGCGAATGGGCGGCCGAGCGATGACGAATAAGAAGAATGGTGCGCTTTTTAACCTTGGCGGGCATGCATTGTACCGGGCAGGAGATGCCTTTCGCATCCTCAAAGAGCTGGGGATTCGTATCGAAGGAGGCGCGCCTGCATCAAAGGTCAAGGCGTTATGGAACGATGGTGTAGTGCCAATGCCAGCAACACCGCTCAGCATGCTCACATCGAAGCTGCTTTCGTGGTCAGGGAAGCTGGGCCTTCTGCGACTCGTCATCCGGTTAACCAAAATGGATGCGAGCAAAGTTGAGGACGTATCGCTGAGAGAATGGGCGGAGCAAGAAATTGCTGATCCGATGGTTCGTCATATTTTTTACTCGTTGTGCCGAACGGCCACATATGCCTATGATCCAGATCATCAACTTGCTGGTCCGGTGCTTGGGCAGGTGCAGCGCGCATTAAAAGGCGTTCTCTACATCCACGGAGGTTGGCAGACGATCATCGATCAGCTTCATGAGAAAGCGGTTGAAGCGGGTGTCCACATTGTAAGCAGCGCTGATGTAAAAGAAATCGTACATGCGAATGGTCAAGTGCAGGGCATCAAGCTTGCTGATGAACAATTTCTCGAAGTATCGCATGTTATCAGCACGGCGTCCCCATTGGAGACCTACAAGCTAGTCCCGAACGCGGACCGTACGATTTTGAAGAAGTGGAAGGAAGAAGCGCGCCCCTCAAAGGCCGCCTGCCTTGACTTAGGTTTGAAAAAGCTCCCCATGTCAGGACGAGATTCGGCAATCGCATTAGATCAACCGATCTTTTTCTCGCATCACACCTTGAATGCCAAGCTTAGTGAGGATGGCACTCTCGTTGTGCATATGGTCAAATATAACGGTTCAGGAGAAAGTAATCCGAAGGATGATGAGGCAACCCTTACAGCTGTCATGAATACCCTGCATCCAGGTTGGGAACAAGAAGTCGTAGCTAGGCAGTTTCTGCCGAACATAACGGTCGCTAACGATACTTTACATGTATGCAAAACGAATCTGCAAACAGGCCCAGACGTCCACGGCCTTCGTGGTCTCTATGTTGCTGGTGACTGGGTAAGCCATGGGGAAATGCTGGCTGATGCTTCGGCGGCAAGCGCTAGACGCGCGGCGCAAGCTATTTTAAAAACGTCTTAGTTCGCTTAGAATAAACCTATCACAGTACAATCGGGAGGTGTGGCAAGATGGAAATCACAGGAGCAGAAACCCAAACTTCCGAGCAGATCTATCTCTCCTATAAGCCATTGATGTTCTCGCTTGCGTATCGCATGCTGGGCAGTGTGATGGATGCGGAAGATGTCGTGCAGGAGGCGTTTCTGTACGCCAATGAGACGAACCTGGACCATGTGCACAATCCCAAGGCCTATCTATGCAAAATCGTGACCAACCGCTGCATCGACACCCTGCGCTCGGCTAGTAAAAAGCGCGAAGTCTATGTCGGGCCTTGGTTGCCAGAGCCACTGTTGACGCCCAGTGCAGATCGTCAGATTTCGCCTGATCTCGCTTATACACACAAAGAGTCACTGTCCACCGCGTACTTATTGCTCCTGCAGCAGTTGTCTTGGATAGAGCGGGCGGTCTTCCTGCTTCGCGAGGTCCTGCAATACGAATATGATGAAATCGCCGAGATTGTAGGCAAAAGCAGCACCAATTGCCGGCAAATTTTTCGCCGGGCCAAGAACGCGATTAGCCTCCCGCCAGAACGGGATGTGGAAGCGAAAGTGCCGCTCAAACAAACGACAGCCGTCGTGGAACAATTCGTGCATGCTCTAATGTCTGGTAATATCGGCCAGCTGTTAACCCTTGTGAAATCTGATGCGGTACTGTTCTCAGATGGCGGCGGCAAGGTGAAGGCTGCGGTCCACCCTATTATAGGGGTAGAGCGAATCGCCAAGTTCTTATCTGGGGTTTTGACCAAACTGCCAGAGGGCTATCACTTTACCTTAACGTCAGTGAACGAACAACCAGGCCTTGTTGCGTATGTGAAAGAGCAGCCCAATAACGTCATGACCTTCCAAATAGAAGATGGTCAGATCAAGTCGTTTTATATCGTCTCGAACCCTGATAAATTAAGGCACCTCGAGAAAAGCTGAACGGAAGCGTAAGGACAAGTGAAGACGAGTGAAACCATAACCACTTAATATAGAAAGCTGCTCATGAGTCATTGCGATTCGTAGCAGCTTTTTTTCGTTTGATGTCATCCTGGGAATGTCGCATAATGGATGAAGTTGATACTAGGTTAGTAAGAGAAGATAGAGGAGAGAACCACATTGAAAAAAGGGAATGAAACAGCAGTAACGAAGCGTAAGGCACCAGCCTTTTCGCTGCCTGCTTCAAACGGAGAGAAAGTTTCTTTAGCCGATTACAAAGGGCGCAAAGTCGTCATTTATTTTTACCCACAAGACAATACACCAACCTGCACACAGGAATCCTGCGACTTTCGAGACTATAACGGAAAATTTGCCGAGTTAGGTGTAGAAGTGATTGGCATTAGCCCGGATGAGCTGAAGGCGCATGATAAATTCATTGCCAAATACGAGCTGCCATTCCTCCTGCTTTCAGACACGAATCATAAGGTAGCGGAGAAGTATGGGGTTTGGGCGCTGAAAAAGCTGTATGGCCGCGAGTATATGGGCATCATTCGGTCGACGTTTCTTATTAACGAAAAAGGATACATCGTGAAGGAATGGAGTAAAGTGAAAATTAAAAATCACGTACAATCGGTATTAGATGCTGTGATGGAAATGAAATAAAGCCATTCATACTATCATCGAGGAGGTTATCCAACATGTGGCTCATGCTCAAAGACCGTAGAATGATGTTTCTCATGATAGCAAACATGTTATCCTCGATTGGCTCTGGGATTACGATGATCGGGGTGCCATGGTTACTGGTGAATCGAGCAGGGGGAAGTGAGATATATGGGTACGCAACCCTTGTTTCTACCCTCATTCTGTTCCTGCTATCGCCTCATATAGGTGCGTATATCGATCGCATTTCTCGGAAAAAAATGCTGCTGGGCAGCGAAATCGTCGGCGGTGCCGTAACGCTGCTTTTTGCGTTGTGGGGGATCGTTGCTGGTCATTTTGAAACGTGGCAGTTAATCGTGATCTACTTTAGTGGCTCTTTGTATTACAATGTGCACTTTCCAACGCAGTTCGCATTTACGCAAGAGATCTTCTCCAAGGAACAGTATAAGACATTAAACGCGATCCTCGAAGTACAAAATCAATCGACCTCCATGATCGCGGGGGGCTTGGCGAGTCTGCTTATCGACCATATCGATTTTGGATGGATCCTATTAGCGGATGCGATGACCTATTTCTTAGGCTTCGGTCTTTTTCTGCTCATTCCTTATATCAAGAATAAAACGGTCACAGCAACGGGGGCTGTCTCCATGTGGGCGAATTTCAAGGAGGGGTACACGTATTTGAGGACGAGACCGTTATTGGTTTTGTTTTTTCTATGTGCGTTGATGCCGTTCTTATGTGTGATGGTGGGGAACTATTTGTTCCCCGTGTATATTACAAGCGTTCTTCATGGCGGAGCTAGTGTGTTTGGAGCGGCGGATATGATATTTGCGATAGGGGCTATTGCAGCGGGTTTAACAATTCCGCTCATCATGAAGCGTTTGGGGGCATATGCCACAACGATTCTCGCATTTGTCATGTTCAGTCTATCGATCGTATTCTTCTATTCGTTCCCAATCGTTTCTATCTTTCTAGTATTTAAAACACTGAATGGCTGGGGAAATGCCGGAAGTCGCGTAGCGCGGAATACCATTCTAATGGAAATGGTACCGAACCATTTGATCGGCCGTGTGAACAGCTTCTTCAATACCGTAGGGATGGGGATGCGCGTTGTGCTCATCGCTGTCTGTACGCAAATCGTTTCCTTGCAAGGGGCGAGAAGCGGGATATTGCTGCTTGGTGTGCTGCTGATTGTAAGCTTTGTTGGCTTGATTGGCAGTCGATCTCTGTTTAAAATGGGGGCCAAAGCGGGGAGTCCTAGCTTGCCTCAGGAAGCGTAAGCTGTTAATAAATGAACCCCAGGAACGATGCTTCTCCTTTCGGAGAGGGATCGTTTTTTTCGTGGCATACTCTCGTTCCTTCGCCCATATAATCTATCAGATGTCAAAATGATAGAACATGCGGAGGGATCATCGGATGCGCTTACAGGTACAAACTCTTAACAACAGAAGGCTGCGAATTCAATTCATGATGGTTGTTGTTTTACTAGTTTCACTCTTGGTTGGTTGGATGCCAGCCAAAGCTGCGGAATCTGAAGCTGATCCAGCCGTGCAAGAGGTGTTTGGGCAGCTTCAAGCAGGGAAGCGACTAAAGAGTGATAGAACTTATGTAACACCGGAGCAGCCGACTGTGTATCTGACGTTTGATGATGGTCCTAGCAAGCTGACGAATCAGGTGCTGGATATTTTAGATAAAGAAGATGTCAAGGCGACGTTCTTCGTACTTGGCGAGCAAGCGAAAGCGCACCCAAATGAACTTAAAAGAATTGTAAAAGACGGTCATGCCATTGGCAATCATACCTATAATCATGTTTATAAAGAGCTGTATAGTGATTTTCAAACCTTCTGGAACCAAATCCAACGCAGTGAGGACGTGATTTCAAGTATCGTGGGGATCCGCCCACAGCTTACACGTGCCCCTGGCGGGACCGCTACGAATTTTGATGCTAACTACTTTTATCTCATGGAACAAGCGGGTTATATCGTGCATGACTGGAATGTCGACAGCGGCGACTCGAAGAGAGCGAACGTGCCAGTGAATGAAATTTGGCAGACGGTGAAGGCTTCACCGCTCGATCACGAGATCAACATTCTGTTTCACGATGGAACAGGGCATGAATCTTCTGTCCAAGTATTGCCCCAAGTGATTAGCTATTACAAAAAGTTAGGATATACGTTCGCTGCGTTGACTGAGCAAGTTAAACCCAAACAATTCGCCATCTCAAAGCCGAAATGGTCAAGAAGTATGAGTTTGTCGCGTTTTCAAGCGCTGGTCGACCAAACACAGGAATATGCCTCCGCACACCCGAATGCTGCGAATGTAGCGAAATTAGCCGAAGAAAAACGTCTAGCTCAGAAACTGGAAGCTGAGGCAGAAGCGAAAGCTAAAGCGAAGAAGGAAGAAGAGGAAGAGGCTGCGCGTATACTTGCCCAACAGGCGGCTTTACCTCTGCAGGTTCATGTGCTCGGGGGGAATACATTTAACATAGAACCGTCCGTTTATAAGCTGCGTGCGAATCAAATAGAACTGCCTCTGCGCTATCTGATCGAGAAGATGGGCGGCAAGGTGGAGTGGCAAGCGAGTACGAAAACAGCCAATGCGCATTACGGCATTTATGATATGGACTATGATCTGACCAATAGAAGCATTCGTTTGTACACCTTAGGGACCCAAACAGCCGCCTATTCGCTAGCGGATATGGATATGCAGAACAATCAAATTATCGTTCCGCTGCGCAAAACTATTGATTCACTAGGCGGACGTATTACGAACGCAGTGATGGCAGGAGACAATCGTCAAGTGACTATGGCGCTGCGGCCACTCTACTTTTTTAAAGAAAATAATAGTATTCTCAAAAACTCTCTATTTGCCATGGGTAGTTAATGTCTAAAAGAGTAGAGAGCTGGAAAAACTAGAAGCATACCCTTATTAAGGAGGCTTCTTGTCTATGGCGTCGAAAACCCGAATATTCGATCAACCGCAGCCTCTAGTGGAACGGATGATCATGAACGTAGAGAAAGTGATTGTTGGCAAAAGAGAGACGATAGAGAAAGCTTTTATCGCGATGTTAAGTGGCGGGCATCTCCTGCTAGAGGACGTTCCAGGTGTAGGCAAAACCATGCTAGCACGCGCCTTAGCCAAAACGATCGGTTGCGAGTTTAAGAGAATTCAATGTACGCCAGATTTGCTTCCTTCGGATGTGACCGGTGTTTCTGTTTTTAATGTGAAAAGCAATGAGTTTGAGTTTCGTCCAGGGCCGTTAATGACATCTGTCGTACTTGCTGATGAGTGTAATCGGACTTCTCCAAAGACGCAGTCAGCATTCCTGGAAGGGATGGAAGAGAAACGAGTGACAATCGATGGCACGAGCTATGAGCTGCCTAAGCCCTTCGTTGTCATCGCGACGCAGAATCCTATGGATTATGAAGGCACGTACGCGCTGCCGGAAGCGCAGATGGATCGGTTTATGATGAAGCTTTCGCTCGGGTATCCGACGCATGATCAAGAGATTCTCATGCTGGATCGCTTGCAGGACCGTCACCCGTTGGAAAGTTTGAAGCCTGTTATTGTGCAGGATGAATTTGTGCAATTGCAAAAAGAAGCGGCCATGATCCATGTGGATAATACGTTAAAAGATTTCATTGTACGCTTAGCTTTAGCAACGCGGGATCATGCTGATTTCTACGTGGGTGCAAGTCCTCGAGCATCGTATGCCTTGATGCGTGCTGCGCAAACGGCGGCTTATGTGAAAGGGAGAAGCTTTGTTGTTCCGGATGATATTAAGGATTTGGTACTATCCGTGTGGACGCACCGTCTTATTCTGACTTCGGATGCTCGCATGATGGGGCGTTCGGCAGAACTCATTCTCCAAAGCATTCTAGATGGTATGCAAACACCAGTTCTTCGTTATGTTACAGCGAAGTAGGGGGCCATTATGAGAAGCTGGGGGAAGACGTCGTTACTGCTCATAAGTTGTGTGTTGGTGATTTTTTTGGCTTATCGCCAAGGTGGATTTGCCGCGTGGTATCTCGGTATTTGTTTATCGTTGATCTGGATACAGGCGGGAATATTTTATGTTTTTGCCCTGAAAGGCTTGAGTTTAAAGCGACATCTATCTGGCGATGTGTTACTTTCCGGTGAAGATGTAACGATTGTCGTGGAGATTAAGCATCAGTCATGGGTGCCTATGCCGTGGCTGCTGATGAAGGAAACCTGGATTCATGAAGGAAGCGGGCGGAAGCTGACTTACAGCAAGCTGCTTTTCCCATGGTTTCAGAAGTCGCTGTTGCTTTCTTATAAAATGACCCATTTGATGCGAGGGTGTTACCGATTTGCTCACCTTGAAGCTACGGCGGGAGATCTTTTTGGTTTCGCACTTCGCAAAGTACATAGAGAAGACTTGCAACGATATGTCGTGTATCCAAGGCCCGATGCTTTGGGACGAAGCGGGATGACCTTCCAATCTGATGAGGGTTCTTCCGGACGGAAGTCAAAAGCCGAAACGCCGCTGATCAGCTCCGTACGTGATTATGTCAGCGGTGATCCGTATCACCGCATCCACTGGAAATCGACGGCTCGTCTGAGCCGTCTGATGACCAAGGACCCCGAGCAGACCGCCTCCACGAAGTGGATGCTGCTGCTCGATGTCGCGCCTCCGGCGGGCCCAGCAGAGGCGGCTCAGCCGCTGCTGGAGAAGGGCGTCGCCCTCGCGGCGGGGTTCTTCGAAGCCGCCGCCAGCGGGCGTGAGAGCTGCGGCTTCGCCTGCAGCAGCTCCAGTGCTAGGCGAATCGCACCGACGATTCGCCCTGACCTAACGCTCGCGTACGAAGTACTCGCGAGCGTTGGCGGCAAGCCCGCCGTGCCCTTTCCTGACCTCGTCAGGAAAGAGGCGGCAGACTTGCCGCTGCATGCGTCGATGTTGTGCATCACATCGACGCTGGATGTGGCGCTGGTGCGCGCTATCGCAGATAGCGGCACCAGGCGCCGAGCCGTGCACGTGATCTACGTGCACGCGCGGCCTTCCCTCTCGGTCGCAGAGCGAGAGGGGGCTTCTCAGCTGCAAGCCGCAGGCTGCAGCTTCACGGAAGTGCCGCATCCGCAGAGCCAGTGGCCGAAGCAAGGGGGTGTTGCGGATGCAACCGCTTGAACCACGCCGCGGGCTGCATGCTCGCTCTCGCACATCGCCTTCGAACATCTCGCGCTCAGGTGTTTCGCACTCAGGCACTTCGCACGCAGAAGTTTCGCACTCAGGAGTTTCGCACTCAGGCACTTCGCACTCAGGCACTTCGCACTCAGGTGTTTCGCACTCAAGCACTTCGCACTCAGGCGTTTCGCACTCAGGTGTTTCGCATTCAGGTGTTTCGCACTCAAGTACTTCGCACTCAGGCACTTCACGCTCAGATACATCACAATCGCGCAACCCATCCCAACTCATCTTCCGCGCAGACAGCCTGCCGCCAATGCAAAGCAGTCTTTTTCGAGATAGTCTCATCAGTTTGCTGCTCTTTCTCCTTCTTTCGGAGTGGCTGCGTCCCTTGGCCTGGATGGCCGATGAGTCAATTCAAATTGGACCGGTCCTTGTTGTTTTTGCGTTTTGCCTTGCGCTGGATTGCTTTAGGGTTCCTTATGGGTGGGGATGGCTGGCGAAGTGCAGCATGATCGTGATGTTTATTGGCTATATGTTTCATCGCGAGTCACTATTTACTGGAGAATGGATCCTCTCATTGGTGAGGACATTCGTGCAAGATTTCTTGTACATCGTTCAGGCGCATTTTGATCTGATCAGCGGTGAGATGCGAACGCTCCTCTTCTTAATGGGCTGGGCTTTGCTGCTCTCCGTCGTCCAAGCGCTTATGCTGCAGCGACAGCACAGTCTTTGGTTCGTGATGGCAACACTCATTTATCTTGTTGGTCTACAGCTCGTATTAGGGGCAGATACCGTGCAAGGGATTATTCGCACATTAGGCTATGGGCTTCTTTTGATGGCTTTACTGAATCTATCGAGAATCGAACAGACATATCGCGTGTCAATGACACGTTCAGCTAGTTATATGCAATGGCTAATCGTCAGTGTGATCGTGGTTGGGGTATTGTCAGGGGTCGGCTGGTTATCGGCCAAACAAACGGATCCAGAGCCTCTGATGGCACCGGTCAGTTGGACGCATTGGTATGATCGTTTATTTGAGCTCTATAACGAAGACATGGAAGCGAGTTCTGCCGTGGCGACATCTGGTTATGGTCAAAATGACTCTTCGCTAGGGGGTCCACTCCAAGTGGACACATCGCCAGTGTTTACGGCGAAGACTTCTGAATTAACCTACTGGCGCGGCGAATCCAAAAGCTTTTACGATGGCAAAGGTTGGACACAACCCGTTCAGAAGCTGGAGCCCTTTACGGCCTCGAGTCCATCCTCATCAGCACTGCCAGTCGTGCAGCAGGAGATCTTGTGGAGCGGGAGCTCATCCAGTAAACAATTGTTCACCGGTGGTCAACTTCAGAGTGTCGAAATGCTGCTGAGTGACAAAGGGAAGTTGATTTCGTCCAGTCATCTTTTGACTTCCAAAGCGAGTGGTTTAATGACCTTGCCGGAAATGGAGGAATCGCTCTCCTACTACAAAATAACCGTTCGACCCGTTAAAGAAAACCCGGATCTGTTAAACACAGATATCGGTCCTTATCCCGATGAAATCACTAGTGAATACTTGCAATTGCCGGCAACATTGCCGCGAACGGTGCGGAGCACTGCTGAGCAAGTTACCGAAAATCGGTTGACGCCATATGCCAAAGCGGTGGCCATCGAGCAATATTTGAGCCAAACCTTTCCGTATAGTCTCGAAAAGCCTACCACGCCTAGCCGCAGCGAGGATTTCGTCAATCATTTCCTGTTCGTTGATAAGACAGGATACTGTGATCATTTTTCCACCGCAATGGTTGTTATGCTACGTTCTGTAGGGGTACCTGCCCGATGGGTGAAGGGGTTCGCTCCAGGATCAGCAGGCTCCAGTGATGACAATGGGCTGCAAGAGGTTATTGTTCGGAATCAAGATGCGCACTCCTGGGTTGAGGTCTACTTCCCATCCATGGGCTGGGTGCCGTTTGAGCCTACTCCTGGTTTCTCAGGGATATCCGCTGACCAGCCGAGGGATATGTTGACTAGCGAAGCTATGGAGCAACTGGGATTGACAGCTTCGCTCACGCATACACCGGTATCTAGTTCTGTTATGACGAAATCGAGCGAGTGGCTGCACACATTGAAGAATAATCTTATCCAATTGGTAAAGGCTTATAAGAGTGCTGTTTTCGTAGTGCTTGGCAGCATCTGCTTGCTTATTGGTGTGATTATCTGGCTGCGACGTCAAGGATATTTGTTGCATAGAACGGTGGAGCTCCCCGGCTACAACAATGGAACTTTAACTCAGCAGCATCCGTTGACGCCGTATATGGATCGTTTGTGGAGACAGCTTTTCCGCAAATACGGTGTAAAACCAGCGAATCAAACGGTTCGCGAATACGTCACGAACCTTCAGGTGAACCATCAAGGGCAACAACAGGCACTGATGACTTTCGCTCAAATCTATGAAAGTGTCCGCTATGATCCAGCGCGTGCATTCGCTTATTCGAAGCGGGAAATTACAGCGATTTGGAAAGCCATTCAAAAGACACATTAAATCCCCTTTACATCCTAGGTGCCTAATGTTTAAAATTAGTACCTAGAAATAGCGGTAAGTGGACAAGGGTTCACCCGAAGCTTCAATCGCTATGAACCTAGGAGGTCGGATAATGAGTAAACCGAGTGAATTGATTGTCGTTTTAGATTTTGGAGGCCAGTATAACCAACTAATTGCTAGACGAATCCGTGATTTGGGCGTATACAGCGAGTTGCTGCCGCACAATACAACGGTTGATAAAATTCGTGAGATTAACCCAAAGGGGATCGTATTCTCTGGCGGACCTGCAAGCGTATATGGCGAAGGAGCTCCTTCGGTTGATGCTGGCATTTTCGATTTGGGTATTCCAATTTTAGGTATTTGTTATGGCATGCAGCTGATTGCACACCAATTGAACGGAAAAGTTGAACGCGCACATACGCGTGAGTATGGCAAAGCAGATCTTGAGTTCTCGAACCAAAGTCCGCTAGTCAAAGGTCTAGAGGCGAAACAAACGGTATGGATGAGTCATGGTGACCATGTTTCCGTCCTACCTGACGGCTTTGTTGTTGAAGCAAGCACGGAGTCCCTTCCAATTGCTGCAATGAGCAACCGTGATCGCAAAATTCACGCTGTGCAGTTCCACCCAGAGGTTCGTCATTCAGTTCAAGGAAACGAAATGATTCACAACTTCATTTATGAAGTGTGTGGTTGTGTCGGCGATTGGACAATGTCATCCTTCGTGGAAGATATGATTAAAGAACTTCGTGCAGAAGTTGGAGATAAAAAAGTGCTTTGCGCACTTAGCGGCGGCGTAGATTCCTCCGTTGTGGCGATCTTGCTTCATAAAGCAATCGGCGCACAATTGACTTGTATGTTTATTGATCATGGTTTGCTGCGCCAAGGTGAAGGCGAAAGCGTCATGGAGACGTTTGTCGGCAAATTTGATATGAAAGTTGTCAAAATCGATGCAAAAGATCGCTTCCTAGGCAAATTAGCTGGCGTAGCGGATCCTGAGCAAAAACGTAAAATCATCGGCACCGAATTCATTCGCGTGTTTGAAGAAGAATCCAGCAAATTTGATGACTTTACTTTCTTGGCACAAGGCACGTTGTATACGGACATCGTAGAAAGCGGTACAGCTACTGCACAAACGATCAAGTCGCATCATAACGTTGGCGGCCTGCCGAAAGATATGAAGTTCAAGTTAATTGAACCATTGAAAACACTATTCAAAGACGAAGTGCGTAAAGTCGGCGAAGAGTGTGGCCTTCCATCTGCAATCGTGTGGAGACAGCCATTCCCAGGTCCGGGACTAGCTATTCGTGTTCTAGGTGAAGTTACCGAGGATAAGCTGAAAATTGTTCGTGAATCCGACGCCATCCTGCGCGATGAAATCGCCAAAGCTGGCCTAGATCGTGAGATCTGGCAGTACTTCACGGCTCTTCCAGGCATGAAAAGCGTAGGCGTTATGGGTGATGCTAGAACATATTCCTACACAGTAGGTATCCGCGCAGTTACATCCATCGACGGGATGACTGCTGACTGGGCGCGTATCCCTTGGGATGTGCTTGAGAAAATTTCCGTTCGTATCGTAAACGAAGTTGAAAACGTGAATCGTATCGTGTACGATATCACGTCCAAACCGCCGGCTACGATTGAGTGGGAATAGATCGAGAATATTTGATACTGTTAATCGCTTGGAAGCCTTGATACATAAGGGTTTCCAACGATGACGGTGTTGAAAGTTCGAGTACACCTGCAACAATAGAGTGCAAAATTACTCTCTTTTATTTGCGTTGTTTAGCAAATAGAAGGGAGTATTTTTTATGACTAAAATTAAAGAACTAATCGAGGATTTCAAGCTAAACCAAGTAATCTTAGGTAGGGAAAAGAAGTATGTTGATTTATGTGTGTTTCGGTTGTACAGGTGGGAAGAGTTCATCGTTAAGGTGCTAGGCGTAACAGAGACAGAGGATGTGACTCAGCTTCATATCAAAAAGTTTATACAAGAGCGACAGCGTGAAGGAAGAGAAGTAAACAGGACGATAAATAATAACATTGCTACGTTAAAAGTGTTCTTTCAGTATTTGGTGAACGAAGAATTTATTGATGAACAAGCTAATCCCATGCGAAGGATTAAAAATCTCAAGGAAGAGAAGACAATCATTGTCACATTTAATGATGAAGAGGTGTCGCGGATAATAAATGACCTAAAGGAAGAGACGTATTCCAATGTTCGCGACAAACTCATTCTCATTATGCTTTTTGACACGGGTATAAGGGTCTCTGAGCTGTGTTCTATTAAAAATGATGATGTTGCAAGAAGACATATTTTGATTCATGGGAAAGGCTCTAAGGAGCGTCTGGTGTACATTAGCAATATCATGCGGAAGTACATGAGAAGGTATGAAGCATTAAAACAAGAAAGATTCAAAAAAAGACAACAGGATGAAATTGAGGATTACTATTTCCTAGACCAATCCGCTGTGAAATTGTCTCGTTCACGCATCAATAAGATTTTGAAGGAACATTGCAATAAAGCTGGAGTGAGAAAAGAAGTCAGGTGTTCTCCGCATGATTGCAGGCATTATTTCGCCCAGAAGCAGTTACGAAATGGAATTGACATTTACAGCTTGAGCAGGTTAATGGGACATTTTGATACGCAAATAACTTCCAAGTATTTAAGGGGATTAGAGCAAGATGACATTTTACAGATTGGACGATTGCATAGCCCACTGAATGATTTGAAAATAAAACAAGGTAAAATGGAGGGGCTAAAATGAATAAAAACACCTTGATTTTGAAGATGCTACAATCCATTACCTTCTAAAGATAGCCAGAAGGCATTGTAGGTTTGTTTTGTAACATGGAAGCATAATTATACCTCCTGAACGTAGAAGAGCCATTAGACGTGAAATCGAGAGCCTGAGAGCAGGTTGTGATTCTCAGCTAAGTCAGTGCGTTTCTTACGAGGTTACATCACCATGACTGAACATCAAATTCATTAAGGACATACGCTCCATCAACATACAATTAACGATGCTCATTAAGCCTTTCATACCATGGATAAATGCATCAACTGTACTATTCAGTCACAGACAAGTGGGCTACAATAATGTAGTGAGAATAGATTTAGGGCAACTCTGAGGGGTTGCTCTTTTTTGATTTTTTGTTAATAAAACAAATTCATGAAATGTTGAAACTTGGAATTAGTTAGCGTGACATATTCATTGACAAGGAAAGTGGTAAGGATTTTGACAGACCACAATATCAAGCGTTGAAGCAATGCTTGCGTGAAGGTGATTTACTATACATAAAGTCAATTGACCGCTTTGGGCGTAACAGCAAAGAGATTAAGAAGGAATGGGAAGGGATTACACAGGGGATTAAGGCAGATATAAAAGTGCTTGATATGCCCTTACTTGACACTACACAGCATAAGGATAAGTTAGGAACATTTGTGAGTAATTTAGTGTTACAAGTGCTTTCCTTTGTTGCTGAAAGAGAACGTGAGAACATCAAGCAAAGACAAATGGAAGGTATCTCTATTGCGAAGGCTAAAGGAAAGCATCTAGGCAGACCACAGATGAACATTGATACATTAAGCAAAGAACAGAAGTTGATACTGGATTCGAATTATCCAAAGTGGGAAAGCAAAGAAATAAGCAGTGCAGTTCATTGATATGTTAAAGCTGAAAAAGAACACGTTCTATAAGATTGTGAAAGAATACCAAGTGCAGTAAAAGAACAAATAAGAAGTGAACGTTCAGAAGCATCCAAAGGGATGCTTTTTTATTTTACTAATAGAGCAAGTCGAAATAGGGGGGGGATTTTTAAGATTTCTAGTGATTTCAGATGTTTGTGGGAACCAAAGCACACTTTCGACGCAAAAGTAACTTCTATATGAAGGTATTTCCATATACTAATCAATGCATGAGTGATAATCTATTTATTCAAAAATATGGATGTTAATTTACCTAACAATTCCCAAATATTCAAAAATTTTTGTTGACTTTATACGACAAGAGATCTAAGGTGATTAGGTATCTAGGTATTAAGAATCACATTTCGTGATTTTAGCATAGGTCGAAAGATGGTGGTGGGGAATGAAAAATGAGAGGTTGGTAGCATTGAGAGCCAACCTGACGCATGAGCAAATCGCAAAGGAGATAGAAATTCCAAAAAGTACTTACGCGATGATTGAGTCAGGGGCGCGATTCCCACGAAAAGACTTGATGATGAAGATTTGCATTTATTTTGGTGTTACTGCAGACTATTTATTCTTTTACCCTAAAACCTAAAAACTATTCATACTTGGAGGAATACAAAAAACATGAAAAAGTTTCTACCAACTATTATTACGGGTGCAATGCTATTATCGATATCCCTTCCTGCTCTTGCAGAAACGCCAACGTTCAGTGATATTTCTGGTTCATATGCAAAAGACGCTATCATCGAACTTCAAAAAGAAGGTATCTTAACAGGTATTGATGCAGAACATTTCGACCCACAAGGGACTCTGACAAGAGCGCAATTCGTCACTATCTTAGTAAAAGCTTTGAAACTTCCAATTGATAATAACGCTGTTTCATCTTTCAGCGATGCTGAAGGATGGGCAGTACCATATATCGAATCCGCTAAGAAATTTGGCATCGTTGATGGAATTGGAAATAATATGTTCGCCCCAAATGCTACTGTAACTAGAGAACAAACTGTAGTTGTTATGGTTAAGGCATTGGAGAAGCAAGGTGAGCTTAATGTTAAAGATACTCCTTTAACATTTACAGATGCAGATAAGATTTCTGATTGGGCTAAAAAATATGTGGCGATTGCTGTTCAACTTGGTTTGATCTCTGGCAACCCAGATGGTTCATTCAATCCACAAGGGAATGCAACAAGAGAGCAATCAGCTATTATGGGTGTTAACTTCTTGAAAAGTGTAGAAAAAGTTAAGGATGAAAATAAACCAACAACAACACCTGTTCCAAGCCCAAGTCCAAGCCCAAGTCCTACCTTTGGTGGCGGTGGTGGTGGTAGTACACCTATAACACCTACACCTACACCCCCTGTTACTCAAATTCCAGTCATAACAGGTGATAAAGCTACATTTGCTAATGGTACAACTGTATCAGGGCTTCCGATTGGCACAACAATTTCAGCAAAAGCAGTTCCTATTACTGAAACAGCAGGGATTAAAACAGCAGGTCAAGCAATGGACTTTACTTTCTCTGGAACTTTTCCAGAAGAAGGGCTTGTACTAACCCTTCCTACCACAAGCAATGATTCTGGAATGTCTTACTATAATACGAATAGAGGTAAGTGGGAATTATTAGAAGATTCAGAAATTGTCACGATTGGTAATCAAACATTCGTAAAAGCAACTGTTCATCACTTCTCGCTTTATGCACCAATAGTGAAGTCTGCTCAATTGATTGCAGATAGCATTACAAATATCCAAGCACCAACAAAGGACGCAACAAGCCTTGAACTTCCTACAATTGAAACTGGTTATACAGTAGCTATTAAAAGTTCTGATAACAGTGTAATTGATCTTAATGGAACAATCACACCGCCAACAGCAGATACAACCATAGCTTTAGTGCTTGAAGTAACTAGAACATCTGACAATTCAAAAGCAGTAACAGGAAGTTTAAGTGTTGTCGTTCCTGCAAAAACAACGATTCCTATTTCAAAAGAAGTTACTGGCAACGTGACTATGCGTAGCTTTACTGAGCAAGAAGTGATTGCATCAGAACAGTATGCAAGTGGTCTTAAAGTAACTGTTAGCAACAATGAACTCCCTGATATTGTTAAGGATTATAAATATATCAATGTGCATGGCAGTAGTGATAGATACACTACACCTCTCGACTTAACAAATAGTAATTATGTGCTTGGAGAATTTAGTGTAGTTGCTGAAAGAGGTGTTGACGCAACTGAAACTATATACAATTGGAGAAAGACTGTCGATCAATACAATAATGGCTTAGATTGGTACACTGTTATTTTTTATGATGCAGACAAACATCCAATCGCTTATAGCACTGCACAGTACCTAAAAACAGACTATTACCATATAGCACTTGTTCAAATCTCTCGTCTTGATAGAGAGGTAGATCAATATTTTGCACAAGACGTTGAAAGAGCAAGAACTTACTATGATAGATTGACTGATGAACAAAAAGAATTGGTTACAAATTATAATGCTTTGCTTGTAGCAGAAGCAAAACTAGGTGGAACACCGCCAGTAGTTGCACCAGTGGCAGTAAGTAATATTAATATTGCTTCTAGCAATGCAGATAGCACTAAAGCTACTGTTGGTGACACTGTAACGCTTACATTCGAAACAACTGAACAGGTTTCTAAGTTAGGAAACTTCAAGATTAATGGTGGAAATCCTGCATCATTCACAAGCGTTTTGACAGGAAGCAAATACATTAATACAGCAACATACATTATTGATGCCACTGACCGACTTGGAGCAATGAATTTCCAAATTAACGTCAAAAATAGCGCAGGAATATTCTCACAAACAATTGAAGCAACTACTAATGGAAGTTCTGTTGTTGTAATCGCCAATAATCCACCAGAAAATCAAGAAGCGCCTGTAATATCTCATGTTAACATTATGTCAAATAACAACAATAGCACTGCACACGCAAGAGTAGGTGACATTGTTACTCTGCAATTCGATACACCAATGGAAGTATCCAAGCTTGGGAACTTCAAAGTCAATGGTGGAAATCCTACAAGCTTCACAAGCGAAAAACGTATGAATGGCTTTACTGAGTTCTGGTTAAATACAGCAACATACACTATTGACGAGTCTGACCCTGATGGTAAAATGACATTCCAAATTAATGTAAAGAATAGCGCAGGACTTTATTCTATCACCACAGAAGAAACGTATAATGGTAGTAGTGTTTTTGTGGCTAATAATGCACCAACAATTACAAATGTTCATATAGTTACTAGCAATGCCGATGATAGCACTAAAGCTAAAACAGGCGATACAGTATTTTTGACTTTCGACACTGACAAACCAGTGTACAAATTGAGTAACTTCAAGATTAACGGAAATAACCCATCTAGCTTCGGAATGCAACCAGTTTCAATTAATAATTATCATGTGATTGCTGAATACGTTCTTGATGGAACTGACCATGTAGGTCTAATGAACTTCCAAATCAACGTAATGAATGGCGCAGGAATTTACGCACCAACCATTGAAGCAACAAATGATAATAGTTCTGTAACTGTTATCGCAGAGCCAGTAGAACAAGTAGCTATTAGCAATGTTCATATTCAATCAAATAACGCTAATACCAAGTATGCTAAATCAGGCGACACAGTAACACTAACATTCACTACTACAGAAAAAGTTGATAAGCAAACTAGTTTTAAAATCAATGGTGGAAATGCTAAAACTTTTGAATCAGTAGAATCAGGAACTAATTGGACAAATACAGCAACATATTTGGTTGACGAATCAGATCAAAATGGTGCAATGACATTCCAAATTAACGTTGAAAATGAAGCAGGAATCTACTCACAAACTATTGAAGCTACCAATGATGGAAGCGCAGTAGTTGTAGCGAACAATGCACCTGTAATTTCAAGCGTTAAAATCATGTCTAACAATGCAAACCCAACTAAAGCTAAAACAGGTGACACAGTAACATTGGCATTTGATGCAGGGCATCAAGACGTATTCAAATTAGGTAACTTCAAGATCAATGGGAATAATCCTTCATCATTTATTCAATTACCTAGTGGGCGTGTTGAAGCTAAGTACGTGCTTGATGGTTCAGATCAAAATGGGGTAATGTCCTTCCAAATTAATGTAACCAATGGTGCAGGTATTTATTCCCAAACAATTGAAGCAACTAACGATAACAGTTCAGTAACAGTATACGAAGAAGAAGTTGCAACACCACAAGTTGCTATCAGCAATGTGAAAATCTCTTCGATTAACGATATTAAAACTCTTGCAAAAGTAGGAGATACAGTTACTTTAACGTTTGACACCACAGAAGAAGTATTCAAGCTTGGGAACTTCAAAGTCAATGGAAGTAATCCAACTGGCTTCGAATCGCTAGGTTCTGGAAACACTTGGGCTAATAAGGTAACATATATCTTAGAAGATTCAGACCAAGAAGGGCTAGTTAACTTCCAAATCAACGTTAAAAATGAAGATGGCATTTATTCACAAACAATCGAAGCAACGAATGATGGCAGTTCTGTTACATTATTGAAAGCACCTGTCATTAGCGGTGTTCATATCGAATCTAGTAACGCAAATAAATCGTTGGCTAATGTTGGTGATACAGTTACATTAACATTCAAAACAAATCAACAGGTAGACAAATTAAGCAACTTTAAAATCAATGGTGGAAACGCTAAATCATTCAGTTCTGTTAGTGGCGGTGTTGGTGCGCCATGGATTAACACTGCTACGTATGTAATTGACGAAACTGACCCAGAAGGTGCGATGAACTTCCAAATCAACGTTAAGAACGCTGTAGGTCTATATTCAATCACTACAGAAGCAACGACTGATAGCAGTAGTGTAAGTGTAAGTCAGTCACCAGTAATTAGCGATGTTCATATTCAATCTAGTAATGTTGACTCAGCAAGAGCGGTAGCAGGTGATCTTGTAACACTTACATTTAAAACAAATGAACAAGTAACTAAACAAACAAGCTTCAAGATTAATGGTGGGAATACTACAAGCTTCACATCTATTGATACAGGCAATGGTTGGTTGAATTCAGCAACTTATATGGTAGATACTACTGATGCAGAAGGTTTTATGACATTCCAAATCAACGTTGAAAATGCAGGTGGATTCTACTCAATCACTACAGAAGCTACGAGCGATGGTAGTAGTGTTACTGTAACACAATCTCCTGTAATCAAAAACGTTAGTATCATTTCAAGCAATCAAGATGGTAGATATGCTGTTGTGGGTGACGTTATCACTTTAACGTTCAACACAGGGGAAGCGGTAACTAAACTTTCCAACTTCAAAATCAATGGTGGTAATCCAACAAACTTCACAAGCGTTCCAGTTGGCGGTGTGTTTTTAAATACCGCAACATACACTGTTGATGAATCTGATCTTGATAAGTTGGTAACTTTCCAAATCAATGTTAAGAACAGTGCAGGATTCTTCTCCGTAACAACAGAACAAACTACTGATGGAAGTAGCGTTCATGTTTTGAAACCTGCAATCATTTCCAATGTTCACATTGAGTCTAGCAACGCTGACAAAACAAAAGCAACAATTGGAGATACAGTAACGCTGAAATTTACATCATCCCAAGGGGTATGGAAATTAGGGAATTTCAAGATTAATGGAAACAATCCTAATTCGTTCAATTTCGTAAGTTCATTTGGTGGCACTAATACCGCGACATATGTTCTTGATGGTACTGACCCACTTGGACTTATGAACTTCCAAATTAATGTAAAGAACGTGGCAGGGCTTTACTCAATTACATCAGAAGCTACTAATGACGGAAGCTCTGTAACTGTAGTTGCTCCACCTGTGGCAGTTGTTCCAACGTCTTTAATGATTCACATGCCCATTGTAAATGACGCTATTGTAGGAACTCAGTTCAACCTACGCGCATCTACTGTGGGGACAGTGGGGAATGACCATGACAATGATCTGTTTAGATTCTACGCTAGTGTTGATGGACTAACTTCCGCTGACATTACAATTGCTCCAATTGCAGGTGCAGGTGTGCCAGTAGTTGTTCAAGAAGGAACAGCTACGCAACCATTGATTTTTGCATGGGGGCAAGAAGCAGGATTTAACTTGAACGACAACAAAGCCATGTATGAAACACATAATGGACTAGAGTTAAATTTCCCTGTAACTATCACAAAAGCAGGTACTTACACAGTATTTACAAAATTAAAGCAGGTAGGTGGATTTACCATAATTGCAGGGGCAAACGCTACTGTAATTGTTAACTAATAAAAAGTAAAAGAAAAGAGAACTTGCCAAATTGGTAGGTTCTTTTTTCATTATAAAGCGCATAGACTTATCAAATTTAATGATAAGCCCTTTGCCATTTAGTGAAGGGGTATTCATATTTTCAGATATTGAACTTAGCAATTATTAAAGCTGAAACACCTTTTTGTGATTTTAGTTGAAATCACTGGTTTTACCAGCTACAATTGATATACAAAAACAATGTGATAATTGAATAGTAATTCACTCTATGCTAGAACATATTCCTACACCGTAGGTATCCGCGCAGTTACATCCATCGACGGCATGACTGCTGACTGGGCGCGTATCCCTTGGGATGTGCTTGAGAAGATTTCCGTTCGTATCGTAAACGAAGTTGAAAACGTGAATCGTATCGTGTACGATATCACGTCCAAGCCGCCGGCTACGATTGAGTGGGAATAGGGGATAGCTTGTAAAAAGGACTCTCTTTTATTTGCGTTGTTTAGCGAATAAAAGAGAGTTTTTTCTATGACCAGAATTTGTATTGCCTTCTATCCTTTGGTGGGTGTAATATGAACATTACGTTTACTTTCATTAAGGGGAAGTTCATTTATAGGAGGAATCCATGAACGGGCAATTTTGGAGTATAGCAGCTTATAGTGCCTTCTTGCTTTTGTTGCTATCGTCTGCATGCTTTGCACTTAAAAAATTCAAAACTGGCCAATGGCTAGATCACAGGCGTGCATTCAACAAAGAAAGCGATGAACTTTCAAAGAAAACCGCCAAGCTATAGGAAGTGCAGACTTAATAAGCCCTAATCGCGTGTAAGTAGAACTCTTTTTGAGCTAAAGCGTATAGCTCAAAGGGAGTTTTTTATTTGATAAGCGAGAGGACTGGACAAATATGGTACATTAGTAATATTGCTTAATTTGATTGGAGGAATAGTTATGACAATAATCGCAGCGATCTTGGTCGGTCTTGTTGCGCTTGAGCATCTGTATATCTTGGTGCTGGAAATGTTCCTATGGACAACTCCACGTGCAATGAAATCATTTGGTATGACGAAAGAAAATGCTCAAATCACGAAGAGTTTGGCTGCTAATCAAGGGCTCTACAATGGTTTTCTGGCAGCTGGTCTTGTTTGGGGGCTTGTCCATCCAGATGCATCGATTGGGCGGTCGATTGAAATTTTCTTCCTAGTGTGTGTGCTCATTGCAGCCGCATTCGGAGGGGCTACCGCTAAGAAATCAATTCTACTCGTTCAGGGTTTGCCTGCACTAGCAGCGCTTGTTTTCGTTCTCCTTACCTAGCTGAAGGCTGTGTCTGCACAAAAATACTCCCTTTTATTTGCGTGTTTAGCAAATAGAAGGGAGTATTTTAATTTATTTGGATGAAGTCATAGCCTGTCGCCTCACACAGAACGCTAGAGGCCGCCGTAAGCTTGCTTGAGGGAATCCCAAGGTAAATACTTATCTGTACGTAGTAGAGTCTACAGGCGCAAAGCACAGCGACTGAGCGCGGATGGATGACGGCTTCATCCTCGAACGAGAGGCTCTATAACGAATGTTGATCTCGCTTCAGGTGCAGATGGCTGTTCGCCGCGCACAACCCATCCGTATGAAAGTACAGTCGTTAGACGGTTATACTCTTCTGCCGAAAGACTCGCAACGACTGACTCTTGACCCGCCTCGAGCTGCAGCTCAGGTTCCTGTCCAAACACGACAAGTATCCAGCTGGCGATACCGCGGAGCGTGTTGTATTTGATTTGGTAGCCGTGACGTACAGCTTGTTCGAACACATCGGGATCGCTGCTCTCAAGCTCAGTTAAGCGCGCATAGTCAAATTGGAATTTGCTATCGTCTACCGGAAGCTGCTGGCCAGTGCGAACCCGTTGAAGCAGCTCGTCTGTGGACCATCCTTGGTTCTTAAGTGATTCTAGGATGAGAGCATCCCATTGCGATAGTTTAACTAAACTTGATTCGGAAGTTGGCATATTGGTTCGCTCCTATCCATGCGCATGGCGTTGTTATGAAAGAGACTGCCCAATCGTCATATCGACGATGAGGCAGTCTTTTGCATGTTCAGCGGTGAATCTTACTTGCTGGCTTTATATTTGCTTAGGAAATCCTTTACTTTAGCTGGATCTGCTTTGACTTCTAAGCCTGTTTTGACAAGCGGGCTTAATGTCGAGATCGCTTTGAACTTATTGTTTTTGTAGTAAGCAAGGAATTCGTCTTGATTAATGGAGTGCAGCACAGCTTTTCTCAAGTCAGCACTTTTGGCAATATCACGGTTCTTGGTGTTGAACAGAAGGTACGACACAGCGTTACTAGGCATTGTTTGCAGTAAAAGCTTAGTATCGGCTTTAACAACATCGTACTTAGTCTCGGACACACCGTAGTACAGGTGAATCTCACCACTTCTTAGTGCGGATAGGGAAGCTTCAGCATCTTTGATGAAACGAATTTTGATAGAATCTACTTTTGGCTCATACTTTGTACCCTTCATATATCCAGGGTTTTTGTAGAAGACAGCTTCATAATCATTCTTGTACGACAGGATATAAGGACCGCTTGTTGCCAGCGTATTGTTGTATTTGGCACCTTCGGTAACCCCTGCTTGGTCGCCGTAGGCGATGTCTTTGTTCACATCATATTTAGCTACATCATATGTGTTGATGCTTTCGACTTGTTTCTTGGAGACGATACCAGCCGATTGATGAGCTAAATAGTTCAATACTTGTGGGAACGGCTCTGTCGTTGTCAATTTGACAACTTGATATTTGCCTTCTTTGTTGCTTACTTTCGTTTTGTCAGATACGAGGGAAGAGATTTTGGAGCTCAGCCCTTTTTCCAAGCCTGCTTTGATCGTGTCGGAG
Source organism: Paenibacillus sp. J22P165 (assembly GCF_059692015.1). NCBI lineage: Bacteria > Bacillati > Bacillota > Bacilli > Caryophanales > Paenibacillaceae > Paenibacillus > Paenibacillus sp. J22P165. The sequence continues at coordinate 8,354 of NZ_JCAUAP010000028.1, read as the reverse complement.
CTGCCGGAAATTTTAATGGAATCAAGAACCGCAGGGTCTGTTACGAGCTCTACGTTTTTAATGTGTTCATGCAGCGTAAATGTGCGGTGGTTAGGTACGGAATTTTTGTTCTTAGCACGATTCAACGAGAAGATAACATCTTCTGCGCCTACGCGTTCGCCAGAATCAGCTGCTAGCTTGTTCTTGATTTGTGCAAAGTTAATATCGTCACGCAGTACGAAATAGTAGTCTGAATTCCCTTCAGCAATTGCAAAGTTGTGAGAGAGAGAACCCTCAGCCGTTAGCTTGTCGTCGTCCGTCAAGTTAAGTAGGCGTACATACATGTTTGTGTTAATGATATTAATCGAACCGTCGTTCCCTTTGATTGGATCGAGCGATGTCAAAGACGGAAGTGTGGACTGCAGAATAATAGGATCTTTCGCGCGTTTAGCGGCATCTTTGAAATCAAGTTCTTCCCATGGTAGGGAGCGTGACTTCGAAAGTCGTACAGATTCTTTTTTTAATACATCTTGATTGAACGCTTGTGCTTTAAGTGAGTTGTAAAGTGGTGCGATGTACGCTTTGTCTAGAACGAGTTGCTGCTCGAATTTTTTGTAAGTCTCTGTATACTGTTCAGGCGTCTGAGATGCTGCTTGATCAATCAGTTTGTCGATTTCTGGATCGGACATGATGCTGTAGTCGCCGCCTGTTTTAAATAGGGAACGTACCGCATAGTCCGGGTTTCCGGTTACTGTAGTCCAGCTGGATAGGGCAGCGTCGAAGTTACCTGCATCCTGTTGGGCTTTGAACGTACCGTAATCCGGCTGAATGTTCAACTTAACGTTGAAGCCGTTCTTTGTAAGTTGATCACGAACGATGTTAAGGTCCGTTTCGTTAGCGCTCATACCGAGTAATTCGATATCTACAGGCGTAGTATTAGCGGCTGCTGTCGCACCTGCTGATGGTGTTGGTGTTGCAGCGGCTTCGTCTTTAGTTGTGAAATTGCATCCGCTAAGCATCATAGAGACACCGAGGATAACGGGGATGACGACCTTGCTTTTCTTAATCATAGTTTGACCCTCCTAGTAAATTTAAGTATATGAACGCACATTCATTCCATTATCCTTCAAGTTAAATCGTTACGATGAAGTCATGGAGTAAGAATGAATATTCCTAGATGAATAGCTTGTTTAGTCGAGCTTGGGATCAAGCGCATCGCGAAGACCGTCGCCAAGGAAGTTGAATGACAGCACTAGCGCAATAATGGCTAAGCCAGGATAGATGGCTGTATAAGAGTGAGTTTCGAGATAGGAGCTTCCTACCTTCAAAATATTGCCCCACTCGGGAATATGCGGCTCGACGCCGAGTCCGAGGTAGCTTAAGCTGCTCGTCGAGATGATAGCTCCGCCTACGGTCAACGTAGATTTGACAATCATTGGCGCAATCGAGTTAGGTACGATATGTCTGAGTAGAATGATTAGATCGCCTGCACCGAAAGCGCGCGCTGCCTGCACATATTCCAGTGTAGAGACGAGCAACACGTTGGCTCTCATAGTTCGTGCATAGGTGGGGATCGCCCCAATACTAAGCGCAATAATAAGATTAACCGTGTTGGCGCCGAATGCCGCGATGATCGCAATCGCCAATAGAATACCAGGAATCGCATAAAGGATGTCGAGCGCTCGCATGATGAGATTGTCTGTATTGCGTCCGTAGTAGCCAGATATCGCTCCCAATGTCCCCCCGATGATCACAGGGATCAATGTCGAGAGAATACCCACGAAGAGTGAGATACGTGCACCGAATACAATGCGAGAGAATAGACATCGGCCAAAGTTATCCGTACCAAGGGGATAAGTAAGGCTTGGTGATTGCAGGATAGCTGAGTAGTTATTATCGATAGCTAGCCCATAGTCGAACGTTAAGTAGCTGCACAATGAAATGGCTATCAAGAATCCGATGAACCACAGACCCAACATGGAAGTTGTACTGCGGGATAGCCGTTCGACAACCTCATTTAATTTGGTTCCCGACGAGCCTTCCTTGTTCTGAAGCTTGGTTATCAATAAGATGCCAAGTGCAAGAGCGAAGAGATTGCCCGTTAGCGAGGTTGCAAGCACCAGGACTGCGACGATCCAGAACCATTTGGGCAGAAGTTGTCGATCTGCATAGCGGGAGATCAGAAGTAAGCCAAGTATTTGTATGACGCCAGCGAATAAAATGAGAGCCATGCCAGGTACGAATAAATTGGATACATAGGGCTTAAAGACGTTTAACGCCGAAACGGCGAACACGAACACGGTTGTCAGCAGTGCGTAGACTGAGAGCGTGTAAATGGCACTACTCTTACGCTTGATGAGCTGAAAGGCTGCTGTTGCAATGAAGATATTCGCGGTCAGCAAGCTAATTAGCAGTACGTAACCTAGCCAACGCGTGGTGCGACGTATCTCCCCATACTGGAGCAGATCTCTTCGAATCAAGGCCATTGTCCCCAATTGGAGCAGAGCGAAGACCAAGTAGGAGACAAAGGCAGCGAAAACGACTGAATTCGTAGCCAAATGTGCACCTTCGAAGCTGTTAATCAACAGAACCAACGCCAAGCTTAAGGTGGCGATTCCGGCAAAGCTAGCCTGTCCGTATTCGGAGCAGGTCTGTAATCTGAAGTGAATGTCCTGTTTACTAAGTATCGGTTTCGTCACGTTGGTCACCTGCTAGTATTGTTTCATTTTGGAACGGATTCTTGGATCAAAAAAAGCGTATAGAATGTCGATGATGACATTTACGATAGAGATGGTGATCGCGGTATAGACGACACCGCCCATAATTGCGGGAATATCGGGGATAAACTGTTTGTCCACGATGTAACTCCCTATTCCGTTGATATTAAAAACTTTCTCCGTAACAGCAGCCCCACCCAGCATCCCACCGAACTGTAGTCCGATGACTGTGATAATCGGGATTAGCGCATTGCCTACGGCGTGCTTCCACAACACTTGTCTGCGAGAGAGTCCCTTCGCCCGAGCTGTAATGATGTAATCCTCGTGGATGACCTCCAATGTGGAAGAACGTGTCATCCGAGCGACTGCCGCTGTCAGTCCTGTCCCTAAGACGATGATTGGCATAATCATCGTTAAGGCGTTCTGCGGGTTATAGGTAGCAGGCAGCCAGTGCAGCTTGATGGAGAAATTCAAGATAAGAACCAAACCTTGCCAGAAGTTAGGGATCGACAAGCCGATCAGTGCAATTAACATGAACGTATAGTCCACAAAAGAATTTGGCCTTGTGGCCGAGATCAACCCAATCGGCAGTGCGATCAATACCGCTATTATCGTAGAGATAACAGTGAGCGTAAGCGTTACAGGAAATTTCGCAGCGATGGAGGTTGTGACAACTTCGTTGCCTGCGAATGATTTGCCTAAATCGAAGGTGATAATCCCTCGAAACGTGTCCCACAGTTGAACTAGATAAGGTTGATCCAATCCGTATAGCTTATTGAACGAAGCAATCTGCTCTGCTGTAGCGGTTTCTCCAATAATGTTAGCCGCTGGATTCATAGGCGACAGATATAGAATCGTAAAGACGAGAAAGGCGACGCCGAATATGACGAAAACGGTCATTACGAGCCGCTCCATAATATATTTGAGATAGGCGTTGCTATAGACGAACATCAGTGCATACATGAGAACGCCAGGTATTATGGATAAAGCAAGAAACGCAGGGTTTCGGATCAACTGGGTGAACGTATCCGCATAGGTGATCTTCGACTTAGTGTTTCCCTCTTGCGCCGCTTCAAGTTGACTCAGTAGCGCTTCCTTGAATTTGATCGCCGTAATCTGATTAGCTTCACGTTCCAGCTTCTCAGGCGCAACGGATTGACCAAAGAATTGGTGCTTGCGTTCAAGTTGTTCCTTCGTCTCTTCGAAAAGTCGATCTCGATAGCCGGAGGACGTCCATTGCTGTTCTAGCTTGTCCAGCGCAACCTTGTGCATACTATGCTTCTTACTGTACAGATAGACAGAATAGACGATTAGGTGCAAGGGAGCTCCCACTAGCAGTAGCAAAAAACGGTAAGTAGGATGCAATAGCATTTTGAAAAAGAGGTTCCCGAGTCGATCGACTAGTAGGGATTCTGTAGCTGCAGTGTGCCCGGTCAAGTTCGTATGCTCCTTTGTCGGTCAGTTTTTATATTGCATTATTCCGATCGATATAGTAGATTTTAAGAGTGGTAACGAAAAATGTCAATGAAAGTCGAAAAATTGTTTATTTTATTTGAATTATATAATTTATTTATCGTTGCGATATAATTAACTTATATTTTAACATGTATTTACGCATGATAGAAACTTTCTTTTCAAGTTTATCCCAACTCAAAGGTGATTATATGACATCCATTTTAGAAGTGAAGCAATTGTCAGTCTCTTTCTACGCTCGCGATAAGGAGGTTGAAGCGGTTCGGAATGTAAGCTTCTCCGTTCGCGAAGGAGAGACGCTGGGCATCGTAGGAGAATCCGGCAGCGGGAAAAGTGTTACTGCACGAACGATCATGCGGTTATTGCCGTCTCCGCCTTCGATGGTGAAGGGGGGACAAGTCCTCTTTCAAGGCCAGAACCTAGCTGATAAGTCAGATTTGGAGATGGAGCATATCCGCGGTCGCGATATCGGGATGATTTTTCAGGATCCGATGTCCTCACTTAACCCGACGATGCGCATTGGTCGGCAGATTGAAGAGAGTCTAATCAAGCATCGGGGACTGGGGAAACAGGAAGCACAGCAGGAAGCTATCGAGATGCTGAAGCTAGTTGGTATCCCTTTCCCAGAAACACGCTACTATCAGTATCCCCATGAGTTTTCCGGTGGTATGCGTCAACGTGTAATGATTGCAATCGCGCTTGCTTGCCGGCCGTCGCTGCTTATTGCGGACGAGCCGACCACATCGCTTGATGTAACCATTCAGGCGCAAATTTTGAATCAGATGAAAGAAATTCAGCGGAAGCTTGGCACGTCCATTATTTTGATTACCCATGATCTAGGTGTCGTGGCAGGTATGTGTGATCGGGTCGTGGTTATGAAGGATGGCGAGGTTGTGGAGACGGGCACGACAGAAGAAATTTTTTCTGCACCGAAGCATCCCTACACGATACGACTGCTGAATTCACTGCCAAGGCTTGATGAGAAAAAGAAACCTAAGCTGGTCTCCGCTGTGAGTCGTTCAGCAGATGAGCGTCCCTTGCTTCAGGTTAGATCACTGAAACAACATTTCAACTTAGGTAAGGGTCAGATCATCAAAGCCGTCAATGATATCAGCTTTGATATCCGTGCGGGGGAGACGCTTGGTGTTGTGGGAGAATCAGGTAGTGGTAAATCCACCACAGGCCGAACGATTTTACGCTTAAACGAGGCAACGGGTGGAGAAGTGCTCTACAAGGGGATCTCACTTAACCGTTTATCCCGCGGTGAGATGAAGACGATGCGACGCTATATGCAGATGATCTTCCAGGATCCGTATGCTTCATTGAATCCGCGTATGCGCGTTGCCGACATCATTGGGGAAGCACTTGACCTTCATCGGATGACGAAAAGCAAGTCTGAGCGTCAGCATAGGATCGAGGAATTGCTGGAGATGGTTGGACTTAGCGCAGCTCATGCTATGCGCTACCCGCATGAGTTCTCTGGCGGACAGCGGCAGCGAATCGGCATCGCACGAACATTGGCGGTAGAGCCGGAATTTATCGTTTGCGATGAGCCGTTGTCGGCGCTGGACGTATCTATTCAGGCACAGATCGTTAAACTTCTGGAGGAGCTGCAGCAGAGGTTGGGGTTAACATACCTATTTATCGCGCACGACCTCTCGATGGTCAAACATATCAGCGACCGTGTGGCGGTCATGTACAAAGGCAAAATCGTAGAGCTAGCGGAGAGCGAAGAGTTGTATGCGAATCCGTTGCATGCGTATACCAAGTCACTGCTTGCGGCCATTCCTGTACCCAATCCAGCGATAGAGTCTCGCAAGAAGTTCGTGCCGCTCCTCGATCCGTCCATTCAAGATCCGTACGGGTTGGACCGTTCGCGATTTGTTGAAGTGCAGCCTGGGCATTGGCTGGCTGTAGTAGACTAACATAAACAAACGATGAGAAGCGTGTCTCTTCATACAGAAGAGATGCGCTTTTTTGCGTTTTTGAAAATTATGTAGTGGGGTGAAAGGTACCTTCTTTTAGATGCTATTTTCGTTCTTTTCAGGAGGAAGCAGGGACCTAATGAAAAGACGAACGATTTGTTATTATTTACCCTATAAACGTTCGTCTTTTTTTATTGACACTTGCCCAATTCTTCAATAGAATATGAAATTGGATAACAGTTTTTCGTATAATCTCGGGGATTGGCCTGGGAGTTTCTACGAGATCACCGCAAATGATCTGGCTACGAAAAAAAGGAACGGTATCCCTATGAGTTTTTTCTGTAACTTCACTTTTTGAAGGCAGCCCTCATATGGACGGCTCCTTTTTCGTACCCGGAATCAGACACCACGATTCCGGGTTTTTTGCTGTTGGCCGGAAAGCATATAGGTACACGTTGCTTCACACAACCCTGCTAAACGCGTTCGTCCTAGAGGGACGATAAAGGCGTTTATCTGTGGTTCCCCACCATTCATTAGGAGGAGTAGGAAGATGGATTTGGATCGGTTTTTTAAGTTGAAACAAAATGGCACCACCGTAAGAACAGAAATCATGGCGGGGATCACGACGTTCATGACCATGGCTTACATCCTAGCAGTAAATCCAGATATCCTGAGTGCTTTTAAAACAGGAGCAACTGGTGGAGACTGGACCTCTGTGTTTTTAGCAACAGCTATCGCGGCAGGCGTCATGACGATTGCAATGGGGCTTTTCGTTAATTTCCCAGTAGCTTTAGCTCCGGGAATGGGTTTAAATGCGTACTTCGCGACTATCATTTTGACGTCACAAGGTAAATTTACGTTTTCGATGGCTCTCACAGCCGTGTTTATTTCGGGGATTATCTTCATTATCCTTACGATTACGAAAATGCGTCAAATGCTTCTTGTTGCTATCCCAGATAGTTTGAAGCATGCGATTACTGTGGGAATTGGTTTGTTTATCGCGATGATCGGATTTAAAAACAGCGGTATCCTTACTGTAGCCGTTGAATCAGGTACTGATATTAAAGCACATCAATTTACGGATGTTCTTTCTTTTGAAACTATTTTCCATATGGGTTCATTAGAAAATAAAGGTGTCATTTTAACACTCGTCGGAATTTTGTTGATTTCTATTTTGCTGGTAATGCGTGTGCGTGGCGCGATTCTATTCGGGATTCTAGGAACGACTGTAGTCGGTTATTTCATGGGTATGGTTGATTTAGCTACATTAACTAGCAGCGAAACAACATGGGTACCGGATATGTCAAAGCTGCGTTTCGCAGATTTTGATTTCGCAGGCATTATGACAACAGGAATCGTATCTGTTATCGTTACTTTCACGTTCGTTGAGCTATTCGATACATTCGGTACAATGGTAGGAACAGCGAATCGTGCTGGTATTATGAAGAATAAAGAAGAGGGTACCAAACGCGTAGGTAAAGCGATGTTCGTTGATGCGATCGGCGTCAGCGGTGGTGCATTAGTTGGAACGAGTACAGTAACAGCGTTTGTAGAGAGCTCAGCAGGTGTAGCCGAAGGTGGTCGCACAGGTTTAACAGCAGTATCTACAGGTGTATGTTTCTTGCTTGCTCTGTTCTTAGCACCAATTGTTATGCTAATCCCGGGTTCTGCAACTGCGGCAGCATTGATTGTGGTAGGTGTTCTAATGGTTCAATCCATTAAAGAGATCGACTTCCAAGACTTTGTTATCGCGATCCCAGCGTTCCTGACAATAGTATTAATGCCTTTCACATACAACATTGCAAACGGCATTTCCTTCGGTATCGTTACTTATGTAGTTCTTGCTGCAGCAGCTAATGCGAGTGGCAAAAGTGAACAGAAATACAGTGTCCACTGGTTAATGTGGGTACTAGCTATTCTAATCATTGCTCGATACGTCTTTATTGGAAGCCAAGGTTAATAGAAGGTAAGGCTCTGGTGCATCATGCGCCAGGGCCTTTTTAATTGTCGTTTTTTACCATGAGATAAAAACTTGCATTCCCTTGGAGGATTTGTTATATTACTCCTTGTCGCTTCGGCGGTCGAACGAAAGAACGAATGAACGAAAGAAACTTTCTGAAAAAAGTTCTTGCATTCGAATAAGCTGATGTGGTATATTACTTCTCGCTGCTTCGGTAACACGGCAGTGAACGAAAGAAATTGATCTTTGAAAACTGAACAACGAGTGAGTAAGCACAGTCGAGTAATCGACTATAAAAGA
>NZ_JCAUAP010000027.1:0-33383 GCF_059692015.1 Paenibacillus sp. J22P165 | reverse complement strand
ATTTACTTCCGTGCTTAATAGGACGGTTCTTTCTCATGCACTTTTTTTAGTATACCACCTCATGAACCTACTATTAATAATTAAATATTGACAAGCTATTAGCTGGAATAGGTGAGCGAAAGGTTGCCGATCGTGCAGGCAGCCTCCCTTTGCTATGTATTGAACAAACGTGTCCCGTTTGTTGAAAGGTCATCTTTGCTTCTGAATTTAACGATCAAGAATCCGTTTATGATAGAGATCAACCAAATCCGTCGGTCCACTCTCGCCCCATCCCAAAGTTACCGTATTTTCATAATGTATGAGAGTACCCGCAAGTGCTATTTAGAATAATTATTCACAATATTAAAAAATTGATGTGAGTCTAGTTTTGGTTATGGTCAAAAACGTTGTATCCTTAACAAAAAAGGAACACTTAATCCCATTCTGGGTTTGTGTTCCTTTTTCCAAATCTATTGTTGATTACTCCTATTATTGGAATTTCAATGCATCGAATTCATCGTCGCATGCTTAACGACGACACGGCGGATGAAGAACGCCGCGGCTAGCCCGAGGAGTGTAACAGTCATCGCGAACATGAACACGTTCTGTGAACCGAACATCATGGCTTTAGCCATCTCGGCCGGCTCACTCGGCATCGATGAGCCGATCAAATACTTTTCCATGCCCTTAGTAAGAATGCTGATTGCTACTGCCGTTCCGATCGCACCTGCGACCTGTTGCAGCGTGTTCATGACTGCCGTTCCATGTGGGTAAAGTTCTGGCGGCAGTTGGTTAAGCCCGTTCGTCTGCGCCGGCATCCATACCATGGATATACCAATCATGAGACCAATATGCAAGGACACGATAAAAGCTACAGAAGAGGCAACTGATATACTGGAAAAAAACCATAACATCACTGCTACGATGACAAGGCCGGGGATAACGAGCCACTTAGGCCCGTACTTATCAAACAAGCGTCCCATGCGCGGCGACAAGACACCATTCAACGCACTGCCTGGCAGCAGCATGAGCCCGGTAGCAAACGCGGATAGTTTCATCCCGTTCTGCAGATACATCGGCAAAATAATCATACTTGATAAGATGATCATCATACACGACAGCACAAGAAGCAGCCCCACAATAAACATAGGGTACTTGAAGACTCGCAAGTTCATCATCGGCCCACGCATTAACATTTGGCGAAGTGTGAACAATACAAGCGCGATTAGGCCGATAACAATAGATGAGAGCACGATTGCACTAGTCCAGCCTCCCTCCCCTTCGCCCGCCTTACTGAAACCAAAGACTACACCGCCGAAGCCTAGTGATGACAAAATAATAGACAATGGATCAATCCTCGGTCTTGTGACCTCAGTGACGTTTTCCAGAAATTTCAATCCTATCAACAGCCCTATGACCAAAAAAGGAAGAGACAGCCAGAAAATGTAGTGCCATGATAAATATTCGATTAAAAGACCTGCCACAGTAGGGCCAGTTGCCGGTGCGAACATGATGACGAGACCAACGAAGCCCATCGCTGCCCCGCGCTGCTCTGGAGGGTAAACTACGAGAATCGTATTAAACATGAGCGGAATCAATAAACCCATGCCGGCTGCCTGCAGAACGCGAGCGACCATCAGCATTTCAAAATTGAAAGCAAGCGCTGCAATCAATGTCCCAACGATCGAGCTTACAAGCGAAACAATGAAAAGCTGCCTAGTAGTCAACCATTGTAGCAGTAAACCTGTCATCGGCATCAGAATTCCAAGAGTCAGCAAAAAGCCAGTCGTTAACCACTGTGCAGTCGCGGCCGAAATCTGGAAAACGTCCATTAAATTACTAATTGCTATGTTGAGTGCTGTCTCGCTGAACATGCCTACGAAACCGCAAATGAGCAGAGACGCCATTATAGCCCGCGTATTATATTTCTTCATATTAATTTCATTTCCCTCTCCTGAAAACTATTTTAAATAGTACTCTATCTATTGGGATCCGCTATAAAATACAACAGAGTGAGCACTTATACAAGTCCAAAACAAATTCAACAATATGAATATTGATTTGGTCCCTTCCGTTAATACAGTTGTGGCCTTTAATATCTCGATAAGTGACGTGAAAAAAAATTCTATATTGACCGTTAAAGAAACAACGGCAGCCGAACTTTGAACGATTGCCCTCGTGTTTTGATTGAGCTATCGTTCACCGTTAGAGCGGCACACCTTGTACAGCGCGACTATTTCTCCAACTCAAAGCGGGTCGCAATAATGCCCGACTTGAGCGATTGGGTGGACAGCAGCTTGAGCCTGATTTACTCAACGACGCCGTCAAAATTTCCGTTGCCCAGGACGACCGGACAAATCGTCATTAGAAATTCATTGATCAGACCGAGCTCAAGCAACGTCTTCCCCGCCACCGGGCTGCCGAAGATAACGAGATTTTTGCCAGGCTGCTCCTTGAGCGCCTTGATTTCCTCTGCGATTTTGTCATTAATCAGCATCGTATTGTTCCATTCCGCCTTTTCCATCGTGCCGGAAATGACAATCTTCTTAACATCCTGCAACCATTTAGCATGCTCCATACCGTGCCTCGACGAATTCGGATCATCTAGCACTGTGGCCCAGTAGCTCTCCATCATCTGACACGTCATACGTCCTTAAACGGGAGAGCCGACTTCGGCTACGACCTCCTCGGCGTATTTCTCAAATTCCTCGTTGTACGGAATCCAATCAGTCCTCCGTTTGAGTCTGACGCATACCCATCCAGCGACACATGCACAGTACGAGTTTTCTCATATCCGTTTCTCCTCCGATTTCAAATTTATCTTGTTCGATTTTTTTACCGTTGTCCTGTGTTTTGTCCTGTTGTTTCATCCACTATAAATCATTACGTTACGTAAGGTTCAAGGGGGTTCTAATTTTTTTTGCAGACAACAATGTTGCGCAAAACTGCCCGATAGTTGAGCAAACGGCAGCCGATCAATTAACCGACTGCTGTGTGAGTAATTGAGCTTTTCCTTCGGTAGCTAAACAATGTCTATAAGCGATACGCTGACAGTTTTTTAATTAAGTTGAAGTAAACGTATGATTTCACCATCAATTATCTCTTCACTTGCCTTTTTAAACCCCAAGGATTCATACATTTCTCCAGCAATTAAGTTATTAGGTCTGTGCCCGATCATAATTCTTTTGCAGCCCATTGATTCAATCAGTTCAATTAGTTGTTTCATTGCTGTCTTTCCGTAACCCTTACCCTGGTGATTTTCATCAATCATTATTGCAGGTATCCAGTGGTTGCCATCCGAGTCTGGATATTTACAAAAAGTAAGAAATCCGATTAAATTATCATCACAATAAATTGCACGCAGCTCAAAATCATCAACATATTTAGATTCTGCAATCCAATAAACAACAGGTGCAGGAAAAACATCTAGTTGTTCTTTCTTAACTATTAACTTGGTACAATCATACCAGTTTTCAATGGACACTTGCTTTAATTTAATACCCAAAAAAAATTCCTCCCAATATTACTTCATAGTGGATTTTATCTCTCCATGACTATAATTGAACATCCTTCATTGTAACCACAACAGCATGGGAATTTTTCATACCACATCACTCCTTTCAATTGGGAAATCACCCATTCATCTTACCACTAAGTTTTTCGTCTTAATTGGTACAAAACAGCTATAAAAATTGACTCTTGAGATCTGACTCTAAAGTTGATCATCCACCACGCTCTACTGCCCGTTAGCTCAACGCTGCCGCGTGAGTCTAAAACATTATACTCTCAAAAAATCAATGGTGATTAGAAAAGATGAGCCATGTGCAAGTGCGTACAATAAAGGAGTTACGAGAGTGACTAATAATATATTTAATGGTAATAATACTATTAAATATATTATTACAACATTTTCTTCTGGAGGAAAAAATGAATGTCATCAAACAAAAGGATCTGACTGAACTCTTGACTAGAGTGCCACTATTCCCAACTTATGTTAGAAATTATTTTGAAATAAAAATGGACGAGCTATCTTCATCCTCACTTCTTGGATATTCATACGATTTTGAATATTTTTTTTCTTATTTAATTACTGAGAGAAAAACTTCTGCACAAGAAATTAAAAATATTACAATTTTTGAAATAGAGTCTCTTAATCTAGATGACATTACAACGTATCAATATTTTTTAGAAACTAAAATTAATAATTCCAAAGTAACACGTGAGAGGAAAATTCAATCTTTAAAATCTCTTTTTCGTTTTCTTAGTGAAATAGCGGAAGATGAAAATCATTATCCAATCTTAAAACGAAATGTTATGGCTAAATTAAAGACAAAGAGGATAGAACTTAATACCACGATTCCTGGGGATAAAATTTTGTGTCAAAATGAGATTGAAGAATTTATTGAATTTGTTGATAATGGTTATGCGTCTACAATAATCGATAATAAACATGCCAGCTATTATTATTGTTTAAATCGTGAACGTGATTCAGCAATAATAAGTCTCGTACTTTATTCTGGACTAGGGTTAACAGAGGTGGTCAATCTTAACGGGGAAGATTTCTATTATTCAAATCATGAGACCGTGGTATATGTGCCATATAATGAGAGTAAAATTAAAGTCTTTTTCGATCAGAGAGCTTGTTATTATCTTAATAGATACAAAGAAATACGAATAAATCGATACCAGCCCAATAAGGATGAGAAAGCTTTCTTTCTATCACTTCGTATGGGGGAAAGTACAGGGAATCGTATGTTAAAACGTGGGATTCAGGATATGGTCTCTAAGTATGCAATTGCATTTGGTAAGAACATAACAATTAACAATTTAAAATCTTCCTTCGCAACTACTTTTATTAACATTAACGACATTCAAACCTTAAAAACCCAATTGCGACATAATACAATTGAGACTACTGAAAGATATAGCCAAATTTCTCGACGGTTGCCGATACATGTTCAATAACCTCTTATGTTCAGCGTTCAGGTTCACTTCAATGACCTTTTCAGTAGCCGAAATAAATTTCATGTAAGCAACTTAATTTTCAATCTACCTACTTTTTTTTTTGATTAGGTGACAGAACTATTTAAGTTATCAAAGCAAAATCCATCTACTTTCGGAACAACGCCTACTAATGGTGCCCCCACAAAATCTGGTACTACTTATAGGAAGCCGGACAATGTTCCTGTAATATCTTTTAGAATCGCTTGGAACGCTTCATTGTTCCCACGTATTTCGGTAAAGAGTAAAATCCTCATTTTCAAGTCAGTTACCTCCTGATTAACAGTTTATTTGACCACTATACTGCGCTATCCATAATTTCAACGAGGCTACCAATCATGCCGGCAGCCTCGTCTTGTTTTCTTATAAACAAACGTTCTGAGGTTTTGTCTTTCCAACCCATTTATTTAATCTGCAACTTCCCCCATGTTGAATCCAAGAACCGAAAAGTGCAATTAGCAATAATATAATAAGGGATACAAACTATTTTCCAAGTCGATTGATATCATTAGCCCTTCTGATTCGCAAATACAAACACAGAGACCCACGAACTAATGTACATTAAAACATATAAAATAATCTATGCCATTCTTTTTCCCATATTCAGTTTATTATGCTTCAACTCAGAGGTTATTTTTAATAAATTATACGATTACCAATATTTATAATTTCCGTTATTCCGACCGTTAGTTGAACAAAGGCTCCAAACGGCTAAATACCATTAAGAATTAAATTGCTTGACGTACTTTTGAAAATATATAATAAACCGAATTATGAGACACTAATGTGTCTTGTATTATGAAAAATAACCCTCAAAAATACATCGTTCAATTACCGCGGAGAACACATCATCATAATGTCTATCATGGAAAACAATACAACTTCTTGTCTTTTGGAAAAGACAAGAAGTTGTATCCATAATATAAAAAAACCGCGTCATATGCGGCTGATAATGCATATATGTTTTTGTCCTCTTACACTCAGTAATTAGTATAGCACCACCTTCTTCTCGCTTTTCTATTGAAAAATCTTGACAAGTTATTAGCTGGTTTAGCGTAACGCGGCTACCGTTATTACATAGCTATCCTCATATTGACCAATTGTGCAGCCTCTTCCAAAGCGATGTGCCTTGCGTAGTTTTCTCGAATGAATGCGAATAACAGATCAAAACTCTTCGTTCGTCTCCGGTCATCAAAAAGCTGATTAACCCTCTGCTCTATCTGCTCAAAATTATCATTCCTTCTGATTGCTGCTGTCATAATCAATTGTAAATAAGAGCGAACAGCTAACTCGTAGCCAAGTTTTTTCTCTTCAAACTCACTAATGATTTGAAGAACCGCTTTTTCAAATTGTCCATAGTCCTGATCTTCAGCGCTCAGTTTTACAGGAAATCGTTTCTGCCCTAACATAAATGGCAAGATCATGGCTCCGTATAAAGGATCACCAGCATCACTATTGAACAACGACTTATTAAAAACAATCGCATAATAATCAACATCCATATTGTTAACGGAATAACCTGAATGCAGCTCACCAGAATGGACAAACAGCAAATCACCCGGCGAACTTTCGTAGGGGCCCCCTCCAATATCAAATACGGCATGCCCTTTTACTATCCAAGCAAAACTACAGTTCCAGGCTATTCTTGATCAAGTTTTCCCTGAATATCATGGCGTGTTTGGTGATCTTTATTCAAAGGTGTCCCTTCGATTTTTGGCTTTACACCCAACATCAAAAGAAGTCCTAGAAATGTCTGAGTTGGAGATTACTAGTGCAATTCAAAGTCTTACTGGACGCGGCAAATCCGTCTCATGGAGCTTGGAACGTGCTCAAATCTTAGTAGCGGCAGCAAAGCGAAATCCCTTTAAGGAGACGGCTTTTTCAAGCCATTTAATCTCCATGCAGCTGCTCATCAAATTGCTTTTTCAATACCAGGATCATCTATCAACCCTTAATAAATCGGTAGATGGCCTGGCTGAAGAGCTACTTGAATATGATTTAATTCAATCTATACCCGGAATTGGCACTAAGATTGCTGCAACAATTTTAGCTGAGATTGGTGAGATCGATCGGTTTGATCACGCAAAGAAACTGGTGGCCTTTGCTGGTGTTGATCCAAGTGTTTTTTCTTCAGGTAAGTTTGTAGCTACCCAAAATAAAATCACTAAGCACGGCTCCAGGAGGTTTCGTACTGCCTTGTATCAAGCTGTAAGATGCGGTATTCGTAGTAATAGAAATAAGAAATTAAGGACTTATTATGATAAGAAACGTGCTGAAGGAAAGCTATTCAAAGTTGCAGTAATTGCATGTGTGAATAAACTCATTCACTGGATTTTTGCCATCTTAACTACTAAGGAAGCATTCCGGTTAGAGTGAACAACAAAAAGTAGAAATATATGGAATCTATATCCGTGCTTAATAGGACGGTTCTTTCCCATGCACTTTTTAAAGTATACCACCTCATGAACCTACTATTAATTAAATATTGACAAGATATTAGCTGGAATAGCTCAATGATCGATCTTGACTTGTAATACAACTCACATTTCAAATCACAAAGTATAGTTGACTACAAAGTATTTATCAGCATAAAAGGACAAAACCACTCCTGACAACGGAGTGGTTTTTTTTGGATTAGAACTTCTCTTTTATTAAAGCAGTTAAAGAAAAATCACAACTGGAATTCCTAATTTATCGCAAATAATCTTTGTGTCTTTATGATGTTCCTCTGATGGATTGGCATATTCAAGACACCAAAGTAATTGAAGTAATAATCTACGTTGTGTGTAGTCTGTTGGAATAGGATTGATGGTTTGATATTCTTCAAAGAACCCTTTACCAATCATACCTCTCCATAATTCTAACCGTGCCAAATCAGATTCAAATCCACCAGCCCACGCACTATCAAAATCTACAATACCTGATAACTCCCATTGTCCATTTCTTTCTCTAACAAGGATATTTCCAGGATTCAAATCGTCGTGTGTTAATCGAGGACTGATAACATCGTTAAACAAACATTCATTTTGTTGTAACAGTGACACAAACAACTCTTGATTGTAAGGATCCCTTATGCGTTGTTTAGCACGATTTGATAAAGCCGATATATAATTCGTATCGGTGGTGTTGATTTGCCCCTGAATGCCAATTTCACCAAAAGTATTATATTCAATGGAGTGCAGCTGAGCGACGGCACGACCAAGGTCTCGATTTACTTTTTGTAAATCATCCACATGTAAGTCCATTTTTACATCGGACCACAATCGACCATCAATTTGTGTCATTAGAAGATAACGATATGGAACAATATCATATGACATATCAAAGGTTAGCGCTTCAAAAGTGGGAACCGAGGTATGTTTACGAACTTGTTGGTTAATAGTAAAAGTACGATTAAAAGGACTTAAAATTGGAGCTTTAGGTCCTGCTAATTTTAAAACCACACGCTCAGACGGATTAACAAGGGTTAGACTTACAACTAAATAATCATTTTTCCTTAGTAGAACTTCATACTCACAGAGAGTACATTTTTTACCGAAATATTGCTGTACTATGTGTTTAAGAACTAATAATTCATTTTCAGATACCATATCAGACCTCTTTTAAACCTTTAATAAAATCCATATAATAACTTCTATACGCACATCTATTTAACCTGCTCTTCGAGACATCAAACAGAACAACCTCACTTCAATAGAAGTGAGGGTTGTTCTGTTTGATAAAGTAACTAATAGTTGTTAAGTAAATATATTAACCACCAGAATTTATATTGGCATCATCAATACCATTATTGCTGCTACTTTTTTTGCTGCTGTTTTGATTGGATTTTTGGTTTTTTTGCCTTGCTGATTCTATACTCTTTTTTGGTTCGTCATAACGTAAGCCCATCCGTCTGAGTAATTTGGAACACTCATATTATATGTTTTTATGAACAATCTACACCATCCATTTAGTGGACTTCTTGGGTCCACTCTCATTCGTATAATTGATTTACATAAAGGAGAAAACAAAGGTGTCAAAACAAATAATTTTGAAGGAGAGAAGCCAAATGAAAAAGCAGTCCTTTTCGTTTTTCTTAAGTATCTGTTTCATGTTTCTATTATGTACAGGGGTATCAGCCGCGGATAATACAGGTATGACTGGATCGGTTAATTACGGAAATGGTTCAGGGAATGGTACGACTACTGCCAATAGTTACGGGACAAATAATGGTTATGGGACAAATTCAACCGCTACTTATAGAACTAATGCTGCTAATGATGACAATGATAACAATTGGGGTTGGCTTGGCCTTCTAGGGTTAGTCGGTTTAGCTGGGTTAAAAAAGCGGAATCGTGAACATACCTAAACATAAAACAGATTTTCAAATAACCGTCTTTTTATAAGGCGGTTATATTTTATATCAAACCTCAAGAATTAATATCAAAGGAAATGAGTGAATATATGTATTATTATAAAGAAGAACTGATTAATCAAATTGTTCCAGACAAACCAGATCCAGCAGCAGCTAAAGTTTTACAAGAAGCTTTAGGCGGACAATTTGGTGAAATGAGAACTATGATGCAATATTCTTTTCAAAGCTCTAATTTCAGAGGTAAAGCTACACAGTACCGTGACTTAATCCGCGGCGTATTTCTAGAAGAAATTTCCCATGTGGAACTGGTTCAAAATACGATAAATCAACTGTTAAACGATTCGGGTAACTCCACAGCTGTGGGGAATGCAGGTATCGATGGCGCACCTCTTGATGAAGCGGTCAAACATGCAAATCCCCATCATTACATTGTTGGTGCTCAAGCTTCCTTACCCGTAGATGCAGGTGGTAATCCGTGGAATGGTTCATGGGTGTATTCTCACCGTAATTTAATTAGTGATTTGTTGGATAATTTAGTCCTTGAATCAACGGGAGTACTTCAAAAAAGTAGAATTTATGAAATGAGCTCCAATAAAACGTTCCGGGAGACCCTTGGATTCCTCATCGTTCGAGATAATGCTCACCAAAATGCTTTTGCTAAAGCTTTAGAAACGTTAGGTGTGGATTGGGGGAAACTTTTCCCAGTTCCTAATTATGATATAAATAAGTATCCTGAATGCAGAAAATTTGTAGAGATGGGTTATCATAATATTCAATAAGTATCATCAGGAGTAAGCCTATTTTACTTTAATGAACTTTAACTAGTCGCTATCGTTATCATTATTGAAAATTTCATCCAACTCTGAACTATGTTCGTTTGCGGCTGCTTGGATCTCTTCATCTACTTTATTACTCCCTTGAATTTGCTCCGCAGCTTCGGATTGATTGTTCAATTGCTCAACAATTTGACCAGCGCCATGAGCGCCTTGATGTCCTCGACTTGATGTCATCGTAGTTGCACCCTCCCTTATCGATAAATAAACTTCCAGCTATATTATGACGTTATTTCCCAACCTTATTCACGAATATTAAACCTGAATGATAATCGGCAATATCATTGGCCTTCTTTTGGTCTGGGTTAGGCGTAGCCGCTAGAATAACTGTATCACCTGAGGAGACTTCGACTTGACGGTGTGTACCACTGGCTAAACGAGCTAATGCAGCCATGGGTTCCCCTTGACTTCCTGTACAGAGGATGACCAGCTCATTTGGAGAATAACGATTCACATCTTGAGCCTCAATCAACATATCAGGAGGCATTCTTAAATAGCCAAGTGTTAACGCAATATCTACGACATTGACCATACTTCTTCCTAAAAGGGCGATTTTCCTGTTTGTTTTCTCAGCAGCAATGATAACCTGCTGTAACCGGTTAACGTTAGAGGCAAAAGTTGATAAAAATATTTTGCCTGTAGCTTTTGTAAATGCCTCCTCAATATGATCTCCTACTAATCGTTCAGAAGGTGTGAATCCTGGCCGCTCAGCATTCGTACTCTCAGAAAGTAGAGCAAGTACACCATTTTGACCAATAGCTGCCATCTTATGTATATCTGCATATTGCTCATTTACCGGTGTTAAATCAAACTTGAAATCTCCTGTATGTACAACTACTCCTTGCGGGGTATTGAAGGTAATGCCTAAGCAATCCGGAATACTGTGGTTAGTCCGAAAAAAGCTTAAAGGGATGTCCCCTAATGTAAGGCTAGAATTTGCATCTATTTCATGTAAGGTAGTCGTGTTAAGAAGCCCATGTTCTTTCAGTTTTCCCTTTATAAGCCCAAGGGTAAGTCGCGTAGCATAAATTGGCATGCTCAACTGTTTGATAATATAGGGAATACCACCAATATGATCCTCGTGTCCATGAGTTATAACCAACCCCCTTACTTTATCTCTATTTTCAAGCAAGTAGGAGATATCAGGGACGATCAGATCTATACCCATCAGGCTTTCATCTGGAAATTTAGATCCACAGTCGATAACGATGAGATCATCGTTATATTGAATGACATACATATTTTTTCCAATTTCGTTTACACCACCGAGGGCAATTATTGAAAGCTTATCCTGAATTGACTCCAATAAAAAAACCTCCATAGCTTGTTCAATTAAATTTTAGGTGAATTTCGACGCTTGATAATCGTACAAATAAAACATTTCGTTT
Organism: Paenibacillus sp. J22P165; assembly: GCF_059692015.1. Lineage (NCBI taxonomy): Bacteria > Bacillati > Bacillota > Bacilli > Caryophanales > Paenibacillaceae > Paenibacillus > Paenibacillus sp. J22P165. The sequence continues at coordinate 21,828 of NZ_JCAUAP010000027.1, read as the reverse complement.
TTTTCCCCTTTAACAATTGCTCATTCTCGCAAAGTAAACAACGCATGTGATCACCTCTGTTGTAATGTGTCCAAAAGTTATAGTGAAAAATTCACTTTACAGTAACTTTATCCTAAATGTAGATACAATTATTAAGTAGATTTGGACATAATATCGAGAAATTTATTTCACTTTAAAATAGGGGGACACTAATGGAACATACTCATTATAGGGATATGGAAGATATTTTGGCAGATAATTATATACCGATGACTTCCGTTAGAAGCGGTGTCGGTGAAGGGGTTAGCGAAGATCTATTCTGCTATACCAATCAGATCGTTAATATAAGTTTAGTTGGCACTGCTGAAGATTGGGTGTTAGTTGATACGGGTATGCCACAATCCGCAAACCGTATTTTGAAAATGGTTAAAGATCATTTTGGCGTAGCTTCGAAACCAAAGGCCATCGTTCTAACGCACGGGCACTTTGATCACGTTGGTGCTGTTGTTGACCTTGTCGAGTCTTGGAATGTATTGGTGTATGCCCACGAATTAGAAATACCTTATTTAACCGGCCAAGCCAGTTATCCAGAACCTGACGGATCCGTTGAAGGTGGTATTATTGCTAAATTATCACCTTTCTTTCCTAATGAACCGATCAACCTTGGAAGTCATGTTCATCGTTTACCATCAGATGGCAGCATCCCTGGAATGTCCGGATGGCGATGGATTCATACGCCAGGTCATACTCCAGGACATGTCTCGTTATTTCGAGATAAGGATAGGGCACTTATTGCAGGTGATGCATTTATAACGGTTGAGCAGGACTCACTATACAAGGTCTTAACTCAGAAAAAGCACCTGACAGGGCCTCCAGTATACTTTACAACCGATTGGCATGCAGCTGAGCAGTCTGTTAGAAAGCTAGAAGCTTTAAAGCCAAGTGTTGCAATATGCGGTCATGGGGTACCTATGTCTGGTGAGGAACTAGCAATCGGATTATTACAATTGGCAACGGATTTTAAAAATATAGCTGTCCCCAATCATGGCCGTTATGTAGATAACAATATTCATTGATGTAGATTGATGGGCACATGAATTGTAAAGTGACACATGGGTATGATAATCAAGTCATTAAATTAGAAAAAAAGGAGCTACACTATATGGGAATTTTAAGCGGCAATCCAAAAGATGAACCTTTACACTACGGAGAAATCTTTAGTGTATGGACAGCATCCACAGTGGCAAAAGGAGCTGTATCCTGTTATCAAGCATATTTAAATCATTCAGGAGACAAAGATCTTAAAAAGATACTCGACGGTCTCATTGATCAAGCAAATCTTGAAATAAAAGAATTAGATAAAATACTTATTGATAACGGAATTGCCACAGTTCCAATAATGCCTGAAAGACCGGCAGTTAAACTCGAGGATATCCCCGTCGGTGCAAGATTCGCGGATCCCGAGATTGCAGCCAAAATTGCTGCTGACGTTTCATTGGGATTGGTTGCCTGCAGTCAAGCTATGGGCCAATCCATTAGAGTTGATATTGGCGCTTTATTTGCAAAATACCATATAACTAAAACAGCATTAGGCCTTAAAATACTGGATATGAGTAAAGAAAAAGGTTGGCTTGTTCCTCCTCCACTACAAATAAAAAGGCCTGAAGCAGTAAATGCGTAGTTTTGATTTAAATCTTTAAAAATCAATAAATTAAAATAAGTGAGCAGGATTTCTGCTCACTTATTAACCCATACATACTACTTTGAGGAGGTTGAATTATGGGTGAAAGTGGGACGACGACATATAGGTTAGGTACTGAATCTTGAAAGAAAATAAATGGAGCCTTATCTCAATTGCATCCATTCCATTGATTATGACTTTGGGAAATTCCATGCTTATTCCCGTTCTACCTACAATTCGTAACAAATTACATATAACTTCGTTTCAAGTAAGCTTATTAATTACGGTTTACTCTGCAGTAGCCATTATACTTATACCGATTGCTGGGTATTTATCGGATCGTTTTGGCAGGAAGCTCATCATTATCCCCAGTTTACTTATTACTGGAATTGGTGGTTTAATCTCTGGTTTAGGGGCATGGTGGCTGGAACAACCCTATGTGGTCATTATGCTAGGTCGTGCGTTACAAGGAGTAGGAGCAGCGGGAGCTTTCCCCATTGTGCTGCCACTTGTCGGTGACATTTATAAGAATGAGAGCGAAGTTAGTAAAAGCCTGGGGATTGTAGAAACAGCCAACACGCTAGGAAAAGTTCTGAGTCCTATTTTAGGGTCGCTGCTGGCTTTCGTTGTCTGGTTTTTACCCTTTCTCACCATACCTGTGTTGTGTGTTGTATCTACTGTATTAGTTGCCTTTCTAGTTAAATCTCCCAAGAAAAAAGGTGGGAATGAAGAAAAAGTAACGTTTAGGCACTTTCTTCAAAATCTTAAGCAAATATTTGTAAACAATGGCCGTTGGTTATCAGCAATTTTTGCTATTGGTTGCATCTGTATGTTTGTTATTTTTGGGACACTGTTTTATTTGTCAGACATACTGGAGGATAAATACCAGATAAAAGGCATATGGAAAGGATTTGTAATTGCTATCCCTTCTGCTGCACTATGTCTTGCTTCATTCATTACAGGTAGAAAAATTGGTAAAAATAAAAAGTTAATGAAGTGGATCACTTTTTTTGGAATAGCGATAGTAACCGCCTCTCTTGTTGTTTCTGGTGTGGTTCAATCCCTATACTGGTTGATTACTATAATTAGTATTGCAGGCATTGGTATTGGTGTTACACTACCCTGCTTAGATTCCTTGATAACGGAAGGAATAGATAAAGCAGAAAGAGGCACAATAACTTCCATCTATAGCTCTATGAGGTTCATTGGCGTTGCAGTTGGTCCCCCACTGGCTTCAGTTCTTGTGAAATTTTCACCTCAACTTATGTTCTATAGTATCTCTGGTACTTGTGTAGTTGCTGCGCTTCTTGCTTTATTCGCTATTAGACCAATTCAAGAAGGAACGAATGCAAAGTAAAGAAGATCTCCAATTTATGGAGGTCTCTTTTTACTATTCATATACTTAAATCTGGGCATCCTAACATTGAATTCATATCATGTTAAAAAGGAGACACTCAATGAGAAAGATCATCATAGTTACAATTTCTATTTTTCTAACTTTTACATTCAATATTTGTGCGGTTAATAGCTTAAGTATAACAAGTATTTATGGTACGAGAGCTGTTACGATGGATACAAGCTATTCTCCTTTACCAGATAACAGTATAATAGATAACAAACATGTGACTAGTTACAAAAACACAGGAACAGTATTGGAGTACTAATGCATTGCGACATTGAATTAGTGTGAGCAAATAATGGGTATGCTAAAACTGAACAAAACACCATAACCATATGATGAATGCGAGGCTATAATGAATCAAGTCAATCTAGTGCGATTATTTGTTGCTGTACCGGTCCCGCCCGGAATTAAGCATGCTTTCGCCAGCTGGATCGATCAAATCAAACCACATCTGTCTTTTCGTAAATGGGTTCATCCTGGGGACCTGCATATTACACTGCAGTTTCTCGGAGATACACCGTCAGGAAGCGTCCTTCGCATTAACCAAGTTCTGCATGAAATAATGACAGTAACTAGTCCACTCTCTCTTCGTGTGGAACCCCTCGGCTTTTTCGGGCGATCGACCCAGCCTTCTGTGCTGTGGGCCGGTGTCGGCGGCGACGTAGAGAGGCTTCGCAACTTACAAAAACGGGTAGCCGACGCACTTACGCCACTTGGCTTTTCTATTGAAGATCGTAATTTTCACCCACACTTAACGCTTGCACGCAATTACATAGGCAAGACTTCATTTGATCATAATACGTTGAGTACTTTTACGATGCTTAATTCTTTCCCAGAAGACCTACTTTCGTGGAAATCAAATGAAGTTATGCTTTACCGGAGTCATTTAAACACGCGGCCAATGTATGAAGCTATTACTTTCGACGATGATTTGAAGTCTGAATGAGCTTCAGAATGGGTGGACGGTTTGATACATCATTTTCTCAGGAGGTTTTTTCAAATTGAAAAATAAATCGTTCATCTCTGCACGTTTAATTGCTAGTTCATTGGGCGTTGCAACAGCTGTATCTTTTCCGATTTACTTTGCAATGAAGGGAAAATAAATGCGAATGATAAGATAGCTCCCTCTCTTCTGTTATACGAAGTAGTTAGGAATCAATTCTAAATAAACAATAACCCAAAGGAAGCTAATCCCTTGGGTTATTACTCTGTTTAGTTATAATCCCCTTCTGTTATAAAATATCTTGGGAAGTCTTCTTCATAACATCGATGTGTCACGTGATCATGTACGGATAAATAACCAATTATTCACAGGATAAAAGCAGGCTGATTCCTAATAATAATGTAGGCTCTAAAGGCCAATTTAGATATTTTGGGAGGGACTTCAAAATGAATCAATTCAACAATGCATCTCAATCGTCTTTTACAAACGGATACGCTAATTCTAATACTTCGCATGACCCGGTCATTTCTCATTACGGCGGATATCAGACTCAAAATTCACAGGACAACGCATTTACACAGAATACTTCACAGCCAGTCATTTCTCATTACGGAGGCTACCAAGCACAAAATTCTCAGCGCAGCAATCATCCTAACCATGCATCCCAAATCAATGCTTACTCTCAAAACGCCTCACAGCCGGTCATTTCTCATTATGGCGGCTACCAAGCACAAAATTCTCAGCACAGCATTCAGCCTAACCATGCATCCCAAATCAATGCTTACTCTCAAAACGCCTCACAACCGGTCATTTCTCATTATGGCGGCTACCAGGCACAGAATTTTCAGAACAGTTTTCACCCAAACCAAACATCTCAAATAAATGCTAACTCTCATTACGCCTCACAGCCTGTCATTTCTCATTACGGGGGCTATCAGGCACAGAATTCCCAGAACAGCATTCATCCTAACCATGCATCTCAAATATCTGCTAACTCTCATTACGCCTCACAGCCTGTCATTTCTCATTACGGTGGCTATCAAGCACAGAATTCCCAGAACAGCATTCAGCCTAACTATGCATCCCAGTTTAATGCTAACTCTCATTACGCCTCACAGCCGGTCATTTCTCATTACGGCGGCTACCAAGATCAGAATTCCCAGTACAGCGGATATCCACAACAAGGATCATTGCAATCATCACAACCGGTCATCGCGCACTACGGATATACCAGTAACTAATTTAATCGAGTAAGTAAATTGATGACCTTCATCTCTTGTGTTAGGATGAAGGTCCTTATTTTCATGTCCCCTTCCCCCTATCAATAAGCTTTTGGTGTATTAATTTTTTTCATTTTAATTGGTTTCCACCGCTAAAAAATCTTCTTCTCCATACGATCATCCTTCAAAATTTCGACAGCTTCCCTAAACCGCAAAGAATGGACAATTTCTCTTTCACGTAAGAATTTTAAGCTGTCCTGCAAATCCACATCATCGGTTAGATCTATCAGCCACTGGTATGTCGCTCTTGCTTTTTCCTCTGCAGCTATATCTTCATATAAATCAGCAATTGGGTCTCCCTTAGCTTGTATGTAGGCAGCTGTCCATGGAACACCAGATGCATTTTGATAGAACAGCGCCCTATCATGGCTGACATAGTGATCATCAAGACCTGCAGCCTTTAATTGCTCAATAGTGGCATCCTTAGTAAGCTTATAAACCATCGTTGCAATCATTTCTAAGTGAGCAAATTCCTCTGTGCCAATGTCTGTCAATAATCCCACGACCTTATCTGGGATTGTGTACCGTTGGTTTAAATACCTGAGTGCCGCAGCGAGTTCACCATCTGCACCTCCATACTGCTCGAGAAGCATTCTAGCCATTCGAGGATCGCATTTACTAACTTTCACGGGATATTGAAGCTTCTTTTCATAAATCCACATCAGCTGACCTCCTTCTCAAACTTGCCATGGCCAAGGTGTCTCCACCCATTGCCAGGGCTGACTCGTAAAGCTATGTCCAAAGGGCATCAGTGGGCCAAATTCCATTTCAAACTTTCCAGCCATGTGCATGCGTTTCTGAGCATAATGATTGTATTGCTGAATGATGTTTTGATCATTAGGGTGTGTATCCAAGTAGAGCGTCAACTCCACTAAGACGAAATCCACAGCCTGTAAGTCGCGCAGTTGAGTGTAATAGGAATCGGGAAGCACATGGTGACTCATAATTGATCGACCTCCCTTAGCTGCTCCTGCACCATTGGATAGGGTCCATACAAGGCTGGCCATAATGTCCCTAATCGTAAAGCTTCATACGGACTAAATTGCGGTAGACCAAGCGGTTGAACATGCATATACAACTGAGGCGGCGTATTATACCATTTTACTTGAATGGGGGGACATGGGTCGTATGGGCTTATGTACGGGTAATATTTTTTGAATTGAGATTGCATACGCTCGACTCCTCCTTTTCATACCTTATATGGTTTGGTATATGCTGTATAACTTGACCAAAATCACTTGTTCCACATATTTTGTTAGATTATCAAGTACCAAAACGTTGTCTCAACATTTAAGTCCTAGGAAAGAAATATGTTGAGATTACGTATGTGCCTTTGCAAAAATGGAAGAAACTTAAAAACAAAAAAAGGCTGTTATCTTTAGGAATTCCAAAAGATAAAGCCTTTGAAAGGGGAACGAATGTTACGTAAGGTGGTGTGAGAGGTCCGCCGTTAATCTCCGCCCTCCTACTCAATTGATTATGGCTAGCTGCCTGATCAGGTTAAGGCTTCAATATAATCTTAATAGCCTGATCCTCTTTCTTATTAAAAATACTGTATGCATGCTCCGCATCATCCAACTTCAATCGATGGCTAATGATATCGGTTGGGTCAAATATACCTTCTTTGATTTGGCGATATAATTCAGGCATATAGTGAATGACTGGAGCCTGACCCATCTTCAGCGTAATATTGCGGCTAAACAAGTCACCAAAAGGGAAAGCATTGTAATTCATCCCATAAACCCCAGTAACCTGGATCGTGCCGCCTTTGCGCACCAGTTTAGTAGCCATTCGAAATGCCCCTAGTCCACCACCCTGGAGCTTAAGAATCGTTTCTATTTTCTCAACAAAGGTCTTCTCAGAATCCAGTCCAACTGCATCAATAACTACATCCGCTCCACCACCTGTAAGCTCAGCTAAATATTGAAGCAAATCATCTTGTTTTTTAAAATTAAAAACCTCGACATGATTCGTTCTACGCGCATGCTCCAAACGATAATCGACATGATCAATTGCGATAACCCGCTTTGCACCTTTTAACCAAGCAAATTTCTGTGTCAGCAATCCCACGGGTCCACAACCCAGAATAATGACGGTATCACCAGCCTTGACACCTGCATGATCCACACTCCAATAGGCAGTAGGAACAATATCAGAGAGGAATAGGATTTTCTCATCATCCATTTCAGCATCCTCAGGCACTTTGAAAGGAATGAAATTCCCATAAGGAACACGAAGCAATTCAGCTTGTCCGCCTGCATATCCGCCGAAGGTATCGGAATAACCGAAATACCCGCCTGTATCTCCATGTAAAAAATCATTCGAATTATCACACTGGCTTTCTAATTGATGGTTACAATACCAACATTGACCACAAGCAATGTTAAAGGGAAGGATGACGCGGTCTCCCTTTTTCAACTTGGTAACATCTGTTCCTATCTCCTCTACAATTCCCATCGGCTCATGCCCGATAATAAAGTCGTCTCGCATATTCGGTATTTCCCCATTATAGAGGTGAAGATCCGAACCACATATGGTCGTAGTTGTGATACGAACCAGAATATCATCCGGTTTCTCTAGCTTGGCATCTGGGACTTCTTTAACTTTCACATTTCTAATTCCTTGATAGGTTAACGCTTTCATTTTATCCTCCCTTTCTAAGATGCAATTATTCTTCTCCTCTGCTTTCTTTATTATTATGTTGATGCCAAACGTGGTTACAACATCAATAAATGGGCAAATTAGGAGGAAGAAAAAAGGTAGCAAATTAGGAAAGGAATTCTGCGAATGAATACAGCGAACCTGATTCAGAAAGATCGTAATTTCACTTCATATGCCAACCGCAATCTATGGTCTGGAATTTTATTTGGCCTCGGTTTAGTCGGTTTTATTGATGAAACGGTATTTCATCAACTTCTGCATTGGCATCATTTTTACGACAAATCCACGACCCAAATCGGCTTGATTTCCGATGGTTTGTTTCACGCGTTCAGTTGGTTTGCAACTATTGGATCGCTGTTTATGTTTGCGGACCTGCGCCGTCGAAAAGCGTTACACCTCAATAGGTGGATTGGTGGTGCTTTCCTAGGCAGTGGCTCTTTCCAACTCTATGATGGAACAGTCCAACACAAAATCATGCGTCTTCACCAAATCCGATACACCCCAAATGTGATTATTTACGATATGGTTTGGAATATTGGAGCTAGTGTCCTGTTGCTCGTTGGTATCATTCTTACCCTTCACTCACGGAAAGAATTACGGAACGGAAATGTCAATGAATGAACACCTAATACATGGGATCGATGTTAATTCTGATTTCATCCTCATTTCGGTAGGTCTAAGTGCACTCATTCTCTATTTATATGCCGCGGTGAAGTCCAGCCGTACTTACAGGAAATGGCCCGTCGCGAGTGCTATCTATTGGTTTCTTGGCATATTTTGTGCGGTACTACCTGTTGCTGGCCCATTAGCCCATCTTGCAAATATGAATTTCACTGCACACATGTTAGGCCATTTGCTTTTGGGGATGATGGCCCCGCTTTTCATGGCACTTGCTGCGCCAATAACCCTCATTTTAAGGACCCTGCCCATTCGTCTATCACGCAGACTCGCAAGTATTCTCAAAAGCTTGCCTTTTCGCATAGTTAGTGATCCATGCGTAGCTTCCCTCCTTAACATCGGCGGACTTTATATTTTATACACAACAGACTTATATGCGAGGATGCACCATTCCTCAATATTATTTCTATTTGTGCATCTTCATGTCTTCTCGGCGGGTTACTTATTCACTATTTCGATGATTTACATCGACAAACCTCCACATCAAACAAGCTTCGTGTACCGTTCCATTGCATTTGTATCAGCTATGGCTGCACATGGAATCTTATCGAAATATTTGTATGCAAACTCACCAAATGGTATTTCAGCAGTCCAAGCAGAAAACGGCGTTATGCTCATGTATTATGGAGGCGATGCCATTAACATCTGTATACTGATTATTTTTTTCTCTCATTGGTTTAAGGCCGTACCCCGCCATGCACCTCCAAACATAAAATACGAAGCCACATCTCGCGTAGGAAACATCGAAAAATAGCAGCCTCTGTAAAAAAGTTTTAGACTGACCCCATAAAAGAAACAGCGGCGCACTAGGACTCAAAAATAAAGTCTAAGACTGCCGCTTCTTGTGTTTGGTTGGGCATCGTAAATAGAAAATATACTTACCGTAACTAAACATGTAGCTGTAGTGGCAATTAGTTTGTTTTTAATTTCATTGGTATCATGCATGCACCCCGTTTCTTCACTTATTAGATGTATATATAATAAGTATCTTTGCGCTATTTCCCCTAGTAATTCCATGAAAAAATCTCGATGACACCACGCTATACTGCCCGTTACTTGAATGAAAACAGGGAGCTGCTGTGGCAAGCTGCTCCCCGTTGTAACTGTACTATCTTTCTCCGTTAACTGAGTGACCATTGCCACCCCCAAAAACTCTGGAATAAATTACAGAAATAATGGAATTACTAATAATATCAACTTGCTCCAACAAAAAGCCAATCGGTTCTCTCTCCGATTGGCTTTACTATTTTTTAGAAGGCTGCCAATTCATTGCAGTCTCCTTTCAAAGTTTATTGAGCTCTCGTTTTCCGTTAGACATAATCATCGGTACAACCAAGGATATAAGTATCCCGTCAACAACGCTTTTTCTGCTCATCCAGTATTATAAATTGAGGACATTCATCTTTAGAGTTTATAGAGATGAAGTCCTCTTTTATTTATCACCATGTAGAAAATCATTCGAATTATCAAACTAGTTCACTAATTGATGTGTTCAGTACCAACATCGACAAGTGCGAACTCTGTAAAATGTTTTAGACTGACCCAAGATTCGCAACCTTGTCTTTTAAATCAATTCGGAGGCCTTGCTTGAACCAAATTGCGCCGTAAGACACTGACTACAAGTAATATTGCTAAAGGCATTACAAATGCAAAGGGCTCCCACATTGGACCTAAATAACTAACGATTTCCCCCCATTTCCTCACGCCTGTGAAGGAGGCTTTCCCATTTAAAAAAAAGATCATTCCCACGATTAATATTAACAGGCGGCTGTCACGGAGATTGAACAATCGTACTATAAATAAATTCATAACATACAGCACAATTGTTACTTTCATAAAAGAGCCCACAATCAAGGACATGCCTATAACGGATTCAATTCGTTGTATGATTTCCTGTACCTCGATCATCCGCGCCAACTCGAACATAGGAAATTTACGGTCGCCAGCGATGGGACCGAAGACTAGGAGCGTGCTCATGGTAACCAGAATTAATACGATCAGATTTAAGGACATTGAGACAAACATTACCTTCGGTATTCGATTTCGTTCATCTTCTCTTACGAATGGGATCAACATGCTAAACAAGAAAAGTTCCGCGTATGGAAATGAAAAAGACATATAAGCACCCAGAATAACAGGCTTGAACTTACTCGGTAACAGAGGTTTCAAATTACTGAAATCATATTCTGGAATACTGAGCACAAGCACGATGCCTACAAAAACTAATAATGTAACTAAAAGTAACGTAAACATTTGTGCGATGACTTCGATGCCTGACAGGACAGTCAGTACAGTCACAATCAATATTGTTGAAGTAAAGATGTAAATCGGAGTCTCACTCATCATGGTGCTCTCCATAAAGAGGCCGACATCCAGCGTAATCCCTGTACCAATATGAATAATAAAAGGTAACGGAAGCAGGATCACGATGATGAACGTCGCAGCCTTGCCGATTAAGGAAGAGCTGATATCAATAAAATCAGTGCTTGGAAAGCGTTTATGCAAGTAGAGCAAACCTGTTAGCAGCAGACACCCGGCAGTCCAAGAAATAAGGATGGACAACCATGCGTTGTTTTTCGCTACTGCAATTAAGGGGCCGGGAATATTTATAATGGATGACCCGGTTAAATATGTGAAAAATAAGACTCCTAGCTGTCTTGCACTGATTTTGTACCCTTTTAAATCCATAATTTATTCACCTAATCCCAAGTTATTCAGAGGGTTTCAACATTTCTACCACCTTACGAGAACTTTTACCAAATACATAGTCCGCCCAATCGTACATTGCGAATAGTTTCGTATGCCAAATACAATCGATGCTCATAAGTACGGTAACAGTCAAAAGTGAAACATATACGATGCGTTCTCTGGCTTGGACTCCTTTTAAACGTTTGAAATCATGAATCAGGATCGCTCCAAATAGGATAATAATCAAAATAATAAATCCAGTCATGCATTCACCTTCCAGGTTACTTCGAAAATACCGGTTTACCGGCAGATGTACCCGTGTTTTCCAGATGCAACGTAACGCGAGCATCAAAACTGGCTTGTGAAAAATAGTTTTCCCATTCCGGCTCTATCTTGTTCCATAAGGTCTCATTATTTTGATAAACACGATTGCCGATTAGAAAAATGTCCAGCCTCTTTTTTTGCAAATCCTCAAAAGTTCGTTTCATCCGATCGACAATAATTTCCTCCGTCTTTTTCACAAAAGCTGTCTCGGCATCGACTGAATCGAAAGCGGTGCATTTAAGCTCTCGTGCCGAGCCTTTGGCCGTTGCCTTAACCGAAACGATCAATTTGTCTTTAACAAATTGATACTTTAGATTGCTCGAAAACGCGGTTACTTCAACGGTTTCATTTTTCTGCTTGTTTTCAGCAGAATTCCCACATGGAACCTCGACCAGACCATAGTTGTAACGATTCGTTAGCATGAGGTATCCGTCATTTTCGTCTCCTGTCAATTTATCAACCATCCTGTCTTTCTTAAACAAAGCGGAACCGCTGACTTTGAAGCCTTTCTCCTGGTTGGGAATGATATATGCAATGACCGCATTGCCAGTTTTGTCCTTCAACTGTTTACCTAAATCTAACAAATTAGAGTCCACAGTTCGAGCTGAATACTTATAGAGCGCCTTCTCGGATCGCATGATTTGTTGACTAGTCGTTTGCTCTAGTGTTGGTTTCTTTTCTAAGTACGATTGTGCACTACCTTTTGTAATCATGATGGACGCTGTTAGTCGAGGTTCAGGGTCGCGATAGAAAATATCCAGTAGATCGCCAACATTAGTTCTGCGTGCGGTATCTTCGCTGATTAGAATGACTCGCATATGGCTCCACTGTGATCTCCTTCCAAGTTCTCCTGTGATTTTGCGTATTGCTGGTAGTACCGACTTGCCCGTTGATATGACATTAAAACTTGTGGTTCCAATGCCCTGGCTTCTATTATTTCCTCCCTTCGGTTTATAGTACTGTGTAGTAATCTGTACAGTACCGTCCTGCTTTGTATCGATCGCCAAACCCATCACGAATACCAAATCAGTTAATTCGTAATGACTCCAGCAACCAGTAAGGAAGATCGAAACAATCACCAATACCATTTTCATTCGGAGAATCTTTTTCATCTTTTACCATTCCTCTGTAAAGTCCTTCCTAGGATGCCAGCTCTTGATTTTCGCATTAACTGTCGAAGAGGTACACGAACAAATACATCCCGCCATTCAGGTAAGTTCAAAGGCGCGAGCGGAGACATGTAATATTGACCTAGTGGGCGCAATTTACACAGATGAAGCAAGATTAAAATCAACCCTAACATCAATCCATATCCTCCGAGCCAAGCTGCTAAAATCATCAACAGAAAGCGCATAACACGTAACGCGATCGCCACACTGTATTGAGGGATAGCAAAAGAAGCAATTCCCGTTAATGACACGATGATGACCATACTTGGCGATGCAATGCCTGCTGAAATTGCGGCTTCCCCAATAACAAGTGCCCCCACGATACTAACAGCTGACCCAACAGGACGTGGTAAACGAATTCCAGCCTCCCGAAGCAATTCAAAGAAAAACTCCATGAGAAAAGCTTCAACAAAAGCTGGGAATGGTATTCCCTCTCTTGCATCGACGATGGCAAGAAGTAATATTGTTGGGATGAGCTCAGGATGAAATGTCGTGAGCGCGATATACATGCTGGGTAGCAAGAGTGCGATAAAAAATGCAAAAATGCGCAACAACCGGATTAAACTCGATAAGACAGTCCGTTGGTAATAATCTTCACTTGATTGGAACAATTCGATAAATAAGCCCGGGCATAACATCATAGTGCCGGTTCCATCAACCATCACCACTATCTTACCTTCCAGTAGTCCAGCAACTACTACATCTGGACGTTCGGTGAATCGCACTTGCGGGAACGGAGAATAGATATTATCCTCCACCAATTCTTCGATATACGATGTCTCGAGAATTTCCAACTCGGGGATGCAGCTTATTTTTTCAACGAAAGTATTCAGCAAAGGCTTGTTCACACGGCTATCTAAATACCCGTATACGAGATTTGTTTTCGATTCACCTCCTCCGACCAAAAAAATCATTTTAAGGTCCGAGCTTCGCAACCTTTTTCGTATCAAGCCCACATTAGTCTGAAGATCCTCGACACTTCCTTCGCGTGGACCTTGTACGACGGACTCACTTACTGGTTCTGCCACAGGCCTGGTTTCGACGTCAAATGCATCAAACGCAAGTGCTTTACACCATTTATCGATGAGAATAACAATATGACCGTTTAAAATATGGGTAACAACATCGTCAAGACGTTCAACCAGAACAGCATTTTTTGTAGATACGCCATGGTTTTCAAAAAATGAGGTAAATGCTGCCAATGTCACGTCTATGGCAGTTTCGTTTTCAGGCTTAAGCAGATCTTGAAGCGCTTTTTTCATGTAATTGGTTTCTTTTTCATTGGAAAGTGTTTTAAAGTAAATCGAAGAGGCAGTAATGGAGAAATCCTTACCGAAACGCCATTCTTGAACCACTAGATCATTTGCGCCTTCAAATATTTGATTCAACAAGGTCAAATTATCATGGATTGATATTGACAAGCTTTTCGCAATGTCCATTGAATGAGATGTCGCTTTCATGATGTTCACCTATTCCCAGATCATGGTTACGTGCGCTTATTTTGTCCAATATATACATATCTATCCATATTTTGTTTTCAAAAAATGCTTAGTACTTGGGATTAAAACTAGACTAAGCTTTTAATTCTCTTCTATCGTGTTTTTCCTAATTTATTGATCTTCAGATTAAAATAAAGGGCTGCCGAAAATATTTCCGTTGCAGTCTTGCAACAGCAACACCATCGTCATCATATGAATCGGTTATGTGGGCTTGTATATTTATTTCGTTCAATTTTTAATTATCGCGTTCTCCATCAATCAACTTAAATTGCACATATATGAGGGATTTCCTTGTTGTCCGTTTAACTGAACAGACTCCCAAAACACATGAGGCTACCCATACACACAATGTGCCGGTAGCCTCTTAAGGTATATTGTTAAGTTCTGCTCTTAAAATGGGAGCCGCAGAAGCAGTTCCCGTTTCAATTCATTGAACGCTAACGTTCGCCATTAGTTTAACACTCTAATGTGTCTTCTTTATTAGACAAGTGATGATGCCAGAAGCCATTTATCATTTACATATTCAATCGTTAGTGTCAATTTTTATCCGGTTTGCCAAACAGTGTAGTATCTAACTCAACAACCGCAATATTACCGTTTTGTTTTATTATCTTGGTGGTATCAGTTAGATAATCCGTTGCCGCTCCATGTCCTCCCATCCATTTGTATATATAAAGCTGTCCTTCATACCCCTTATAATAAGGTCGATCTTTACTACCATCGTCAACAATTTCTAGATATCGACTATAAAATAGCTTTTGGGCGATATCTTTTGTAAATACCCCTTCAATTGCATTTTTAAAATCCGTCATTGATTTAACGTTGTTGAATAAGCCCATTTTAATTTTCTCGCCTGTAACAAGTAAATAATCTTTGTCACCTGGAATTGTTTTCGTTTCATCAAATTTAATCGCTTCAGTTCCGTTAAATACTCCGTAGACATTTACCGCCTTTGAGATAAGCTCTTTGAGAATTCCTTTTACATCATTGTCAGTGAGGTTTACAGACCCGTTTGCTTTAGTATTCGTTTTTGAGTCTTGACCGCTGCTGGGCTGGAGTTGGCGTAGGAGTTGGAGTTGGTGTTGGTGTGTCAAGCGCAGGTGTAGTTGGCGCTATCTGAGTATTCGTGGAAGTCAGAGAGGGATTTATACATCCACTTAAAATTGTAATGCTCAAAACAAACAGACACATTTTATTCTGAAATTTTTGCATATGTTTCCCCCTTGTATAAAACTCACCTTCCATCATACCCCATATATTAGAAGCTGAGTTTTTAACTATCCAGTCAAGTAGATGAGAAAAGGCAGCTGATCATTGTAACCGGTGCCCTTAGTTTGTTTAACTAAAGTTACCCGTTCGTTCAACACAATATTATTGATTTTGGATAGACATTTTTATTTGTTTCATATGATAACCATCCGGATCATGCGTTATAACTTTTATTAAGTTGCTGTTGGTTTCAATCACCCATACAGTATCTTTATCAATTTGTACTGTAGAAATCTGCTGAGTCGTTTGTTGACCAGGTATACCTTGAACTGTCACCACGTTATTGCTAATAGGAACCACTATTTTATTTACTGCCCATATTGTTAATACTGTAAAGAGTGCATAGCCCTTTTTCTGCGACATGTCCCCTCCCCATCTTCCCTTAAATTGGAAATTATTAGATTAGACGTTCTAATAGTCGTTTAGGTTTCGCTAATCTGCCAATTACTGAAAAAAAGGACAACATGTATCCGCATGCACCTCATGAAACAGTTCTCATACATACGAACCCTAAGGGTATAAATGATCCAGTCATGGATAAATTATAAAGGCATAACCAATATTTTCAACTTTTACTCCCCACTTTGTAAGGATGGTGTTTATGTTTTGGAAGAAGCTTAAGATTGGACACCATTTTGAGAAACCTGAACCTCAGAATACCGTCCTAACGATAGATTCATTTAGGCAAATTTTGGCCAACATGGACGATGCAGAAATCATCGAACACAGGGCCAATAATAATCAAATGGTGATGTTTCTCTACATAAGAACATTAATTGACCAAGAACGCTTAAATGAATCCGTTATCGAACCGCTGCTCCGCTGTGATCTTGAAGAAATAAATGAATGCATAGCCACAGCTAAGGTATCCAGAATTGTCACGATGGAGGAAGGTCAGCAGAAACTATTAACGGGATCCATTCTTTTCTATGAACCTATGAAGAATCAGTGGTGGGCAGCACCTCTTCCAAATCCATTGACTCGCGCCATCGAAACATCGGAAACCGAAACCATTATGTTTGGACCCAAAGATAGCTTTAGTGAGCAAATCGATCAAAATGTGACAATGATTCGCAGACGGCTTCCATCGACATCTTTAAAATCAGAAAGGTTTTCTGTCGGTTCTGTAAGTAAAACAGAGGTTGTCATGATGTATATGGAAGGGGTGACCAATCCCGAATTTATTTCCATTGCAAGAAGTAAACTATCTACCATTGATTTTGATGTTTTCTTGGATTCGTCCCATGTTGCGGCATTCATGGAAGATCATTATCATAGTATATTCCCGCAATTTCAACAAAGCGACCGCCCGGATCTATGCGCTTTCACTTTATCAATGGGAAAAATTACTTTTTTAGTAGCCAATACACCATTTGCGTTAACGGCTCCCATAACATTTTTTCATCTGTTTCAATCTCCAGAGGATTACATTAATCGCTGGCTGGTTGCCAGTTTTTTGCGGCTGCTGCGATATGTAAGCTATGTACTTTCGTTAATATTAGTCCCGATCTATGTTGCGTTAGCCACGCATCATTATCAGATGCTCCCGATGCAAGTTCTTTTTGTATTATTAGAATCTAGAACCAAATTGCCGTTTACGCCATTTTGGGAAGCATTTTTAATGCTGATTACCCTAGAGATCATCAAAGAAGCAAGTCTTAGGATGCCCACCAAGTCGGGTCAAGTACTAGGCGTGATTGGTGGCATTGTCGTAGGACAAGCTTCCGTTGAAGCTGGTTTTGCAAGCAAAATATTAATTGTTTTAGTAGGTGTTACGGCTATCGCTTCGTTTCTAGTCCCTAATTATCTCGTGACAAAATCAAACACACTGCTTCAATTCGCTTTCCTTTTCCTTGCCAACTATATGGGAATGTTAGGGATAGTATTCGGGATAATTGTTATTCTTGTCCATTTGAATAGTCTCACATCTTTGAAACAGCCTTATTTTGCCCCCTTAGCTCCTCTTTACTGGAGGGATTGGTTAGATCTTTTCATTCGGGGTCCTTTCCATTGGATGAAGGAACGTCCTGAATATTTACATACCCTACAGAAATGGCGAACCAGTCAAAGGAGAAAATAATGTGAAGGCATCTTCCTTATATGAGAGAACGGCCACGTTTGGCGGGATCTATGTCTTTTTCATGGTCAACCGAAGTCAAATGCTATATTTCGTCTTAGTCACTCCTTCCAAATTGGTTTGTCCCTATATGATTTGGGTATTAATTGCCGTGGGGATTTTATCACAATTGAATATGATCTTGATTGCAAAATGGTTTTCATCAGACATTTCCACCAAAGGATATCAAGGATTCGTTCAACTATTTGGAAAGCGGACGGTTCGTGTTTTGGCCTTCGTTGGTCTGTTTTTCATTTTTGCTAAAATATATGTAAGTACACTGGGGACTGTGGAAGTGATTAATAGTATCATCTTCCCTTCCATGAATCCTTTGTGGTTGATTTTATTTCTCTTTGGGATTTGTTTGTACGCGGCCTCTCGAGGAATGACGAATGCGATACGCTTTGTCGTTATTGCCTTTTTTGGTTCCGCTTGGATGATTTTATGTTTTATTCCTTTCTTCTACCCATCGATGGCGTCACTTCACGATTTATATCCCTTAATCCCCGCAGACTGGTCGACAGTCTCCTGGAAGAATATTCTATTCATTTGGCAAGCGTTCTCGGGACCGGAGTACTTGGTCTTTATTGGGCCGTGGATAAACCAAAAACAAAAGATGTTGAAATATTTGACATTTGCTAATACCGCGTCTGTCTTTGAGTATTTGATTATGTTTGTTGTTTCCTTATTATTTTTTAGTTCCCAATACTTGAACAAAAGCAGATTTCCGGTAACGGACCTTATTCGTTATCTGCAAACTCCTGTTTTTGAGCGAATTGATATCATTTTAATTTGCTTGCAAATGTTTTATTATGTGTGGGCCATTTCCCTTAATTTCTTATGGTTCTACGGGGCTATTCGAATAGTTTCAGGAAGATTAAACGAACAGAGCAATCGAATTGGTTTTATAACCTGTTGGATCATGATTTTAATAAGTACGATTATTCTAGACAAGTGGTTTGATGAAACTGAACAGAACCCTTTGATGAGCCTGCAGATTTGGTTACGGGCATTTACCTACTTGTTCATCCCAACCTTCCTTCTGATTGCTTGCAAACGAAAGGGGCTTATCTAGCATTGAGGCTGTTTAAACATACGATGTTCCTCGTCATAATGAGCAGTATGCTATGGATGATTGGATGCTCCCCATTTGTAGATAACAATCAGATCGAAGAAATCTCCCCTGTGATTTGGTGGTCGATTACTGAGGGTACAGAAGGGAAGCTAAGAATAAGCACACTGGTACCACCCATATATTCTGAATCAAAAAAAATGCTTACCCAAGAAGTCGATCTATTGAAGGAGGGAGGAAAGGATTTTAATTTAAGCTATTATCGGGAAGTAAAATCAGGACAACTTCGTATGGTATTTATTGAACAAGAACTGGCGAAAAAAGGCATTACATCACTTATGAACACTTTATTTACGGACCCTGATATTTCTCAACGCCTTTATATCGTCATCGTCAATGGAAGCTTTGATGATTTCATTAAAAATCAAATAAAAACACAAGACATTCCCGGCTATTTACTTTACCGTTTGCTTAAACACTATGAAAATAAGAAACAAGGAGATATGACTATTGTAAATCTACATCAATTTATGAAAAGGTACTATTCACCATACTCCGATCCAGTGGCACCTATTTTCAAGGTCGATAAAGAACATTTTATCTACGAAGGAACTGCCTTCTTCAAAAACGATAAACTGCAAACGAACATTAATAAGAGAAATGAACAAATATTCCAACTGATTGATCATAATCATCACCTTAAAGTCCTTACCATCCCAGAGTTATCAATAGCGATCGGGAATGTCACTTCCGAGACAAAGATGAAATTAAATCTCGATTACTCAACATTATCTCTCAACGTCGATCTCAAAGGTCGAATTGAAGAGTACCGTGGAAAGGGAGATATAGACAACCTTGATCAATTAGCGGTAATTCAACAACAGATAAAATCGCTTTTCGAAAAACAAACAACAGAGCTGCTAAAGAAAATGCAACAGTCGGAAATGGACCCTCTGGAAATAGGTACTCTTACACTAGGTCCTTTTTCGAAGCCCATGAGCGAGGATGAATGGTCTACTCTCTGGGCGAACATGAAATTTGACGTTACATATGAGCTTCATATACAACCTTTGACGAATGTGCGAAAATAAGCTTGCACAAACACAGAACGAGAACCATTTTCTTAACGGTTCTCGTTCTGTGTTATTTTCCAATGCAGGCATGCTGGCATTCTTGTTGAACTATTCTGCCCATAGTTGAGAAAACGATAGTCCTTATACTGGCTGCCGTTTCTTCATGTTTATTGAGCTATAGTTTCTCGATAGCTGAACAGACTGCCGAGCGACAGACTCCAAATTCTTAATAACCATAAAGTCATAAAATACATTTTCTATGCAAATAGAGTCAACTTTGTAAAACGAAGTATTTACTAAAAGATAGGAGCAGGTGGTTCGTCTATTTTCATACGGAGTAAACTATAAGGCTTCTGCCGAAGGTCATTTCCATTATGAAATCTCGCCTGCCGATGTAATTGGTTCACGATGAAATATAAGTATTGATCTGGACCAATAGAAAAAGTATCCGGCCATAAAATTCTCGGATCATGTGCAATGGTTTCCATTATTCCATTCGGCAATATCTTTCGAATACTATTGTTTTCATAGTCTCCAGCGTAAACGTTTCCTTTTGCATCGGTGATCATTCCATCTGAAGCACCTTTTTCTCCCCAATACTTCACGTGATACTGTAAATTCATATCCGGTATCGTTCGGTCTCTTAGGGCTTCCGTTAAAATCGAGTACAGATGACGACTGGAGAGAGGACAAAAATACAACATCTTGCCGTCCGGGGAAATCGCTATACCATCGGATGCCAATCTAAAGGGTGAAGTAGATCCGTCTTGGTTTCGATTCATCATGATTTTACCTTCAACTTTCGGTAAGAGATAGAGATCGGGCGAAGTTGAATTTGCTCCATTTAACCGTCTCCAGGCATAACCGGTTTCTAAATCAACGACAATAATGGCTCCTGGTCCTCGGGAAGACGAATCCGTTATATAAGCATAACCTGCTTTACCAACACGAAAGTCAACTCGGACATCATTCAGATACGTGGTTGGCAGGACAACATCTTCCGTAAATGTATATACACTTTTTATAGTATTTGAATTTAAATCAATAGCGACTAACTTCGCCCCCCCTTTGATGGGTTCTGAGAAATTAGGAGCTCCTGTATCCAATACCCAAAGCGTACCATTTCCATCAGCAACGACACTTTGGACACTAATGAGGGACGTTGTGATATTCGATGGGCTTACCACATTAGCGTCTAAACTAGGATAAGGCTGTAATGTATCATGTACAATTTCAGCCACTGTAAATTTAACGTCGTCTCCCCATTTTGGAAAGCAAATGAAAATACGCCCGGTTTCAGAAACAGAAACGCCTGTCGGCATGGCTCCGTAAAATAAAAAAACCGCCTCAAACTTACCGAAATACTTTTCACTCGGTAACATCATTTGTATAAAATCCTCCTCAACAGGTTCCAACTGCTATCACCTATTTATATGACTGAATGTGGCTCAATTGCCCGGATAATAAAATAATTTTACGGGACCCCCGCAAGTTCATATCTATGACGGACAACGAGTAAACGGTGTTAAATTTTTGACTAAATGTCACCGCCCACGAAAGTATGAATAAAAAGAAGTATACTTTCATAGGCTCCTTCCTTGTACAAGCTATGGCCATGGACATCGAACGAAATTTATGGATTGTCATTGCCACGCACTCTGTGGATCTCTGCTCTCACGTCTACTCTTCTTTATAGGTATTTTTATGTTGCCTATCTTTACAGATAACGTCTGATTTGTGATTTTAAAAATACTCAATCCCCGCGGTATTTCTGTAGAATTAATTGAACTATTCTGCCCGTTCGTATTATGAGGTTAACCAGTTTTTACTGGTTGACCTCTTTTGTTTTTAGAGGTTTTGTAACGGTAGCCGGGGGCGAACGCCTCTGCCCGTGGGACCGCGATCCCGTCCGCTAAACTGTTCACCCCCTACTTGTAGAAACATGTTTGAGGCTGGTTGAGACAACGATCTCGAATAACAAGCGAAGCTATGAC
>NZ_JCAUAP010000026.1:0-51067 GCF_059692015.1 Paenibacillus sp. J22P165 | reverse complement strand
TAAAGACTCTTCAGCATTTCATAATTCAATGTAAACGCTCGAAATAATGAGCATTTTTAAGAATGAGTAATTACTGTAGGCTAAGACTCCGGATTAAGGGGGCCGAGCCGATATGACTGAAAATGCCCCCTTTCGGCAGCTTTCAGTGTTACTCTTGCCAAGCCTGCACCTTTCGCAGTGTCCAGCACGTCAGAACCAAGCCTGCACGCAGGCTTGGTTCTTTACGTCACTTAGCTCCCCACTTAACTCCCCTTCGTCTGCCCCCTATACGCATTGGGAACGAAGCCTGTGTGCGCCTTGAAGAGCTTACCGAAGTAATTTTTATTCTCGTAGCCGAGCATGTCGGAGATTTGTTCCACGCTTTTATCCGTGATCTCTAGCAGCTCTTTCGCTTTCTCCATCTTCATCCGCGTCACATACTCGATGAAATTCTCGCCCGTCTCCCGCTTGAATAAGCGGCTCAAGTAGCTCGGATGCAAATGAAGATGCGCCGCGGCGTCCTCGAGTGATATCTTCGTATCGAGATGGCTGTACACGAAGCGCTGACACTCCAGGATTTCACGATTATGCGACTCTCGATACACTTGACCCGCCCACTCGATGGCCTGCTGCAAATAATCCTTCAGCCATAGCTCCATTTCGCGGATAGAGGATAGCTCGTGGACATCGTGATGCAGCAGCTCCGAAGAAAACGTCGATTGATAGTGCTGCAGTGATTTTAGGCGCATCCGCACATCGAGAATCATTTTGAGCAGCCAGTCCTTCACTTCTAAGGGGCGGAACCGATTATACTGGATGAAATCGACCCACTTTGAGACAAAAGAGTCGATTCCTTCGACACGCTCATCGAACACCACATTGCGGAATTCATCCAACGCTTGCGCATATTGGGCGAGCAACTCCCCGCCATCCCCGAAACCTTCCCGCAAATTACTTAGCTTGCTGATCGAGGACTCTGGCATGTAAAATCGGCCAGCCTTCCCTTCGACCATGCGGATTAATTGATCCTTCAACGCACGAACATCCTTCACCGGATTCCCGGTGATAAACGAGAAGGAGATTTTGGCGTACTTTTGCAAACAGGTTTGCAGCTGTCGAAGCGTCTGCTCCATCTTCTGACTATTGTTCACATGCAGTTCAGAGAAATGCGGAAATAGCAGGACGATTTCACCTGTATCGTAAGTGAATAAGGTCACTTCCTTTTGATCCACGAGAATCTCTTCGACAATATTCTGAATCGTATACTCGAACAAGTCCGTCGATTGAAACCGGCTATTCGCCTCTTTCACCCGGTTGGCATAGCCGAATACGGGCAGTACAGCGTGCTTGTTCAGGTGAATACCGAAGTCACCCGCTTTGGCTCCCCACTCGTCCGCATCAAATAACGGCTCATTCACTGTGCTTCGAATGAACTGGCGTTTCGACGCGCCGCGTTGCTGCGACACTTCTTTCTCTAGCTTGCGGCTCTTCGATTGTTGCCGATCCTCGGCGTCTAATTGCTCTTTGAGCCTGGTCAATACCTCCGTGATATTGCTGACGTTCATCGTTTCCTTCAATATATATTCACTCACCGAAAGCTTAACGGCCGCCTGTGCATAGTGAAATTCATCGTGACAAGAGAGAATCACGGCCTTCACGTGGGGATCCTCCTCACGGAGGGACTTAATCAGCTCCAGCCCATTGATCCCAGGCATCCCAATATCACTAATCAATACATCTGTCTTCGTTTGCTGACCTGCCTTCAGAGCCTCCAAGGGACTCGCATAAACGCCAGTCAATTGATAACCGAGCTCTTCCCAATTTATCGTCGTTTTGAGAAATTCAAGAACCGGAATATCATCATCTACAATCATGACGGTGTACAAGGTCACACTTCCTTCTCTGGTTGCTGTGGAAAGCGAAGAATAATTTGAGTGCCGAGTCCTAGATTACTTTCAATTTCATAATCGAATCGATGTCCATAAATCATCCGTAGTCGTTCAAACACATTATGTATACCAATCCCTGATAGCGAAGGGCTGCTTGATTCTTCCACTACAGGCATGATTGGTGTAGCTTCTAAATGATTGCGAAGCGTGAGCAACCGCTCTGGCGTCATGCCAACCCCGGAATCCAGAATCTCCACTTGGAGTCTGCCATCCTCTGCAATACGAGAAACAATGGTTATTTCACCTGCTTTACTTTTAAGGCCGTGAATATACGCATTTTCAATCAGTGGCTGCAGCAAGAAACGCGGAATTTGAATAAGCAGCGTGTCCGAAGCCGCGGATATTCGCAAGACAACCCGATCACCGTGCCGCGAATTCAACAAACGAACATAGTGCTCGTTGATCCCAATCTCTTCATGGAGCGTTATGTATTCGTTATTGCGATTAATGGTCATACGCAAAAGGGCAGACAATGAGCTGATCAATTCAGCATTCTCTTCGTCGCCTTTCATCATGATCTTTAAGCGGATGGAATTCAATACGTTAAAAAGAAAATGCGGATTAATCTGTGCCTGGAGCATCGCCAGTTCGGCCTTGCGCTTGAGTTCTTGCTCTCGCTTATTCTCAAAGAGCGTCAGCTCGATCCGATCGATCATTCGATCAAATACATACCCTAGCCGACCAACTTCGTCACCACCATTAATGTTAGATCGTTCACTTAACTGACCCGATTCGATACGGACAACTGTTTGTACAAGCTTAGCAATGGGCTTCGTCAGGGTTCTTACAACATAAAGGAGCACACTTGCAAACAAGATTAAAAAGAAGAGTTGAATAAGGAAATCTGTCTTCCGGAACGACTCAATTTGTTGGGCAGCATTCTTGTATGGCGCCATACTGACAAGCTTCCAATTGGGTGAAATTTGATTACTCTGCATAATATACTCTTCACCTGCTACCTTAACAAAGGAGGAACCCTCTTCGGACGGAAGCTGATCGTAATTCGCAAATTGCGTACCAATGCGACTAGCGTCCTGATCAACCAAAATGCGGCCATTCTCATCAATAATGACCATGGTTTCATTATCCTTATATTGTGCAAACAAGTTCTGAAGAACATTTAACTCGAGTCCGACAATGACATAGCCGTAAATGGTACCATTCAATCCTAGTGGCTTAGCTGCTGCTAATAAATACGGTTGGGTTGATTCACTATTGTAGTTGAACTCAGTCCCAATCCAATGTACATTATAACCTTTTATCTGATTAACTTCCTTCATCCAGTCTTTCGCCAAAAATGATTTTGGGTCGAAATTAATGGTCGTATAGGAAGCTACATATTGACCATTGGGGAGTAGCAATGTCACATTCATATTTCCCAGCGGATTCATGACGGTTGAAATTCTTTTATTTATCGTAAGTTTAGCTTGAAAAATATCTCCAATTGTCGTCGTGTCATCTACATGACCTAGACTGAGGATTGGCTTTTGTATCTCCTCATCAAATTGAATGAAATTCATCATATAGACCATGTTCTTCAACTGTCCAGTTACAATCTGACTCGTGATACGCATCGATTGCCTTGCGTTGTCTGCCACTTGTGATCGAACCGCATCCCGTGTGAAAAAGTTCGATACATTCATCGACACAATAGACGGTAGGACCAGACAGATCAGAATCGTTAGTACTAATTTATTACGAAGTGATAATGTGCGAAACCAGTGCAGCACCAACGTTACCCACCTTTTCCAATAAAATGGGAAAAAAGAGGGGCCGGTGGCCACCTCTTGCTTCCTATACACATTATACCAGTAAAGCTAGTCTAACCGTTACCGATTACTTTGCATTACTTTTTCTGATGTCTTCGATTTTCGCTTTCGCTGTGGAAATTGTTTTCTCCAGATCTTGCTTACCTGTTAAGAACAACTCAACTTGCGTTAGGTATTCTTTCTCTTGTTGCAATGCGTACGTTGGAGGAACTACCAATTTTGTAGCTTTATTTACTTTCAAAGTAGAAAGCAAGGAAGTTTTATCAATTTTAGCTACTTGATCTGGTTTACCGCTTTTTAGAATTGCATCTACGTTAGCATTAATGTCGGCTTTTTTCCAACCGGAGAAGAACAGACCTTGTGTTTGAATACCTTCTGTTGTGTACCATTTCACGAAGTCATAAGCCGCTTGTTTGTTTTTGGAGTTCGCAGCAACACCCATGAAGTCAGCACCAACTTCAGTTAGACCGTTTGTATCTTTCGCATCATATTTCGGATACGGAGCAAATACAGTGTTGAACTTCGCATTTTGTGCAAGCTCACCAACCATCCAGTTACCTGTTGCTAGCATAGCTGTTTTACCTGCGTAGAATACGTCACGGTAAGCCATTTTTTGCGAAACAACTTCGAAATAAGGAACGGATGATTTATCCACGTTTTCCATTTGGTTACGTAGGTTCAAGGAGAAACGAACCTGCGGGTTATCAATATTTTCGGTACCATCCGATTTCACGAGGTACGGATTATCCATATTGTTGTTCAAACCAAGTAGTGCGTAGTCTTTCCAGTTATGGAAGTAGGAACCGTATTGTTTCGCTGCGCCTTCACCAGAAGTCATTTTCTTCGCGTATTCGGCGTAGTCATTCCAAGTCCATTCTGTTGGAACTGGAAGTTTCGCAGCGTCCAATTTATCTTTGTTCAATAGAACGAACCATTCAATCATTTTACCAGGAAGCGCATAGTATTTCCCGTTAACGACTGGATCAAGTTTATATTCATCTTTGACGACAATGTTATCTTTTTTCAAGTACGCATCAAGCGGCTCAAGAATTCCTGCGCCAACACGTTGTGCAAAATCAGATGCACTGGAGTACATAACAACGTCCATTTGCTCGCCGGAAGCAGCAAGTAGGTCAAGCTTTTTCATACCTTCTTGGGAATCGCCCTTTTCGGACATGCTCTCGTAAACCACTTTTACGTTAGGGTGAGTCTTGTTGTAAGCTTCAACTGTTGCGTTCCAGTTCCCTTGAGCTTCTGTGTACCATGCTTGTACTTTAATAGTAACAGGTGCTTTCGTTGAGGACGTTGCTGCACCGCCAGTTTCAGCAGGTTTGTCTTCACTTTTGCTTCCACAGCCTGCAAGTGCAGTACTGATTGCTAGAACACCGCTTAATACGAGTAAACTCTTTTTCATATGAACCCCTCCAAGAAGATATTTGTATGTTGTTGCGAAAACTGAAAACCTTTACATGACGAATCGTAACAAACTTGATTGGAGCACACGAGGCACTATTTTAACCTTATGTGCTCTTATTTTGACTTTTTGCATGTAAACTTGGATTAACCTTTAACGCCACCCATGGAAATACCTTCGATAACTTGTTTTTGACCAATGATGAAAATGATAAGCAGCGGCAAGATCGCAGAAACGGATGCAGCCATGATCAGGGAGTAGAACTCGCCGTTTAAATCGGCAAAAGAGCGAATACCCAGCGGAAGCGTGAATAACGACTTATCTCTTAAGAAAATCAATGGATTCTGGTAATCATTCCAGGTCCAGATAAAGCGAAGAATTGCATAAGTCGCAATTGCAGGGCGTACAAGCGGTGTACAGATCGTCCAGAAAATGCGAGCATGACCTGCGCCATCTATCCTTGCTGATTCCATGTACTCATCATGAATACCTAGATAGAACTGGCGAAGCATGAACGTACCCAGAACACTGAAAGATCCTAGAAGGATAAGTCCAATATGTGTATCGTACAAGTGCATCGAACGCAGCAAAAGAAATTGTGGTACGAGAATCGCCTGACTTGGAACCATATAGATAGCAAGAACGAGAACGAAGATAATATTCGAGCCACGGAACTTAATTTTTGAAAAAGCGTAAGCCGCCATAGATGAAAACAGAACGGATAAGGCGGTTGTGATCACAGTAACTTTAATCGAATTCCAATAGTACAGCGGAAATTTCGTCGTCCATACCGTTTTATAGTTTTCAATCAGGTTAAAATGCTTGGGAATCCACTGTATCGGGAAAATGAATACATCGGCTTCTGGCTTCATAGATGCTGAGATCATCCATAGGAATGGCATCATGAACACGATACCGAAGAGTGCCATTACGATCGTAACTATAATCTTTCTGAGACTTTTTTTGTTATCCATGGGTTAACCTCCATTCTAGTTTAATAGTTGACCCATTTGCGTTGGCCGAACCATTGAATTAACGTGATCAAGAGTACGAGTATTAGAAGCACAATCGCCATGGCAGATGCATAACCGGATTGCAGATTAATGAAGGCTGTTTCGTATAAACGGAACACGACAACACTCGTTGAGTTAGCAGGTCCACCATTGGTCAGTACGGAAATCACGTCGAATACTTTGAACGTTCCAATAATACCGGACACAAGCAAGAAGAACGTTGTTGGTGACAGTAAAGGCACGGTAATGCCATAAAACTGCTTCCATTTGGATGCACCGTCAATATCGGCTGCTTCATATAAATCTTTCGGAATGGATTGAAGTCCCGCCATAAAAATAATCATGTTGTACCCAATGTTGATCCACACCATGAGTCCCATCACACAGTACAAGGCGTAATCAGGGTCAGCCAACCATTTCGGTGGATTCGCAAATCCCCAATCCATTAAGGTTTGGTTAATCGGCCCATAAGTAGGATGGAAGAGAACTTGAAATATGATCGCTACCGCAACTACACTTGAAATATAAGGAATGAAGTAAACAACTTTGAAAAAACCTTTAAAATACACTTGCTTATCAATAAGCACCGCTAAAACCAGTGAAATAATGAGTGTTAACGGAACAACGACCATCAGAATCATATTGTTTTTAAGTGAAAGTAGAAAGACACTATCGTGAATGAGCTTGGTGAAATTGTCCAATCCAAGGAATTTCACCTTCGAAAACCCGGCAACAAAGTTCCAATCCGTAAAGCTCAAGAAGAAGGAAGCGATGATTGGAAATAATGTGAATACGAATAAGCCGATCACCATGGGACTAACGAAAAGATATCCGGCCAAATCCTCGCGAATTTGCTGCTTAGACCGCTTTGGCTTCACTTTAGTTGTTGGCAAACTACTTGCTTGAGATTGTATATGGTTAGCCATGAAATTCACCCCATGTCGTGTTTTCTATAGTCTACCTTGCGAGCGATTCATGGATAAGTCACAGAATTGACCCTTTCGAGTAATATTTTAACCTTCAGCGTCGATTTTTATTAAGAAAAGGTAGGAGCCGCACCCAGTTTCGACACAGTATCCCCTAATTTGCCAGCGTGAGATGGCTGAATTCGACGGCTCGGCGACGCATCAGCACCTATTTAATTCTGAGAGGTCAGAAATCGACACCTCAGCCACACAGATTCGTCTAGTGTGGTGGATTCGCCGTGTGAGACGGCTGGAATCTACGGCTCAGACAAACAAATTAGCCTGGTATTGGGGAGTCGCCGTATGAGACGGCCGAAATCGACGGCTCAGCTACGCACCAGCCCCCATTCACCTCCGAGACGTCAGAAATCGACGCCTCAGCCACACAAATTCGCCTAGTCTGGTGGATTCGCCGTGTGAGACGGCAAGAATCGACGGCTCAGCGACGCATCAGCACCTATTCACCCCCGAGACGTCAGAAATCGACGCCTCAGTCACACAAATTCGCCTAATCTGGTGCATTCGCCGTGTGAGACGGCTGAATTCGACGGCTCAGCGACGCATCAGCACCAATTTAACTCCGAGAGGTCAGAAATCGACGCCTCAGCCACACAAATTCGCCTAGTCTGGTGGATTCGCCGTGTGAGACGGCTGAATTCGACGGCTCAGCGACGCATCAGCACCTATTTAACTCTGAGAGGTCAGAAATCGACGCCTCAGCTAAACAATTTCGCCTAGGATGGTGGATTCGCTGTGCGAGACGTCAGAAATCGACGGCTCAGAGACGCATCAACACCTAATCACCTTCGAGACGGCTGAAATCGACGCCTCAGTCACACAAATTCGCCTAGGATGGTGGATTCGCTGTGCGAGACGTCCAGAATCGACGCCTCAGCGACGCCTCAGCACCCATTCACCCCCGAGACGTCAGAAATCGACGCCTCAGTCACACAAATTCGCCTAATCTGGTGCATTCGCCGTGTGAGACGGCTGAATTCGACGGCTCAGCGACGCATCAGCACCAATTTAACTCCGAGAGGTCAGAAATCGACGCCTCAGCCACACAAATTCGCCTAGTCTGGTGGATTCGCCGTGTGAGACGGCTGGAATCGACGGCTCAGCGGCGCACCAGCACCTATTTAACTCTGAGAGGTCAGAAATCGACGCCTCAGCCAAACAAATTCGCCTAGTCAGTTGGCTTCGCCGTCTGAGACGGCCGAAATCGACGCCTCATCAAAAAAACCAGAGTGCCTCAATGGCAATCTGGTTTCAATCCCCTACTTATTCGCTTCATGCACCTTCAACAGCTTGCCCTTGATGGTGGTGCTTTTCATGATTTTGAGCACCAACGGCCCTTTTCCGTTCAAAATGTCGACATACGACACATTATCCTGAATCGTGATGATGCCGATATCATCCGCGGTGACACCTTCAATTTTCGCAAGTGTGCCGACGAAGTCGACGGCGCGAATCTTCTTCTTTTTGCCCCCGTTAAAATAGAGCTTCATGATGCCCTTGTTCAACTGGTCACTGCGATCCCGCTTGATGACAGGCGTAGCCTGCATCTTCTGATCAAAAGCTGCTTGCTTCGCGGCCACTTCCTCCGAGTCAGGTGCATCCTTCCGCGGAATCT
The DNA here is from genome assembly GCF_059692015.1 of Paenibacillus sp. J22P165. Classification (NCBI taxonomy): domain Bacteria; kingdom Bacillati; phylum Bacillota; class Bacilli; order Caryophanales; family Paenibacillaceae; genus Paenibacillus; species Paenibacillus sp. J22P165. The sequence goes on along the minus strand of NZ_JCAUAP010000026.1, from coordinate 42,345 downwards.
CGAAGCCCAAATAGCCCTCGATTTCGGCCAGAAACTTATCTTCGTGAGGTGTAACGAACGAAATCGCTTTGCCCGTCTTCCCAGCGCGCCCTGTTCGACCAATCCGGTGGACGTAGCTCTCTTTCTCCATCGGGAGATCGTAGTTGATTACATGGGTGATGTCCTCCACATCGATCCCGCGCGCCGCGACGTCCGTTGCGACCAAGAATCGAAACTCTCCGCGCTTGAATGCATTCATCACGAGGAAGCGATCATCCTGCACCATGCCGCCGTGGATTTTATCACATGGGAAATCCAACTGATCGAGCTGTGTGAACAGCTTGTCGACATTCTCTTGTGTCCGGCAGAAAATAATGCAGTTCTCTGGATTCTCCATTACGAGCACGTTCTGAAGCAATGACCACTTTTCGTTATCCCGCACAGTGATCAGGGAATGCTCGATCTGAACCTTCGCAGCTTCCGGCGTTTCGATCTCGATATCGATCGGCTTCCGCAAGTACTGATGACACAATTGCTCGACATCCTTCGGCAATGTGGCTGAGAACAACATGGTCATCCGATCCGTTGGCAACTCATCAATGATGGCTCCCACCTGCTCAATGAAGCCCATCCGCAGCATTTCATCTGCTTCATCGATAACTAAATACTTCAGACGCTCTACGTCCAGCGTTCCTTTTTGAATATGATCCAGCACGCGTCCTGGGGTACCCACGACCACGTGGCACTTCTGGTGAAGCTCTAGCTTCTGCTTCGCAAATGGCTGCTTCCCATATAACGCTACCGCCTTAATCCGCTTAAAGCGCCCAATGTTCGTCATATCCTGCTTCACTTGGTCGGCAAGCTCCCGCGTTGGCGTCAGGATGAGTGCCTGCGGCCTGTTCTCTTCCCATTCCACAAGCTCGCAGATCGGTATGCCGAATGCCGCCGTTTTCCCGCTCCCTGTACGAGACTTGACGGTCAAGTCCCTCTCTTGCAACGCGATTGGAATAACCTTATGTTGCACATCCGTCGGCTGTGTGTAACCTAATGTGGTTAACGCTCGCGTAATCTCGTCGCTTAATGAATAATCGGTAAAACTCCTTGTCGTTGTCGTCACTTCATTTGACTCCCCTTCATGTTGCTGTGGCTCTATTCTACTACACTTGGAGGCGGAAAAGAAAAATGGATGTATGGCTTCATTTTCCCAATATGACAAATTTGTCACTATAGACGTTGATAGTTCGATGGTTAGTGCGCATATTAAGCCGTATAGTTAAGTCATGAAGGGAAGGCGAAACGATGACTACTATTATCCAAACTAAGAATTTATCAAAATCTTATGGAAAAAACCAAATATTAAAAAATATCGATTTGACCATCGAACAAGGGGAATTCACCGCGATTATGGGGCCATCTGGCTCTGGCAAAACGACATTAATGAATATGCTCTCTACGATCGACGCCTTTACGGGTGGGGAAGTTTGGATCGAGGGAAAATCGCTGTTAGATTTGAAAAAGAAAGACCTCCGACAATTCCGCCAAAAACGAATGGGCTTCCTTTTTCAAGATTACAACTTACTGGACACCCTAACGGTGAAAGAAAATATACTGCTGCCGCTCTCGTTGCAAAAAACACCTGTCGCAGAAATGGAGCAGCGATTAGCCAAAATAATTGAAGCGTTAAATATCGAATCTATCTTACCTCAGTACCCGTCTGAGATTTCTGGCGGCCAAAAGCAGCGTACGGCTGCCGCTCGTGCGATCATTACCAATCCAGCGATTGTATTTGCCGATGAGCCAACAGGGGCGCTTGATTCCAGGTCCGCTACCCAGCTGCTGGAACAAATTCAATCGCTTAATCACACCCTTGAAACAACCGTTCTGATGATTACTCACGATCCCTATGCAGCTAGCTACTGTCGGCGTGTCATTTTTCTCCGTGATGGCAAAATCGTCAATGAAATGTTCAAAGGTGAACAATCGGAAAAAGAATTCTTCGACCGAATCCTGACGATTCAAAGTGCCATAGGGGGCGACAGACTATGAGTTTGCTTGATTTATCATGGAGGAATATGAAGCGGAACATCCGTTTATATACCATCTATTTCATTTCCATGCTTGTCGGGGTTATCATTTACTTTACCTTTTCTGGTTTAATGTTTAACGAAGACGTAGTTACAGCTATTCAAAATAAAGAAAACTATAAAACGATTATTTTTATTGCCTCCATGATCGTCTTTATGTTTATCGTGTTCTTTATATTGTACGCCAACTCATTTTTTATGAAGCAGCGAAAAAAAGAATTCGGTATGTACATCCTTTATGGGATGAAAGAAAGACAAGTTGCCGCAATGGTCTTTTACGAAACGTTATTTCTAAGCATCATTTCTGTAACTAGCGGTATATTCATCGGTGGATTACTATCAAAATTTTTCGGTAAAATATTAATGAACTTAATGCACTATAAGGATGACATTTCTTTTGCTTTTCCTCTTGAAGCCGTCGTCTCAACGATTCTGTTATTCGCTTTATTAATCGGCATTATTACGCTTCAAAGTTACCTGAATGTCCGTCGAATGCAGATCGTTGAATTGTTTCACGCCAAAGAAAAAATGGATAAACCACTCCAATTCTCCATGCCTTTGGCGATATTGTCCGTCCTATTAATTGCATCGTCCTACTACACCATAACCATAGGTGGAACTTCAAACCTATGGAAAGATTATTTTAAAGAAACATTACTGGCTACAACGGTGGCCTTGATTGTCGGAACGTATCTATTTTTCCGTCAGTTTTCCGGTTGGATATTACAAAGAATGAGTCGAAGTAAAAACTATTTACTTGGCAACAAAATGTTGTGGATTTCCTCCCTTCGGTTTTCCATTCGAGGGAATACAGTAAACTTTACATTTAACTCACTAATTAGTGCTGTTATCATCTTTAGCGTTGGATTTATTGCTGTAGATTACGCTGTAAAAGCCGATGTAGTAAGAAAAGAATATCCTAACGATATGATCTTTTCATCACAAGATAACCGAACTCAAAAACAAATTGAACAAATCATGAACGACTCGCATCCCATTATGGCTCATGAAACAATTACTGGCATTCAAACAGATAAGATCGCCAATAGAAAAGCATTTTTTGACTATCCCGAATACTACACAGAGGAATTTACCATTTTTCCAGAGTCGCAACTAAATGCGATTGTTGATTTACGAGGCGTCGGTGAAAAAGTAGATGTAAAAGGCGATGAAGCTATTGTTTTAACAAGAGGAATAGATCAACCGATAACTTATCCAAGTACAATGCCTAAAATGACCGTCTTCGGAGATCATACATTTCAAATCGTCGAACGAATACGATTCCCGTTGTTAAGTATCCCTACAGATTCTAGTGGGGGTTCCAAACATCAACCTTCTGTACTCGTTATTTCTGACGAGGCGTTTGAGCAACTGAAAGGAAATCGTACGCTATCTTCCTATGAAGTTTATAAAATCGAAGATCCGAAAACATCCAATAACGTATCACGACAAATATACGATATCGTTATGCGCACCGAAGGATCCTATTATTCAGCCTTTATCGATATGTATTCCATCGATATTGAGTCATCCTCTTTAATATTGTTCTCTGTCGCTTTTTTTGCAGCTATTGCGTTGTTTGCTTTAGCAAGCGTCATTTACTTTAAACAACTGCGTGAAGCGACGGAAGAGCGAGAACACTATGCGATTTTACGAAAAATGGGTGTTGAAGACAAAGAAATGAAACAGATTATTTGGAAACAATTGCTGTTCGTCTTTTTACCGCCACTTTTGCTTGGATTGCTGCATAGTTGGTATCTTTTGTACTACACGGTCATCCTAATCATTAAAGATTTACCTGCCTTAACGACGATTATTTTCTCTGTCATGGGATTATATGTGTTAACGTATATGATCTTTTACGTATCATCAACATCTATTTATTACAAAATTATCAACGAAAAAAACACACGATGAGAGATTTACTCATTGTGTGTTTTTTTGTCGCATGACATAAGGATCGTCGTCTTTCGGAAAATGAACGATAAACTGCGTATACACAGAGGCTTCCGATGTGCAGTCAATATAATGGCCGAGTTTATTCGATAATTGCTGAGCCAAATATAAACCCATGCCAGTCGACTTTGTATGCGTTCGTCCCGTTTCTCCCGTAAACCCGCGATTAAAGATTCGCGGAAGATCTTTTTGGCTAATACCAATCCCGCTATCCCGAATCAGCAGTTGTTTTTCTTGCGGCGTTTCGAATACGGAAATCGTAATTTCCCCGCCAAGCTCTGTATATTTCAAACTATTCGTCAAAAGCTGATTGATAATAAACTGCAGCCATTTCGGATCACTTTGAACGACAAGCGTATCTGCTTGCAGGTTAATGCGAATTTTTTTGGAGAAAAAAGTTTTCGAATGTGACTTCACGATCTCTTTCGAAATCTGGATAACATCACAATTTTGAATCGCATAATCCTGATTAAAACTATCCAGCTTGGCGTAATAGAGTGCTTGATCAACGTAATTTTCAATCTTCCCGATCTCTTCTCTTAAACTATTAGCGTCCATATCGGTTTGCTGTAATAAACGAAGAACCGCAATCGGAGTTTTGATCTCATGAAACCACGAAACGATAAAATCATAATGCTCATGCTGCATGTTCTGAACTTGGTTCATTTCGTGGATATGCTGCTTTTTGAGCTCCTCGATGTGCTGTTGGGCGAATTCGCCTTCTAGGGACAAGCTCTCATAATCACCACTTTTCATCTTTCGGATCACACGTACATGCTGTTGGTAGCGAAATAATAAAAATCCCAGCAACACAATAGCGGACAAGGCGAAGGCATAGAAGAAGGTCCCCCATATCCAGTCACCACCATGGCTATAGGTATAAAATACAACAGCCGGGATTAGGAACCCAGCCAGATAGATATACATATACGACTTTTCGTAGGCGAGATAGCGAAGGAAGGTCATTCGATTAAATACCCCAATCCTTTCCGGGTGACAATGAAGTCCTCCAGCCCAAGCCCCGTAATTTTCCTTCGCATCCGATTCACGTTTACAGTCAACGTATTATCATCAACGAACTGATCCTCATTCCATAGTGCCTGCATGAGGTCCTCACGTGAAACAATTTTGCCAATATTCCGCATGATCAGCTGTATAAGAATGAATTCATTCCGGCTTAATTCCGTGACTTGTCCTTTATATTCTATCGTGGAATTGGTTACATGTAATTTCAAGCCCTTATGAATGAATGTGGGGCTCTCCTCTTCCTGATACGTATATTTCCGGCGAATGAGTGCACTGACTTTGGCAACTAGGATGTCCAGTTCAAAAGGCTTCTGAATAAAATCATCCCCGCCCATATTTATCGCCATGATGATATCCATATTTTGATTTCTAGATGATAGAAAAATAATCGGCACCTTCGAGATTGCGCGTATTTGCTGGCACCAATAGTACCCATCAAACACAGGAAGATTAATATCTAATAGGATGAGATGCGGATCGCTTTGTTGAAACTCCTTTAGAACCTGATCAAATTGAGTTACTTCTACTACATCGTACTGCCACTTTTTCAACGTATCCGCGACAATCCGCCTAATTTTCTCATCGTCCTCAATCATCATAATTCGATACATGTAATCCCTCTTTATTCTAAAAGTGCGAGCATCTTTATTTTATCATAAACGTTCAAGACGAATCGCATCCAAGGATATCAACATACGGAAGAACATTTCATGCCATTAACCTTTATAACTTTTTGCGCATGACATACCAACTGTCCGTTTCATCTGGATAAAATTTATGTTCGATTACCTCGTACTCTAACCGCTCGTACAGCCGAATATTTTCTGGGATAGATAGCCGCACACCGACCCTTGTTTCCTTGAATCCCTGTGCTCGTGCCTTGTTTTCTACGAAAAGTAATAGCGCTTTGCCAACGCCCCTTCCCCGAAATTCAGGAAGTACAGATACCCTGCCTATATACATATAGTCGGATGCTGGTTCATACCTTGCTGACCCTACCAGCCTTTCGCCTTCATGCGCAAGTGCTGCTCCACCGCCGATGTGAAACGTATGGATGGTACGTTCTACCGTCTCGATTAATGCACCTGAGGGTGGATTGAGCTTGCCGTCGTATTCTTGAAAGGATGCTATCATGACTTGAAAAATAAGTTCCGATTCTTCGATAGTTGCATCTCTAATAGGTAGAGTCATTGTTAATTAGCTCCTTCTAAGTAGGGATTGATATACGAGTCTTTAATCGCTCGTGGGTGCTTCCTGAAAATGACGGATGTCTGCATGAAGTATAATCTGGGGAACATTTTCCGTAAAAACAATTTTACATAAACAAGCTGGATGAATATAAGGTGGTTGCCAGATATCCTTCATCAACCTTTGCTCATAATAAGCCATGATCAGCTTCACTACCACCGTATGAGTCACAATAGCAATTGTCTTCCCCGCGTGAGCTTCATGAATGCGTTGCAGCATCGTCATCGCCCGTTCAGCTACCTCCGCGAAAGTTTCACTGTGAGGGACACCGAACCGATCTGGCTGATTCCAAAAATGGTCAAATTGTTCCGGATACTCATCCTTTACTTCCGATTGCTGCTTACCTTCCCAGTCTCCGAGGTTCATCTCTTTCAAGGCATCACTTTGGACGATCGCTATGTCTCGTTGACCACGAACGATTTCTGCTGTTTTGACCGCTCTACTACTTGAGCTTGTGTACATCACATCCATCTCTTCATGTTGAAGTGCATCACTTAACCACTGAGCCTGCTTTATTCCCAATTCCGTTAGTGGGGAATCCTGATGACCTTGTAAACGGTGCTCCACGTTCCATGCTGTTTGGCCATGTCTAATGATATAAATGGTGGTTGTTTCAGTCATAATGGACTCCTTAACGCTTCATATTCCTTACATAGTCAGGGATTCTTCGCATAAAACGTTCGGCATCGTGCTCAAAATTAAATTGCTCATACAACTCATGCGCATCCTTCGTCCCCAACAAGCCCATAAGATCTTTATATTCATCAGAGGTGACTAAGCTTTCAACTAGCTTCTTGCCGATCCCCATGCCTCTGTAGTCTTCATCGATAAATACGTCGCATAAATAAAACATGGTCGCGTTGTCCGTGATGACTCTTGCGAAGCCTACTTGTTTGCGTCCCTCATACACGCCATAGCATACAGAGTTCTCGATGGAGCGTAACGTTCTTTCTTCCGGACGCTTATCCGCCCAATAGCTTCGTGCAAGGAAACCTTTGATCACATCTAAGTCTAGCCGTTCTTTGTTATCACTAATAACAAATTGGTTCCAAGTAATCTCCATCGTTTCTACTCCTCTACTTCTATTTGTGTTAACTACCATAATATCTCAGATTTCTACACTCGTCATCTCAGAAAAGTCCTGCATACTTGTGCACGAAATGTCGGATAGCGAATAATGATTCCTGCTATTCTATAGATATAGGAGGTCAGAACGATGGATTTGCTTAAAAATATGAACAATGCGCTCAAATATGTCGAAGACAACCTGACAGATACGATTGACACGAAAGAAGTAGCTCGACTTGCCTTATGCTCGGAATATCACTTCAAGCGCATGTTTTCGTTTCTCGCAGGCATTCCACTTTCGGAATACATTCGCCGCAGGCGGCTAAGTCTTGCCGCTTTTGAGCTGAGAGACAGCCAAGTCAAAGTCATTGATATTGCCATCAAATACGGATATAGCTCGCCGGACTCATTCACAAGATCATTTCAAAATTTGCATGGCATTACACCGTCCGAAGCTAGGAGTAATGGGCAATCATTAAAAGCCTATCCGCCTATGACCTTCCAAATTACGATTCAAGGGGGAAATGAAATGAATTATCGCATCGAGGAAAAAGAAGCTTTTTCAATCGTTGGTCTTTATAAAAGGGTTCCGATTATCTTTAACGGTGTTAATCCTGAAATTGCAGCCATGTGGCAAAGCTTGAACATGGACTTAATTAACACCCTTAAACAACTCTCCAATGTCGAGCCTATTGGATTTATAAGTGCCTCCACCAACTTCTCCGAAGGCCGCATGGAGGAAAAGGGAGAGCTTGACCACTATATTGGTGTTGCTACAACAAATCCGTGTCCCGAGAATCTCACCAAACTAGACGTGTCTGCCTCGACGTGGGCGGTTTTCGAATCCGTCGGACCTTTTCCTGAAACGTTACAAAATATCTGGGGACGCATCTACTCCGAATGGTTTCCTTCCTCTGGCTATGAACAAATCGCTGGACCGGAAATGCTGTGGAACGCGGATAAGGATACGACTTCGCCTACGTTCCGGAGTGAGATCTGGATACCTGTGAAGAGAAGTCAGAGTAGCTAAGCTGCAATACACTAGCGCACATTTTTTGTGCGCTAGTGAGCGGCTGGCGGCATCAGCTCTTCCCTTGCGCATTTTTTTGGTGCGCTAGCGGGCGGCGGGCGGCCTCGGCGCCTCTCTTGCGCACATTTCTTGTGCGCTAGTGGGCGGCGAACGGCCCCGCTCTGAACCATAAACTTTCTATTATGTTAAAAAAGCTCCCTAATCCTACAAAAGCGCAGGAATTAGGTAGCTTTCTAACTTACGCACGAGCTTTCTTGCCGCTTAATTCGCTTAACCCGTGTAGTAGTTAACAATTATATCTCCTTAATTTAACATTTAATGGTGATAATGATTCCCATTATCATTATAGAACTAATCTGAAACAAATTGATTATTTTTGAAATTCCAAGTAAAAAAGCCCGATATCTCTTCACGCCTAAGCGCTAGATATCGAGCTATTTTTTTAAAATAGAACGATTTCTTGCATTTACTGTCCGGAGCATTCCATGCTTGCCCTTATTTTATGTCCTTCGCAAAAAGCGAACAGCACGACTGACCAGCGCAGGAAGCACCGAAACATGCCCTTCCCCTTCAAACTCGTAATAGTCCACATGAAGTTTCTCGCTTGGTAAAAGCGCTAGGCGCTCATACAGCTCTCTTGCATTCTCACTCATGTTACTTGGGTGCTCCCGCTCCAGTTCTGCGGTCGTGATGAGCAGCTTGTGGTTTAGTTGTGTGACGCTGAGATTAGCTATATATTGATCTTCTTGTTCCTTCAGTATGACCTTGTTCCAGTGAATCGAAGGGCTGCCAGCTATATAGGTCTGATACGTTTGCGGCTGTGTGAACATCGTTTGTAACACGAAAAGTCCACCCAATGAATGACCAAAAATTGCTTGTTGCCTCGTATTAATCAGATAATCGCGTTCGATGCGTGGTTTGAGTTCCTGCTCAATAAAGACTCGGAAGGCATTTGCACCTCCAAGCTGTGGGCGGGCAGCATCCTTGTTACGTACAGGTAGAGCATCCAGCACTTCTTGAGGCGTTGGCATCGTAAAATCATAAAACCGCGAGGAATCGAACGGCTCATCCGTCGGATAACCGATTCCTACCACGACTGCTGGGTAGACGCCTGTCTTCTCAGGGACTCGTGATTGTACACGCAGTGCTTCAACCATCGTGGCAAAAAGTGCATTCGCATCCAGCAAATAAACAACTGGAAACCCTTCCAGTGGTGCATCTTGCGCAGGCTTGAAGACGTAAATTTGATAGGGTTGCTCTCGTGTAGCGCTATGAAGAAGATACTGTTCAGTGTTTGGTAACGTAAAAGACTGACGGACAACTCCATTCGAAGTTGTTGAAGTCTCGATGGATGGATCGGGTAAACGGGTCATTTGATTTCCTCTCTTCTTCTCTTGTTTCAGGGGTAACAAATAGGTTGGAATTAGTTTGGTTATGGAAAAGCTACCGAAACTTTCACTGATAATAGTTCTCACTGTTGATTATAGAGTAAGGTAAACACATCGACCATGAACGATATTCACAAAATCGAATGGAGAATGTTCAGATTGGCCATCTGGAGTGGTTGATGGAGATGGCGAGAATGAGGCTGGATAGCGGTGTTGGCGAGAATATGGTGCGTGGGAATGCTCTGTTGGTGGTGACAGAGCCTTTTAAGTAGCTTGTTTGGTTTGGCGAAAATGAGGTGCGTGGGAATGCTATGTTGGTGTAGGAGTAAGGTGTTCAAGTAGCTCGTTTGTCATTTGTCCCCGTCCCTGAGAGGATTAACTGTAAAAACTCCAGCTAATTTCTATGAAATCTCTCGGTATTCATGTTTAACTGGATTTCCTCCATCTATTTCTGACGATTTGATCGATATCCGCGATTCTGGCCCAAATTAGCTACATGAAATCCATCTATTTGCTACAAAGTGCGATTTTCCGTCACATTAACTGTAGGAAATCCATCTAATCCACTCAGAGGCGAGTACGACAGGCGGTTTCCCCAAAAAAAGTAGCCCCACCCACCAAGCCAGCCCACTCACGCCAACTAACCCCAAACACCACAAAGCCGCCCCCTCCCAGGGGCGGCCACGAAGCACTATCGGCGATGCTTATTCCGATAGAGCAGCCAAACAAAGTACGGCACGCCAATAATGGCGATGACGACGCCGACGGGCATCTCCACCGGCGCGAACGCCATCTTGGCGATGAAATCGGAGATCATCACCAAGAGCGCGCCGACCATCGCGCTGACAGGCAGCAGCCGCCGATGCGTTATGCCGACGAGTCGGCGAGCGATATGCGGCGCCATGAGGCCAATAAATCCGATGCCGCCGGAGACGGATACGCAGGCACTGACAATACCGATGCTGCTCAGCAGCAGGATCGCTTTCTCTTTGTCCACGGCTGCGCCCAGCCCGCGTACACTCTCTTCACTGAGCTGGAACACATCCAGCACAAGGGATCGCCAGATCAGGACTGGCGTCAATAACAGCAACCAGGGCAGCATGGAGATGATATACTTCCAGTTCGCGCTATAAATGCTGCCGGATACCCAGACGGCAGCCATCTCGAAATCTTTGGCATTCATTTTGAGCGTAATGAATACCGTCACTGCGGATAAGCCCGATGCAATCGCAATCCCCGTGAGTAGAAGGCGCTGCGAATCTAGTCGTCCATTTTTTTGGGAAAAGATATAAATGAGAAGCGCTGCGCCCAGCCCGCCTACCAAGCCAACTACAGGCATGGCTAGAATCGCCGCCCATCCTGTACCTTTTACCTTCCCTTGGAAGAAAAAGAGGAAGATGACCATCGCCATCCCCGCTCCCGCGTTGATGCCCAATATGCCGGGATCGGCCAAGTTGTTCCTCGTCAAACTCTGCACAACCGTTCCCGCCATCCCTAACCCCATTCCCACCAATAAGGCGATGACAATACGTGGGAGGCGGAACTCTAAAATAACCAAATCATAATCATGCTGCGGATCGATCCGCAAGAGGGTCTTAAACACATCCTTCAATGTAATATCGAAGGCTCCGTTCGTTAGAGACATATACGCCGTCAATAACAAGAGGCTAATCCCAATAATGACTTGCAACGCGTAACGTCGATCACTTTTTTTATCGATGAGACTCCCCTCCTCGTGTACGAATGAGATAGAGGAAGAACGGAACACCGAGTATGGCGGTGACGACACCAATTGGCATCTCAAACGGATAATTAAGGAAGCGACTCAGCACATCACAAAGTCCTAAAAATACCGCACCAATAACCGCAGAGCAAGGGATTATCCATTTGTAATCAAGGCCTGTTAGAAACCGAGTCATATGAGGAACTAACAAACCTACGAACCCAATTTTGCCCGCAATCGCTACGGAAATGCCTGTCAGCAAAACGACACTTAATGTCGTTAACAGTTTAACTTGCAACGTTTTCTGCCCTAGCGATACGGCGATTTCGTCCCCTAATGAGAAAATCGTCACCGACTTGGACATCCATATGGCGAGTCCCAAGCCAACAACGGCAAAAGGAACCGCCAGCATAATCAGCTTCGGGTCCAATTGATGGAGACGTGCGTTATACCAGAAGCTAATATTTTGGGAAACTTGAAAATACATCGCAATAGCAGCAGACACACTGCTCAGAAATGTCCCGATAAGCGTCCCTAGAATCGCCAATCGTACAGGTGACAATCCCCCTGGCAATAGCGAAGCTAGCCCGAATACAATCATAATGCTTAACGCCGAGCCAGCAAAAGAGGCCATAATCATAGCCATCATCGAGGAATATGGTGCAATGACCATGCAAACAGTTACCGCGAATGCTGAGCCATCGGATATGCCCATGATTGAAGGGGATGCCAGATAGTTCCTGGTCATCCCCTGCATGAGAGCGCCCGACACCGCTAGGAAAGCGCCAACGAGCAGCGCCCCAATAACCCTAGGTAATCTAGCATGCATAATAATTTGATGATCGACATTGCCTGGATCAAAATGGACAAAAGCCTCAATAATTTGGCTAAAATCAATACTTTTGGCCCCATACGTAATGGACAGCACGATCGTAAAAAACACGGCGAAAGGCGCTGCCAATAAGATGAGCGTTGGTGCGGGAACTCTCCATTTCATAGCGCTACACTCACTTTACTTTGCTCCAACTAATTTAGAGCCATTAATTGCTTCTAGGAATTTAATTTTGCTGTAAGCTGTACCACCTTGTAAAAGTGGATCTACAAGATTCGTATATAATTGGCCATTCTTAACGGCATTAATATTTTTGAAAATAGGGTTGTTCTTCAGATCCTCAAACACCTTCGGTGTATCCTTGTTCTCTTCCTCAGAGAACTCCACGATCAAGTAATCCGGGTTCATCTCGGATAGTTTCTCAAGTGAAATATTGGCTTGTGCTTTCGCCGCTTTTACTTCAGCTGGAACCGTTGCACCTAACTCGGCATAGATCGATGGATTAAAGAATACATCCTCTGGGAAGATGAACAAGCTGCCTGCACGAACGCGAAGCGCCAATACTTTTTTATCTTTGAAAATGGGACCGATCTTCGCTTTCAAAGCTGCCGAATCGGTTTTGTACTTATCTAGCACTTGTTTCGCTTTATCTTGTTTACCTGTTAGCTCGCCAAGCAAGTTCAAGTTGTTCTCCCAATCCGTTGCAATGTGAGATACCGGAATCGTTGGTCCGACTTTCGTCATTTTCTCAATCGTCTCCGCAGGGAATTTCGTGCTCATAAGAATAACATCTGGCTTCAATTTCAAAATCGTTTCGAGGTTCGGCTGTGCTTTCTCGCCTACGCCCTCTGCTTTATCCGTAATTGGTGCGAATACTGCTGGGAATTTGCCACCAACCGTTAGTGCACCAACTGGCTTCACATCTAGAAGCAAAGCATCTTCCAAGGACTCGAGCGCACCCGTAATAACGAGTTTATCCACTTTCGCAGGAACTGTGTACTCTTTGCCAACGTATTTAATGACTCTTGGTCCTGATGGTGTCGCTGCAGGAGCAGCCGTAGGTGCAACTGTGGCACTCGGAGCTGTTGTGCCTGCTGCCGCTGGAGCCGTTTCTGTTTTCCCCCCGCCACATGCCGTCAACCCTAATAGAACCAATGTCGTAATACCGATTGTTGCTAACTTTTTCATTTTTCTTAAATCCCCTCTCTATCCGCTACGAATGATAATCATTCTCATTAAATTATAAAAGAAGTTGCCCATGCCGAACATGGACAATATACGGAAAATCTCATGTACGATTGTCACATAAATGCTCACGAAGGTCTTGAATCATGCGCTCCATGGCATAGGCAGAGTACTCGCGCCACGGATCCGAAGAGATGAGGTGAACCCGATTTCTGCGTACAACTTTTAAATCCTGCCATAACATGGACTTTCGGATTCGCTCCCAATGCTGCAAGGTCTCAGATTCCTGCCTGATATTGAGCATCAAGTGATCCATATCTAGTTGAGCTAGCTCCTCGAGCGTCAAGCTGTGATTAGCCTGAAACTGCTCTAGCCCGCGTGGTGCCAGCAAAGCCAGATCTTCAAACACATCTCGCATCCCGCGTGTCGGAAATAAAAAGAAGCTATCGCCAAGTAGGCTGACAAATAATACGGTGTCACCCTGCAGCTCTTCTTCTAATCGTTCTCGTACGAGTTTTACTTTGTGATTATAGCCATCTATCCAAACAACAGCTTCCTCTAAAGCACCTACAATCTGCGCTGTTGCGTGGAGCTGTTCTTGCCAGGTTTTATCATACAGAGGGATGATATGTACGGGCGCAATGTGTGACAAACGTTCCTTCTCCTGCACTTGTAGTTGGTCCGTACTAATGATGTAATCCACTTGGCTGTTCGCCAAGACGTTCACGTTCGTCTCCCAATCCTCATTAAACCGATACCCACTCAAGTGCAAAGGGATATCAGTACGATAGTTATTATAATAGTAGGAACTCCATTTGGGGTGTAAGGGAGCGGCAAAAGGCATGATTTTGAGCGCAAGCAATTGTCCTAGCACCGCCACAGAATAGGCAACAATACGTTGTCGGCGGTTTTTCAAATAAACAGTCGGCGAGACACCAACCTCTTTCTTAAACATGCGACTAAAATAAAACTCATCATTGTAGCCCACTTGGTAGGCGACATCCTTCAAACGTACATCAGTATGCAGCATAAGCTGCTTCGCCATGTTCACCCTGACTTCCGTCAAATAGTCGATGGCTGTTTTGCCGTATGTCTTTTTGAATAAACTCACGTAATATTTCGGACTAATTTCCGCCATCCGCGCGAGCTGTTCTATCGTCATACTTTCCCTAAAATTGGCCTCAATATAGCTCTTAGTACGATCCATAGCGGCGCGTGAGTCCAATTTGGCATTCTGACGAGTGTGCGTCATTACCCAGTATATCAATTCTAAAAAAACAGGCTGACCTCGAAAACGCTCTACGGCACTTTCACTTCGACTGCAAAGACAGAGCTGCTCACAGAGCTGATTTAGTGTGCTCTCGATATGAATAGGCAGCTCACCCAAAAGTGGAAAAATCACTTCTTTATCCGAAGTATCGCCATGGATATCAAATGTAATTAAATACAGTTCCGACTTCTGTCCATCACAAAAGCCTATGGTTTGACCAGGCTCTACGACATGTACCGTGTCCGACTGCATACGATAGGTTTCCAAATCTATTCTCAAATCGCCTTCACCTTGCTTGACAACCATCATGCAATAGGAAGACATAAACTGCTGCGTCAACTTTCCCTCTTGAACGAGCTGCGCAGTACGGAATTTAAGCCATGTATGATCAAGGCAAAGGAACGTGTCTTCATCTTTAGTAAATACTTCAGACAAGATAGCAGCCCCTTTCTATTTACGTAATTGAGAATCATTATCAATATAAAATTTAGCATACAAAGAGAAGGCCTGTCAACGATTTACGGACCTTCTTGTCGTTACACTTGGGGGTAGATCTACACATTCTCATCTGCTCTCGTAACCGAGAAATCAGCACAAGAAAAAGCCGCCATCTTACGATGTGCGGCTTGTCCATGTTTAGTTAACAGCTGATGCTGAGAAAACTTGAATGGCTTGCTTTAATTGCGCATTAGCTACCGGGTTCTCAGAGAGCCCTTTGTCGGATCGAATTGACTGAACCACATGATGCAACAAGCCTTCCGGCATATCCACATCATCCGTATTGGCTGTTAGCGCAACAATCAGATCCAAATCCGGTATAACAAATATGCGTCTACCACCAGAACCAGATGCATAGAAAACATCCATTTCTTTGCGGCTTCCTCTTACGATTCCTTTGGCAAGCGTTTTGGACCACCAGTAGTAGCCATACGTGCCTCGGGTACCGTTACTATAATTCAAGTGAATCCGCTTCGCCAATGAAGTACGGATCCATGCTTGGGGAATAATTGATTTCCCTTCCCATTGTCCTTCTCTGAGATAAAGCAAGCCTATCTTCGCCATATCTTCAAGTGTTAGAGCAAGTGCCCACGCACCAATTGTAATTCCTTTGTGGTCATGGCTCCAGTTCACATTCGTAATGCCTAACGGTTCGAATAACCGTGACTTGGCATAATCAAACATGGTCATCCCCGTAACCTTTTCAAGCACAGCCGAGAGTAAGTGCGCATCCCCGTTGGAATAGTTGAACACTTCCCCTGGTTCATGTTTTACAGGACGATCTAGGATATATTGGATCCAATCCGGTTCATGCATCATTTCGTTTGATGAGTGCTCCTGATAATTATCCCAAGAGAGACCTGAAGTCATACTAAGCAGGTGCTTTAATCGAATCTTAGACTTTAAGGGATCTTTCTCTAACTCTGGGAAAAATACAGCTAGACGCTGCTCTGGACTTTTCAGCTTACCTTCTGCTAAAGCAATACCGAATAGAGCCGATGTCACACTCTTCGTTACTGATTTCATATCTTGAGGAATTCCCGCTTGAATTCCTTCTTTATAAGCATCCGCTACCAACACACCATGACGAATAATTGCTACACTATGCACGCCTTGCTTATCAAAAACCTCAAAAGTCTTAGCTAACGTAGCTGAGAATATACCTTGTGCTTCGGGTGTTGAAGTTGGCCAGCCTTGTGTTGACCATAGATCTGCAGGTTGGGATACTGTTCCATATCCACTTTGAAGAGGACTAGTCACATTCGTTAACATGTAATCGATCCTTCCGATTTAAATTAACCCCTATTTCTCCTAAATATACGAGAAAAATGTGATGTAATTATGGTCGAAATCTTAAAGGAACCTTTAATCCAGCTGAAAGTTTCCTGAAAATCGAAGTTGTAAACGCTCTTATGTTACAATCTTATGACATATGATTTAAAAGTCACTCCCCGGAGGTTACCTATGCGTAAATTAATCTTTTTTATCGGCCCTGCAGGTGCAGGCAAAACAACACTAGCGAAAGCATGGGTGCGCCAACATGGCGGTGCTTTCTTGGATATGGACACCTTGTTGCGCCCTGCCGCGGAAGCGATCATGACGCTTGCTGGGCAAGATCCGAGTGATCGGGATTCACCATTTTACAAGGCCCACTGCCGTGATTTGGGCTATCGCATCACCATGGACGCGGCTCTGGAGCAGTTATCCGTTGGACAGGATGCCGTCGTGATCGGCCCTTTTACCAAGGAACAAGGGGAGCCACTGTGGCTGTCAGAGGAGTTGGCTCGCATAGGCGCTACGGTACAGGATGTCAGGGTTAGGGTAATTTATGTGTATTTGCCGAGCGAGGACGCTTACAAGGAGCGTATTCGTGAAAGGGGATCAGCTTTGGATGTTTGGAAGCTGGACAATTGGCATCAATTTCGCCCCGCGCTGCAGCGTAGAGAGGTATCGTGGCAAATGGCTCCGTCGTCGCTCATCTACTGGGATAACTCGCAGCCTGTATCGGAGGAAAGGGAAGCCGAGTTTGCGTCATTTATCTTGGCTTGACTGTATTGATGAGACAGCGCTGAGGATAGTTGCACGCGTTCCACGACGCACCATGATTCAGGTAGCAATTTTCTGCATGCAGTAGCCCGCATTTCACAACTGTAACTCGAATTTTTCGAGTTACAGCGCGCAGAAGCTCGCCATTCTCAGCTGTAACTCGATTTTTTCGAGTTACAGCACGCTGAAGCCCGCAACTCTCAGCTGTAACTCGATTTTTTCGAGTTACAGCACGCAAGAGCCCGCGTTTCTCAGCTGTAACTCGATTTTTTCGAGTTGCAGCACGCAGGAGCTCACCATTCTCAGCTGTAACTCGATTTTTTCGAGTTGCAGCGCGCAGAAGCCCGCGTTTCTCAGCTGTAACTCGATTTTTTCGAGTTACAGCACGCAGCAGCGCGTTTCACAGCTGCATATGCAATAAACACAAAAACAAAGAAGCTAAGCCCACAAGCTTAGCTTCTTTGCCATTTAATCATTGGCATTTTACAGCGCATGCATCCGTCTAAACGCCCCAGTTCATCTATTCTCACGTATCGTGCGGAACGTGCCAGCTGGCAAACCAAGACCATTCAACAAGTTGGCCTCTGTGTAATTGGTCCAAGCATATCTCGCCCTCGTTGGCTTCGCGATTGCTGGATGCCACAGAACAACAGTGCTGCCTTCGATGCTCGCCTCTGCTTCCATGAAAGGCCCCTCCGCTTCAGCAAGCTGGAAGCCGATGAGCCGTTCGCTCCCCTCAGCCAGCGCTAATCCGCCCTCGGTATGATCAAAATGGAGCACAACCCGCCCCTCCTCGATCTGCAGCTCGCGGTATACAGGCCCTGAGCTTGTGAGCTCGCGCGCGTAGACATGCTCCAAAGCTGTTAACGCGAGTCTGTATCCGACCGCACGCTTATCCCGCGGATGGATGTCATCGCGCTCGCCGCAATCCAGGGCAATCGCCATTCCCGTATGCGGGATACGTTCATTCACCATCGTTTGGGATTCGCGAAGCAGCGCCCACTCTTCCCCATCGGGATTACCTTCATAGTTAAATGAAGGAAGCTGCACGAAATGGAAGGGAAGATTGTCCTTTTGCCAGAGTGACCGCCAATAGTCGATAAGTCCTGTCAGCAGCTTGTCATACACGTCCGCTCGTTTAACATCGCTCTCCCCTTGGTAGAACAGGAAGCCCTTTAAGCCGTAAGGTGCTATTTTGAGCAGCATCGTCTCATACACACCACAAGGCCTCATGGGAGTATGTGGATTCATAGGAGGCGGCCATGGGTAACCCCCGAGCTCCTCTTTCGTGGCACCTGCTGCTTTACGCTTCTCATAATCAGCAACCGCTTGATCATAGGCTTGCCCAATGCTCTCATAGGTGGCCCAATCAAAATCCTTGATCTGTTCGGCAAACGTATCCAGATACACTTGCAGCTCCGGATGCTGTTGAATCGTTGCCTCATTTACCCAACAAGAAGCCGAGGTACCGCCCCAATTGCAGCCAATGATACCAATCGGTATCCCCTCAGAAGCCTGAATATGCTGGGCAAAATGATAAGCAACTGCCGAAAAGTCCGGCACATGTTCAGGCAGCGCCTTTTTCCAAGACGCGTTCATCGGCGTTTCTATGGCAGGGTCAGCCCATTCCACTCGGGGGACATCGAAGTAACGAATAAGTGGAAAGTGAGCTTCCGCGATGTCCGCCTGCGCATGATCTGTCTCCCTTACCGGCCACTCCATGTTGGATTGACCGCCAGCTAGCCAAACGTCACCAAAGTAGACGTCTTGGATTTCTGCTAGCAGCTGCCCCTCCGAGCTAACGGTTAAGCTATGAGGGCCTCCCGCTTCAGATGCGGGCAAAATCACCTGCCACTTGCCGTTAGCAATGAGGCTATGTACTTGTTGTCCTTGGCACGTCAAGGTAACCGTTATCCCATCTGGGCCTGTACCCCATATCGGATTCTCTTGATTCCGCTGCAAAATCATCCCCTCAGAGAAGATCGCATGCAGTTGAAAGCGTTTGCTCATTTTCACACCTCGTTACCTAAATTAAATGATAGCTTCTTTCTCCTTACCATCATACACGATAGGTAGAGAATGAACGTCCTTTTTTTACTTTGTTTTCGCAATAATCTAACAAACAGGTTGTTTAAATAACCTACAGGTTATACAATAAAGAAAATATGCACGTAAAGTCGAGGTTCCCCTATGCAAATTGAAGTTTCATCCAAAAACATGCCCTTCCTGGAATGCTTCTCCTCGGAGACTCGCGTAAAGATGATTGAATTACTAGGCGAAGCGCCATTAAATATCAAACAGCTTTCCCAGCGACTAGAGATTTCGTCGGCAATTGTAACCAAGCATATTCAGAAGCTGGAACAAGCTGGCATCGTGCGTTCGGAGAACGTGACGGGTGTGCGCGGCACACAGAAGATTTGTTACCTGCAGCTTGAACAAGCCACGCTTCAGTTTAGGTCGAAGAAGCCTTATGAGCTTCCGACCACGACGATTGCTATCCCCATCGGTCAATACTCAGCCTTTGATGTGAAACCAACGTGTGGCTTGGCTTCGCCAACCCAACTGATTGGTGTACTAGACGATCCAAGGTATTTTGCAGATCCCCAGCATGTACAGGCGGGTATTCTCTGGTTCGGCAGCGGTTATGTGGAGTATCGTATCCCGAATTTTTTCCACAGCAACCAGAAGCTGCGCACACTGGAGATTTCGTTCGAAATCTGCTCGGAAGCTCCTGGCTATAACGAGAATTGGCCTTCGGATATCTCTTTTTCGATCAACGATAAGCCACTTGGACAGTGGACTTGCCCTGGTGATTTTGGTAAACACAGAGGCGTACTCTCCCCCGACTGGTGGGGAAATGGCAACACGCAGTATGGTTTGCTAAAAATTATTACAGTGAATCCACAGGGCTCGTTTCTGGATGGCACACAAATATCGTCCACCACGATTCACGACCTAAATATTACGTTTTCGCAGGATATTCATTTCCGCCTTGCCTCCTTGGAAACAGCAGCGAATTGTGGCGGTGTTACCCTATTCGGCAAACAATTCGGCAACTACGCGCAAGATATCATCGTCACGATGCAAGAGGATAAATAGGAATCGCACTTTTCAAGCAGAGCATCCAAAACAAAAAACGACCCTTATTCCCCCACCAAAAAGAAGGAGGAGTAAAGGCCGTTTTTTTCTATACATTCGCATACGAGAATTGCATGCCATCTTGAATGGGAAGGTAATGATGCTCCGTTTCCAAAATCGCATCCAAGGTACGCATTACATCTGGTTGTTGATGACGTCTCTGTACATTTTTTTTCAACTTGAGCAAAACAGACTGATTCGCGATGACGTCGAGCAGTTGTTTTTTCATCTCAGCGGCGTTCTTCACTTCGACAGCAGCGCCAATCCCCACGAGGTAAGCGGCGTTTGCCTGCTCTTGTCCAGGAATCGGCTTGTACAGCATCATGGGCAGCTCCAGCGCGAGCGCTTCGGATACGGTGAGCCCACCTGGCTTCGTCACGATCAAATCGGACAGCGCCATAAGCTCGTGAACATGGTCGACGAACCCTGTCACCATTACGTGATGATGCGTGTTCGAGCCGCCCAGTTCCTCCTCCAAATGCTGCTTCAGCTTCTCGTTGCGGCCACAGACGAAAACAAATTGCACAGGCACTGCCAGTTCATCCGATTGCAGCACCGATTTGAACGATTTTCCGATCAACCCGTGACCCCCGCCCATCACAAGCACGGTTGGCATGTTGCGCTGCAAACCGTATTTATCGCGAAGTTCGGCACGATTGTACGTTTGTGTGAATGGCATCCGAATCGGAATGCCGGTCACGACGATGCGTTGCTCAGGGATCGCATACTTCAGAAGCGCCTGCTTCACATGCTCTGCCCCGACCAGATACTTATCCGTCCCCGGATGAATCCAGTAGCTGTGATCGGTATAGTCAGTGATGACCGTCACGGTCGGCACGATCGTAAGGCCGTTACATTTTAGATAAGACATAGCTGCCGCAGCTCCTGGGAATGTACACACAACTTCCGTGGGTGCTTCCTCTTCTAATAAATCCAGCATCCGGTCGGTGCTGAAAGATTTCATTTTTTTGAACAAATGGGATAACGCGGTGTCATGTCTGGTCTTCTTATAGAGAAAACCATATACAGAGGGCAAGCTTTTTACCCATTGCATATAACAGTACTTACCGAACCCATGCAAATACGGATGTGTCCACGCCAAATAGTCGACGACTTTCACTTCCATATCAGGTCTATACATACGTACAGCTTCAAGTATCGCCTGTGCTGCTTTATTGTGCCCATCACCAAGACTGCCCGTCAGTATCAAAAGCTTTCCTCTACTTCTCATTGCTTTAGTCCCCTTTCGAGCTTATCTTGTCGCGCACCAGCAGTTATCGATCCTGTCGACCACGCTCTCCTACTTTTGCTAACTACATAGACGACGCCTTCAGCTACAAGCACTGCACCCACGATATCCATGATCACATGTTGTTTAACGAACAGTGTCGATACAATAATTAACACAGCCATACCTGCCGTTATGATTTTGTAGCGTATTGCCATAGGTACGGATCGGAGATAGGCTCTCATCATCAGATAGGCCGTTAGTACGTGTGTGCTGGGAAAACAATTAAACGGTTCATCGGAGCTGTACACCCATTGCACTGTCCGAAGCAACCAATCACTACCTGCAAGGTCCGGCCGCGGCACTGTTGTCTGATACATAGCATAGACGCTATAACATAAAAGCAAACCTATAATAAATTCTACGAGTGTCTGAAGGTAATTCGAGCGATCTCGATACGCTAAATATAAGAATCCTACGGCAAGAAAGGCATACCAGCCTAAATACGGAACCACGAAGCCTTTGATAAAAGGAATCTGTCGATCCAGATCTGTCATTAAGCTGTACGCTGTTCCTGTGTCTTGATTCAAATGTATATAAATGAGCCCTACTAACGGGATCAAAAGTAGTCCGCTGCAAGCTAGCAAATAGGACATCCAAGCTTTTGTTCTCATGCCAAATCCTCGCTCTCCTCTACGTTACCTTTATCATAAAGGAGTAAGGCTTTTTAAAGAACGCCCCAAGGTACTGTCTTTCGTTAGCCAAAGGTCGTGACAAAACCTAGACTAAAGACGGAGTTGTCCACGTCCTTAGAAGCATATAAGGAGAAGCTAATGTTCCATTTCATATTACAGTAGTATTACGAAATCATTACAACATAATACAGCATACCAAATCACGCGCAGAAAAGCACATCCTTCAGCATCAAGGCGTATAACTTCCCTCATCCAGTTCTCTCCTACCGCTCGCGCAATGATAAGTATTCGTAGGTGGCGGCGTGGATAAGGGGCACGTGATTCTCCACTTGTGGATAAGTAGAGTTGTGGATATGTGTATAAGAAAGAAAGAATCTTATGCACAGCCTGAATTGTGGACATGTTGATACTGTGGGTAAGTTTGGGGATAACTCTAGTTTAGGCATTTTCTGCGGGGGGAAACGGGGTAAAAAAGAGGGAGTAAGGTCGATTGGATAGGAGGGCGAATGGAGGGAAAGTGGGGGAAAGTTGGCTAGGTTAAGGGGAAGATATTGGCGAAAATGCGAGTGAAAGGTGACTAGGAAAAGGAAAGATGGATGGTGTTAGGCAGTACTCTAAAATCATTGGCGTTGACATCGCTGAAAAGTCGCAGAAAAGAGGGAGGCTAGACTAGGATGATAACAAAATGTAATAGATGGATTCACTCCCGCTAATTTCGCTTGATTTCATGAAAATAGCGCATTAACTGGAAAACCTCCAGTTAAAAATGCTTGTTCGCGGCTAAAAAGAAAAATCATACCCAATTAGCTGTAGGTATTCCATCTATCCTGCGATTCCAGCAGAGAACGGCGAAAATAGATGGAGGAAATCCATCTATTCAATTAGCCCCTCCCTGCACTCACAGGAATCCACGTCCCATGACGCATCCATCCCGCGGCCGCGAACATGCTTTATTTTAAAAACTGATCCGTCGAACCCGTCGCTACAAAATCACTCAGTTTCAGCAGCTGCTTCTTCCCTATGTTGCCAGTTATCGTATGGGTAGTAGGCTTCTCGGCCTTAGGATCGTCGACGATTCTTTTCACATAATCACCTGTGAGCAGGTTATAGTCCTCTTCGTCACCAGTCTTCTCTGTCATCGTCCCCGTAAAATAAGATCCAAGGGTAGCGCCGATCAAGTACCAGTCCCCATTCTGAAATCTGAACCGGTAATTCCCGTACCATCTGAAGTTACTTCCCCCATAAAAACTAACGACAATGGAGCCTCTATCGATAAAAATACTGTCGAGTGGATCGCCCCATATCCCGCCTTCATCAGCTTTTAGAATCGCCTTTTCTGCGATAATGGAGCGTGTATACGTATTGTCCCTATTTCCAAAAGCAATCAATAGCGCCCTCTCCGGTGCTTCATCTTTCTTGGTCTCTCTCTTTTCGATGACCATAGCGACGTCGAGGATGCCGTCTTTATTCAAGTCGCCTTCCACGCTGTCCGCACTATTTTGCCGAGTCAGCAGCTGCCACCCTGGGGGAATAAGCGAGGTGACATCCTTAACCTCATTAACCTTTGGTGCTGCACTCTCCATTTGCACGCTGATAGGAGCTGTTGATTCACTTGGCATCGCACTCGGTTCAACGGTTGTAGGCTCTGCCGCTTGGCACGCGGACAAACCGACCATGAAAGTAAATACCATGAAATAAACCATGAACTTCAAATCCTTACGCTCCTTTCAACGCCTCACAGTTGGTCTCATTATTTTCGATAGTGGCGTAATCCAATTACTAACCCGATGATAACCAACAGGAGCCCCACTATGGCTGTGCCGATCGGGTAGGCTAATGGGAACAGAAGGGATGGCCAAACAAATAAAATGTTACTATGATATCCCAAGCTGAATGGCGAAGCTGTCGTCATATTAATCATATTGATCCTCTGCGGTACCTCGCTCAGCTCATCATATGTGAAGCGGTCCTCTTGAACCTGACCAAGGCTATCGATACTTAGTATGCGCCATGACAGGTTTTTATCCGGGGTAAACTCCGTTCCAGAGATTCGTTGAATGATGATGAACTTCTCTATCCCTTTCTCCTTGACTGTCAAAACGCCAAAGTAGCCATGATACCGATTATCATCTAAAAAATACGGTCGAACTAGGGCCGGCCCCTCCACCGACCAATCCTTGTCATTAATCGTCATGTGCAAATTCGCTTGTTCACGGGTGGATGAATTGAATTCGCCTGCTTGGAATTGGTCTGCAATTTCTATGCTCTGACCTGCCCATTTATATGTTCTCGTGTAAGTGAGTCGATCCGCATTGGGTTGTTGATTCATGCTCACGTAATCTGCCATGATCTGAATGACTTTCGTTTCGTTACCGTCTGATAATTCGTTTTCCACCGAAATATGATCAACGGGGATCGGGGTACCTCTGCCGAGAATTTCAACCTTACCTAATTCCATGAAATTTACATAGATATGCTCAAATTTAAACTGATGGTTTACACGACTCCCAATATACATCTCTTTCCCCGCTGCATACAAAGGTTTGGCAGAGAGTATTATAAGTATCACACCTAGCATAAGCGGCATTAACCTCATCCATTTCATGCTTTCATCTCCCGACTTTAACAGCATAGTCATTACTCTTTCTTTCTATGTTACACCCGTTCTAGACGCTTTCACCCTTCCGTTTACGTCAATATTTTGAAATATTTTCCACATTTTCTAAGGAGTCACGCCTTGACTATAAAAAAGAAGAAGCCGCGTTCGCGGCTTCTTCTTTTGCTGGAGAAAACTCCCGTATTATCGGGTGACTTCATCTAATCTAGTTTCGAATGATTCCACGGCTCGTTCTTCCCCATACATCTCATTCAAATGATCCACATGGGCCATTCCCCAGTCATTCATTGCCTGTAAGACGGTAGCCATTCCTTGGCCATATTCGGTGATGGAATACTCGACTTTAGGCGGTATTTGAGAATAGATCTTCCTGTGAACAATATCGTGATATTCTAACTCCCGTAATTGTTGAGTAAGCATCTTTTTCGTTATATCTGGAATCTCTTTTTGAAGTTCGCTAAATCGCAACGTGCCCTTGGAAAAAAGGTGGAACAAAACAACAGGCTTCCATTTGCCAACAAGGATTTCTAACACAGTTTCCAATTTACAATGTGTATGCGCTGTTTCCATTTGAATCCACTCCCTCGCGTTTATTGAGGTATCTTTGTGCAAACTAGGTTTATTTCGAGTGACTACTACGCTGTATCGTCCCTAGGGAACATTATACGTCTACATACTTACTTAATTCAAGTAAATAATTATTTTGTTACAAATGGTTTTGTACTAGTTGCAGCTTTTAGACAATGGGAACCTACAAAAAAAATGACACTTCGATTAGAAGTGTCATTTTCATTGCAAGATTCATATGATTATTGAGCTTGTACGATCTCTCTACCCTTATATGAACCGCAGTTTTTGCAAACATGATGCGCTTTTTTAAGCTCAGCACATTGTTCACACTTCACCATTCCTGGCACAGCCAGTTTAAAGTGAGTACGGCGCTTATCGCGACGTGTTTTGGACGTTCTCCGTTGAGGAACTGCCATAGTCAAAACACCTCCAGTTACATTTAAATAAATCAACAAGAGATATCATAGCCTTATCAAGGTACTTTGTCAATGCTGTGACCCCTGTTAACTTCGCGATCTTAGCATTTTTTCGACTTTATTTTCACTTTGAAAGCTTAACCGCTGATATTAATAAGAAAATAGGCCGACGTGTTTCGTCTCTCATTTCGGGATATTGATCCAGTGCTGCTTGCGTCGGTTGCGGTTCTGCGAGCTTCGTTATTTGGAATCCAGCATCGATAAGTGCATTCATATAAGTAGCTAGCGTTCGATGATACTTCACCACATCATGATCTAGAAATCTAGCGACTCGCAGACCTTCCTCTTGATAATCATCGACGGGCCAGTGCATCCGCTCGCCTTCCGGGCCATAGTGCCAATCTTGCGCAGCACGTGCGGTAAAGACTGGATGTTCAACCGACAGTACGAAAGTGCCTCCGTCTGCAAGACAGTGCTGTACTTGACGACAAGCCGTCTCAAACTGCTCGACGTAGTGAAGAGCCAGTGAACTGACGACAACATCAAATTCACCCGCCGCGAAGTCGATATCTTCAATTGCCAGCCTACGATATTCGATTCCAGAATCGTTATTATTCGCTCTGGCATAGTCCAGCATTTTCTCCGAGAGATCAACCCCAACTACGGACTCCGCTCCTTGCTCACGGGCGTACTTGCAATGCCAACCATAACCGCATCCAAGGTCAAGAACACGTTTACCTTGAAGCGTGGGCAGCATCGTACGAAGGACAGGCCATTCCCCAGCTGCACTGAGGCCACCCATGGAACGAGGCATCTCGCTGTATTTTTCAAAAAATCCAAGCTCATCGTATTTATTCTGTTTCATGGCATCCATGACTCCTCATTTGAATTTATGGTATGATTTGCTAAAATGGACGAACAAAAGGGATAGATCCAATAACCCTTCCAGTTTACAATACAATGCATTAACAACTCAAAGAATGATCAGAAGTGGGTGACTTGCCTTGTTTAAGATCTTACTTATTGAAGATGATGCAACCTTGTTCGCAGAGATCAAAGAGCGTTTGGCCCAATGGTCTTACGAGGTTCATGGCATCGCCGATTTCAATAAAGTAGTTGAGTCCTTTATCGTACTGAAGCCTGATCTCGTCATTATTGATATTCAACTGCCCAAATTCGATGGCTTTCATTGGTGCCGAATGATTCGTACGCATTCCAATGTGCCGATCGTTTTCCTCTCTTCGCGCGACCATCCAACCGATATCGTGATGTCCATGCAGCTTGGAGCAGATGACTTCATCCAAAAACCCTTTCATTTTGACGTGCTCATCGCAAAAATCCATGCTATTCTCCGCCGTGTCTACAATTACAGTACCGAGCCAATGAAGTTGAAAACGTGGTGTGGCGCTACTATTGACTTTGAAAAAAACATCGTTCTTCATGATGCCGGTTCCATAGAACTAACCAAGAATGAAATTTACATCTTAAAGCTCCTCATCGAGCGTAAGAATATGATCGTCAGCCGGGAAGACATCATCAACAGCTTGTGGAATGACCAGCGTTTTGTAAGTGATAATACGTTGACGGTAAACGTGAATCGGCTGAGAAAGAAGCTGGACGAGCTTGATTTAGGCCGCTTTATTGAAACGAAGGTCGGGCAGGGCTATATGGCAACCGAAGAGTCTCCTCGCTATGAGTAAGACATTTCTGATGGAACGAATAAGCTGGATTGGGATGTTCCTATTCGGCCAATGCCTTCTGCTGCTTATTGCGTATCTCGACCTCTCCATTCCGCTCCAACCGATGCTGTACATCGTTTTCTTATCCACGATTCTGTTCATTATCTTCTTAATCATTCGCTATCACAAGGAGACGGCCTTTATCAAGCGGTTAAATGACTGGGAAACCAGCCTTGACGTCTCTGGTGTCGCCGAAGCAGCAAGTCCCTTCGAAAAGATCATGGAATCGGCCTTAGTCCATCAAACCGAGCGGCTCCATCAGACGGCCTCACGGCAGCAAATCGCCCTGGAACAGGAAAAAGATGAATTATTATCCTGGATCCATGAAGTGAAGACACCGCTCACCGCCATGCATTTGATGATTGGCCGTTTGGAGAATGATCCGATGAAAGCATCCTTAACCTTTGAATGGCTGCGAATTCATCATCTTCTAGACCAACAACTTCACCAACTTCGACTTCCCTCGATTGAAAATGATCTCTACATTGAGCAGGTAGAAATCGAAGGTCTCCTCTATATGGAGCTTAAGTCCTTACAATCTTGGTGTATTCAAAAAGGTATGGGGTTTGACGTTCATTTGAACGTAACCCAAGTGTTGAGCGACGCCAAATGGCTCGCTTTTATCCTTCGTCAGATCTTAACGAATGCTGTAAAATATAGCGACAAACCCGCTTCCGATATCATCGTGAAAAGCTTCTTAGTCCAAGAGCGTACGATGCTAGAAATATCCGACTCCGGTCGTGGGATTGACCCTAAGGATCTGCCCCGTATCTTCGATAAGGGCTTCACCTCTACGACCTGGCACCAAGACAGCGCCGCGACAGGCATGGGCTTGTATTTGGCGCAGAAAGCCGCACACACGCTGCACATCCAGCTGACTGTACAATCCGAGGTTGGTGTAGGAAGTACGTTCACCCTCGCTTTCCCACAGCCCAATGAACTCATGCGGATTACAGGCATGTGACAATAATGTCACATGCCTTTCTACTTTGTTCGGTGAATCGAAGGATAAATGCAGCGCAGCTTTTTATAATAAAGCTATCATGTGAAGGAGTGTGTGGTTCATGTCCATCTTACAAGCCGTTAAAATCCATAAAAGCTTCGGCAATAAACATAATAAACAAGAGGTACTGCGAGGCCTAGACATCTCCATCGAGAAAGGGGAGTTCGTCAGCATCATGGGTCCATCGGGATCTGGGAAAACGACGCTGCTCAACGTGCTCTCCTCCATCGATAAAGTGAGTCATGGCTCCATTCAAATTAACAAAACAGAAACAACGAACATGAAAGAAAAGCAATTGGCTGAGTTTCGGAAGCATCATCTCGGTTTTATTTTTCAGGATTATAATTTGCTCGATACGCTAACTGTGAAAGAAAACATCCTGCTTCCTTTGTCCATTACGAAGATCTCCAAAGTAGAAGCCAATCAAAGGTTTCATGACATTGCGACAGAGCTTGGCATTTATGAGTTGAAGGATAAGTATCCAAACGAAATATCTGGTGGGCAGAAACAGCGAACGTCCGCGGCTAGAGCGTTTATTCATGATCCTACCATTATTTTCGCGGATGAACCAACGGGTGCGCTGGATTCCAAATCAGCTTCCGATATGCTCAACAAGTTAAGTGCACTGAATCAAAGCAGACAAGCAAGCATTGTGATGGTCACCCATGATTCCGTTGCAGCCAGCTATAGCAGCAGAGTTATTTTCATTAAAGACGGGCAGATCTATTCCCAAATCTATAAAGGGCAAGAAACGAGACAAGCTTTCTTTCAAGATATTATGAAAACCCAAGGTGTGCTGGGTGGTGTGCAATATGAGTATTAATCATCTTATCCTTCAAAATCTAAAGGCCAATATCAAGCATTACTACCTATATGTTTTTGCCTTGATGTTTAGTGTTGCGCTATATTTCGCTTTCGTCACCTTACAATTCGATCCTGCGCTAGATGCTGCAGAAGGTACGATTAAAGGCGCAGCTTCCATGCGTGCAGCCTCTATTTTACTAATTGCGATTGTGACGATCTTCAACCTGTATGCAAATAACATTTTTGTGAAAAGACGCAGTAAAGAAATCGGGCTTCTGCAGCTCATCGGCATGACGAAGGCGAAAATCTTTCGTATCCTTAGCGTCGAAAACTTCATCCTATACTTCGGTTCTCTCGTCGTTGGGACGTTCATCGGATTCTCCGTTTCTAAGCTCATTCTCATGGTCTTATTTCAAATTACAGGGGTAAAAGCGAATGCATCGCTCCACTTTTCGTTGCAAGCGTTCCTGCAAACCATTGTTGTTTTCAGTGCCGTTTACTTATTCATTCTGCTGGTCAATTATTTGTTCATTCGCAGGCAAACGATTCTTTCGTTGTTCCATGTAGCAACCTCAACGGAAGCCAAAGTAAAGCAGATGTCGAGGACCGAAGTAACCCTTGGGTTTATTGGGCTATGTCTCGTTATCCTAGGCTACTACGTATCTTCTAAATTGTTTTCAGGAAACATTACGACAGCACCTGAATTATTGAGCGGAATGCTCTTCATACTTGCTTCGGTGATCATCGGTACTTATTTATTCTATAAAGGGTCTGTCCGTTTAATTTTGAATGTGATTCGTAAGAGGCAAAACGGCTTCATCAATGTACAAGAGGTGCTTTCTCTCGCTTCCATCATGTATCGGATGAAATCCAACGCCTTGCTTTTGATGGTGATCACGACAGTATCTGCCCTAGCGATTGGATTGCTTTCCTTGAGCTATATCACCTACTATTCCGTTCAAAAGACCGCAGAAAGGAACATGCCGAATCACTTTGGTGTGACGGAACGTCAGTATGCGGAGAGCTTTATGAAAGCCTTAGATGCCGGTGGCATTAAACACCGGGATACAACCACTGAGGTCATTCAAATTAAGATTGATCTTAGCCAAGTCATGGAATCGAAAAGTGAACTTTATATGAGTCAAGATGTCAATCGGATCGCCGTTATTAGCGAAACCGCTGCAGGAATCGATTTGACTGCGGACCAAACCTTTTTTACCGGGGCTAACGATGAAATGCAAAAATTTCTTCAGTTCAAAACGAACAGCCAAGCCCAATTAATCACCCTAAACAGTACCCTCCCGCTAACGAATACCGGCATTGAGGAGAGATCCTTCATCTCAAGACGCTTCTCGATGAGCAGCCTGCCTGTTGCCGTCGTAGACGAATCTGTCTTTCAGCGTTTAAAGCAGGATCTCGATCCTCGCATTCAAGGAACATCATCGCTCTATTTCGGTTTTGATATCGTGAATGCGAAGGAACTCGAGAAAGCTAATCAACTTTTTCACGAAATCCAATGGGATGAGCGCGCTTCCCGTGATTCTCGCCAAGATATGATTAGTGAATCCAAAAACAAAATGGGCTTGATCATGTTCATCGTCGCTTTCCTAGGGCTCACCTTCCTTATCACGTCTGGCTGCATACTTTACTTCAAGCAAATGGATGAGAGCGAAGACGAAAAGGCCTCGTACACCGTTCTAAGGAAGCTAGGCTTCACCCAAAATGATCTATTACAAGGCATTAAACGCAAACAGCTATTTAATTTCGGTATCCCTCTCGTTATCGGGCTGGTCCACAGCTATTTTGCGATTCAATCCGGTTGGTTCTTCTTTGGAACGGAGCTCTGGACACCCATGCTGATTGTCATGATCCTGTATACCATTCTTTACTCGGTTTTTGGTATACTATCAGTGCAGCATTATAAAAAGGTGATTGAGAGGGCTCTTTGATCAAAGAATGAACAACATACGACTACTACCAACCATTTTACTCATTCTTAGCCTTGTTTCTATTGGGTGTTTCGTGACCATTGCATCCTTGTTACAAGGGCAGCAGATAGCACGATTTGACAGCAGCGTGATTACATTCGTCCAAGGTATGGAACGCCCCTGGCTGACTTCTATAATGGAGCTAGTAAGCTTCATAGGTTCAACACGCGTTGTCATCGCCATTACGCTGATTTGCTTGTTTCTTTTTTACAAATTCCTGAAGCATCGCATGGAATTAATTCTGTTTGTTACCCTAATCGCGGGGACCGCAGCTTTGAATCGACAGCTGAAACTACTGTTTCAACGCGATCGTCCTACCCTTCATAGGCTTGCCGAAGAGGCAGGCTACAGCTTCCCCAGCGGACATTCTATGGTAGCTTTTGCGATGTACGCATCGCTTTCTTTTCTGCTTTGGAGGCATGTACCTACCAGAAAAGGGAGGACCATCGTCCTTGTATGTAGTATCCTTATGATCCTTCTAATTGGCATTAGCCGAATTTATCTCGGTGTCCACTACCCTAGTGATGTTGTTGCTGCCTACTTCGCCAGCGGATTTTGGTTCGCCTTGTGTGTTTGGATTTTTCAATGGTATATGGAAAAGCGATACAACCAAAAGAAACCTGCATCCGTCTAATGGATGCAGGTTTCTTTTATGTAGAACCTGTTCGCTACGTTACCTTGCTCACAATTTTCAAAACCGCGTCTCGTGTCAATTTGCTGCCACCCGCAGAAAGCAGATTGAGCGTCGCATGTGCGAGCGCCAATGGCACCTTGCAGAACTTCAGCGCTGGTCCCTGCTTCAGGTCTGCGATATAAGCGTCGGCTAGTTGTAGATTACGGCGTGTGTATTGCTGCATTTCCTTGAAGCCCCAGCCTTCCGGGAAGAAGCTAACGCCACGTTTTGCATCCTCCGCTTGGTTCCGAAGAATATTGACCGCTTGCAGCCCTCGTCCGAAGGCAATAGCCTTATCACGATCCGACTGCGTGCCATCATTCCACTGCCACAGCTCAGATAACATTTCGCCAACCATACCCGCTACACTGTATGTATACCCATCCAAATCTTCTTCCGTACGGATGCTCCACCCTTTTTGGACCCATTCCGACATTTGGAGTGACATTTTCGCAATGTATTTCTCAATAATCGGTCTCGCCGTAGGCGGACATAAACGCAGCCATTCCGCAAGTCGCAGAGATACTTCTGGAAGTTGCGCTGTATAGGGCGTTAATACTTTCTGGATCGCATCCATAATATCCGCAGACTGGAATGCCCCGTCCACACCAGCTAACAGCTCTATTTTTAAAGCGTCTGCCAGATCTTCATGATCTTCGATTTCATCAATAGCCCGCATGCACAGATAGGCAGATGCTACCGCTTCTTTCAGACCTGCATCCAAACCGCTAATCGGTATATAAAAGGTGCGGCTCGTTTGTTTTAACATGGTCATTGCATCTTTGACAGTATCGGTACTAATGGTAATTACCTCCAAGTATAAACTTACCTTTAACTTATATAATGTTACTTCATGATAACATACTTTATTATTGTTAATCCAAGCCCAACCACCAATTGTTTTATAATCTGAGCTTTATTACACAAAAGTGTCAAATTTTCAGAGAGGAGCCATTATCATTTGCAATTTATTTCAGACAGAGCAAGGAATGACACCCTTTTCTGGATATTATGTCCAAATTGTGAAAGAAATAAAATAATTCCTGATAAAATATCCTCCATTTCGCGAAAAAAAAGCTGCCGATTCTCTTCCATCGGCAACCTCTTTTTACTTAAGTCTCTCTATGGGCTACTCCACTCTAGCGCGGTATAAGCCATCCTTCCCTCGAAGGGGTTCAGCCACTTTTTCTCCATTTGGTGCCTGCCAGTCTACCCATTTATTTCGTTGAAGATCATACTTCGCATATCGATTGTCATCTTGCTTTGTAAATAAATCTGGCCCGCTTGCAAAGGTAACGCTACCCTCTGGCGGATTAGCGATTTCTTTCGCAGCTTTGCCTGGTTGCCATATTGTCCATCGAGAGGCTTGCAGTTGGAACTCCCCTTTTTCATATTCCTGAAGGTAAACGCCTTGCTTTGTGAGGAGACGAACAATCCCTTTGGCCGTAACCTTAGTCCCTGTATGATTTACATAGTCCGTGTAGGGAACGCCATCTTGTATACGTGTCCAATAGGTACCCTCCGACGTAGGGGTAATGGTCATGTCTAGGTCGGAGTATTTGGCTACCAGTACGCTTGCCGTGTAGGCTTCTGTTTTTTCGGGCATGGCTTCCCCTGACACATACGTCAAACGTGCCAATTGACTCGTTTCATGCCGATCCTCATAGGCCAAAACATGAAGCAGCTTTCTCGTCGTATCATAGGCAGCGTAATTGATATTATCATTCTCATCAGGATCAGCTTTATGAAGAATACGTTTCTCATGTGTCTCCACATCATAGGCATACACGCCATAGTAAGACGCATAAATGAGTGTTTTCGCATCCATCCATTGAATGGGCTGCTGATTCGGCTCTATCGTGGAGTAGAACACATGCTCAATGACCACAGGTTCCTTTCCCTTTTGCTCCAAAATAAAAGCATAGCTGGTTCCGTCCCCATCCCCCATAGACCCGCCCAGGGTAACAACTCCGACATAACTTTGTTTATCTTCAGAGATAACCAATTGATCGTAGAGGGAATCCCTCGGGCCTCCACCAGCCAACTCGCCTGAATCGACATAGCGCCAAACATGCCTCGGCATTTGTTGGACCCACAGCCCCTGGAGACCACCCCCCAAGCGATTGCCACTTACATCCACCAAATTATCCATTCGCAGATACTGCTCTTTTATTCCATGCTCTCCGGCCCCCATAGGGCCAAGTTGGACCAATAGATGTTTGGCATCTACCCATTTGGCTGCTAAAGGAACACCTTCTATCGTCGTTGGCAAGTTATTTTGCATCTCGTTAGAGAAAACTAAAGCTACCGAGCTTTCCCCCTCGGGGATACGCAATCGTGGTCCATATTCCTGTGCCATGACCAAAAGATGAGGAACATCACGACCTGCGTCCGGATTGAATGTAAAGCTCACAGGTTCTTTCCGGATGAATGTCATGGCAGGCAAATCCCCTACGCGTAGGACGAATGATGTTTTCGCTTGATGAAATTGAATCCTCACCTGGTAGATAGGATCATCACTTGTGACAATCTCCCAGTCCACATCGCCGTTAACCCTAATCTCGTTTGTTAATAATCGTCTTTCTTCTTCATTCACATTAGCAAAAGTCGCATTCACGCTGACATCCTCTAGATGATACACAACTTGAAATGGTTCATGGGGGACATCCGTAGCCTTCCATTGTTGGAATACCGCCCCGCCAGAGCTATTTCGTTCAGCGAAAATAAGGTTTTGCAGCTTACTGCGGATTGAAGTTACCGAGACAACAGAAGCACTCGAAATGGGTGTCGACACTTCCGGAATAATTGCAGGTGATAATTCGGCAGGGCTCTGGGTGCTCTCCTCACACGCATTCAACAGCAACATGACAGCTATAAGCAATCCACTACTTACTAGTCTGACCATCACACGCACCAGTCCTATTCAAATTTTATAATATTTTCCATATGAATTAGACGTACATCACGAATAGAAAGTTGAGCACCAAGGAGTTAATTGCCTCTTTTTCTGATTTCTGGCCATGGGGGATGGTTAGATATAAGGCTTAAGGTAAACAATGTACAGGAGTGAAAAATCTGAGGGAGTTGAAGCCATGTTTAAACGAATGGATGAAATTTCGATTGAGATTCCTGACATTGAGAAGCCTGACCCTAATGCCGCAGCAGCTGTACAGGAATTGTTAGGTGGCAAATTCGGTGAAATGTCCACTTTGAACAATTACCTCTATCAATCCTTTAATTTTCGTTCGAAGGAAACGCTCAGGCCCTTTTACGATTTGATTATGAGTATTACGGCCGAAGAACTAGGCCATGTAGAGTTGGTATCACATGCGATCAATAAATGCTTAAGAGGCTCGACGAGCTATAAGGAGCCCGAACAGACACCACTTGATGTGGTCAAAGATGCTCGTCTTTCGTATCACTTTTTGGCAGGAGCGCAAGGGGCGATGCCTGTAGACTCCATGGGCCATCCATGGACAGGTGCGAATGTTTTTAACAGCGGTAACTTGGTAGAGGATCTGCTGCATAACTTCTTCCTAGAATGCGGCGCACGCACCCATAAAATGAAAGTATATGAAATGACCGACCATCCCGCAGCCCGTGCTGTAATTGGTTACCTTCTCGTTCGTGGTGGCGTTCATGTTGTCGCATATGCCAAAGCATTGGAAGTCGCTACGGGTGTAAATGTCACTAAATTAGTCCCTATACCTTCCTTGAACAACAAACCATTTAATGAAGCAAGGAAATATGAAGATAAAGGTGTGCATACCAAGCTTTACACTTGGAGCGACAATGACTTCACCACAATCGGCCAGATTTGGAAAGGTACCCATCCCGAAGATGGCTCCGCTTTGGAAGTCATCCCAGGTACACCGCAAGGATACCCCATTGCTGAAGCTCCGGCTGTCGATGAGGAATTTGCTCCTGGCATTTCGCCAGAGGACTTCCAACAAATCGCGGCGAGACTTAAAATGGCTGGAAATATTAGCGGATAACTCGCTTAAATCGAAAAGACCGTCCTATGAGTAGATACTTCTACTTTAGGGCGGCCTTATTTTTGTGCAAACTACGGGGATTGAAAAAGCTCACGAATTGCCTTCGCCAATTCTTCCGAGTATACATAATAATTCCCTGCAATCTCGTTAGGGAGAAACCGCAGCTTCTTGTCTTGCCCTTCGAACAAATCCACATAGAACGAATAACCTGTTCTACCTTCTTGATTTGAATCCGGGGTAAGCTTCATGTGGCGAACTTTAGCAAGCCAGTCTTGCACCAATTGTTTATCAGTCACGACCTTAAGTGCTCCCGTCGAACCGCTTCTTATTTCAATTCGATCCACGTTCGACATATCCCCGGGGTAGAACTCTTCTAGTTGCTTAACCGTAAGCTCAGGTTTACCTGATGCCTCGCCTTTGCCACACGCTACGCATATTAGAATGATGACCATGATGATTACAAAAAGAAACCATTGTACTCTCACTGGCGGCTCCTCCCTATCCGTTCCATCCCGCGCGTTGCAATACCCCTGTGACATACTCACTCTTACCTAGCGAATAAGCTCCCCGATCATCGTGGAATCGATGTGCAAGCTCACGCTTTAACTCTCCGTACGTAGTAGCTTCCTCTGGATGACTCCTCAAATAATCTCGAAAAAGAAGATGCCGCTTTAACTCCAAGTTATCCACAGGTACTACGTAAAGATGATGCCACATCATGCTCTGAGGAGGGATAAAAGCCTCACGACCCGTAACGCCTAAATCGCCTTCATGTACATACCCCAACACAGCGAGCCTCTGGACAGCTATGCGCACATCCTCAGATGCTTTAACCACCACGTCCACATCAATGATCGGTTTAGCCGCTAATCCAGGAACAGAAGTACTTCCGACATGTTCAATTCCAATCACAAGATCACTTACAGCGGGAAGTACGAAGTCTTTTATCTGTTCGAAAATTAAAACCCATTCTGGATCGTACGCGACGACTGCAATTGGGGAAGCCATGTGAAATACCTCCGCTCACTATGTATTACTCCGTAATTGGCTTCAAATCACTGAATTTTAGCAGTACCTCTCTGCTCGTATCCAAATAAATAACCCTTATGTCCAATTCCTCGTCATTCATCTCAAAAGAAAGAATCATACATTTCCGACCACGATTCTTAGTCTTTCTGGGGTTGTCTGGAGCCACAACATACGAGCCTCCGAGACTCAAACTGACCGTTTCACTCATAGTAATCTGTTACCCTCTCATGTTGTTATTAGGATCACCCTTCAATTATACATGGATTACGCTCATCCCACATCTCCATCATTCAAAAGGACTCTCCAACAAAATAACCGCATTCGTCCGCGGATTTAACTCAACTCTCCCACCGAGAGGCAGAATCAATTTCGGATCTGTATGCCCAAAGTCAAAATCAACAACAATCGGCACATGACCAGCCCCAAACTCTTTTCCGATAATATTCAAAAGGATTTCTCTTAGCTCTACATTCTCAGTTGCACTATAATCCTTCGCCCTACCAAATATGACGCCTTTAACGCGTGAAAAGATACCCTGCATCCCATAATTTCGGAGCATATAGCCCACTTGCATGGGTGATGGTTTCTCTTCTGATGTTTCGAAAATCAAGATCTTATCCTGCCAGAAATCATCCTTCGGCCAATAAGCCGTCGATTTCATAAATTCTAGAACCTCGATGCAGCCTCCCCACAAATACCCTTGCTCCATCGCTTCGCCCTGTATAAACGTCCATCCATTCTGGTTCTCTGAAAATGGCAGACACTCGCCCAACGTCTCTAGTTGGCTCCAATCTTTATAGCCATTCGTCCATGCTTGATACGGCTCAAAACGATAAGGGAACTGCTCTTCAAATAATATCGCATGGAGATGCCTCATAAATGCTTCTGGTAGGTTTCTTAGTTGCGCAAATCCAGCCATAACCGATGGCCCATAGAACGTAACCATTCCCA
This sequence comes from Paenibacillus sp. J22P165, assembly GCF_059692015.1. Classification (NCBI taxonomy): domain Bacteria; kingdom Bacillati; phylum Bacillota; class Bacilli; order Caryophanales; family Paenibacillaceae; genus Paenibacillus; species Paenibacillus sp. J22P165. The sequence goes on along the minus strand of NZ_JCAUAP010000026.1, from coordinate 4,166 downwards.
AATTATTTAAGTACGTTAAAAATGTCGTCGCATCCGAAAACCCCATCATAAATTTAGGATTTTTCAAAATCACTTCCGTATTTAAAAAAGGTAAAATCCTCACCGACTCATACCCGCCGATGGAAGTCACGATTCCGTCTATTTCATCATTTTCGAAACAATCATTAATATCCTGGGCACGCAACCGCGGATTCTTATACAACTCATCTGGTGACATTCTTGCCGATGGCATTTCAACAACTTCCCAACCGAAGACCTCTTGAAGCTGCTTCAGACCAAGCTCGTAAATATCCGGGAACAAATAAGGCAGCCCACTGGAAGGGGAAATAATAGCTACTTTGGATCCTGACCTTAATCGTTTAGGTTTGATCATGTTAACCCTCCTACTAATAACTGCCAAACATTTTCAAAGTCCTCTGTCATACTCCCCATTCCCCATTCTGCAGCATGCGCAGGATGATGGAAACGTGAGGTAGCCAAGAAAATAGCTCTAGCAATCGATTCCGAGTCGCCTTGCTTCAATTCTTTGCTCACCATCCCCTGCTCAAGGATCCGTGCTAGCTGCCCTATTAAGCGATACACATGGGTGCTTATCATTTCAATTTCAATAACCGTAACATTGGCATACATGGCGAACATTTCAACATCTTCGGCAGCGAATTTCTGCTTGGTTTGAATCAACGTATCTAACCACAAACGCAACCGATCAACCGAGCTGCCGCCAATCTCACCTGCAATTGCTTCCAAAGGAACGACGATGCTCGTGTGCAACCAGCGTGACGTCACGGCCTCCCTCAGCGCCGCTTTACTTTCAAAATGCCGATATAGTGTTCCATGACTCACTTGCAGCACCTTAGCAACATCGACAACGGATGTTTTGTCCGGTCCATAACGCCGAAGCACTTGCTCAGCTGCATCCAAAATCTCATCTTTCGATAAAGGCAAATCATTCTTCATCATCTTACACAAAACCGCCATTCACTCGAAGTGTTTGTCCGGTAACCCACTGCGATTCCTCGCTCGCTAAGAAAAGCACAACCCGAGAAATATCCTCCGCTTCTCCCATACGACCGAACGAATTCATACTGCCAACAGCTTTGATTTGTTCCTCCGATTTCCCTACTGTGAACAGTTCGGTATTCACCGGTCCCGGTGCTACCGCATTAATCGTAATGCCTTTCGGTCCAAATTCTTTGGCCAACTGACGTGTGAACTGCTCTACAGCGCCTTTTGTGCCCGCATATGAGCTGTACCCAGGAAACATTTGCCCATTAACCGAAGTAGAGAAATTGATGATCCGACCATTCTCTTTCATATGCAGTGCTGCTTGTTGAATCGCAAAGAACGTCCCTTTCACATTAATATTAAACTGCTTATCGAAATCCTCTTCCGTAATGGCGAGTAGTGGTTTCGTAATCATGATTCCTGCGTTATTGACCAAAATGTCAACCCGCCCATACGCCTCCAGCGTCTTCTGGAACAAAAGCTCTACCTGCGCCACTTGGCTAATATCTGCCCCAATCGCGATAGCTTCCCCGCCTTGTTGTTTAATGCCGTTAACGACTTCCTCTGCCTTAGCTGGACTGCTTGCGTAGTTCACGACAACGTTCGCCCCCTGCAGGGCCAGTTCCTCCGCGATCTTCTGACCGATGCCTCTGGAGGCACCTGTTACCAGTGCTACTTTACCTACTAATTTACGTTCCATTTCCTACTCCACCTTTCGAATGGGTTGAACTTTCTGCTGTTCTGATCGCCGCCTACCCTATAACTTTATTATAAATATTGAAATGACAAATATCAAATGACAATTTTTGATTTTTGTCATTCGCAAATAAAATCATACCATTTACCGCCCCCTTAAGACCCGAGGCTCCCACCAAATAACTCTGATCAGTTCTCCTGCAACTAAACTGAACCATGTTTCGTCAGTCATGTCATACATGAAAGTATTGGATAAGGTGGTCTCAACAATTGAAAATAACACGCTATACCTTAATTGGTGTCCTAAGCTCTACACTGCTCTTAACAGGGTGCTCTTCTGAGCCAGATCTTGTACCAGAAAATCTAACGAAGCCGGTGGTAACTACCTAAAGGGGATTATCTCATCGAGGTCGTTTGGAACAAAACAAAGGTGTCGGCAGTATTTAGCAGGAGCTAATCCACCTACACCTTTATGTTCAACCTAATCCCCTGATCGCTCCGCAACTAGTGTTTCTCCATGCTTTAATAAGCGGAGTTTGCTTTGGCCAAGTTCAAGCTCCCTCCGCTGCCAATCCGCTAACAACCGATCCAGCGCTTCCTTCGGCGTATCATCGGCAAGTCGGAATGCCCCATAATGCATCGGAATGAACTCCTTCGCTCCGATATCTATGAATGCCTGTATCGCTTCCTCAGGGGAAACATGCTGCATCCCCATAAACCACTCCGGCTCGTAGGCACCAATCGGCATTAGCGCGTAGTGTATGCCGGGAAATCTCGCCCCAATCTCTCGGAAACCCTCGAAATACCCGCTATCGCCAGCGAAGTAAATCGTATCGGTATCCTGTTCTCTTACTGGCAAAGCCGGTGCAGTTCGCTTCAATACCCATCCGCCCCATAGAGAGGTGTTCGTATCGGTTAGCGTACGTCTTGTCCAGTGCTGCGCAGGAACGAAGTGGAACTCTACTTGGCCAATCGTGTGGCTGCCCCACCATGGCAATTCATAAACCGTGCTGAACCCCAGTTTCCGCACCTTGGAGGCAAGCCCTTCGGGAACAAGCACGAGAGGCGTGCCTCTTAGCTTCTTCAACGAACCCACATGCAAGTGATCATAATGCGCATGGGATAGTAAAATAACATCAATTGGCGGCAGCTCCTCTATCGATAACCCTGGCGCCTCTAGTCTCTGCGTAAAGCCCATTCGAGTTGCCCAGACAGGATCCGTAACGATTGTCATACCACTCATTTGCAGCAAAAAGGTGGCATGTCCGATCCAAGTAATCGTCACTTCACTCTGATTATTCTTCAGAAGCTCTTGCTGCTTCTGCTCCGATTGGCCAATTCGGAAGCTCAAATCTTTGATTTTACCCTTCCGCTCCTTCTGCCAGCGACGTACTTCTTTCCATGTTTTCGTTTTCGCATTTGGATCTAAATTGCTATATCGCTGCCGCGCCATACGATCATCCCCATTCACTGACTTTCAGCTTATGCAAACTCCGCCACCTGAGCGATAATATGCTTCACATCTCCGTCATACGTGTCAAATACTAATCTTTAGTATAGCAAATGAGGTCATGGTATTAAAATGAAAAAGACCACCCTAATAGGGTGGTCTTTTTCGTGTAAGCGGGCGGCGGGAATCGAACCCGCGCGATCAGCTTGGAAGGCTGAAGTTCTACCATTAAACTACGCCCGCGTAGTTTGTTGAAGTGAAGATGGCGCGCCCTGAGAGATTCGAACTCCCGACCTTTTGATTCGTAGTCAAATACTCTATCCAGCTGAGCTAAGGGCGCATCTAAGTTGTGTAAAAATGCCGAAGACCAGACTTGAACTGGTACGGTAGTCACCTACCGCAGGATTTTAAGTCCTGTGCGTCTGCCGATTCCGCCACTCCGGCTTATATATAAAGGCGCTACCCAGATTCGAACTGGGGGTAAAGCTTTTGCAGAGCTCTGCCTTACCACTTGGCTATAGCGCCGAAATCTTTTCTCTACCATATGAAATGGTGGAGGCTGACGGGATCGAACCGCCGACCCTCTGCTTGTAAGGCAGATGCTCTCCCAGCTGAGCTAAGCCTCCATGGGGATTAATGGTGACCCGTAGGGGACTCGAACCCCTGTTACCTCCGTGAAAGGGAGGTGTCTTAACCACTTGACCAACGGGCCTTGAAAGAATGGCTCCCCGAACAGGACTCGAACCTGTGACAACTCGATTAACAGTCGAGTGCTCTACCAACTGAGCTATCAGGGAATAATGGTGGAGCCAAGCGGGATCGAACCGCTGACCTCCTGCTTGCAAGGCAGGCGCTCTCCCAGCTGAGCTATGGCCCCAGACAAAAAAAATACCCACAAGTGGGTCTGCTTGGCAACGTTCTACTCTCCCAGAACCCTGCGGTTCAAGTACCATCGACGCTGGAAGGCTTAACGGTCGTGTTCGAGATGGGAACGCGTGGATCCCTTCCGCCATCA
>NZ_JCAUAP010000025.1:0-59557 GCF_059692015.1 Paenibacillus sp. J22P165 | reverse complement strand
CCGCCGCTAGCTTAACCCGAAGGTTAAACCCGCTCGACTTGCATGTATTAGGCACGCCGCCAGCGTTCGTCCTGAGCCAGGATCAAACTCTCCATAATAGAAAGATGACTTACTCATTTGAAGCTAGCGAGATTTTGCAATCTCTTTTATAGTCGATTGTTCGACTGTGCTTACTCACTCGTTGTTCAGTTTTCAAAGATCAATTTCTTTCATTCTTGTTCGTCATCCGTTTAGCGGCGACTTTTTAAATATATCACAGTGTCACCGATGATTGCAAGTCTTTTTTTCTAGAGACTTTTTGAGAACATCTTAGTTGATAAGACTCACTCGCATCGTTTCGAAGTGACGAGTTATAAAATAACATAGATAGAGAGGGTAAGTCAAGCACTTACCCCCTATTTTTTTTGAGCTTGATAATTACGGTTTCTGGCATACTTCGATATTTCCTTTGGCGTCGCTAATCTGGCGTACATCCTAAAGATAACCTTATATCTAGATTCTATAGCACCCTTTATCTCTTGATCAATTCTCTTATCATTGAGATCGAATAGCATTTCGTCTAGTTCTTTACGCAATACATAATCTAATTCTCTGCATTCTCTCTCATTGAACAAAAATCCGAGCATACATCCATCCAAACCCCTCTCGACTGTAGAGATTCATGGCACTAACAGTTTGTTAGACAGATCAGGAAGGGCTTCACTTGCCCTTCTTCATTTCCGCCTTATTGTTATGCTCAGATTTTGCCAGTTTTATGACAACGAGATTGAAAATATTTTACAAATGCACCAACCAGTAGGTAATCGTACTTTCAATTATGGCTGCAATAAACAACAAGACGACAATTCCAATGCTAAGCGGTTTGGTTAGTTGGAGAATTCTCTTCATTTCAAGGCGAGCACTTCGTTTCTCCGCAGGTACAAGCAGTTGCACGCCCATTTTCCACACTAGCATTCCTAACTTCAATCCATATGCACAGGCAAGTAATATAACTGGAATCTCAATAAAACCATGCGGCAGTATACCCTTCATGACTATGGCTATTGTACTTTCCCCCGTCTGCAAGGACAGTACATAACCTAGAATCATCCCATTTGCAATTAGCATAAAGAGCGGAAGTATACCTAGGAATAATCCACAAAAAACAATAAGTACGGATTTAATTGCGTTATTTAAAAAGATGAAAATAAACAGCCAAACCTGCGGATTTTCTTTGCCGCTTATCGATTTAATCATAGGTTGAAGTCCCTCTAACTGCTTTTCCAAGAAATGCGAAAACTGCTCAGAGTTTGCCCACCCCATATAGAAACTAAAACCAAACACAAGCACAACTACAATAAAGTAATGCTTCATTTCTTTGAAATGTCTTAGTAATACCTGAAAATCCATTCTCTAATTCCTCCAATTTCGGAAGCATAAGTACCATGTGTACGAGCATACATTATTTACTAAAGGATATACAAGCTCTCTAATTGCTTAACATAAAGGAGGTACAAGCTATTCATGAACTACTTTTTTGTAATCAACGCACGCAAATTCAAACAATACTTGTTCATTGCTCTTGCCATTATCTTCTCCGCGGCCATTATCTATTCCGAACAGAGTAATGTATCTGTCTTTATGAACTCTGAGCCTTCAGCCATTTACAGTGTCCAAACCGAGAAGAAAGTTATTGCCCTTACTTTTGATATCTCTTGGGGTGACACTCGCGCTGAACCCATCTTGAAAATACTAAAAGACAATGGCGTCAAAGATGCAACTTTCTTCTTATCTTCCCCTTGGAGCAAGAGTCATCCCAACATTGTTTCTCACATCAAGAGCTATGGCTTTGAAATTGGCAGCCACGGGAATAAATTCGACAACTACAGTTCACTCAGTGACGAGGAAATCCGAAACGAGATCTCGACAGCCCATGGTATTTTAACTGAATTAGTCGGAAAAGAACCGAATCTCATTCGTCTACCTAATGGTGATTTTGACAAACGTGTACTACGAATCGCTGATGATCTTGGCTACTCCGTCATTCAATGGGATACTGACTCACAGGATTGGCTGAATAAAGGTGTGGATACCATCGTGAACCGAGTTGTCAGCAAGGCGCACCCTGGAGATATTGTCCTACTACATGCTAGCGACTCCTCTCAACAAACACATGAGGCTTTACCCGTAATCATCCAGCAGCTTCGAGCAAAAGGCTATCAATTCGTAAGCGTTAGCGAACTTATTAAGCAAACTCAGGTCGACACAACACCTGTTGAAGATCAAGCCATGAAACAAATCCATTGAAATATGTGAATAGATTAGAAAAAAAGAGCTAATTAAATTAGCTCTTTTTGTTATCCAATATCTTATGTAGCGTCAGAATTTGCCATGCATTACAAACAATTAAAGGCGCCAACATAAATAGACTTGATGCTGCGTTATCCAATTTCAATGCGGGTACTGCCTCAAGAATAGTTACTGCAGTCATAAAAAATAAAGTAGGAATGAATGCATTCTTATTTGTCATTTTGACCTTCCAGTAGCTAACTGCTAAAGAAATCGCTAGTACGCATACAGGCAGAATGAAGTATCCAAGTAATGATTCCGAGCTATTGAAATTCGTCTTTCTCAAGTACACGAGGTCGAATAGTACTACGATGACAATGGTAAGCTGTATAAGATCCCAAACTGTTTTGGAACGTATAATGCCAACAGCAATGAACCTAACGATTAAATAAGCGAAGAAGCCCATTTGACTTAACACGCTTATAGTAGCCCCACCAAGAATCATATTGACCAGGTTAAATCCAACGGCTGATAACCCCATGACAGAAAATTCTTTGTCTGAAAATTGAAGAATAAGTCCAATCACAGTGGATACAACCACACCTAATAGTAGTGTTGTCCAAAATAAGTGAAACCATTTACGTAACGTCACGTTTAATTACCTCCACAAATCAACTCTAATTGTTAATTGTACCAACCTTTACGATAAAAAGCCAATAATGTCCCCTTATATTCTGACCCTAACCACACATACTAAGACCATTAAAGTTAAGGGAAGGGAGCATGTAGTTATGTTAAAGACAAGACTTAGAAAGCTTCAGGTCCTACCGGTCATATCAATGGCTTTTCTCCTGGCTTCATGTGGCACCGATAATTCTTCACAAGGACAATCCCAGGCTAATACGTACAAAGAACAGAAGACAATGATCCTAGATATTCTTAAATCAGACGACGGTAAAAAAGCCATCAGCGCCGCTAATCGAAGTATAATGAATGGCGATGTTGGGACGAATAGCATTGCAGGTCAATCCCAAATTAAACTGCTCTCTGCTAATGAATCCCTCCAGCTCCAAATGGCTGTTAAGGATGTACTGACAGCAAAGGAAAATAATATGTTTTTGACTGACATGATGAAGGATCCTAAGTTCGCAGGTGACTTCGCTATGGCCATTCAAAAGGAAACGAAACAAATGTTCAAGGAATTACTGAAGGATCCTACTTACCAGAAATCATTAATCGATGTCATGAAAAATCCCGACTATGAAAAGATGGTTCTTGATGTTATGAAAACCGCGCCGTACCGTCAACAAATGATGACTGTCATGGAGGAATCTATTCAGAGTCCACTCTTCCGTGCACAATTGGTTGAATTACTCAAGTCTGCGATTGCTCAACAAAGCAAACCTGATCAGATGCCTTCTGCGAAAAGCACAGAGAAAAGTGAAGATAAATCCAAAGAAGAAGGGGATAAAAAGGAAGAAGGAGGAGAGGAAAAGAAGAAGGATGACTCCTCAGGAGACTCCGAAAAGCAAGGTGAAGAGAAGAAAGATGGCGGATCCGATTCTGGTTCTTAAACTAAAAAAAGGAAGAGGTTGCAGATTCCCTCTGCTTCCTCTTCCTTTTTACTATTTTTCTAGTTTTGTAATGATTCTATCTGCGATTTCCAAATAGATTTCTCCAGCTTTGGATTCTGCTTTATACACAGATGGCGAGTAATCAATTTCGGATATATGGTTATCCGGTGCTCCTAATGGGATTTGCGCTAACAGCTCACTGTGTAAATCTTCTGCAAGCTTAGCTCCTCCACCTTTACCAAAAATATAATCAATGCTGCCATCTTTACCTTCATAGTAGGACATGTTTTCAACGATACCTAGAATTTCATGATTCGTTTGAATAGCCATTGCGCCTGCTCTAGCAGCTACAAATGCAGCTGTTGCGTGCGGTGTCGTAACAATGACCTCTTTACTTTGTGGGATTAGCTGATGTACATCTAACGCAACATCCCCAGTACCCGGAGGAAGATCTAGCAGGATGTATTCCACATCCCCCCAGTTAACTTCATTGAAGAAATTGCGCAGCATTTTACCAAGCATTGGTCCACGCCATACAACAGGTGCATTATCCTGAACAAAGAACCCCATCGATATCACTTTTACACCAAATTTCTCAACAGGAATAATCACATTCTCGACGAGTTGCGGTTGCTCTTCAATCCCCATCATATCCGGAATACTAAAGCCATAGATATCAGCGTCGATAATCCCTACCTTTTTACCTTTACGAGCTAAGGCAACTGCTAGATTTACCGTGACCGTTGATTTCCCGACGCCACCTTTACCACTCGCAACTGCAATAAACTCAACCGTAGAGGATTGTCCAAGAATCGGTTGCTGGATAGGAGGTTGAACTGGCTTCGGCGGTGTTGCTTGATCCGACTGTTGTTCAGTCCCTTCCAAACGACTTCGCTCATGGTCCGTCATTAATCTAAACCTGATATGGACTTGAGGTATTCCTATATTAGCTAACGATTGCTGAATGAATGCTTTGGCTTGCTCCTTAAATCCTTCATCCTCTGTAACGACGATTAGACTTAAAGATACCGCATCTTCCTTCACCATTACATCACGAATCAAATTTAATTCTACTACACTCTTTTTGAACTGAGGTTCTATTAGCGTATTCAACGCTTCTAGGATTTGATCTTTATGTACCATAGCCACATCACACCTTTATTGGGACATTGTCTTCGCGGCTTTAATTATAACACATTATGAGGCAGAACCCACTTTTTCCCCCGCAAAATATCTCAAAATCCCTTGATACACAGATGCAGCCAACATCTTCTGATAATTGTCATCTGCTAGTAGTTTGGCCTCTTCAGGGTTAGAAAGGAAGCCAACCTCTACGAGTGCGCTCGGAACTTTCAATGTTTTCAACAGATACACGGTCTTATCAGCTAACTTGGCAACACGATCGGTATTCTCTAGATTGCGCCTAAGCTCAGCTTGAATTAATGCTGCTAAGTTTGGATTGTCTGGATTATTTAAATAATAGAACGTTTGTGCGCCTCTCCACTTTTCAGAAGGTATACTGTTTAAATGAATGCTCAAAAACATATCAACATTATTGTTTTGGATTAAGTCTGCACGATTATGCAGATCTTGCGTCTTACGTTTGCTGTAGCCTTTCGTGCCCGACTCAGCGAGGTCTGTATCCGTTTCTCTCGTCAAAACAACGACAGCTCCAGCTTGTTGCAAATAATCACGCAGGCGCAGCGTAATGGCCAAGTTGATATCCTTTTCAATGATACCATCCTTGCTCTCCGCCCCGCCGTCAGGCCCCCCATGACCGGCGTCTAGCGCAATTGTCTTGCCCGATAAAGGGAGCGTCCAATCCGACCATGTTTTCGTTGCAGGGAGCTCGTACGCATAAATAAAGACAACCAATGCAACCAACATGGCTGAAAGCAATAGTTTCATACTACTGTGAAAGGTCAGCCAGACCACTAACCTTTTCTTCCTTTTGCGCATAAAAAATCCACCTCTGTTCCCCTATAGACTCTGTAACATCTATATGGGACAGGGTGGACAAATATACCAGACGTACCTACACGGTGCACTTAAAGATAATGTGCGAGTAATTAGTTTCTACGTACATATCGCGGTAGAATCGCCTCATGAGGCCCTGCATAGCACATAAAAGCCAATTATACTCATCACCTACTTATGAAGACCACATTCTGTTTTCTCACTACTTGCCCAGCGACCAGCACGTGGATCTTCACCATCGGCTACTTGGCGAGTGCAGTGTGTGCACCCAATACTTGGGTAGTTGCGATCGTGAAGTGGGTTATAGATCACATCATTATCACGAATATATTGCCAAACATCCTCTGATGTCCAGTTAGCTAGAGGATTGAATTTGATCAAGCCGAATTTCACATCGTACTCTACTTTCTTAGCGTTAGCACGCGTAGGTGCTTGATCGCGGCGAATTCCCGTAATCCAAGCATCGTAGTTTCTAAGAATATCCGTTAGCGGATCAACTTTACGAATATTGCAGCATTTGTTCGCATCGCTCTTCCATAGTTCGTCACCATGTTCCGCCGCTTGCTCTTCAAGCGTAAGTTTAGGTAAAACCTGAACAAACTTCGTGCCATAATGCTTTTCAAGACGTTCTTTCGTTTCATACGTCTCGTCGAAGTGCACATTTGTATCTAAATAAAAAATATCAACGTTAGGGTTAATTTTTTGTAACATATCGACAAGCACAACGTCTTCGGCTCCAAAACTACATGCTAAGGTCAAACTTCCGAATGTATCTACTGCAAGTTTCAACAGGGCTTCAGGCGACTGATTTTCGAATTCTTCCGCTGCTTTCGTTACAAATGCTTCTTTTTCAAATAGATTCATTGTACGATTCCTCCAATAGTCGATAATCCCGACTGCTATTGTATGATTTATATTTAATTATATCCGACTTCTACAAGGAGTCAATGACTTATTTCCATTTTGGTATTAACTTTAAGATTTGAGGACAGAATCGGGATATCTGGAGGTATAAAAAAAGAAAAACCTTTCCCAGCATAAGCCGAAAAGGTTTTTCTTGCGTGCCAATGGCACAGGATCTTAACGTTTGGAGAATTGAGGAGCACGACGTGCTGCTTTCAATCCGTATTTTTTACGCTCTTTCATACGGGAATCACGTGTCAAGAATCCAGCTTTTTTCAAGGATCCACGGTATTCCGGATCAGCTTTCAACAATGCACGGGAGATCCCGTGACGAATTGCGCCAGCTTGTCCGCTGATTCCGCCGCCATTTGCAAGAACTAGAACATCGTATTGACCGATTGTTTCAGTTAGAGCAAGTGGTTGTTTAACGATTAGCTTCAATGTTTCTAGACCGAAATACTCATCTAGATCACGTTTATTGATGATGATGCGTCCTTCACCCGGTATTAAGCGAACACGCGCTACCGAATGTTTACGACGACCCGTTCCATAATATTGAACTTGTGCCACGAAACGTTCCTCCTTATATTAACCGCGAAGATTCCAGACTTCTGGTAGTTGTGCTTGGTGTGGATGCTCTGCGCCACCGTAGACTTTAAGCTTAGTTTTCAAGCTGTCGCCTAGACGGTTCTTAGGAAGCATACCATGAACTGCGAATTCGATCATACGATCAGGCTTAGTGTTAAGTAGGTCCTGAGCGGAAGTCACTTTCAAACCACCTTGGTACATTGAGTGACGGTAGTACATTTTGTTTTGCATTTTCTTACCTGTAAGCTTAATTTGGGAAGCATTGATAACTACTACGAAATCACCAGTATCTACGTGTGGAGTGAACTCCGGTTTGTGCTTACCGCGGATAATGCTAGCAACTTCACTTGCAAGACGGCCAAGTGTTTGGCCTGCAGCGTCAACAATGTACCATTTACGCTCAACTTCATTTGGCTTAGCCATATATGTGGTGCGCATGCTTAATCCTCCTAAAAATATATCTGAAATACATAAGTTATAGTTGTGTTAGTTTAACATAAGCGATGGATAGTTATGGTCATCTGTGATCAGGGGCTGTGGGGTAGCCGATCACGAAACGCCAAGTTATATTTTACACGATATCGTCTTAAGAATCAAGTGCTGATGTTAACTTTTTAATAGTCAACTTTCCACAGAGTCAAACCCATAGCTTCGGCAGTAGGACCCGCCTGAGAGCGATCTCTGGCCTCGAGAACACGTTGCATGTCGCTAGATGGTCTCTTACCCTCACCAATCTGAATCAACGTCCCTACGATGATCCTCACCATGTTATAAAGAAAACCGTTGCCTGTTATAATCAACCGAATACGATCTACTTTACCAGTCGCCACCAACTCGTCAGATTCCGTCACCATACGAACCTCATATAAGGTTCTCACTTTGATTTCCTTATCCGTTCTCACTGTGCAAAACGAAGTAAAATCATGCTCACCTAGCAGGCAAGGGAGCGCCTCTCTCATGGCTTCCACATTTAGATGTGTGGGGTGATGATACTCGAAGTTGCGGTGAAAGACATCAGGGAAGCGCGCCGAACGAATCGTATAACAATAGGTTTTACGTTTCGCGGCTTTGCGAGAGTGAAAAGTAGGGAGGACTTCTTCCGCCGTATGTGCGACGATGTCCCTGGGTAGTCTAGCATTTAGAGCTAAGCACCATCGTTCCACTGGAATCTTAGAACTTGTTGTAAAATTAATAACTTGCGCTTTCGCATGAACACCGGCGTCTGTACGCCCTGATGAAATGACTTTCACCGTCTCACCTGTCAACAAGAAGACAGCCTGTTCTAACCGATATTGAACCGTGTCTGATCTCGGCTGTATCTGGAAGCCAGAATAAGATGTGCCATCGTAACTTATGGTAAAACGTAGATTTCTCAAGGCTTGTTCCTCCATGAGACATCCTTTCTACCTAGTTCAAATTGCTTCCGCAACTCTATCCACTAGAATGCGATCCAAGACTGCAAAAAAAGGGCTTCACCAGAATCTAGTGATTCCGTCCACCCTTTCCCATCCGTCTTCTATGCGCGATCTACTAGCTCTAGGTAAACCATTGGTGCTGCGTCACCGCGGCGTGGTCCCAGTTTAAGGATACGAGTGTATCCGCCTGGACGCTCGGAGTAGCGAGTAGCCAAATCAGAGAATAGTTTTTGAATCGCATCTTGATTTTCGTTAGCAGCTTCTCTACGAACAAAAGCAGCAACCTGACGGCGTGCGTGAAGATCTCCGCGTTTCGCAAGAGTAATTAACTTCTCAGCGATTGAACGAATTTCTTTTGCTTTTGCTTCTGTTGTTTGAATGCGCTCATGTATGAACAGATCCGTTACCAGATCACGAAATAATGCTTTACGATTACTGGAATCGCGGTTCAATTTTCTGTAGTTCATTGAGTTAACCTCCTTCTGACAAGATTATTCCTCGGTACGTAGACCCAGACCCAGCTCTTCGAGCTTCTCTTGAACTTCTTCAAGGGATTTGCGACCTAAGTTCCGAACTTTCATCATGTCTTCTTCTGTTTTGGTAATCAGCTCTTGTACGGTATTAATCCCTGCACGTTTGAGACAGTTGTAAGAACGAACGGAAAGATCTAGTTCTTCGATCGTCATCTCAAGAACTTTTTCTTTCTTATCTTCTTCTTTTTCAACCATGATCTCAGCGTCTTTTGCTTCATCCGTCAAACCGACGAATAAGAGCAAATGTTCAGTTAAGATTTTAGCGCCCAAGCTTACTGCTTCTTCTGGACGAATACTTCCATCGGTCCACACTTCGAGGGTCAACTTATCATAGTTAGTCACTTGGCCGACGCGAGTATTCTCAATTGCGTAGTTTACCCGAGTAATAGGCGTGTAGATCGAATCAATTGGAATTACACCAATTGGTTGCTCTTCATGCTTATTTTTGTCTGATTGGACGTAACCGCGCCCTCTGCCCGCATGAATCCTCATGTGAAGACGTGCATCTGGAGACAAGGTAGCAATGTGTAGATCCGGGTTAAGGATTTCAACATCACTATCACCACGGATATCAGCCGCAGTAATGTTACCTTCTCCTTCTGCATCAATTTCTAGCACTTTCTCCTCATCGGAGTGAATCTTCAACGATAAACCTTTGAGATTAAGGATAATTTCCGTAACATCCTCAAGCACGCCAGGAATCGTTGAAAATTCGTGCAAAACGCCATCGATTTGGACAGAGGTTACTGCTGCCCCCGGTAAGGAGGACAGTAAGATACGACGTAGTGAGTTTCCTAAGGTTGTACCGTAGCCACGCTCCAAAGGCTCAATGATAAATCTACCATAAGCGCCATCTTCACTTAATGCTACAGTTTCTATTTTTGGCTTTTCGATTTCGATCATGAAATGTACCCTCCATTCAATACGTCGGTTCCCTCTGGATACTTCGTTGAAAATTTCATAGTATGCCTATCCTTCAAACCATTATTCACGATTTTGGAATAATTATACTACAAAGTGATCCTGAATTATACGCGACGACGTTTTGGAGGACGGCAGCCATTATGAGGAACCGGCGTCACGTCTTTAATCAGGTTTACTTCAAGACCTGCTGCTTGCAAAGAGCGGATTGCTGCTTCGCGGCCAGCGCCTGGACCTTTAACCATAACTTCAACAGTTTTCAAGCCGTGCTCCATTGCTGCTTTAGCTGCTTTTTCAGCTGCCATTTGTGCTGCGAAAGGAGTGCTTTTACGGGAACCTTTGAATCCAAGGTTTCCTGAACTTGCCCAAGAAATTGCGTTACCATGCGGATCCGTGATCGTTACGATCGTGTTGTTAAATGTTGAACGGATGTGTGCTACACCGCTCTCAATATTCTTCCGGTCACGACGTTTCGTACGGACGACTTTTTTAGGTTTTGCCATTAGCTCTAACCCCCTTTATTATTTCTTCTTATTAGCTACTGTACGACGAGGACCTTTACGTGTACGAGCATTAGTTTTAGTACGTTGACCACGAACAGGAAGACCACGGCGGTGACGAAGACCACGGTAGGATCCGATTTCGATTAGACGTTTGATGTTAAGGGAAATTTCACGGCGAAGATCGCCTTCTACTTTAAGGGTTTTGTCAATTACATCACGGATTTTGCTCACTTCATCTTCAGTCAAGTCACGAACGCGAGTACTCGCATCGATACCTGTGGAAGCAATGATTTTCTGAGCAGTTGTAGTGCCGATACCGAAAATGTAAGTCAACGCGATTACAACTCGTTTGTCACGAGGTAAGTCAACTCCAGCTAAACGTGCCATCTACAGAATGCACCTCCTTTTAACCTTGTTTTTGTTTGTGCTTAGGTGTTTCACAAATTACCATTACTTTGCCTTTACGGCGAATAACTTTACATTTCTCACAAATCGGTTTTACTGACGGTCTTACTTTCATTTTAAGCCCTCCTTTTCATCGTAAGCAACCATGTTGCGTTTTCGTTAGAAAACTTGCTTCGTAAGCATACGTCTTGAGAGAGTATTACTTCTAAGCCGAACATTTATTTGAAACGGTAGGTTATACGGCCTCTCGTCAAATCATAAGGCGATAATTCTACGGTAACCTTATCTCCAGGCAAAATGCGGATAAAATGCATTCTGATCTTTCCTGAAACATGGGCTAGGATTTTATGACCATTTTCCAATTCAACTTTAAACATTGCATTCGGAAGAGGTTCAATCACTGTACCTTCTACTTCAATTACATCTTCTTTGGCCACAGTCATTCTCCTTTCTCTTGTGCTTCAACTTGCATAAGCTCAACGAATTTGGCGATTGCAAAGCGCAATTTCCCATTAGTAACACGACCTGTTTCCCTAATGCTTGACTCCACTTCACTGCTAATCGTTTCTTGTAAATGAAGATGGTTCAGGTTCTTCTTCTTCGGTTGATCGAATTTGCGATTGACGCCGTCGGCAAGCCAGACAAAGCGATCATCTACAAGACCGACCACGACCGCATATTCTCCTGGATCTCTACCGCGAAGCACCTTTACGATTTGACCCACTTGCGGAATCTTACTATCCACTCAATTCACCTACGATCTAGGCAAAGTTAATATTTCATAACCAGCTGCTGTTATAGCAACCGTATGTTCGAAATGAGCGCATAGGGTACGATCCGTAGTGACGACAGTCCAATCGTCTTCGAGTGTTTGGACAAATCTTTCGCCAACAACCACCATGGGTTCAATGGCTAGGACCATGCCTGGTTTGAGCCTGGGACCTTTGTCAGGAATACCATAGTTCGGAATTTGAGGTTCTTCGTGAAGATCCGTTCCAATACCATGACCGACATACTCTATAACCACGGAGAAGCCTGCGTCTTCAATACAAGTTTGGATTGCATGCGACAACGTGTAGAGTCTAGCATCCGGTTTAGCTTCTGCAATGCCTCGATAGAGTGATTCTTCTGTTACTTTCAGCAAACGCTGAGCAGTTTCAGAAATTTCACCGACAGGATATGTCCAAGCAGAATCTCCATGATAACCTTTATATTGAGCACCAATATCAATACTGATAATGTCGCCCTCTACGAGCTTTCTTGGACCAGGAATACCATGAACTAATTCTTCGTTGACTGAAGCACATATGCTTCCAGGAAAACCATTGTAACCTTTGAAAGATGGAATTGCTCCCTGACTGCGAATGAATTCCTCTGCGATCTGATCAAGTTCTTTCGTTGTAATGTTCGGACGAATCGCCCTTGCCAATAAGCGGTGCGTTTCGGCTACGATACGACCAGCTTCTCGCATTAGGTCTAGTTCAACCTCGGACTTACAAATGATCATTACGCTAGACCTCGTAGCAGTGAGCTAATTTGTTCAGTTACCGCATGAATGTCTTGTTCCCCGTTAACCTCACGCAATAATTCCCTCTTTTGGTAGTAATCCAGAAGTGGAGCCGTTTTGTTGATATATTCATCCAAACGTGTTCCGACTTTCTCTTCCGTATCATCAGATCGTTGGTACAACTCACCGGAACATTTATCGCATACGCCTTCTTGCTGAGGTGGGTTGAAGATGACATGATACGTAGAACCACAGGATTTACAAATTCTTCGGCCAGTTAGTCGTGCTAACAGATAACTGCGATCAACAGCTAGATTGATAACAATCTCAATCTTCTTGCCAAGTGAATCTACGATTTCGGACAATGCATCTGCTTGAGCTACCGTACGCGGAAACCCATCAAGCAAAAATCCTTTATCGCAGTCCGGCTGAGCAAGACGCTCTTTCACAATACCGTTCGTAATTTCATCAGGAACCAGAAGTCCCTTATCAACATATCCTTTAGCTTCAATACCCATTGGAGTACCTTGGCTCATAGCTGCGCGGAACGCGTCGCCTGTCGAAATATGTGGAATTTGAAACTCAGAAACGATTTTTTCTGCTTGCGTACCTTTGCCTGCACCAGGAGGCCCCATAAATATTACGTTCACAATTAAAACCTCCCCATCGCACTCGGCATTACGAACAGCACAATAGGTGCCGATGTCGCAGAACTTGCCCCATCAGAACCTATTAGCTATTTATTGATGAACCCTTTGTAATGACGCTTAATCAATTGGCTCTCGATTTGCTTCATTGTCTCAAGACCAACGCCTACTACGATAAGTAAAGATGTACCACCTATTTGAACCGAACTAGGCAATCCAGCAAGTCCTCCAAATAGCATTGGAAGAATAGAAATTGCTGAGAGAAACAGAGCTCCAGAAAGAGTAATTCTAGTCATTACACGTGTCAGATAAGTCGAAGTTGTTTTACCTGGTCTGATACCTGGTATGTAACCGCCATTCTTCTTCATCTGATCAGCCATTTGAACTGGATTAATTTGTACGAAGGTGTAGAAGTAGGTGAAACCAATAATCAGCAGTACATAAAGTACAATCGCTAATGGTGCAGTTTGGTTAATACTCAAGTTGTTAATAATCCATTCTGCAACTACATTTCCTCTCCAGTAACTTGCAATGGTTGGAGGAAACATCAAAAGTGACAATGCGAAGATTACAGGGATAACACCAGCAGCATTCACTTTAAGTGGAATGTGTGTTGTTTGCCCACCATACATTTTACGGCCAACTACACGCTTAGCATATTGTACAGGTATCTTACGAACACCTTGTTGTACGAATATAACGCCAGCAATAATCAGGATAACAACTGCAGCAATAATGATTAGTTTCACAATGTTCAGGAAAAGCGCTGCATCGGTTGTAAAGAGTGATTTGTAGATTTGTTGAATGCTCGTTGGAATCGCAGAGACGATCCCAGCGAAGATGATAATGGAAATACCGTTACCAATTCCGTACTCCGTGATTTGCTCACCTAGCCACATCAAGAAAGCTGTACCAGCGGTCAATACGATAGCGATTAAAGCGAAAGTCGTAAACCCGGCATCAATGACTAAACCACTGTAAAGGCGGTTAAAGCCAATTGATAAACCGAAAGCTTGAATCAACCCTAGAACAATCGTACCGTAACGAGTCACCTGCGTCATTTTCTTTCTTCCGACATCTCCTTCTTTCGCCCATTGCGCGAAGCGCGGGATGACATCCATGGACAAAAGCTGAACAATGATCGAAGCCGTGATATAAGGCATAATTCCCATCGCGAAGATGGAGAATTGGAAGAGCGCACCGCCGGAGAACGTGTTAAGCAAACCAAAGACATCGCTCTGATTCGCTTGATCTTGAAGTTTCAGAACATCTGTATTAATGTTTGGAACCGGAATAAACGCTCCCAAACGGTAGACGATTAGCAAGATAAGCGTGAAGAGAATCCTTCTGCGTAAATCTTCTACTTTGAAGATGTTGGCTATGGTATTGAACATTAAATCACCTCGGTTTGACCGCCGGCAGCTTGGATTTTCTCAATCGCTGATTGAGAGAACTTATTCGCTTTAACGGTTAATTTTACTGTGATTTCACCGTTTCCTAAAATCTTAATACCGTCTTTAGGAGCTTTAACAATACCAGTCTCCATCAATACTTCTGGAGTAACCTCAGTACCAGCTGCGAAATTGTTCAAATCTTCAAGATTAACGATCGCGTACTCCGTACGGAAACGGTTCGTAAATCCACGTTTAGGTAAACGACGGTACAATGGGTTTTGTCCACCCTCAAATCCAGGACGAACGCCTCCACCGGAACGTGCGTTTTGACCTTTATGTCCGCGAGATGATGTTTTACCCATACCACTACTTGTTCCACGTCCAACACGCTTAGGTGATTTACGAGCGCCAGTAGCAGAACTTAGCTCATGTAACTTCATCGTTGCACACCTCCTCTAGATCTTAAATTCGTATTTCTATGCTTCGATTTCTTTAACTTCTACCAAATGGCTCACTTGATTAACCATACCTCTGATTGCTGCATTGTCTTGGTGAAGAACAGTTTGGTTCAACTTACGAAGACCAAGAGTTTTCACTGTAATGCGTTGCGTTTCAGGACGGCCGATCAAGCTGCGTTTTAGGGTAACCTGTAATTGTTTAGCCATGTTTACCCCTCCTAACCTAATAGCTCTTGAACAGTTTTACCGCGAAGCTTTGCAACTTCTTCCGCTTTTTTCAAGCGGCTCAAGCCTTCAAGCGTTGCGTTAACCATGTTCATGGAGTTCGATGAACCCAGGGATTTTGTCAAGATATCGCCTACACCAGCAAGTTCAAGTACTGCACGAACTGGTCCGCCTGCGATAACTCCTGTACCTTGGGATGCTGGTTTCAATAGAACGCGTCCTGCGCCAAATTTACCAGTAACAAGGTGAGGAATCGAAGTGCCTACGATAGGAACATGAATCAAGTTCTTTTTCGCATCTTCAATGCCTTTACGGATTGCATCTGGAACTTCGGAAGCTTTACCGATTCCTGCACCAACCCAGCCATTGCCATCGCCAACGACAACAAGTGCGCTGAAGCTGAAACGACGTCCGCCTTTTACTACTTTAGCTACGCGATTAATATTTACGACTTTTTCTGTTAGCTCTAAAGTATTAGGATCTACACGCAAGTCTTTTACCTCCTTATTAATGTATTTCTAGAATTCAAGTCCAGCTTCACGAGCTGCATCAGCCAATGCTTGAACACGTCCATGATAAAGGTATCCACCGCGGTCAAAAACCACTTGTACTACACCTTTTTCTTTCGCACGTGCTGCAATCAATGCGCCAACTTTACGAGCAGCTTCAACGTTTCCACCGTTACCTACTTCACTTTTAAGCTCTTTATCTTGTGTTGATGCTGCAACGATAGTTGCACCAGTTGTATCATCGATAAGTTGAGCATACATATGTTTGGAAGAACGGAAGATGTTCAAACGTGGGCGAAGAGTTGTACCTTCAATTTTCTTACGAACACGAAGGTGTCTTTTCAGACGAGCTTTATTTTTATCGCTTTTAGTAATCATCTATACTTACACTCCTTTCATCATCTTATGATGCGAGGCTTATGCTTACGTAGCAAGTTTTCATCAGAAAACTCTTAGCTATTACCCGCGATCTTTCGATCTTATTTCTTCTTACCAGCTTTACCTTCTTTACGAAGAATGCGTTCGCCTTCATACTTGATACCTTTACCTTTATACGGCTCTGGTTCACGTACGGAACGAACTTTCGCTGCCATTGCGCCAACTAGTTCTTTATCAATACCTTTAACGATGATTTTCGTGTTCGAAGGAACATCGAACTCAATGCCGTTCTCAGGGTTGATCTCAACTGGATGGGAGTACCCAACGTTAAGAACTAATTTGTCACCGCTTTTGTTTGCACGGTAACCAACGCCAACTAGATCCAACGATTTCGTGAACCCTTCCGTAACACCACTTACCATGTTGGCAACAACACTACGTGTTGTACCATGCAGGGAACGGTGGAGTTTGTTATCGGAAGGACGCTCAACGGAAATCTCGTTTTCTAGAACGCTAACTTTCATATCAGTATGAAGTACACGGGATAGGGAACCTTTAGGTCCGCTAATCGTGATTTGAGTATTGTCTAGTGTTACATTTACACCACTTGGAATGGTGATTGGCTTACGACCAATACGAGACATGTTTGCACCTCCATTCAATTACAATTGTATTACCAAACGTAGCAGATAACCTCTCCGCCAGCTTTGGATTGACGAGCATCTTTATCCGTCATAACTCCTTGAGACGTGGAGATGATGGCAATCCCTAATCCGCCTAGAACACGAGGGACTTCTTGTGATTTAGTGTAAACGCGTAGACCTGGTTTCGAAATTCTTTTCAAACCAGAGATAACACGCTCATTGTTTGAACCATATTTCAGGAACAAACGAATGATACCTTGTTTGCTATCTTGAACGTACTCAGCATCACGGATAAATCCTTCTTTTTTAAGGATTTCAGCGATTTCCCTCTTCACTTTTGAAGCTGGGATTTCAACTGTCTCATGACGTACGATATTCGCATTACGAATGCGTGTTAGCATATCTGCAATTGGATCTGACATGACCATTTTGTGTAAACCTCCTTCCCGAAAATAGGGTGATTACCAGCTTGCTTTTTTCACGCCTGGAATCTGACCCAAGTGTGCTAATTCGCGGAAACAAATCCGACAAATTTTGAACTTGCGAAGCACTGAATGCGGACGTCCGCAGCGCTCACAACGTGTGTATGCTTGCACTTTAAACTTCGGGGTACGTTGCTGTTTGACTTTCATCGAAGTTTTTGCCACTTAATATAACACCTCCTGATAGGTACAACTGGTAACCTATTTTACGAAAGGCGCTCCGAGTTGTGTTAAAAGCTCGCGAGCTTCCTCGTCGGACTTAGCCGTCGTTACGATAACAATATCCATACCACGAACTTTATCGATTTTATCATACTCAATTTCAGGGAAAATGAGTTGTTCTTTCAAACCAAGTGTGTAGTTACCGCGACCATCAAATGCTTTGTTGGAAATACCGCGGAAGTCACGTACACGTGGAAGTGATACGTTAAACAATTTATCCAAGAAGTGGTACATACGCTCGCCACGAAGAGTTACTTTCGCACCGATTGGCATGTTTTCACGAAGTTTAAAACCCGCAATCGCTTTTTTGGATTTTGTTACAACTGGCTTTTGACCAGAGATTTTTTGAAGATCTTCAACTGCAGTATCAAGTACTTTGGAGTTCGAAACAGCTTCACCAACACCCATGTTGATTACAACTTTCTCGATTTTAGGCACTTGCATAACTGTTGTGTAGTTGAACTTTTGAATTAATGCTGGTGTAATTTCGTTCAAGTAACGATCTTTCAATCTTACTGCCATGATCTAGTTTCCTCCTTTCCATACATGTGTGTATTAGTCGATAACTTCGCCGGATTTTTTCGCGATACGAACTTTCGTTCCGTTATCCAATACTTTGTATCCTACGCGAGTAGGTTTGCCGCTCTTAGGATCAATCAGCATCACGTTAGAAACGTGGATCGCAGCTTCTTGATTCAAGATACCGCCTTGTGGGTTAAGTTGGGATGGTTTCGCATGTTTCTTAACCATGTTTACACCTTCAACAAGAACACGATTTTGACGTGGGTAAGCAGCGATAACGCGGCCTTTCTTACCTTTGTCTTTGCCAGTGATAACGAAAACAGTATCGTCTTTTTTCACGTGCAATTTATTGTTATGAGACTCAAGTCTCTTTTTAAGTCTTGGCATTAGCTTCTACACCTCCTGGGGTTCTCCGGTTCGGAAAACAACATCGTAACACGTCTTAGATAACTTCTGGAGCCAAGGATACGATCTTCATGAAGTCTCTATCGCGAAGTTCGCGAGCAACTGGTCCGAAGATACGAGTACCACGTGGGCTCTTATCTTCTTTCACGATAACAGCTGCATTCTCATCAAATGAGATATATGAACCGTCTTTACGGCGAGCTCCGCTCTTCGTACGAACGATAACTGCTTTAACAACGTCACCTTTTTTGACAACGCCACCTGGTGTTGCTTCTTTTACTGAACATACGATCAAATCACCAATGTGACCAACGCGACGACCAGTACCACCCAAAACGCGGATACACATTAATTGTTTCGCACCTGAGTTGTCAGCGACAGCCAAACGAGTAAATGGTTGAATCATCGTATTCCCTCCTTTCGGGGTTCATATCTAGAATATTAGATAACAACTGCAACTTCAAGAATTTCAACCAATCTCCAGCTTTTATCTTTGGACAAAGGTCTAGTTTCACTGATTTTCACAGTGTCACCAATCTTAGCTTGGTTGTTTTCATCATGTGCTTTAAATTTTTTCGTATGTTTAATTCTCTTGTGATAGAGTTCATGTTTTTTGTAAGTTTCAACAGCAACAACAATGGTTTTATCCATTTTATCGCTGACAACTTTACCGATCAGAACTTTACGATCGTTACGTTCAGCCATCTAAGGAACACTCCCTTCTAGATTTGGTTACCCAATACCCAGTTCTCTTTCACGCAAAATAGTCTTGGCACGAGCGATCTCTTTACGCAAATCACGAATTTGAGTCGGGTTGTCCAATTGACCAGTAGCTAGTTGAAAACGGAGGTTAAAGAGTTCTTCTTTAAAACCATTAACTTTTTGCTCGATTTCAGCAGTGGTTAAGTTCCGGAATTCACTACCCTTCATTTGCTTCACCGCCTACTTCTTCTCTTTTCACGAACTTCGTTTTGATTGGAAGCTTGTGAGCAGCAAGACGCATTGCTTCACGAGCAACCTCTTCGCTTACACCTGCTAGTTCAAACAAAATTTTGCCCGGTTTTACTACAGCAACCCATTTTTCCACGCTACCTTTACCGCTACCCATACGAACTTCAAGCGGCTTTTGTGTAACTGGTTTTGCTGGGAAAATTTTAATCCATACTTTACCGCCACGTTTGATGTAACGTGTCATGGCAATACGAGCTGCTTCGATTTGACGGTTGGAAACCCAAGCCGGTTCAACTGCTTGCAGACCATATTCGCCAAAAGCAACTTCCGTTCCGCCTTTAGCGCGACCTTTCATGTTACCGCGGTGTTCTTTACGGTGTTTTACACGTTTAGGTACTAACATGATTTAATTTCCTCCTTCCGGCTGAGCCTTTTTCTTAGCTGTCGGAAGCACTTCTCCACGATAAATCCATACTTTTACACCAATACGTCCATAAGTAGTGGCTGCTTCAGCCGTACCATAGTCAATATCCGCACGAAGTGTATGAAGTGGAACAGTTCCTTCGCTATATCCTTCCGTACGAGCAATCTCAGCACCGCCAAGACGTCCGCTAGTTGCAACTTTGATACCTTTTGCTCCGGATCTCATCGTTCTTTGCATAGCTTGCTTCATAGCACGACGGAATGAAACACGACGTTCCAATTGAAGTGCAACAGCTTCAGCTACTAGGATAGCGTCAAGATCTGGGTGTTTGATTTCAGAAATGTTGATATGAACTTTTTTGTTCGACATAGCTGCGATGTAGTTACGAATAACTTCAACTTCAGCTCCGCCTTTACCAATAACCATTCCTGGTTTAGCAGTATGAATCGTTACGTTAACACGGTTAGCCGCGCGCTCGATATCGATATGGGAAACTGCAGAATCTTTAAGTTTATTCTTTAAGTATTCGCGGATTTTGACGTCTTCAAGCAGCAGAGTTCCGAAATCTTTTTCTGCAAACCATTTGGACTCCCAATCACGAATGACACCAATTCTAAAACCTATCGGGTGTACTTTCTGACCCACACGTTACCCCTCCTTATTTTTCAGATACCACGATTGTGATGTGGCTGGTACGTTTTTTGATCGCGCTAGCGCGGCCCATTGCACGTTGTTGGAATCTTTTCATTGTTGGCCCTTGATTTACGAAAGTCTCGGAAACAACAAGTTTGTTTGGATCAAGTGAATAGTTATGCTCTGCATTGGCAATTGCGGAATTCAATAGTTTCTCCAAAATTGGAGAAGCTGCCTTCGGTGTATGACGCAAAATTGCGATCGCTTCACCTACCGCTTTTCCCCGAATCAAGTCAACAACTAGCTTTGCTTTACGAGGAGCAATCCGAGCGTGGTTCAATATTGCTTTAGCTTGCATGGTAGTACCTCCTCTCGGTTAAAAATGAATTAACGTTTTCCGGTTTTCTTATCGTCATCGTGACCTTTGTACGTACGTGTTGGAGCAAATTCACCAAGCTTATGCCCAACCATATCTTCCGTTACGTATACAGGCACGTGTTTTCTTCCGTCATAAACTCCGAAAGTGTGACCAACGAATTGCGGGTAAATTGTAGAACGACGGGACCACGTTTTAACAACAACTTTCTTTTCCGCAGTATTTAAGTCTTCTACTTTTTTCAGTAAGTGTCCATCAATAAAAGGACCCTTCTTTAAGCTGCGACCCATGGGTGTTCCTCCCTTCCTTGAACCTCAAGAGAATTCATATATCCTAGATTACTTCGTACGACGACGTACAATGTATTTATCGGATGCTTTACCTTTTTTACGAGTTTTGAAACCAAGCGTCGGTTTACCCCATGGAGACATAGGTGATTTACGTCCGATTGGCGCGCGTCCTTCACCACCACCGTGTGGGTGATCATTCGGGTTCATAACAACCCCACGAACTTGTGGACGATTGCCTTTCCAACGATTACGTCCTGCTTTACCGATTTTCACTAGTTCGTGATCTTCGTTACCAACAGAACCGATTGTTGCACGGCAAACTTTTAGAACTTTACGAACTTCACCAGATGAAAGGCGAATTGTTACGTATGATTCTTCTTTACCAAGCAATTGAGCTTCTGTACCAGCAGCGCGCACTAACTGTGCACCTTTACCAGGTTTCAACTCAATGTTGTGGATAACTGTACCAACTGGAATGTTTTCCAATGGAAGTGCGTTACCTACTTTGATATCAGCTTGTGGTCCAGAAACGATACGATCATCCACTTTAAGACCTTTAGGAGCGATGATGTATGTTTTTTCGCCATCAGCATAATGAATCAATGCGATGTTCGCGGAACGGTTAGGATCGTACTCAACTGTAGCAACGCGTCCTGGTATTCCATCTTTAGTACGTTTGAAATCGATAATACGGTATTTACGTTTGTGTCCACCACCATGGTGACGAACCGTAATTTTACCTTGGTTATTACGACCAGCATGCTTGAACAAAGGTGCAAGCAATGATTTCTCGGGTGTTGATGTTGTGATTTCTTCAAAAGTAGAAACCGACATCGCACGACGAGCTGGTGAGGTTGGTTTGTATTTTTTAATTGGCACTCTGTTTCCTCCTTACTTTGAGAAATGGATTATACTGTTTCAAAGAATTCCAATTCTTTGCTCTCTGCGCTTAGGGACACGATAGCTTTCTTCCAGATGGAAGTATAACCAGAGTGTTTGCCATAGCGTTTAGGCTTAGCTGGCATTCTGAGTGTGTTTACATTTGTAACTTTCACTTTGAAAATAGCTTCGATAGCTTGTTTAATTTCTGTTTTGTTAGCGCGAAGATCCACTTCGAAAACATACTTTTTGTTAGCCATTAGGTCGCTTGTACGCTCAGTGATGATCGGGCGCTTGATAATGTCGCGTGGATTTTTCATTGTGCAAGCACCTCCTCAACTTTCTGTACAGCTTCTTGCGTTAAGATCAATTTGTCATAAAGCATGACATCAAGAACGTTAACTCCATCAGCAGCAACAAATTTCACACCTGGGATATTACGAGCAGACAAAGCTACATTGGAGTCGTTAGGAACGCCTACAACTAGTACTTTTGTATCTACTTTCAGGTTGTTCAGAATTGCAACGAATTCTTTCGTTTTCGGAGCATTCATTTGTAGTTGATCCAGAACGATCAAGTTGTTATCGATAAGTTTCGAGGACAAAGCGGATTTGATCGCTAAGCGACGAACTTTTCTTGGTAATTTGAAACCATAGCTACGAGGAGTTGGTCCGAATACGGTACCGCCGCCTTTCCACTGTGGAGCACGAATACTACCTTGACGAGCACGACCTGTACCTTTTTGTTTCCATGGTTTGCGACCACCGCCGCGAACTTCTGAACGACCTTTTGTTTTGTGAGTCCCTTGACGCACAGCTGCTTGTTGTAAAAGAACAGCTTCGTGAATCGCATGAACGTGAGGTTCAATTCCGAAAACAACATCAGACAGTTCAACTTCTCCTACCTGAGCACCTGTTACATTATATAAAGCTACTTTTGGCATCTGTCTTCCTCCTTTCTTACTTTTTCACAGCAGACTTCACGCTAACGTAGCTGTTTTTAGGACCCGGAATGGAACCTTTAACTAGCAATACATTACGCTCAGCATCTACTTTAATAATTTGAAGATTTTGAAGTGTTACTGTTTCGTTACCCATATGTCCTGGCAATTTCTTACCTTTAGGAACGCGGTTTGCTTGAATGGAACCCATCGAACCTGGTCCGCGGTGATAACGTGATCCGTGTGCCATTGGCCCTGTGGATTGGTTGTGTCTTTTAATGTTACCTTGGAAACCTTTACCTTTGGAAGTACCCGTTACATCAACGAATTCGCCCTCTGCGAACAGATCTGCTTTCAGTTCTTGACCTACTTCATAGTCACCCAACTGAATGCCACGAATTTCTTTAACGTAGCGCTTAGGCGTTGCCCCTGCTTTTTTCGCATGGCCAAGCTCTGGTTTAATGATACGGCTAGCTTTTACATCATCAAAACCGATTTGGATCGACTCATACCCATCGTTATCCACATCTTTCTTTTGCAGTACCACACATGGTCCCGCTTGAATGACAGTTACCGGAACTACATTACCCTCCGGAGTAAACAACTGTGTCATCCCAAGTTTTTTTCCTAAGATACCTTTCATCGTTGACACCTCATTTCCTTCCATTGTTAACTCTATAGTTGTTTTACAGTTTGATCTCGATGTCAACGCCAGACGGTAAGTCCAGACGCATCAAAGCATCAACTGTTTGTGGTGTTGGATTCACAATATCGATTAGACGCTTATGCGTACGCATCTCGAATTGCTCACGCGAATCCTTGTACTTGTGCACCGCACGAAGAATCGTGATGATTTGCTTCTCTGTCGGAAGCGGAATCGGACCGGATACACCTGCACCGGAACGCTTGGCAGTTTCCACGATTTTCTCAGCTGATTGATCAATAATTCTGTGATCATACGCCTTCAAACGGATACGAATTTTTTGCTTTGCCATTTAAAAGTCCCTCCTTCTATCGCCCAATTTATTATCGGACATACTCCGCGAAAATTCTCCAACAGCCATCCCCATGGCAAAGGGGCCTGGTGTGTCGGCAACCTTTCGCATCATCGCAACGTCACAGACCAACGTTTAATATTATATAAAATTATAAAACGAAAAGCAAGTGAAATTTTAGGCATATACACATATTTATTTACACGTGATTTTCTCTTCTATATAAGTAACAATCCGCTGTCGTTTTCTGAATCCGTTTCTACATTATAATAAAAGATTATTATTAAAGCCACTGCATACTGTTTCCAATCGATCTTAGCAGTTGAGCTGCATTAGATTAGCCGCGGTAATCCTACAAAACAAAAAACATCCATCGATAAATCGATGGATGTTCGATCTCTCAAAGAGAGATTATTTTTGAATTGTAGCAACCGCGCCCGCACCAACAGTACGTCCGCCTTCACGAATCGCGAAGCGAGTACCTTCTTCGATTGCGATCGGGTTGATTAGTTCTACAGTAACAGTGATGTTATCACCTGGCATTACCATCTCTGTTCCTTCTGGAAGGTTGATGATACCAGTAACGTCAGTTGTACGGAAGTAGAACTGTGGACGGTAACCAGTGAAGAAAGGCTTGTGACGGCCACCCTCTTCTTTAGTTAGAACGTAGATTTGAGCTGTAAAGTTCGTGTGTGGTTTAACTGAACCTGGCTTAGCAAGTACTTGTCCACGCTCGATGTCTTTACGATCAACACCACGAAGAAGGGCACCGATGTTGTCACCTGCTTGAGCGGAGTCAAGCAATTTACGGAACATCTCTACGCCTGTAACTACGCATTTGCGAGTTTCTTCAGCGATACCAACGATTTCAACTTCTTCTTGAACTTTAACAGTTCCACGCTCAACACGACCAGTAGCAACTGTACCACGACCAGTGATTGAGAATACATCCTCAACCGGCATAAGGAATGGTTTGTCAGTTTGACGCTCAGGAGTTGGGATATAAGTATCAACTTGTTCGAACAACTCGATAATTTTATCAGCCCATGCGCCATCTGGGTTTTGAAGAGCTTCACGAGCTGCTCCACGGATGATTGGAGTATCATCGCCTGGGAACTCATATTCGTTAAGAAGGTCGCGAACTTCCATCTCAACCAATTCAAGCAACTCTTCGTCTTCAACCATGTCACATTTGTTAAGGAATACCACGATGTAAGGTACGCCTACTTGACGGGAAAGAAGAATGTGCTCACGCGTTTGTGGCATAGGGCCATCAGCTGCGGATACAACTAGGATAGCGCCGTCCATTTGAGCAGCACCTGTGATCATGTTTTTAACATAGTCAGCATGTCCTGGGCAATCTACGTGTGCGTAGTGACGGTTAGGAGTTTCATACTCAACGTGAGCTGTGGAGATTGTGATACCGCGCTCGCGCTCTTCTGGTGCTTTATCGATTTGGTCGAATGCTACTGCAGCTCCACCGTATCTTTTGGACAATACTGTTGTGATAGCAGCTGTCAAAGTTGTTTTACCATGATCGACGTGACCAATAGTTCCGATGTTAACATGCGGTTTGTTACGTTCAAATTTAGCCTTTGCCATTTTAAACGATTCCTCCTTAGAGTGACTAGTATTTTTATATTAAGCGCCTTTGCCTTTTGCAATAATTTCTTCTGCAATTGACTTAGGTACTTCTTCATAATGTGAAAGTTCCATAGAGTAAACGCCACGGCCTTGTGTTCTTGAACGAAGTGTAGTGGAATATCCAAACATTTCAGACAATGGCACTTTAGCACGAATGACTTGTGCTCCATGACGGCTATCCATACCTTCAATACGTCCACGACGGGAGTTAAGGTCACCCATAACATCGCCCATGTACTCTTCTGGTACAGTAACTTCAACCTTCATGATTGGCTCAAGAAGAACCGGTTTACATTTTTCTTTCGCTGCTTTAAGTGCCATGGAACCCGCGATTTTGAACGCCATTTCATTGGAGTCAACATCATGGTACGATCCATCAACAACTGTAGCTTTGATATCCACTAGAGGGAATCCTGCGATTACACCATTCTTCATGGACTCTTCGATACCAGCTTGAATAGGTGCGATATATTCTCTAGGAATAGATCCGCCCACAACTTTGTTTTCGAAGACAAAACCTACGCCAGCTTCTTGCGGTTCGAACTCAACCCAACAATGTCCGTATTGACCACGACCACCGGATTGACGAACGAATTTACCTTCAACCTTAGCTGCCGCACGGAATGTTTCACGGTAAGCAACTTGTGGTTTACCAACATTGGTTTCGACTTTGAACTCACGAAGCATACGGTCAACGAGGATCTCTAGGTGAAGCTCACCCATACCTGCGATGATCGTTTGTCCTGTTTCTTCATCTGTGGAAGCACGGAAAGTAGGATCTTCTTCAGCAAGTTTTTGCAATGCGATACCCATTTTATCTTGGTCGGCTTTCGTCTTCGGTTCAACAGCAAGCTGAATAACCGGTTCAGGGAAGACCATTTTCTCAAGAATAACTGGACTTTTCTCATCACAAAGTGTATCACCAGTTGTTGTATCTTTCAATCCAACAGCCGCGGCAATATCACCAGCGTAAACAATGCTGATCTCTTGACGTGAGTTCGCATGCATTTGAAGAATACGACCAACACGCTCACGTTTTCCTTTTGTCGCGTTAGAGACATAGGAACCGGAGTTCAAGGTACCAGAGTAAACACGGAAGAACGTAAGACGACCAACGAAAGGATCTGTCATGATTTTAAATGCAAGTGCTGAGAACGGTTGATCATCAGCAGACTTACGAATCACTTCAGTACCATCGTCAAGTACACCTTTAATATCAGGTACATCAAGTGGTGATGGAAGGTAGTTAATAACCGCATCCAACATCAATTGTACACCTTTGTTTCTGTAAGAAGACCCTACGATTACTGGGAAGATTTTCACTTCACAGACACCTTTACGTAGAGCTGCTTTGATCTCATCAACAGTAAGTTCTTCACCCTCGAGGTATTTCATTGTAAGCTCTTCATCAAGCTCAGCAACTTTCTCGATAAGTTCCAAACGAAGTTCTGCAACTTGATCAGCGAACTCAGCAGGAATCTCGATTTTCTCGATATCCTTACCAAGATCATCTTTGTACATATAAGCAACTTGATCAACTAAATCGATGATACCTTTGAAATCATTCTCAGCACCGATCGGAAGTTGAATAGCTACTGCATTTGCACCAAGTTTTTGACGCATGGATTCAACTACTTGCAGGAAGTCTGCACCGATGATATCCATTTTGTTTACGTAAGCAATACGTGGAACATTGTATTTATCAGCTTGTCTCCAAACTGTTTCGGATTGAGGCTCAACGCCCTCTTTCGCACTAAATACACCAACTGCTCCATCTAACACACGAAGGGAACGCTCTACCTCAACGGTAAAGTCAACGTGCCCCGGGGTATCGATAATATTGATGCGGTGACCTTCCCATTGCGCAGTTGTAGCAGCGGAAGTAATCGTGATTCCGCGCTCTTGCTCCTGCTCCATCCAGTCCATCGTAGCTGCACCTTCGTGCACTTCTCCGATTTTATGAACTTTACCAGTGTAGTACAAAATACGCTCTGTTGTTGTCGTTTTACCAGCATCAATATGAGCCATGATCCCGATATTACGTGTGTTCTTTAAGGAGAACTCTCTAGCCATAGGTCGTTATGTCTCCTTTCTCTTAATTATATTTGAATTCTACCAACGGTAGTGAGCGAAAGCTTTGTTAGCTTCAGCCATTTTGTGTGTATCTTCACGTTTCTTAACAGAAGAACCTGTGCTATTGCTAGCATCGATAATCTCATAAGCCAATCTTTCTTCCATCGTCTTCTCACCGCGAAGACGGGAATAGTTAACCAACCAACGCAAACCTAATGTCGAACGACGGTCAGGTCTAACTTCGATAGGCACTTGATAGTTTGCTCCACCAACACGGCGAGCTTTAACTTCTAGTACTGGCATAATGTTTTTGATAGCAGCTTCAAACACTTCCATCGGCTCTTTACCTGTACGATCTTTCACGAGGTTAAAAGCGTTGTATAGAATCGTTTGTGCTACCCCTCTTTTTCCATCAACCATAATACGATTGATAAGACGAGTAACTAGTTTGCTATTATAAATAGGATCTGGCAATACGTCTCTGCGAGTAACTGGACCTTTACGAGGCATAGTTATCCCCCTTTCTTATAAGAATCATTCCTGATTATTATCTCTTATTTTTTAACTTTCGGACGTTTAGTACCGTATTTGGAACGGGATTGCTTACGGTTGTTAACACCGGAAGTATCCAGCGCGCCACGAACGATGTGATAACGTACCCCTGGAAGATCTTTAATTCTACCACCACGGATCAATACAACACTGTGTTCTTGCAGGTTGTGACCGATACCTGGGATGTAAGCTGTCACCTCTACGCGGTTCGTTAAACGAACACGTGCGTATTTACGAAGTGCGGAGTTAGGCTTCTTAGGAGTCATAGTACCTACACGCGTGCAGACACCACGTTTTTGAGGTGCACTCAAATCCGTTGCTTCTCTTTTCAAAGCGTTAAAACCTTTTTGCAAAGCTGGTGATTTGGACTTATCCACCTTCGCTTGACGACCTTTACGTACTAGTTGGTTAATTGTTGGCATATCGCCACCTCCTCCCTACATTCATAACATGATGTGCTTCTTGCAAGCCCACAGATCCAGGCGAGTCATAAATGAGCAAAGAGAAAGTCTTTGTTATGGATAGCTGTCAAAGTCACTAGTACTTACGCTAGCTTGTTCCACCAACAAAAACGTCTTTAGCACTTATTCATTTACAACAGCTGCTACCGCAGCTCCAACTTCAATTCCACATGCTTTACCTAGCATCTTCATAGAATCTACGTAGGTTACAGGCACACCCTTCTGCGTACAGAGAGCTACCAGATTTATCGTCAATCGCGGATCTGCATCTTTAGAAACAAAAACTTCTATCGCCTTACCTTGCTCGACTGTTTTTGTAACTTTCTTCGTGCCTACACATCTATTCTTGGCCTGTTTGACTATTTCATAAGACATTAGGCACCCCCTTCAAAGAAAGGAAAGAATATCGACTTAGGCACACTTCGATATATTAGCATTTTGATCAGCTAGTGTCAAGGGTTAGTTTGACTTATTCTATAAAAACAGTTAGCTATCATCCATTAAAAAGAGGCAGCCACCTCCATAAACTAGTGGCTACCTCTCTTTGTATATGCGATTACTCTACAGCAACTGTTTCTTTTTCCAAATCTTCATCTAGGACAACAACCTCATTAGGGTTTGTGATTCGAATATTACGGTATCTCGGCATTCCTGTTCCTGCAGGGATCAGTTTTCCGATGATAACATTCTCTTTCAAACCTAACAATTGGTCGACTTTCCCCTTAATTGCTGCGTCAGTCAAGACACGTGTAGTCTCTTGGAAAGAAGCTGCAGACAAGAAGGAGTCTGTTTCTAGAGAAGCTTTCGTGATACCGAGCAAGATTGGACGAGCAACTGCAGGCTCATTACCAGCGAACAAAGCAACTTTATTCGCAGCTTCATACTCGTGAATATCAACAAATGAACCAGGTAGAAGCGTTGTATCACCAGCATCTACGATGCGGATTTTACGTAGCATTTGACGAACCATAACTTCAATATGTTTATCGTTAATTTCTACCCCTTGGTTACGATATACACGTTGTACTTCTTGAAGAATGTAGTTCTGAACGCCGCGAATACCTTTGATGCGAAGCATTTCTTTCGGATCGATAGATCCGTCTGTCAACTCGTCACCAGCTTCAACTTGCTGATTCAACGAAACACGTACGCGAGATCCGTAAGGAACTGCATACACTTTGGATTCCGCTTCACCTTGAACTTCGATTTCACGACGATCCTTAGCTTCACGAATTTCCTTAACCACACCGTCGATTTCGGAAATGATCGCTTGACCCTTCGGATTACGTGCTTCAAAGAGCTCTTGAATACGCGGCAAACCTTGTGTGATATCGTCTCCGGCAACACCACCGGTATGGAACGTACGCATCGTCAACTGTGTTCCTGGCTCACCAATGGATTGCGCGGCAATAATACCAACTGCCTCACCAACCTCAACGAATTGACCAGTAGCCAAGTTACGACCATAACATTTCTTACAAACACCATGATTGGTGCGGCAGCTAAGTACAGAACGAATTTGAAGTTTTTCGATACCTGCTTCAATAATACGATCTGCAATACCTGATTCAATAAGCTCGTTACGTTGTACAATCACTTCACCTGTTTGTGGATGACGAAGCGTTTCATAAGCGTAGCGCCCTTCAATACGATCGTAAAGATCCTCAATAACCTCTTTACCGTCTTGAATTTTGCTAACCATGAAGCCTTTATCAGTTCCACAATCATCTTCACGAACGATAACATCTTGTGCTACGTCAACGAGACGACGAGTCAAGTAACCGGAATCCGCTGTACGAAGTGCTGTATCGGCAAGACCTTTACGCGCTCCGTGCGTGGAAATAAAGTATTCTAAAATTGTCAGACCTTCACGGAAGTTCGATTTAATCGGCAACTCCATAATTTTACCGGATGGATTCGCCATCAAACCACGCATACCGCCAAGCTGTGTAATCTGTGATTTGTTACCCCGTGCCTTGGATTCAACCATCATGGAAATAGAGTTGTATTTATCTAGGGATTTCATCAAAATCTCAGTGATTTCATCCTTCGCTTTACTCCAGATCGCAATAACGCGGTCGTAACGCTCTTCATCCGTAATTAAACCACGACGGTATTGGTTCGTAACTACGCGTACTTTCTCTTCACATTCTTTAAGAATGGCTACTTTTTCAGTAGGAACGACAACGTCAGAAACGGCTACAGTAATACCAGCTTTCGTTGAATACGTGAATCCAAGCTCTTTAATTTTATCAAGAATCATCGATGTTTGCGTCGTGTGGTACTTACGGAAACACTCGGCAATAATTGAACCTAAATATTCTTTACCTACCGCTTTGTTCTCATCACGTTCCAACATGATAGCTCTTAGATCTGCACCTTTTTCAAATACGAAGTGAGCATCTGGAATACCATTCAAAAGGTTCGTTTTGGTCGGCTCATTGATGAACGGGAAATCAGCTGGATAGATTTCGTTCATAATGATTTTACCGATTGTAGTGATCAACATAGCGTTTTGTTGTTTCTCTGTGAAACTTGTTTTGTTCAATGCTCTAGCAGGGATCGCAACACGAGCGTGTAGTGCCATTTTGCCCGATTGGTAGGAAGAAACTGCTTCATGAACGGTTCTAATGATAGAACCAGCACCTTTAGCAAATTTGTTGTCAGTTGTTAAATAGAAGCTTCCCAGAACCATATCCTGTGAAGGCGTAACAACCGGCTTACCGTCTTTCGGATTCAAAATGTTACCCGATGCTAACATAAGCAAGCGAGCTTCAGCTTGTGCTTCAGAGGACAATGGTACGTGAACGGCCATTTGGTCACCGTCGAAGTCAGCGTTGTAAGCTGTACAAACAAGCGGGTGAAGTTTAATAGCGCGGCCTTCAACCAAAATCGGTTCAAAAGCTTGAATACCCAATCTATGCAGCGTAGGTGCACGGTTCAGAAGAACCGGGTGCTCCTTAATAACTTCTTCTAGAACATCCCATACATCAGGACTTACGCGCTCAACCTTACGTTTCGCACTCTTGATGTTATGAGCCAACCCTTTATTCACAAGCTCTTTCATAACGAAAGGCTTGAACAATTCAAGCGCCATTTCCTTCGGAAGACCACATTGGTACATCTTCAGGTTAGGTCCTACTACGATAACGGAACGACCAGAGTAGTCAACACGTTTACCTAGTAAGTTTTGACGGAAACGACCTTGTTTACCTTTCAGCATATGGCTGAGGGATTTCAAAGGACGGTTACCCGGACCTGTTACTGGACGGCCGCGACGACCGTTATCGATCAATGCATCAACCGCTTCTTGAAGCATCCGTTTCTCATTTTGAACAATGATATCCGGTGCGCCTAGGTCGAGCAATCTCTTTAGACGGTTGTTACGGTTGATAACACGACGATAGAGATCATTCAAATCAGATGTCGCAAAACGACCACCGTCAAGCTGTACCATCGGGCGAAGCTCTGGCGGGATTACTGGAAGTACATCCAATACCATCCAACCAGGCAAGTTTTTGGAGTTACGGAATGCTTCCATAACTTCCAAACGCTTAATCGCACGGTTACGACGTTGACCTTGTGCAGTTTTGAGTTCTTCTTTGAGTGTATCTACTTCACGCTCGATATCGATATCGATAAGAAGCTTTTTGACAGCTTCTGCACCCATGCCTGCTTGGAAAGCATATCCGTACTTCTCGCGATAGCTACGGTATTCTTTTTCAGACAAGAGTTGTTTCTTCTCAAGAGGTGTATCACCTGGATCCGTTACTACGTAGGATGCGAAGTAGATAATCTCTTCCAAAGATCTTGGAGACATATCCAGCGCAAGACCCATACGGCTAGGAATCCCTTTAAAGTACCAGATGTGTGAAACAGGAGCAGCAAGTTCAATGTGCCCCATGCGTTCACGACGTACTTTTTGACGGGTTACTTCAACGCCACAACGGTCACAAACAACGCCTTTATAACGAACGCGTTTGTACTTACCGCAATGACATTCCCAATCTTTCGTAGGTCCGAAGATCTTTTCACAGAAAAGACCTTCTTTCTCAGGTTTTAAGGTTCTGTAGTTAATCGTTTCCGGCTTCTTTACTTCCCCACGGGACCAAGAGCG
The DNA here is from genome assembly GCF_059692015.1 of Paenibacillus sp. J22P165. Classification (NCBI taxonomy): domain Bacteria; kingdom Bacillati; phylum Bacillota; class Bacilli; order Caryophanales; family Paenibacillaceae; genus Paenibacillus; species Paenibacillus sp. J22P165. The sequence goes on along the minus strand of NZ_JCAUAP010000025.1, from coordinate 26,742 downwards.
AATTTTATCGGGTGATGCCAAGCCGATTTTCATAAACTCGAAGTTGTTAACGTCCATCAAGGAGCAACCCTCCTTTAAGAAATTTAAACCCACTTTACAGTGAATCGTTCTCGTTCTAAAGCTATGTTACTATTCGTTGACCCCAAGCTCGGAGCCCTCGATGTTTAGGTTTAATTTATCGCTTGTCACTTCGTCGTCGTCATCAGCTTCACGCATTTCGATCTCTTCTTCGTCGCCAGATAGGATTTTAACATCCATACCTAAACTTTGAAGCTCTTTGATCAAAACTTTGAAGGATTCCGGAACGCCTGGTTCTGGAACATTCTCGCCTTTGACAATGGATTCGTACGTTTTCACACGGCCCACAACGTCATCTGACTTAACGGTAAGAATCTCTTGCAACGTATAAGCAGCTCCATAAGCCTCAAGTGCCCATACCTCCATCTCCCCGAAACGTTGTCCACCGAACTGCGCTTTACCACCCAGCGGCTGCTGAGTAACAAGGGAGTAAGGTCCTGTGGAACGGGCATGGATTTTATCGTCAACCATGTGCGCCAGTTTAATCATGTACATGACGCCAACAGTTACTTCGCGTTCAAAGGACTCTCCTGTACGACCATCATACAGAATCGTTTTACCACTGCGTTGCATACCTGCTTCTTCCATGGCATCAAATACGTCATACTCACGCGCTCCATCGAATACCGGCGTTGCTGCGTGGATACCTAAGTACTTGGAAGCCATACCTAAGTGAACTTCAAGTACTTGACCGATGTTCATCCGGGAAGGAACCCCTAGTGGATTCAGAACGACTTCAACCGGAGTACCATCCGGAAGGAAAGGCATATCTTCTTCAGGGAGAATACGTGCTACTACCCCTTTGTTACCATGACGTCCAGCCATTTTGTCGCCTTCGGAAATTTTCCGTTTTTGAGCAATATAGACACGAACGAGTTGGTTCACACCAGGAGGCAGCTCATCGCCGTTCTCACGTGTAAATACTTTCACATCAACAACGATACCATCTGTACCATGCGGTACGCGTAGGGACGTGTCACGAACCTCACGAGCCTTCTCACCGAAGATTGCGTGCAGCAATCTTTCTTCCGCTGTCAATTCGGTTACACCTTTAGGTGTTACTTTACCAACAAGGATGTCGCCAGCGCCGATTTCAGCACCAACACGGATGATTCCGCGCTCATCAAGATTCTTAAGTGCGTCTTCCCCTACGTTCGGGATGTCACGTGTGATTTCTTCTGGTCCTAGCTTCGTATCACGAGCTTCGGACTCATATTCCTCGATATGAATGGAGGTGTACACATCTTCTTTAACTAGCTTTTGGGATAACAAGATCGCATCCTCATAGTTGTAACCTTCCCAAGTCATGAAAGCTACGACTACGTTACGTCCAAGTGCCAATTCGCCTTGTTCTGTCGATGGTCCATCTGCAAGAATATCGCCTGCTTTAATCAATTGGCCCTTTTTAACAATCGGACGTTGATTAATACAAGTACCTTGGTTAGAACGCATAAATTTGTGAAGCTTATATTTGACGATGTTGCCGCTGACTAGCTTGCCATCAACCATTTCTTGGCGACGCAACCAAATTTCATTCGCAGCAGCCTTCTCAATAATTCCATCAAATTTGGAGACAATACATACTCCTGAGTCTTTAGCAACCTTGTGCTCCATCCCAGTTCCTACAAGCGGAGCTTTAGGAATAAGAAGTGGAACAGCTTGACGCTGCATGTTGGAACCCATTAACGCACGGTTGGAGTCATCGTTTTCAAGGAACGGAATTAACGCTGTTGCGACAGAAACAACCTGTTTCGGAGAAACGTCCATATAGTCGACACGTTCAACCGGAAGTGTTAAGTTGTCATCTTTGTAACGAACGATAATCGCATCTTCGACGAATTTATTTTCTTCCGTCAATTTCGCATTCGCTTGCGCGATAACGTAGTTATCTTCTTCATCTGCTGTCAGGTAAGCGATTTGGTCTGTAACCAAACCTGTCTTCGGATCTACCCAACGGTAAGGTGCTTCAATGAAGCCGTACTCGTTAATACGGGCAAACGTAGACAAGGAGTTGATCAAACCAATGTTCGGTCCCTCAGGCGTCTCAATTGGACACATACGGCCATAGTGAGAGTGATGCACGTCACGAACTTCCATCCCTGCGCGCTCTCTCGTCAAACCGCCGGGTCCTAGTGCAGATAGACGTCTTTTGTGCGTCAACTCAGCAAGCGGATTCGTTTGGTCCATAAATTGAGATAGCTGGGAGCTACCAAAGAACTCTTTGATCGACGCGATAACAGGACGAATATTGATCAATGCTTGCGGCGTGATCACGTTAGCGTCTTGAATCGACATACGTTCACGAACAACACGTTCCATACGGGAAAGACCGATACGGAATTGGTTTTGAAGCAATTCACCTACAGAACGAAGTCTACGGTTACCAAGATGGTCGATATCATCCGTATTTCCAATACCATGCAGTAAGTTAATAAAGTAGTTAATGGATGAAATGATATCGGCAGGCGTGATGTTCTTGACAGCTTTGTCAATAACACCGTTAGAAATAACCTTAACTACCTTGCCTTCTTCTGTTGGTGAGTAAACGTTAATGCACTGAACAGGAATTGTATCCGCGCCAGTTACACCTTTAGGAATCGTAAACTCTTTATATCCCGCACCTTTTTCAATAAAAGGAAGGATTTCATCAAGCACACGACGATCCAACAATTGTCCAGCTTCAGCAATGATTTCTCCAGTTTCGGAATCCACCAAAGTTTCAGCCAAACGTTGATTGAACAAGCGGTTTTTGATGTGTAATTTTTTGTTGATTTTGTAGCGACCTACGTTAGCCAAATCATAACGCTTCGGATCAAAGAAACGAGCAACGATCAAGCTTCTTGCATTATCAAGTGTAGGTGGCTCACCCGGACGAAGACGCTCATAGATTTCGATCAACGCTTTTTCCGTAGAATCCGTGTTATCTTTATCTAGCGTGTTACGAATATATTCGTTATCGCCAAGTAGATCTAGAATTTCAGCATCCGTACCAAATCCTAATGAACGAAGCAATACGGTAACTGGAATTTTACGCGTGCGATCGATACGAACATAGATGATATCCTTCGCATCTGTCTCCAACTCCAGCCATGCTCCACGGTTCGGAATCACTGTTGCTGTGTAAGTTTTTTTGCCGTTTTTATCCACTTTCGTGCTATAATAAACACTGGGAGAACGAACGAGCTGGGAGACGATTACACGCTCCGCACCGTTAATAATGAACGTTCCCGTATCAGTCATAATAGGGAAATCCCCCATGAACACTTCTTGTTCCTTGACCTCACCGGTTTCCTTATTAATCAAACGGACTTTGACTCTTAACGGCGCCGCATATGTTACGTCGCGTTCTTTGGATTCATCAACCGAATACTTAGGATCGCCTAAGCTATAGTCAATAAACTCCAGTACTAGGTTCCCTGTAAAATCCTGAATCGGGGAGATATCCTGAAACATCTCACGAAGTCCCTCTTCCAAAAACCACTCATACGATTTTTGCTGGATTTCAATCAGGTTTGGAATGCCCAGAACCTCATTAATTCGTGCATAAGTCCTGCGTTTACGTCGTCCAAATTGAACAAGATGTCCCGCCAACTTTCATTCACCCCTCAACTCTACTCAATAAATAAAAAGAAAGAAGAAAAACTTCGACCGACGTACACTCAGGACGCCTCCGTTAGTGGAGCCCGTCCGAATTAAGCGACTGTATGGATGAAGGTTTTTTTCTGTATTCAATACCATTATCAAGAATTTCTTCCCATCCTGTTAGAATTTCCCAAAATTCAAACATTATACGTTACACGCTCGAATTTTATTCATATCGGCCAAAAAAAAGACTTGACATTTTTACCAACTAAAGACATGTGTCCCATCTTAATACTGACATTTTTTAATAATATCACATTTGAAATGTCAAGTCAAACAAATTTCCACGTATAACCGTGAGACCTTATTTCGTTGCCTTGAGTATCCGGTAACCTTTATCCTTCGAAACCTCCACCACTTCGCTATACATGGTTTCCAGTTTCTTCACAGCCGATGGCGATCCTTGCTTCTTCTGTATAACAACCCACAGAGAGCCGCCATCGTTCAAACAATCAAACGCCTGTTCGAAAATCCGATGAACCGTTTCTTTGCCCGCGCGAATAGGCGGATTGGTCAACACAGCGTCGAACTTCTGATCTTTTACACGTTCCAACAAATCACTTTGTAGAATGGTGACATTCGTAATGCTATTTCGCCGCGCATTTTCTAGCGAAAGTTCAACTGCTCTTTCATTAATGTCGACCATTGTCACATGACCTTTTGGGCACATCACTGCTGCACTCAATCCCATCGGTCCGTAGCCACAGCCAACATCTAGAACACTTGCATCTTCCGATAACGCCATTGTTTCTATTAAATGCTTACTCCCGTAATCAACGCCCTTTTTCGAAAACACACCCGCATCCGTTAGAAAAGTATATGTCTTACCACGAAGTGTTTCCTGCGTAGTATGAACATCACTCTTTACGGTTGGTCGTTGTGTGTAATAATGCTCTGACACGTTTGAATTCCCTCCTTTTTTACCTATAGGAAAATCCAATAACCACGTGCGTTCCTAAGGCTTTCCTAAGGGTAAAAACTTAGGTGCAATTAACGACTTATCTCTAGCTATGCAGCCAACTATGTCGCAAAATAATCCATACTCAAATGTTGAAAAAAACCTCTTGAAGTCAAGCTTCAAGAGGTTTCCTAAGAAAAAGAAATTACTTAACTTCTACGGAAGCGCCAGCTTCAGTAAGCTTAGCTTTAACAGCGTCTGCTTCTTCTTGGCTAACTTTTTCTTTAACTGCTTTTGGAGCTCCATCAACAAGGTCTTTCGCTTCTTTCAGGCCAAGACCTGTGATTTCGCGAACTACTTTAATTACGTTGATTTTGGAAGCGCCAGCGCTTGTCAAGATAACGTCAAACTCAGTTTGAGCTTCTTCAACTGCTACTGCTGCGCCGCCGCCAGCTGCTACTGGAGCCGCTGCTGTTACGCCAAACTCTTCTTCAATTGCTTTAACCAGGTCGTTCAATTCCAAGATTGTCATGCCTTTGATTGCTTCTAGGATAGTTGCATTTGTGCTCATGGTTAAACCTCCATTATCATTAATAAATTATTTTTGGGTTGTAAAACATTCCGTACAAAAAATTAAGCTTGACCTTCAGCTTCTTTTTTCTCTGCAACTGCTTTAACAGCAAGAGCAAAGTTACGAACTGGAGCTTGAAGAACGCTAAGCAACATGGAGAGAAGACCATCTCTGGATGGAAGTTCTGCAAGTGCTTTGATTTGATCGTATCCAACTACGCGGCCTTCGACCACGCCACCTTTTACGCTCAATTTATCATTCTTTTTCGCAAAATCAGTCAAAATTTTCGCTGGAGCAACTAGATCGTCTTTGCTGAAAGCAATAGCAGTTGGACCTGTTAGAAACTCATCCAATGCGCTTAGTTCAGCATTAGCCGATGCGCGTCTAGCCAACGAGTTCTTGAGAACTACGAATTCAATACCAGCTTCGCGCAAGCTTTTGCGTAGCTGTGTTACTTGAGCTACGTTCAAACCGCGGTAGTCCGCTATGATTGTAGAAGCACTAGCTTTAAACTTCTCAGTCACTTCAGCTACTGCTAGTTCTTTCTCTGCAAGAATTTTCGCGTTTGCCATAGTACACCTCACTTCTTATGCATTTATCTTTCAAGATCGCAAACAGTAGGAGCATTAGCATTTCTTATCTATGAATAAGAAATGCCTTCGTAGACGCTACGAAGGCATGATGTGTTCACTTTTTCCCTGATGTACAAAGAAATCGTTATATATATCATAACACCTCGGTAGGAAATTAAGCTGTACAGCACCTACTGTCTACGGTTTGCATATTCATTTTTAGGACCTTTGATAGAGTATCACGCCCAGCAACCGAAGTCAACTGGTAGCTTTTACTTATCTGAAGGATGACAGGTTCACACGTACGCTTGGACCCATTGTGGAAGATACAGCAATGTTCTTCAGGTAAACACCTTTAGCTGCTGCTGGTTTCGCACGAACAAGTGCATCAACCAATGCTTTGAAGTTTTCGTTCAACTTGTCTGCATCGAAAGATACTTTACCAAGTGGAGCATGGATTTGGCCTGCTTTATCAAGACGGTATTCGATTTTACCAGCTTTGATCTCTTGAACAGCTTTGGTAACGTCGAAAGTAACTGTTCCTGCTTTAGGGTTTGGCATTAAACCTTTACCCCCGAGGATACGACCCAGTTTACCAACTTCGCTCATCATGTCCGGAGTAGCTACGCAAACATCGAACTCGAACCAACCTTGTTGAATTTTGTTGATCATGTCTGCATCACCAACAAAATCTGCACCAGCTGCTTCAGCCTCTTTTGCTTTCTCGCCTTTTGCAAATACGAGAACGCGTTTTGTTTTACCAGTACCGTGTGGAAGTACAACAACACCACGAACAGCCTGATCTTGTTTTCTTGGGTCTACACCCAGACGAACTGCAACATCTACAGTTTCATCGAATTTAGCAGGAGCTGTTTTCTTAACAAGCTCGATTGCTTCTGACGGATCATACAAAGTTTCAGCATTTACAAGCTGAGCTACTTCGCGGTATTTTTTACCGTGTTTAGGCATAATATTTATCCTCCTTAGTGGTATTAGCGGATAATCCTCCCACCGAGCGACTTCCATGTTTTCACAGAAAACATTTCTGTAGGCATCGCGCCTACACAGTCGCATTCCTTGCGGAATTAATCTTCGATGACGATTCCCATGCTGCGAGCAGTACCTTCAACCATACGCATTGCAGCCTCAACGGATGCAGCATTTAGGTCAGGCATTTTTTGTTCAGCGATTTCGCGAACTTTAGCGCGTTTCACAGTTGCAACTTTCTTCTTGTTCGGTTCACCTGATCCTTTTTCGATACCAGCAACGACGCGAAGAAGTACTGCAGCCGGAGGCGTTTTAGTGATGAATGTAAAGGAACGGTCTTCGAAAACTGTGATTTCAACTGGAATGATTAGACCAACTTGATCAGCAGTACGAGCGTTAAACTCTTTACAGAATGCCATGATGTTCACACCTGCTTGACCCAATGCTGGACCGATCGGTGGTGCTGGATTTGCTTTCGCAGCTTGAACTTGTAGCTTCACGATTTTAATAACCTTTTTTGCCATGATAGACACCTCCTTGCAGTAATATAGGAGTCTTCGACGAATCAAAGTCTCACTATTCAGGAAAATAATGCGATCCCACTAACGTAGGTCTATCCCAAGGAATAGACCTGGTAGAACCTTTTGGTTGTCACGTTCTTAGAGTTTTTCTACTTGGTCGAAATCGAGCTCAAGCGGTGTTTCTCTTCCGAACATGTTGACATGTACCTTCAGTTTACCCTTATCAGCAATAATCTCTTCGACAGAGCCAACAAAGTTTGCAAATGGACCCACTTTGACGCGTACGGTTTCTTTCAGTTCGAAGTCAATTACTTCCTTCGGTTCTTCCATTCCCATATGCTTCAGAATCGATTCAACTTCCTCAGGTAATAATGCAGTTGGTTTAGAGCCAGATCCTGTAGAACCTACGAATCCAGTTACTCCTGGCGTATTACGTACTACGTACCATGAGTCGTCGGTTTGAATCATTTCAACAAGGACATACCCTGGGTAAACTTTACGCATGACGACTTTTTTCTTGCCGTCTTTGTTCACCAGTTCTTCTTCCATAGGCACAAGCACACGGAAGATCTTGTCCGTCATTTCCATAGACTCAACACGCTTCTCTAAGTTGGCTTTCACTTTGTTCTCATACCCTGAATAGGTATGTACGACGTACCATCTTTTTTCCATGAATAAATTCACCTATAGTCCTGTTTATTTAAAAACAAGGCGCAGCAACTCAGAAATTCCTAGATCCAGCACAAAAAAATAAATAGCAACAAAAGTTACTGTACCTATAACGACAAGCGTATAAGTAGTCATCTCTTTGCGACTTGGCCACTTGACCTTTTTGAGTTCTGACCAACTGTCGGTGAAGAAGGAAAAAGTGGATCCGAAGCTTTGTCTCATTCTAGCCAAGAACGCCACAAACTACACCTCCAAAGAACTACCTAGTCTCGCGATGAGCAGTATGTTCATTGCAAAATTTGCAATATTTCTTCAACTCAATACGGTCGGGATTGTTGCGCTTATTTTTAGTGGATGCATAGTTTCTTTGTTTGCAATTTGTGCACGCTAATGTGATGATGACCCGCATGATGTACACCTCCTACAGACACTTTCTAATTAAAGCCCTTCTAAGCGCATCAAAAAGAAAGCGACTTTTAGGGCTACCTGAAACACTTTATCACAACTGTCCCCCGAGTGTCAAGGTAGAAGTCTCACAAATGCAAGAGTATCACCAGTATAGGCTGTCCCGCGGGTTACTAAACATGTGCAGAAAGAAAAACACCCGTACAGCACTCGCGGCACGGGCATTTCTATAAATCTCTAACTTCTAAATACCGCTCAAGCTTGCGCTTAACACGTTGGAGAGCATTGTCAATTGACTTCACATGGCGATCAAGATCTACCGCAATTTCTTGGTAGGATCTGCCATCGAGATAGAGCATAAGAACTCTACGCTCTAAGTCACTTAAAATTTCTCCCATTTTATCTTCAAGTCCCGTAAACTCTTCTTGATTAATAACTAGTTCCTCAGGATCTGTTACCCGGGAGCCGCTAATCACATCGAGCAGCGTACGATCAGAATCTTCATCATAGATGGGCTTATCCAAGGACACGTAGGAATTAAGAGGAATGTGCTTTTGACGAGTTGCTGTCTTAATCGCCGTGATGATCTGTCGTGTAATGCACAGTTCAGCAAAGGCTTTAAATGAAGCAAGCTTGTCTCCTCGGAAGTCACGAATAGATTTATATAAACCTATCATTCCCTCCTGCACAATATCTTCTCGGTCTGCACCTATCAAGAAATAAGACCGCGCTTTCGCACGAACGAAATTCTTATATTTATTGATAAGATATTCCAAAGCTTCGCTACTGCCTTCACGGACTGCTTCGACAATGTCTTCATCTGGCTTGAGGTCATAATCATACATTCTCAGTTCTTTGAGGTCGACACTCACCAACAATCCCTCCGGCCTGCAAGACTACCCAGATTTCACTATAAAAGTTAGGTTAAGTATACATGATGAAATCTCACACCGTCAACGGGGAACCCCACCATTTCTAGCATTTGGAGGATTACTCCCCTCTTCGCATCCGTTCAAACTGCGCTTTCATTTCGTCGCTCAGCTTGCCATTGAATGGATTGCGTTTGGTTGTTGTCTCTGGCACAATGCGTTCACGGACCTCTTTACGGTTCTGTTTGATTTTCACTAGCAATTCCTTCGCGGGCATGCGGAGTGCCCCTTTGCCAAATATGACATGCTGCTCTATCATATCTGATGTCGCTACGAATATTTCCTTTCGCCGCCCCATTAGACTCGTAACCAAGCGCTCGATTCGCTCATCAGCGGTTTCCTTCTCTTTGGTATAGAGCACGGCTAGTTTATTCTGCACATATTTCTTACCCAGCCCAGGTACCATGTAAGCATCAAAAACCAAGTAGACCTTCATTCCCGAAAAGGATTGAAACTCTGCAAGCATATGGATCAAACCGTCACGCGCACCCTCAAGATCGGTATCCTTTAATTTGCTTAACTCAGGCCAGGCTCCGATAATGTTGTAGCCATCTACAATTAGGATCTGTTCCATCCCAATTAGCTCTTATTGCGCTGTCTTACCACTTCATACATCAATACACCCGCGGCAACGGAGGCATTCAACGAGTTAACATGTCCGGCCATTGGCAGCTTGACTAAGAAGTCGCATCTTTCTTTGATAAGTCGCCCGACACCTTTACCCTCGTTCCCAATAACCAAGGCAATCGGAATTGTAAAATTAGCTTTATATACATCCTGAGCAGCCGAAACATCCGTTCCTGCAACCCAGACGCCTTGTTCTTTCAACTGTTCTATCGTTTGAGCGATGTTCGTTACACGGGCAACAGGTACATACTCAACAGCGCCAGCCGAGGTTTTGGAAACCGTCGCAGTCAAGCCTACGGAACGGCGCTTTGGTATAATCACTCCATGAACTCCCGTACAATCTGCTGTACGCAGAATGGACCCGAGGTTATGCGGATCTTCAATTTCATCCAGAATCAAAATGAATGGCTCTTGGCCAAGCGCCTTCGCTTTGGCTAAGATATCTTCAACTTCCACATACGCATACGCTGCAACTTGTGCAACGACACCTTGATGTTGAAGCCCCTCTGCCATCTGATCCAGCTTACGCTTGTCCGTAAACTGAACGATAATGCCAAGACTTTTGGCTTCTGCCACAATCGGTCCTGCGAATTGCTTCTGAGCACCCTCGGCAATCCATATTTTATTAATCGTCCTTCCAGCACGAAGCGCCTCCAATACGGAGTGCTTCCCGCCGATAATGTCTTCATCCATCCTAATTCCTCCTATAGGTACACACGAATGCTTGTCTATTTCTGTTTGGGGTCATACGAGATCGCAAAGTCTAATATCTCTTTCAATCGCGCATAAGATTGTTTGTAATATAAATATCCGATTAAGCACTCAAACGCGGTGCTGTGCCGGTATTCCAGCACATCCGCGTTTTTGGCTGTTGTTCCTGACTTGGCATTTCGTCCCCGCTTCACGATGTCTACTTCTTCTTCTGTTAGGGTTGGCATCAACGCAGTCAATAATTTGGACTGCGCTTTGGCTGAGACAAATCCCGTAGAAGCCTTGTGCAAGTGGTTCGGACGATGGTTAGCCCCAGAGATGACATATTGCCGGATATAGACTTCATACACAGCATCCCCAATATAGGCCAACACAAGCGGATTTAATAAATTCGGGCTTTTGGAAGGCGGAAAAGCAAATAGGTTAGCGAAATCCTGATTCTGTTCACTCATTTGCGGCGCCAGCGAATACCTTGTGGTGTATCTTCAAGGAATATCCCCTTCTCTGTTAGCAAATCACGAATTTCATCCGCGCGTGCCCAATTCTTCGTTTTGCGCGACTCCGTACGTTCGACGATTAATTGTTCGATCTCTTCATCCAGTAATTCATCGGCTTGCTGTGAAAGAATGCCCAGCGTTGCATCGAATGCCTCTAACTGCGCCATGTATAACTTCAATGCATCCGCATTGACCCGCTCCTGTTGCAGATACAAGTTCGCTTCCGCAACGAGATCAAACACCGCGGTAATGGCATCCGGCGTATTGAAGTCATCATTCATTTTCTCCACAAATTGATTGGAAATGGCCTGCAATTTATCTGCGATACCCGCTTCAACTTCGCCTGTCTCCGATGCAGTAGCAAGGCGGTGCTTCATATTATCGTACGCATTTTGAATCCGTTCCAACGCATTGGCTGCTTGCTTCAAGCTCTCATCGCTGAAGTTTAGCGGATTCCGGTAGTGCGCAGATAACATAAAGAAACGGAATACTTGCGGTTTAATTTGTTTAACCAGATCTCGGATCAAAATACCGTTTCCGAGTGATTTCGACATTTTCTCATTATCGATATTCAGAAAAGCATTGTGCAACCAATAATTGGCCATTGGATGACCGGTTACCGCTTCGGTTTGTGCAATCTCACATTCGTGGTGAGGGAACGTCAAATCTTGCCCGCCTCCGTGAATATCAATCGTTTCACCCAAATATTTGCGCACCATCGCGGAGCACTCAATATGCCAGCCTGGGCGACCTTGGCCCCAAGGGCTATCCCAATAAATCTCGCCTGGCTTCGCCGCTTTCCATAGGACAAAGTCCTGAGGATTCTCTTTGCGCTCATCCACCTCAATACGAATCCCGTGCTGGAGTTCTTCCAGATTTTGCTTAGAGAGCTTGCCGTAATCCGTGAATTTTGACGTTCTATAATACACATCACCACGCGCTTCGTATGCGAAATCCTTCTCCACAAGCGCAGCAATGAAATCGATAATCTCTTGAATATTTTCCGTTACACGCGGATTCAGCGTAGCATCATGAACACCCAAGGCTTGGATATCTTCTAAGAACGCCGCGATGAACGTTTCGGCAAGCTCTGGCACGGAAACCGCCATCTCCTCGGCTTTCCGAATCATTTTATCATCCACATCTGTAAAGTTCGTGATATACGTGACTTCATACTGCTGCGACTCCAAATAACGACGAACAACGTCGAAAAATATAACAGGCCGGCCGTTACCAATATGAATGTAGTTATACACTGTTGGACCACATACGTACATCTTCACTTTACCAGGCTCAATGGGAACAAACTCTTCCTTCTTGCGAGTTAATGTATTATATACTTTGAGTGTCATGTTCTCCTCAATTCTCCATTCTTCTTCCGTTCTTCTTCAAGCTGGTATTTCAAATCATTGATTTGACTCTGTAATTCTTGGAAAATATCGACGATCGGATCGGGCAAATTGCCATGATCTAATCTATTCACACGCACACCGTCTCGTTTCACAAGTTTGGCCGGAATCGTGACGACTGTACTATTGGAAGGAACCTCCTGGATAACTACCGCATTAGAGCCAATACGTGAGTTTTCACCTACTAGGAAGGAACCGAGAATTTTGGCACCAGAACCAATAACTACATTATTGCCAATTGTTGGGTGTCTCTTACCTTTCTCTTTCCCCGTTCCGCCTAAAGTTACTCCTTGATACAGGATGACATCATCCCCGATCTCGCAGGTTTCCCCGATAACAACCCCCATACCGTGATCAATAAACAACCTTTGACCGATCGTTGCGCCTGGATGGATTTCGATTCCTGTCATGAACCGGCTGATCTGAGAAACGATACGTGCCAGTGTATACATCCTTCTTGTATAAAACCAATGCCCAATTCGATGCGACCAAATCGCATGAAGCCCCGAATACGTAAAAACAACCTCAAACCAGCTGCGCGCTGCTGGATCGTTATCGAATACGGCGGATATATCAGATTTGATTGTTGACCACATATGCTCACCTTCTTGCTCTGAATGATGTTGGTATGAAAATAAAAAAAGCCCCTGCAGCCCTAAGGCTGCAGAGGCGTGGTTATCGCGGTTCCACTCTGCTTGGTGACTCGGAAGTCTCCCAACTCAAAATCCCGTAACGTGGGTGTTCCGGCTGCACCTACCCTACTCATGGTGAGTATTCGGCGCGGCTGCTCCCAGGTGCATTTCTGATTACAAGGATTGGATAACTCACAGCCAAAGCCTTACGGCCTTGATTATCCTCTCTGACAAATCCCCACTTAACCATACTCTCCTGATCATGGCATTTCCTATTCATTTACGTTAAGTATAGCGAAAAGAACCTCGCTTTACAATAAGCTCTGTAGACGTGAAACGACTTTTTCTTTTCCAAGAAGGAAAAGAGACACATTCAAATCTGGTCCATGGACTTGACCTGTCAACGCGGAACGAACAGACATGAACAGTTGCTTCCCTTTGAAGCCTGTTTCCTTCTGTACAGCTTTCAGCAAAGCCGGCATCGCTTCAACTGTGAAAGCTTCTGCTTGCTCGACTTGAGCTAAGAAGCTCGTCAACACGACAGGGACATGTTCTTCTTTCAATACGGCCGATGCTTCCTCGTCGATAACTAACTCTTCTTTGAAGAAGAGGCTGGACAATTCCACGATCTCTGCGGCGAAGCGCATGCGATCTTGATTAAGGCCAACAAGTGCTTCTACCCATTGTTGCGCAGCTGCGTCCAAGTCGCCTTGAATGTAGCCCGCTTTGCGTAGATGCGGAACGCAAAGGTCAACGATACGGGAGAGTGGCTCCTTTTTGATATAAGCATTATTCATCCAATTCAATTTATCCATGTCAAACACAGCAGGACTCTTCGATACGCGATCTAGGTCAAACTGGGCAATCAATTCGTCCTTCGTGAACATCTCTTCTTCTCCACCTGGAGACCAACCTAGCAGGGCGATAAAGTTCAACACTGCTTCTGGCAGGTAACCAAGCTCTTTGTACTGTTCGATAAACTGAATGATCGACTCATCCCGTTTACTCATCTTTTTGCGATCCGTATTTAGAATCAAAGATAAATGTGCGAACTCGGGAATCGGCATATCCAGGGCTTCGTACATCAGAACCTGTCTCGGCGTATTGGATAGATGTTCTTCCCCACGAATAACCAAGTTAATTTTCATCAAATGATCATCCACAATGACGGCAAAGTTATAGGTTGGGATCCCATCTGGACGCGCAATAATAAAATCACCAATCCCATTGGAATCGAATTCCACATGTTCGCGAACTTTGTCTTCGATGGCAATGATGCGATCAGCTGGCACACGGAAACGCGTTGAAGGCACACGGCCTTCCGCTTGATACGCAGCAATTTGCTCAGGCGTCAAGTTCCGGCATTTGCCTGAATAGCCACCCATTTCACCGCTAGCTTCTTGTTCAGCGCGCTCTTGCTCTAAATCAGCTTCCGAGCAATAGCAACCATAGGCGTGACCGCTCCCCAACAGTTTATCTAGGTATGTCTTGTAGATATCAAGTCTCTCCATCTGACGGTAAGGACCATAAGGACCTCCGATATCTACGCTCTCATCCCATTCAAGGCCAAGCCATCTGAGACCATTCAACTGATCTTCAACGCCAGACTCCTTGTGACGAGTTTGATCCGTATCTTCAAAGCGCACAACAAAAGCGCCACCGTTCTTACGAGCTAGTAGATAATCAAACAGTGCCGTACGGGCACCGCCAATATGTAAATGTCCAGTCGGACTAGGTGCATAACGCACGCGTAAAGGCTGACTCATTGTAGTATCCCCTTTTCTTCTTCCATGCATGAATACCTGTTATTTTATCACATCACGAATTAAACAAACAACCGATTGTGCGGCAATTCCCTCACCACGACCCGTAAATCCAAGCCATTCTGTCGTCGTCGCTTTGACATTGACTTGGTCAATCTCAGCTTCTAACGCCGCTGCGATAATTTCAGCCATTTGCGGGATGTAAGGTAACATCTTCGGTTTCTGAGCGATAATCGTAGAATCTGCGTTCCCCAATTTATAGCCTTTCTCTTTCGCCAATTGCCATACGCGTTTCAACAAAACTAAGCTATCCGCATCTTTGTACTCGGCCGCTGTATCCGGGAAATGCTTCCCGATATCGCCAAGACCTAGTGCGCCCAAAATCGCGTCACTAATCGCGTGCAGCAGCACGTCCGCATCGGAGTGCCCCAGTAACCCTTTTTCATAAGGAATCGTTACGCCTCCAATGATGCATTTACGCCCCTCTACCAACTGATGAACATCAAATCCATTCCCTACACGTATCATATCTGTTCCTCTCCCCTTACGTTATGTAAAATCCAATCTGCCCATGGTAAATCTTCAGGTGTCGTTATTTTAATATTGTAATAGTCCCCTTCTACCACATGCACTGCAGCGCCCATTCGCTCCACTAAACTCGCATCATCTGTACCCAAGAACTTATCCTGCTGGGCCTGTTCATGTGCTTCCTGAAGGAGTGAAAGACGAAAAGCCTGCGGCGTTTGGATCGCCCACAAGCTTCGTCTATCCGGTGTCGATTGAATGCGCTTATCCGCTGCATCCACAACCTTAATTGTATCCTTCACAGGGACGGCTAAGACAGCTGCCCCTACGTCCTGTGCCTTTTTCAGACACTCGAACATATGTTCTTTCTTTACGAAAGGGCGAACACCGTCATGAACAAGCACCCATTCTGTGTCCTCTTGCAAGGCATGGAGACCTCGTCTAACGGAATCTTGACGCTCCGCGCCTCCGGCTAGCACACACGTTACCTTCGTAAGTGCATAGCTCGTGACATAGTCGTTGCAGCGACTCACATCATCTGCACCAACAACGAGAATAATTTCATCCACTTCATGTATGTTTTGAAATAATTGCAAGGTATGTACCAGAATTGGCTTCTGTCCCAGTTGCAGGTATTGTTTGCTTTCTGTTGTACCCATGCGCGAACCTTTGCCCGCTGCTACGATGATAACTCCTAGCTTCCCCATAAGTCCTCCAACTTGGCGCTTTCAGAGCGAAAGCATTCTTCGTAATCATAGGCCCAAGTTAACTTGAAAGAGCTATGTTACATCTCCTTATCATACTGGTTTTACTGTGCTTTTTCCAATAGTTTCGGTTTCGCAAAAATCATTCGACCCGCTGAAGTCTGCAGCACGCTCGTTACCATTACCTCCAGCGTCATCCCGATGAAATCACGCCCACCTTCGACAACGATCATCGTTCCATCATCCAGATACGCCACACCTTGTCCATGTTCCTTGCCGTCTTTAATGACTTGAACAATAATTTCTTCTCCCGGTAGGACAACTGGCTTCACCGCATTCGCAAGATCGTTGATATTGAGCACCGATACACCTTGTAGTTCGCACACTTTATTCAGGTTAAAATCGTTCGTAATCACTTTCCCTTGAAGCACTTTCGCTAAGCGCACTAACTTGCTGTCCACTTCGGCAATTTCTTCGAAATCCCCTTCATAAATGAGAACTTTCACTTCAAGTTCTTTTTGGATTTTGTTCAAAATGTCCAATCCGCGACGACCACGGTTTCGCTTCAGTAAATCTGATGAGTCTGCAATATGCTGCAGCTCTTCCAAAACGAACTCAGGAATCACCAGAGTCCCCTCGATAAAGCCCGTCTTGCAAATATCGGCGATCCGGCCATCGATGATAACACTCGTATCCAAAATCTTGTGCTCTTCGTAGGGGCGATGTGTCTGCTTCTCAGGCCCTCCAGAGCGACTCTTCGCAATAGCCTGCACAAGCTCTTCCCGCTTGCTGTAGCCGATACGGAAGCCCATAACACCCAACACAGCTGAAACGAGGAACGGTAGGAATGGCCCTGCCCATTTGGCTTGCTCTAGCACAGGGAAAAGCATAACTGAAACAAGCAATCCAATCACAAGACCAAGGGTACCGGAAAGCAAATCGGACACGGGAATATCCGTGACATTGCGTTCTCCTCTCATCAGTAAATTCATACCGATATTAGCTACCCACGCGGAAATCAGAAACATCCCTACTGCACATAAACTATTAATCCAAAATACTTGTCCTGCTGAACTTATGACATCCGTAGTAGAAAGGAACGCATCGCTCCACCTATAACCTAAACTGCCACCCATGATGGCTAAAATGATTTGTACCCATTTCTTCATCACAGATTCACCTCCTGCATCAACTTTTTTTGAGCCTTATTACAATTATGTTCCAATTTATGCAACGTTAATCACTTCTTTAGTCGGAAAATTGAAATATTAGAGGGCATCCATTATAATGAAATGGAAGTTACCAACCAACCAGAGGTGGATGGAATGAGCTCCTTGACTTTAAAGCAGTTCCAAGATCAAGTGTCCGAATTGTTACTCCGTCACCGTAGTCTGCTTGATGTCTTATCCAAATTTCAACAGTCAGGCGCAGCTGCCAACCGCTCCGTGGTAAAATCCATTACGGAATGTGGATGTATTCAGGTACATGCAGCTAAGCAAGAGTATCATCCAGAGATGACCTTGGATGAGGCTAAGGATGTTCTTCGCACCCACGTATCTGGTCACTTATGTGAGCAATGCATCGAGGTCGTAAGTAGCGAGCTAGGCAGGAATCTTTTCTACATGTCTGCGCTTAGCAACATTCTTGATATTAATTTGGAGCAAGTCGTTGAGAACGAATCAAAAAAATGCACAACACTGGGCCTATTCAACATGTCATGATGATCAAAACAAAAAAGCATTTATTTTCTTCCTGAGGGTTCAGGAGAAAATAAATGCTTTTTATTTTCGAACACTGGGCTTACACGTCAGATTTCACTGAGTTGTTGTCGTCCACGCCGCGTCTTTTGTTTTTTCTGCGAAGATTACGGAGACGGATGAAGTATCCATCAACGTTTTTTTTTAGGCCGTAAAGAGCGTACATCAAAAGCGGTACGAAAATCATTTTGGAAATGGATTCTGGCCATTTGATCGCAATCAAAATTGCTGCTGCAACGATAATCGGAGTGATCCAAATCGCTGCTTTAGGAATACCCGCTTTTTTGAAGTTCGGATATTTCACTGTGCTGACCATTAAGTATGACAATAGAATTGTACTTACAAGAAGTACATAAACGTTAATATCGTTCACGAATAGAGCTAATGTACAAAGAACACCGCCTGCGGCTGGAATCGGTAAACCGATGAAATAGCCAGGCGTACCGGCAACAACATTGAATCGAGCTAACCGCAGCGCTCCACAGATCGGGAAGATCGCTGTAACAATCCATGCAAAAGCTGGACTAATGACGGTAGGGTCGTTAAATGCAACTACATACATGATGAAAGCAGGAGCGACACCGAAAGAAATAACATCGGATAAGGAGTCTAATTCTTTACCGAACTCACTTTGAGCGTTCAACGCTCTCGCAACACGTCCATCGAGTCCATCCAATAGCATGGCAACAATGACAAGCACAGCAGCGATGCCGTGTTCTCCACTGAAGGCTAGGATAATCGATAGTACGCCTAGGAATAAGTTCCCTACTGTAAAGAGACTGGGAATTGATTTCGTTAACATATGTTTTTGTCCACCTCTGGATTTACTATACCCTAAACTTGACTTCATGAAACCTCAACAATGATACTTTATGATTGTATCCACTTTAAATATGTCTGTCAATGAACACTTGTTCCTGAATTCTTTTGAGACCTTCCTTTATGGCGCGGGCTCTCACTTCTCCGATTCCGTCAACTTCATCCAATTCCTCGATCGTCGCCATCATCATGTGTGGCAAGTAGCCAAACTTCTCCACTAGATTACCAATAATGATCGATGGTAACCGCGGAATTTTGCCTAAAATGCGGAAACCACGTGGGGAAACCGGCTCTTCTGCAATCGAATTGGTATGAGAATACCCAAGCAACCGAATGATTTGCTGGGGCTCAAGCAGCTCGTCAGAGGACAGGCGCTTCAAACCAGCCTGCATCTCCTTGACTCTTTCCTCTGATAATTCTCTTACATAATCTTTTACGAGTAAACGCGCTTCAAGTTCCGCATTCCCAACAAGTTCTTCTAATTGCATGCTAATTAGGCGTCCTTCATTGCCAAGTTCGTTAATATAACGATTAATTTCCGCTTTAATTCGTAATACCATCTCGAATCTGGCAATGACATTGGTAATATCGTGAAGAGTAACTAACTCCTCAAATTCTGATGCACTCAGATTCGTTAAGGACTGATCCAATACAACCTTGTATCTCTCCAACGTCTGGATCGCTTGATTCGCTTTGGTCAGAATGACACCAATATCTTTCAGCGCATATCTTAAATTACCTTGATAAAGCGTAATGACATTTCGCCTTTGGGAAATGGAAACGACCAATTTATTCGTCTGCTTCGCCACACGTTCCGCGGTTCGATGTCTAATCCCCGTTTCAGAAGAAGAAATCGATGAGTCCGGGATTAGCTGTGTGTTCGCATATAGGATTCGCTTGATGTCCTCGCTAAGGATAATCGCACCGTCCATTTTGGCAAGCTCATATAAATAATTAGGCGAAAAATCGCAATTGATGGAGAACCCGCCATCCACAATTTCAGTTACCTCAGAACTGAAACCTACAACAATCAGGCCACCTGTTTTGGCGCGTAAGACATTCTCCAATCCATCACGAAATGGCGTACCAGGTGCTACCAATTGGAGCAATTGGCTCATCACATCTCGTTTCGTCTCTTCTTTACTCATCTTTTTCCTCCTGAAGGCTTATAGCTTGCAGAACTCACGTTAACCCAGTGCTGCTTTCAACGCCTCTGCCACCGTGTTTACCCCAATAATCTCCATCCCTTTCGGATGTGTCCACCCCTTCAAACTTTTCTCAGGCATAATCACTCTGCGGAAACCAAGCTTCTCTGCTTCCTTCACACGTTGATCAATCCGAGATACACCGCGGACCTCTCCAGTTAAACCGATTTCCCCGAACACAACATCAAAAGGCTGTGTCGATTGATCTCGGAAACTAGATGCGATACTAATCGCAATTGCCAAGTCCACGGCTGGTTCATCCAGCTTGATTCCGCCTGCCACGTTGAGATAAGCATCTTGATTCTGCAAAAACATGCCCATTCGCTTCTCTAAAACTGCGATAATTAACGAGAGGCGATTATGATCAACACCAGTCGCCATCCTCCTAGGAGAAGGGAAATTTGTCGAAGAGACGAGCGCTTGAATCTCCACTAAGACGGGACGTGTCCCTTCCATACTAGCTACAACGGCAGAACCAGCTACACCAAGCGGTCTTTCCGATAGAAACAGCTCAGATGGATTGTTGACCTCTACGAGACCAACCTCTTGCATTTCAAAGATACCGATTTCATTTGTTGAGCCAAAACGGTTCTTCACCGCTCTTAACACACGATAAGAATGATGCCGCTCCCCTTCAAAGTAGAGCACACAATCGACCATATGCTCCAGCATTCTAGGCCCTGCTATTGCCCCTTCCTTCGTCACATGCCCGACTAGGACCGTTGCAATTCCCTTACCCTTAGCTATTCTCATAAAATGGCCTGTGCATTCTCGAACCTGTGAAACGGTTCCAGGTGCCGAAGTAATTGCTGGGTGGAACACGGTTTGAATCGAATCGATCACCAGAAAATCGGGGTTCGTTTCTTGTATAGCTTCCTCGATAAGCTCGAGATTCGTCTCACATAATACATATAGCAGCGGAGAGGTGGCATTTAAACGATCTGCGCGGAGCTTCGTCTGCTTAATCGATTCTTCTCCTGATATATAAAGGACTTTTTGCTGGGCTTGTGTGAGTTCGAAGGACGTTTGTAGAAGCAAGGTTGATTTTCCGATACCCGGATCTCCACCAACGAGGATAAGTGACCCAGGGACAATGCCTCCACCTAGGACACGATTTAGTTCTTTGTTACTTGTAACAACCCTTGGTTCAGAGCTGCTTTCTATATGTATGATGGGGATCGCTTTTTCTTTCGTTTTGGGGATCGAAGATGTCATACCCTGCGTTCGAACGACTGTTTCAATTTCTTCCACCATCGTATTCCACGACTGACAACCTGGGCATTTGCCCATCCATTTCGGTGAATCATAGCCACATTCTTGACAGCTAAATTTGGTTTTTTGTTTACTCATTGAAGAAGTTGCTCCTTAATATCGGGATATCCTTTTTGGCTATCCTTACCAATAAAGTTTACCATTTTTATGTTTCTCATGAAAGTGCCGAAAGAAACAAAATAAACGGCTACTCCATCTTTCATGGACAGGATTCATCATATATTTCCCTAAATTTAAAAAAGCACCTCACTCCACCCTCATCGGATGAAGTGAAATGCTTCTTCACTTTCTCTTATTTCGTTAATGAGACGCCTTCGCCCTTCAGGACAACCAGTTCGCCTTCATTCTCATCAATGGTGAGTGAATCGCCTTTGGCAATATTGCCTCTAAGCAGTTCTTCCGACAAGCGATCTTCGATATGTTTCTGAATCGCTCTGCGCAATGGACGCGCACCATAGGTTGGATCGAAACCTTCCTTGGCCAGGAACATTTTCGCCTTGTCTGTTAACAAGAAATCTACCTCTTGCTCTTTCAGACGCTTGCGCAGATCATCCGCCATTAAGCTTACAATTTGAGCAATATGTGCTTCATCCAAAGAGTGGAATACAATGATTTCATCGATCCGGTTAAGGAACTCTGGACGGAAGCTTTTCTTTAACTCGCCCATAACTTTGTCTTTCATGTTCGTATAGTCTCTTCCAGCATCCAAAGCAGCTGTGAAGCCAAGCGAGGAGTTTTTCTTAATCATGTCCGCGCCGACGTTGGAAGTCATAATAATGAGTGTGTTACGGAAATCAACGGTACGACCTTTGGAATCCGTCAAACGACCATCCTCTAATACTTGCAAAAGGATATTGAATACCTCTGGATGTGCCTTCTCAATCTCATCGAGGAGGACAACAGAATACGGTTTACGGCGGACTTTCTCAGTCAGCTGGCCACCTTCTTCATATCCCACATACCCTGGAGGCGCCCCAACTAAACGGGAAGTCGAATGTTTCTCCATGTACTCGGACATATCGATACGAACAACCGCATTGTCATCTCCGAAGAGGGATTCTGCTAGCGCGCGTGCAAGCTCTGTTTTACCAACACCCGTTGGTCCAAGGAAGATAAAGGAGCCCATCGGACGCTTCGGATCCTTCAAGCCTGCTCTTGCGCGGCGGATCGCACGACTTACCGCTTTGACCGCTTCTTCTTGTCCAATGACGCGCTCATGAAGGATATCTTCCATCTTGAGCAAGCGTTCTGTTTCTTCTTCTGCAAGCTTGCTAACCGGGATTCCCGTCCAGCTCGCTACAATTTGTGCAATATCATCTGGGGTTACTTCTGTATCCAGACGACCTTGTTTTTCTTTCCACTCGTTCTTCGTGGAGTCTAGCTCTTCGCGAAGCTTTTGTTCCGTATCACGAAGTCCTGCTGCTTTCTCGAACTCTTGGCTTTGAACCGCAGCGTCCTTCTCTTTACGGATATTCTCCAGCTTGCTTTCAAGCTGCTTCAATGATGGCGGCGTTGTATACGAACGCAATCTCACCTTGGAACTCGCTTCATCGATCAAGTCGATCGCTTTATCCGGCAAGAAACGATCTGTGATGTAACGATCGGATAGCTTTACAGCTTCTTGAATCGCAGCATCCGTAATTTTCACACGGTGATGAGCTTCGTAACGGTCACGCAAACCATACAGAATTTGAATAGCCTCTTCAGGTGATGGTTGGTCTACCGTAATCGGTTGGAAACGACGCTCTAGTGCAGCATCTTTCTCAATATATTTGCGGTATTCATCGAGTGTTGTTGCACCGATACATTGTAGTTCGCCTCTGGCAAGAGCCGGCTTAAGGATGTTGGAGGCATCAATTGCACCTTCCGCTCCCCCGGCACCGATCAACGTATGAAGCTCATCAATGAACAATACGATATTACCGGCTTGTCGAATTTCGTCCATGATTTTTTTGAGGCGATCCTCGAATTCACCGCGATACTTCGTTCCTGCAACAACGGAACCCATATCCAGCGTCATAACACGTTTATCTTTCAACGTTTCCGGAATTTCATTGTTAATGATTTTCTGAGCTAGGCCTTCGGCAATTGCCGTTTTACCAACCCCTGGTTCACCAATTAGAACCGGATTGTTCTTCGTTCTGCGGCTCAGAACCTGAATGACACGCTCAATTTCTTTGCTACGCCCAATAACTGGATCCAAATGACCCTCTTTGGCGTAGGCAGTCAAATCTCTTGCTAACCCATCTAATGTAGGCGTGTTCACATTCGGATTCGTACCATGGCTAGGCGACACCGTTTCGCTGCTACCCAGTAATTGTAGAACTTGCTGACGCGCTTTGTTTAAGGAAACTCCAAGATTGTTAAGCACTCTTGCAGCTACGCCCTCACCCTCACGGATCAGTCCGAGCAAAATATGTTCAGTCCCCACATACGTGTGACCTAATTTTCTCGCTTCATCCATCGAAAGTTCGATCACTTTCTTAGCTCTAGGCGTATACGCGATGTTAGTCGGTTGTTCTTGCCCTCTGCCAATTAGAGATTCGACTTCATCTTGAATTTTCTCAAGACCAAGGCCGAGCGCAACGAGTGCTTTAGCAGCAATGCCTTCACCTTCACGAATAAGTCCAAGTAAAATGTGCTCTGTTCCAATATTGTTATGTCCCAATCGAACAGCTTCCTCTTGAGCAAGAGAAAGCACCTTCTGCGCACGTTCCGTAAATCTGCCAAACATCATAGCGAACACCTCCAAAAGTAGTATATCTATGGATTTCCTAAAGGATGATTCTTATCTTACTTTATACCCTACCGAATTTCTCGCGAATCAGTTCCGCCCGTCGCATATCCCGTTCATCCGCATTCAGCTTCTCACCTGCATATTGCTGAAGGAATCCAGGCTGCGTCATAACTAACAGTTCATTGAGCACATTGGAGGATACATTGTTGATGAT
The DNA here is from genome assembly GCF_059692015.1 of Paenibacillus sp. J22P165. Taxonomy (NCBI): domain Bacteria; kingdom Bacillati; phylum Bacillota; class Bacilli; order Caryophanales; family Paenibacillaceae; genus Paenibacillus; species Paenibacillus sp. J22P165. The sequence continues at coordinate 2,598 of NZ_JCAUAP010000025.1, read as the reverse complement.
GCCGAGGTCAATCCCCAGCCTTACATCTGACAGCCTTTGAGCAGCTTCCTTAGAGTCTATAATCCCTGCATAGGAGAGGATACCAAGGGACCGATTTACACGATCAATAATCCGCATTCTAGACTCTTGCAATAGCTTATGTCTCGCGGCGCGTTCATGCTCTATAATTTGCCTCGCTACACTATATAAATTATCAATAATCTCTTCTTCCGATTGACCTAACGTAATTTGATTAGAGATTTGGAATAGATTACCTAATGCTTCGCTACCTTCCCCATATAATCCTCTAACCGTCAATCCAACTTGTGTAACAGCGGATAAAATACGATTAATTTGCTGACTTAGTACTAGCGCAGGTAGATGCATCATGACAGAAGCTCGAATCCCCGTGCCGACATTTGTCGGGCAGCTTGTTAGATAGCCTCTTTTTTCATCGTATCCATAATCCATGTGTGTTTCAAAAATATCGTCAATCTGGTTCGCCAGATCCCAAACCTCTTTAATCTGGAAGCCAGGACATAAACATTGTATGCGAAGATGGTCTTCTTCATTGATCATAATACTAATCGACTCATTATCGCTTAAAATAACGGCACCATTCCTGGATTCGTTAGCTAAATTAGGACTAATTAAATGTTTCTCCACTAGCACCATTCGCTCGAGCTCATTCAGCTCTGCTAATGGAATGAGCGAGAAGTTGCTTATCGTCTCCAACTCTTCATTCTCAAGAACTCCAGATAACTGTTCCAGCACTTCTTGGGATTGTTGATTGGTCGCGAGCATGGGATATGGATAATCTCTCAGGTTACGTGCAATTCGGATCCGACTGCTTATGACAATATCCGACTCTGGCCCTTCACCCTTCATCCATTCACTCAAAGCATCTCCTGTAAACCGCTGTAATGTCACTGGATTCACACTCCCTTACAAACTTACATACCCGCAATTTTCTTCTCAATCTCACGAATTTGGTCACGTATCTGGGCAGCCTGCTCGAATTCTTCGCTCTCGATACAGGTCATCATATCTTTCTTCAAAAGATCGATTTCACGCTTGCTTTGAATAATACCGCCACTTCGCTTGGGAACTTTCCCAACATGCACGATATTCCCATGCACTCGCTTGAAAAGAGGATCTAGTTTAACCGAAAAACTCTGATAACAGGACCCACAACCAAACCGACCTAATTTACTGAATTGCGAGTACGTAAGACCGCAGTTATCACAGCGGATAGCCTGAGACTTCGCCGCGGACAGCGGTTCAAAATCAAGTAAGCCTGATAGTAAATTGTGAATCGAAAAGCCGTTCGATGTTCCTGGAATCATCTCGCCCTTCTCGCGGGCACAATTCTCACAAATGTGGAACTCGTTCTTGTCTCCATTCACAATTTTGGTGAAGTGAAGAGTCGCCGGTCGTTTCCCGCATTCCTGACAAACCATTCCATCTGCCTCCTTATCTGCTAAGCAAGGATATCAGCATTGCTTTGAGAATCTTAGCCCGAATTTCATCGCGCAGCGGGAGTTTGAAGGTCAATACATCTCTGGATATCGCTGCCCGAATCAGGTTAGCTTCTCTGGTGGAAATATAATGCCCCTCTTGCAATTGATAAATGAGCCCCTCTGAGGTGACTTGATCAATGTGGGTATGAATCGTACGGAAGATGTGATCTAGAATAGATCCATGACTCTTGAGCTCGATTTTCTGAATCCGAATATAGCCGCCGCCTCCGCGTTTACTCTCTACCACATAGCCCTTTTCCAAGGTAAACCTTGTACTGATGACATAATTGATTTGAGAAGGTACGCATTGAAACTGGTCTGCTAAATCGTTCCGTTGAATCTCGATTGCTCCTTCCGAACTTTGTTGCAGGACATGCTTTAAATACTGTTCAATAATTTCTGATACATTGCGCATCAATTCGGCCTCCCAGATTTCTAGAAGTAAATTGACTTTGACTTTCTTTGACCTTAACTAAATTATAATCATTTCCTTTCTTTTTGACAAGTACTGCTCCTAAAATGTCTTCCACTACGAATCCGATAGCCTTATGTGAACCTTACTATTGTTGACCTTACCTAGGGATTTATTCGAAAGTTATTTAAATAAAAGCTTTTACTGCCGCTCGATTTACCAACATTCTACTTTGTATCACATATCCCGCTACTTCAATTGTGGAACCTCGGGGTCTAAATGTACACATTGATTCCATTGATTGAAATAGATGGATTTTGTACAGTTAATTCAGCTGTATTTGCCTCATTGGGCGATATAAATGGATTTTGTACAGCTAATTTCGATGTTGGAGTCAAAAATCAAGAGTTCAGCTATTTTTAGCTGTAGGTTTTCCATCTAATTCATTTTTTTCGGGCAAATCGATGATATTTACTGTAGTTTCTACAGCTATTTCGGTTTCATCGGGATCTACCGTCACCGATAGAACGCAAAAAAGAGTCTTACCTAGATTTCTCTAAGTAAGACTCTTTCAGTTGCTTGGCAACGTTCTACTCTCCCAGAACCCTGCGGTTCAAGTACCATCGACGCTGGAAGGCTTAACGGTCGTGTTCGAGATGGGAACGCGTGGATCCCTTCCGCCATCAT
>NZ_JCAUAP010000024.1:0-66784 GCF_059692015.1 Paenibacillus sp. J22P165 | reverse complement strand
AAGATGACTTGCTCATTTGAAGCTAGCGAGATTTTGCAATCTCTTTTATAGTCGATTACTCGACTGTGCTTACTCACTCGTTGTTCAGTTTTCAAAGATCAATTTCTTTCGCTCACTGCCGTGTTACCGAAGCAGCGAGAAGTAATATACCACAGATCGTTTCTCAATTGCAAGCACTTTTTTTCTTGTCAATTTAAGTCGGTGTCTGTCGGAAAGTCATCTTACCATACCTCATTGCTGGAAAGCAAGTCCACTTTCATTTCGTCCGTGGTTGTTTGCTTCAGAACAACGAGGACTAATGTACCATGCCTAGAAATCAATTACAACCCCTTTGGAAAAGTTCCACTATTGCCATTCTTTCGAATTGTGCCTACAAGTATGCAATGAAAAAAAGGATGCCTCGACAGCACCCTCTTCGCAGTTTAATATTCCATTGTGATTATTGGTGTCCCTACCGTCAATCGCCAGAGGCCAGAAGTCGTATCTAGATGAAGCGCGATTTGGACATTCACCTTTTGACCGCCGCTTAATATAGAATCTTCGAAATCAGACGAGGCCAACGATAAACTGAAAGTTGTTGTATCTTCGTAACTCTCCACGACATATCCTTTATATGAACGAACGAGGTCCGTCAAGAATTCTTTTGGGCCATTCTCCAAAACAAGGTCCTCAACCGCATTCCCTTGGATCATTACATTCCATTTGCCTTGAATACCTTGGTTGATAAGATGTTTAGTCATTTCCTCCTGCCATTTCAGCAGTTGGTCCTGCTCAGCACTTCCTAATGCATCTAATCGGATGACAGCATAACAAGCTGACTGCCCTACTGGACTAGCAACCGTTAAAGTCATTACCGCGCCAGCAGCTACTTCTGATTTTACAGTGTAGATACCCTGCATATTTGAAATCTGCTCATTAGCCTTCGATTTAAAGCCCAGCTCTTGCGACAAGTTTTCGCCAGCGGCGATAACCTTGGTATTCACACCGCCACATGCGCCAAAGTAACCTGTATATTTGAAGGTAATTTGTTGATACGTTTGCATAACTGGCTTAGCCACATTTAGTAGTAACTGTGCATCTTGTTCAGCCTTGGCATCTACATGACGAACCCATCCGAAGAATAAGCCAAGTAGGAGTATGCCAATCACCGTTTGTGTCCATCGCTTCGACATGAAAAAAGCACCTCTTCACTAGAATCTATGACTCTAGTAAAAAGGATGCCCGTATCTAGCAAATGTTAAACCTATCCACGCGTCGATTGAAAGAATTCAATACGTTCGCCATCCAGCCCATTAAAGAAGAAATACCTAGAACCGTTCGGGAGAGTAGTAATTTCCGTATCTAGTTGCTCAATCTCCAGACCTTGGATTCTTACGAATTCAGCTTCAATATCATCTACGGTAAAAGCCAAGTGATGCACTTTACCTTCCTGAGGCAGGTTCGCATTATATCCTTCAATTAATTCAACTTCCGTTTCATTCTCAACCTCAAAGCCCAAAAATCCTAGACGAATAACGCCATTCGTATGAATCAACGTACCTTTGTGCTTAAGTCCGATCACATTTTCATAAAATGTAATAGATGCTTCCAAGTTTGCTACCATGACGCCCACATGTTCCAATTTCTTAACAGCCATATGTATCTACCTCCTCGTTCTAACACCCTTTCATATTAGCTAAAAATAATGAAAAGGGCTAGACCGCGGATCAGGTCATGAGTAGGGTCTCCATCTCCCCGTTGAGTGAGAAGAGCGTTACCTCTTTATTCGTTGTATGAACTAAGCCCAGGTTATCAAATACTTCCTTTACCTGAACATTATTTAAATGCTTCGTTATCGTTTCAATAGCCTGAGAGGAATACTCTTGGTACATGGATTCGAAAAATATCAGTACTTCTTTTTCCCCAATGATTACTTTCGTGTGCAGCATGCGCAACACCCCCGATTCAGATAGCATTATTGTATCGCCTTGAAGCTAAGAAAGTATCAGGACTTCTTTAGGTTTATGTTAGGTTTGTAGATTTCGCCAAAATTAAGGTGTCCGTGTATAATGAAATCGAAAGTGAAGAAGGGAGGGTCAAGAATGAGGTTGTTAAAGCTGCTGCAAATCTATGAGGTGGATGGGATTACCCCCAAGCATCGGTCAGATCGATTCGATTTCGATGAGATTCAAGGGCAAACATTTCTTGAAGTGAACCCGACCGAGGTAGGATGTCCAATGACGTTATCTGGGGTTAGACAACATACACCATTCAAAACAACACGAGTACAAGCGATTGATCAAGACGGTCTGGATTTCCGTGTCCTGACGCGCAACACGATTTATCATTTTGAAGTTCATACAGAACGAAATGTTCTGTGACACAAAAGACCTTTGATATCTTCCTCCTGGAAGGTAATCAAAGGTCTTTCTGTTTTATTAGCTCAGCCAAACCTGCATAAGCGAGAGAAGCTGATTGACATGCAGCGGCTTACTGATATAGTCTGATGCCCCCGCCTGCAAGCAAATATCCCTATCTTGCTTCATCGCTTTGGCGGTAAGTGCAATAATCGGAACATCCGCGTATTGACTATTCTTCCTAATGAGACGCATCGCTTCATAGCCATCCATGACCGGCATCATGATATCCATGAGGATGAGCTCAATATGATGGTCTTTTGCCAATAAATCTAAGCATTCTTGTCCGTTCTGAGCAACACTCACGATGATACCCTCTTGCTCAAAGGCATTACATAGCGCGAATACGTTACGAACATCATCATCCACAACAAGCACTTTTCTATCTTTAAAATGATGGCTATAACCATTCTCCTGCTCATCGGTTTTCTTGCTTATTTCGCGAAGGAAATATTCATTAGCGGTATTCGTCGATGCGGCTGCCGCTTCCTTGTGCATCGTATTGCTTACTCCCATTAGATGCGGTAGTGATGGAACATATAAAGTAAACGTACTTCCTTTGCCTTCCTCACTTTGCATATGAATGCTGCCACCTAGGAGTCGAGCTAGCTCACGACTAATCGATAAGCCAAGGCCAGTCCCTCCATACTTCCGATTGGTGGTACCATCCGCTTGCCGGAAAGGCTCGAAAATGACTTCTTGCTTGTCCAACGGAATACCTATACCGGTATCCTTAACGGTAACAGCCATAACCTGCATATGGGTAGCTGAAGGCAATAGCTCCGCAATTTGATCATCCTTACACATGCGGAATTCCACTTGCACAGCGCCTTGATGCGTAAATTTGAACGCGTTTGAGAGTAAGTTTTTGATAATTTGACTAAGCCTCTGTTCATCGGTATAGAAAATTGCCGGCACTTCAGCATCCATTTCGATCTCAAAAGTAAGCTTTCGCTGCTCAGCCACCTTCTCAAACTGACTTTGCAATAGCTCGGGAAGCCATTTTGTGTGCAGTTCACCTATATGAATATCCAACTTACCCGCTTCAACTTTGGACACATCCAAAACATCATTAATGAGGAGCAATAAATCATTCCCTGAAGAATGAATCACACGAGCATATTCCTGCTCATCCTGCGTTAAGGTTCGATTACTATTCTCCATAAGCATCTGAGAAAGGATCAGTATGCTGTTTAGCGGTGTGCGCAACTCATGGGACATGTTCGCCAAGAACTCTGATTTGTACCGCGAGCTCACCTCTAATTGAATGGCGTGTTCTTCAAAGGAAACTTTCATATGCTCCAGCTCCCTTGACCTTTCATCTGCATAGCGATTTCTTTCCTCTAGCTGTTCATTGGTCATATGCAATTCTTCTTGCTGAATTTGAAGCTCCTCTGTCATCGCTTGGTACTCTCTAAGCAGACGTTCAACCTCAACACGTGTTTGCACGCTATGTACGATCGTTCCAAGTACTTCTAGAATATCATCCAATAGACTCAGTTGGAGCGATGAAAACTTATCAAACGAAGCCAGCTCCATGATGGCAATGACTTCTTGATTATGAATAATTGGAACGATGAGCACACTTTGAGCGCCTGCTGATCCCAGCCCTGATTGTAAAGAGATATAGGATTCAGGCACCTGGGTAAGATGTACAATTCGTTTCTCAATCACACATTGACCAAGCAAGCCCTCTCCGACTTGAAAATAAGGCTTTCCAGCCTCCGCATTATCTCCCATCGCTGCATAGGTCGCCAACCTCATCATGCAATCCTTAGATTCATGCATATTTCTTATGTAAAAGACACCGAAAGAAGCATCAAACAATTCAGCTGCTTTGCGTATAAAGATAGTACCTAACGTTTCCAAATTGGAAATACCCTGCAGCATATGAACCACTTCCGTCAACTTCCGCTGCTGCCACTCGATCTCTTCTTGACTCTCCAACAAAATATTCGTTGCGTCAGCCAAATCCTTCACTTCATCATTCATCGTGACATGGATGCGTTTCGAACGATCCCGCTTCATCGAGCTCAGCTTGATGATACTCCTGGTAACCTGCTTGATGGTCCCCACAATCGATCTCGAAATAAGAAGTGCTGCAATCAATGAAAAGAGAAGCACCACACCCAGCATGACAAATAAGGAGTGGGTCAGCATTTCATTTTGAGCATCCAGATGGGCTGCCCTCTCCTTCACATACCCCATCTCCAAGCTGCGAAAGCGACTCAATTGCGAGCGAATATCTAGAATATTTTGGTGAGTAATAAAAAAGCTGAAATTAAAATAACTCTCATTCTCGAGGCCATTTCTCATTGTGGGCATGCTTCCACCCGTTTGTACAAGCCAATTCTCGATAGATTCTTTAAGCGCGAGCAGATTTCTCTCCTGCACAGGGTTATCCGTCGTTAATTCTTTCAATTGATTAAAAGAATCCCTCCACTTGGTCTGTCCGCTCGTATACGGCTCTAAATATTTGACTTCCCCCGTGAGTAAATAGCCCCTTTGCCCGTTTTCCATATCCATGACATATTTCTCTAGAAGATTCGACTCCCTATTGACGGCAAAATCATGTTCGATCACATAATTGCGGTCTCTCTGCATGGCGGCTAACTGATAATTAACAAGTACAAATGATAGAGTTAAGCAGAAAATGATGAATGCATATCCAATCATAATTTTGGCACGAATACCGAATCTCATTTTCTTCATCCTGCTGCCGTCCCCTCTATTGATAAACGCCTATTATCTGTATCATATACCAAATAAACGCTATCAGGATATGCAAACTTTTTACTTTACCACTTTACCAAGTTAATGTATTATTTAAATAAAGCATTTACAAAAAAGGAGTGTTGTACATGGAAGGTCCAGGTGTTCAAAATATCAATCCCCGCAGCATTTTATCACGCATGAAACCTTATACGCCCGGTAAACCCATTTGGGAGGTTCAACGCGAATTCGGGCTCACATCGGTTACCAAATTAGCCTCCAATGAAAATCCATTAGGCCCCTCCCCTCTTGCACTCGAGGCGATTCAAGCTTACATATCTGAAATTCATCGCTATCCAGATGCAGAGACAGTCAACCTTAGAGAAGCTATTGCAGAGAAACGCGGATTTTCCCCTGATCAAGTCCTTGTTACCAATGGCGGCGACGAACTGATTACTCTTCTCTCCGAAACTTATTTAGAACCAGGGGACGAGGTCATAGTGCCCTCTCCGACGTTCAGCGAATACGAATTCGGAGCCAACTTACTTGGAGCCAGTATAGTTAACGTACCCCTCGGGGAGAATTTCCGCTACGAAGTTGAAGCGATCTTGGAGGCAGTAACGGCACGTACGAAAATGCTCTATATTTGTTCGCCTAACAATCCGACGGGCACTTATATAACCAAAACAGACTTGCACCGACTTGTGAAAAGCCTCCCCTCACACGTGCTTGTGATCTTCGATGGTGCGTATAGCCATTTCGTCACCGCTGATGATTATTGCGATGGTCTTGCCCTAGTACGAGAAGGCTATCCTGTAGTTGTCCTGCAAACTTTTTCAAAAATCTACGGATTGGCGGGTATTCGCGTGGGTTATGGCATCGCAGATGCTGGGATTTTGCAAAAGATTCGTCAGGTGAAAGAACCTTTCAACGTAAACACACTCGCCCAGGTTGGCGCTGCTGCTGCTATCCAGGATGATCAACACCTTGAGGCAACACGCGCTAATAATACCAAGGTGAAGGAAGAGCTTTACGCCGAGCTGAGCTCATTAGCGTTTCCTTTTACGCCAAGTATGAGTAATTTCGTACTCGTCGATTTAGGCGAAGAAGCCAAAGCCATCTATGATATTTTGATGAGTCGCGGGGTTATTGTTCGATACGGTGGCAGTTGGAATCTTCCGAATCATGTGCGGATTTCGATTGGGACTTCCGAGGAAAATGCGGTGCTTGTTCAGGCTTTGAAGGAAATTGTCGCCGTGAAGGCGTAGATCAGGCACATAAAAACATCCCCTTAGCTAATGGGAGCGTATTTGTTTGGGCTCTATTAACTATGGTACAATCCTATTAATTATAGTCTCATGGGGGTACATCATGCTAAAAGAATTCAAAGAATTTGCATTCAAAGGGAACATGCTCGACCTCGCAGTCGGGGTTATTATTGGAGGGGCTTTCGGTAAAGTCATTACGTCCATTGTCAATGATTTGGTCATGCCACTTGTTGGTCTGCTCATTGGTAAAGTGAATTTCAATGATTTGTATGTTGCCTTGGATGGGAAACATTACGAAACATTTGATCAAGCTTCTAAAGCTACCGCCGTCTTTAGATATGGACAATTCCTATCAACTTTCTTAGATTTCTTGATCGTTGCATTCGTTATTTTCATAGTTGTTCGTCAAATCGGCAAGTTCCGTAAGAAGGAAGCGCCGAAGGAAAAAGCCGTTACAACCAAAGATTGCCCGCATTGCTTATCTGAAATACCAGCGCAAGCATCACGTTGTAAATTCTGTACTTCGGAGCTTTCGTCTGGGGGTAGGGTTAGCGGCAGCATTCAATAGATCGGTATAGCAAAGAGCCCGTGTCGGATTACGACATGGGCTCTTTGCTGCGTAGGTCAGCAATCTCGCCTTGTTCGAACGCGTTTGCTTGCAGCAGGCGCAGCAGCTGCTTAGCCGCGTCTTCGGGTGAGCGCAGCTCACCCTGCTCTTTGAGCTGGACGAACCGGCTCACCTGCGGGAAGTCCTTTTCGGATGCAGCGCGAATCTCCCGCTGCATCTCGGTGTCCACCACGCCCGGTGCTACGGAACAGATCAGCACCGGGTGCGGCTCTTGCAGCTGCTCGATGCCGACGCAGCGCGCCAGCATGTCCAGCCCGGCTTTGGCGGTGCAATATGCCCCCCAGCCGGGGTAGGGCTTGCGCCCCGCGCCCGAGGAGATGCCGACGACCCGCTTCATGATCGGCCACGCCTGCGTGAGCCGAATGAAGCTGTTCGTCAGCACCGCGGGTGCGACGAGATTGACCTGCAGGCTGCGCTGCAGGTCGTCAGTGGCAGCTCGGCCGATCGACGTCATCGGCTCGAGCATGCCCGCGTTGTTGATGAGCGTGATGGAGGCCACGCCATCCAGCCCCGAGAGGATTCGCTCGATGAGCGAATCTAGGTCCTCCGTTTGCGCCAAATCGTAAGCGTGGAAGGTCAGCTGACCTCCCACGCGCAGCGCCTCTTGGCGCAAGCTCTCGTTCTCGCTGCGGGATATATAGTGAACCGCAGCACCTTGTCCCAGCAGCTGCCAGATGATGGCAGCGCCCAGGCCTTTGGAACCGCCAGTTATGAGATAAGTATCCATAGATGTCTTCCATTCTTTTTGAGATTAGCGATACGCGCAGACGTTTCGTTAACTACCCACGCATCTCCACTATTGAGCCAACGTAACTTGAACTGACTTATAATTCGTGAAATCTCCTTTACCGACAAACACAGCAAAAGACTGAATACCCTGAGGTCTCTCCACCCCAAGCGTCGTGGTTGCTGTACCCAAGATACCGCCTTTTTCGTCATAAAAGCTGACCACGATCGGCGCGTTTGCAGGTAATTCATTCTCCACCACACTGCCTAAAAGACCTCTGACAATTGTGTATTCCCCGCTGCGCAGCACATCAACGAGACCAAAACTGACCTTATGGGAAGCATCTTGTATGAACGCTGGCACTGAATACCCCGGCATACGTGTAGGTGAAGGTGTTTTGCTTTCTAGGGTGACCATCGTATAACCCGAAATATCCGTCAGACTCTTTGTTTCAAACGAGATGATTTGCTCCGTCAGTGTTGGGATTTGATTAACCACATAAGGAACTTTCTCCAGCAGCTCTCCCTTATCGTTCCAGAATGCCAGGTTACCTGCTGCATCTATTCGCGCTGAATTGCCCCCTGGGTTCATGGACTGATAGGCACTAAGTAATTTGTAATCCCAGGCATCGTGGCCAATAAAGAGTTGTCCCTTAATAATTGAGTGGGCCCCTTCTTTCTCAACCGCTATGTGCCCTGCACTCATGCCAGGATTATTAATATCCCTAATGGTAAAGCCGTCATCCACCACAATGGTTTGTGAAGCCTCGTCGTAAACTACTTTGTTCCCCGTATTTTCTGCTATAAAGCGCACAGGAACATAGACATGTCCCTCATAGTTCAATGTTTGGTAACCTTCTGTGCTTTTCTCTTCACCATTAATGATGAACTTCGCTGGAAAAAGATAAGTCTGCACCATATCCGATGCATACACACCCGTAGCCGCAGTCAATCCAATCCCGCAGGCTAGGCCCAAAATAAACTTCCTCATTTCAACACTCCCAGTCTTTATGTTAACTCACAGACTTCCATTCCGCCAAAAGCTCATTGAACTGACTCCCCAGCTTCCGCTTATTGATCGTGATGTTGAGTACATCTATTCTCCCTCTAATAAAGAGCTCGAATTGATTGACTTTACCATCGACCAAATAGTAATGCAGAATATCCTCTTTGGGGATAAATTCATCATGCACCTTAATCCCCTTATCACCGATATAAACACGATCCAGCATGGCTGCAAGTAGTATAAGAATAACTAGCAAAACAAACTTAAACTTACTCTCTTGCGTAATAATAAATGGCATGAAAAAAAGATTCAGCAACGTCATCCCTATTTTCTTGTAATCACTAAATCCAACGAGCATAGCGGTTCCGATGAGCTTTTTGGCTTTACTAGATTTGTAAGATTTCACTAGCATATAGATAACATACGCAAGCACAATCAAATATGAGACCTTCACATCGCTCGCCTCCTGCCGCAAAAATTTGAGAAGTTTCCCTTATTTTAACATAACATACACCTTCTTAAGCATAAAAAAATCTGCTGCTCATCGCAACAGATCCCATCCAATGTCCATTTAATTATATACACCCAAACTGCTAAGCTCAGCTTCCATCTCTTGTCGGAACAGCACTTTATCATGTTCTTCCATAAAAGCGGCTTCCACACCATTCATGATTAACTTCACTAGTTCTGGTGTTGTAAAAGCGAATCGATCGGCAATCGCGCGATACTCCTTCGTAATATTCGTACCAGACACGCTAGGATTATCCGTATTGATCGTTATGATCAGCCCTTGATCCAAGTATTCACGGATCGGGTAGGCCTCCCAGGAAGCCACTGCTTTCGTTTGGATATTGGAGATCGGGCACATTTCTAGCGGGATACGGCGATCTTTGATCATTCCTAGAATCTCCGCATTCTCACGAAGTCTTACCCCATGCCCAATGCGCGTAGCCCCCAAATGTGTAACAGCATTGTAAACGTTAACTGCGCCTGCCGCTTCACCTGCATGAATAGTGACAGGAATGCCTAATGTATGTGATCTAGCAAACACTTCTCGGAAAAATTCAGGAGGATAATTCGCCTCATCCCCCGCTAAATCAACGGCAACGACCCCCTTGCCTAAGAATTTAGCCGCTGCTTCAATAACTTCCAAATTATCTGCACAAGTGTGATTTCGCATACAAATGGCAATTACACCGAATCTCGTTCCGAACTCGCGTTGTGCACGCTTCAACCCTTGCGTCACGTAGTGGAACGTGTCTTCGAGCGTTAGCCCCATGTTGCGATGCAATTGTGGAGCAAAACGAACCTCCACATACCGACAATTGTGCTCAACGGATTGTTCAACCACTTCATAAGCAACACGCTCTAAGGCTGCGCCCGTTTGTAAGAAGCGTGTTGTGAAATCGAATTTACCTAAGTATTCAATTAAACTTCCACAAGTGTCCGTCACTCGCATATGTGGGATAAGCCCATCCGTATCGTAAACAGGGAGTGATATACCTTGTTCGAGAGCGAGTTCCAAAATCGTCTCGGGCTTCACACTGCCATCCAAGTGTAAATGAAGATCCACCTTTGGTAATCTAGCTAACAAATCATGTGTTCGCATGTGAGCCATCTCCCATCTCTCCCTTTGTCTCTCAATGGCGCTAGTGCGCTTGAGAAGAATTTTTATTACTTTAAACGAATGTAAGTATTATGTCAATATATATAACAATAATTCGTTTTATTTAGATTTATTTATTATATGCGTCATGTTATCTAACATTTACATCAGAGCAGTAATTAATAAAAAAATCCACAACAGGCTATGAAGCCCATTGTGGATCTCTATCTCCAACCTCTTAGGAAGTCCTCGTTCGAACTAATAAATACAGGAAGTATGGCGCCCCGATAACAGCGGCCACAATGCCCGTCGGAACCTCGGTTGGTTGAAACATCCCCCGCGCTAGCGTATCCGCGACGATTAGTATCAACCCACCAGTAAGCGCTGAGGCTGGAAGCAAGTATTGATGCTTAGGTCCCACTAGCCTTCTAGCTAGATGGGGACCTATCAATCCTACGAAACCAATCCCGCCGCCGACAGCGACACAAGCACCTGCAAGCGCAACAGCTGCAACAAGCAATCCAATACGTTCCCGTTCCATCCTGATCCCCAATCCGATGGACGTCATCTCCCCTAGATTCAACACATTCAACACATTCGCTTTGAACATGACATAAGGAATGAGGATGATGATCCATGGTAATAAGGCGAGAACGAACTTCCAATTCGTCCCCCAAATACTACCCGCTAACCACACCTGTACGAACTGAAAATCGGTTGGATCCAAGCGAATGGATAGGACCATCATTAGAGCAGCAATACCCGCAGAAACCGCGATTCCCACAAGCAGAAGACGAGATGACGAGATGCCTTTGCCTTTGACATATGAGAGGGTATAAATGAGCAGAGCGGCCAAACCCGCACCCAGCATTGCGATCATCGGCATGAAGAACAATGGACCCGCTGCATTATTCTTATAAAAGGAGACGACTAGAATAATCGCAAGCCCTGCCCCCGCATTAATACCCAGTATCCCTGGGTCCGCTAGCATATTTCGCGATATCCCTTGTAGGATGGCTCCAGAAACCGCTAGGCCCGCTCCAACCAAAATCGAAATCACGATACGCGGAAGTCGAAAATCGAAGAGGATAAGTTCCTGCTTCGCAGTCCCGCCACCGAAGATTGTTCGCAACACATCAAGCGGACTCAAACGAATCACACCTGTATTCATGCTTATAATAAAAACGATAATAATGAGTACGCTTAAAATCGATAGGACCGTGATGGCTTTTGACAATCTCGGTTTCTTCGTATTTCCCATGCTTAGTCCCTCCCCTTTCTACGTGCTAGATAGAGGAAGAAAGGTACACCAATCAGCGCAATAATCGCACCTATTGGCGTCTCAAAAGGAGGGTTCACCATACGAGCTCCGATATCAGCAGCCACGACTAACAAAGCGCCTAATACGGCTGACGTCGGGATAATCCAACGATAATCAACACCTACGAGATAGCGAACAACATGTGGAATAATAAGGCCAATGAATCCAATTGCTCCTACTGCTGCCACAGACGCACCAGCAAGGACCAGAACTAGCACGAATGCGGCTAGCTTAACGTATCCTATCCGTAATCCGAGGCCTATAGCAACATCTTCCCCCATGCTTAACAGCGTAATCCAGGGTGAGACGAGAAGCGCACCTAGTAAAGCAACGACAATCCATGGTGCCATGATGTCAACTTGTAACCACTTCGTACCTGCAATCCCTCCTGCAAACCAAAAAGCGAGATCCTGTCCAATATGATAGGAGATCGCAATCCCTTCACTGAGTGCCAGCAATAAAGCACTAACAGCTGACCCCGCTAGGACGATTCGAACCGGTGTTACGCCTCCCTTAGCCAACGCGCTAATACCATATACCAGCGCGGTCCCTACCGCTGCACCTAAAAAGGAAAATAAAATGACATAGTGAAACGGCAGCTTCGGAAAAAAGGCAAAACACAGGGCAAGCATAAAGCCTGCACCTGCGTTAATACCAAGAATACCCGGGTCCGATAATGGATTGCGTGTTACACCTTGCATAATCGCACCTGCTACAGCAAAAGCAGACCCAACCAGGGCTCCAGCGATTGCTCGCGGAAGTCTAAGTTGTTGGATAATCAAATGTTGTGTATTATCCGCATTAAAATGGAAGATCGCTCGCCATACTTCACCGAAAGTGATATCAGCTGCACCTACTGAAATGGAGGTGATTAAACTGATCACTAGCAAGGCTAATCCACCTATCATAATGACTGTCGCAGTAAGAGGACGCGATTTCAATGAGGGTTTAGCTGAGGGAACTTGCTTATTTGAACCCATCATACACAGCCCCCAATTTACTTAATGACTTTAACCATATCGTCCATGACGCGCTCGCCAGCGATTACACCGTTGTACAACCAGCTGCTTGTCTTGTCCATTTCAAACACTTTACCTGATTTCACAGCAGGAACGTTCTTCCATAGCGGGTCTTCCAGGTTCCCTGCTTGACCTTTATCGCTGTTAACCAAGAAAATGTAATCTGCATCTAATTGAGCAAGCTTTTCTAGTGAAATTGGCACCCAATTCGCTTTCGCGTCCGGTAATACAGCCAAAATGTTAGGCAGTTTCAAACCAAGATCGCCGTAAGCAACCGCGCCGCTGGCAACTTTACCGTTAACGACATAAAAGTTTTTATTCGTTACCCATAGAATGGCAACCTTTTTATCACCAAGTATTGGAGCAAGTTTTGCTTTTGTATCTGTTACTTTTTGATCATATTTTTTTAGAGCAGCGTTCGCCGCATCTGTTTTATTTAGAATTTCGCCCATTTTCAAAAGCGTCTTACGGAAGTCCGCAGTTACTTCGCTACCAAGAACGAATGTCGGTACAACTTTGGAGTATTGCTCATACAGACCTTTCTCAACTGCTGACTCACTTCCCACGATCATGAAATCTGGGGTAGCTTTCAAAATGGATTCCACAGGAAGATTGGAAGGGATTGTAGGAACACCAGCTAGCTGTGTTTGCAAATAATCTTGCACACTTGTTTCTTTAACAGACCATTGAACAATTGGTTTAACACCAAGTGCTAGAAGCGGATCCTCTAAGTAGGATGCGATAACTGCTTTCGGGTTGGCTGGAACCTTAACATCGTGACCCATGCTATCTTTAATAACTTTATCAACAGCTGGAGCCGGTGTTGCTGTCGCCGCTGCCGTAGCTGCTGGAGCAGTTGAAGTTGCTGGTGTTGTTGTGCTTGCTGCATCTTTATTACTTCCACAAGCAGTTACTAGTAGTGCTGCCATACACACGGAAAGGACAGTAAATGAAACTTTAGTTGTTTTGGTTTGGTTAAAACGAAGCACGGGAAACCCTCCTGATTATCTCTTAGCTATGATATTGATTCTCATTTCATAATAATGAAAATGATTCTCAATGTCAATATATCAGAGGCTCCTGTAGATATGTTCTAATTTTCTGCTAATTTCTTATGTATGACCTTCAATGCCTCTCTGACGCTTAGCGGTGATAACTCCGTGCTTGCAACGAAAGCTTGTACGGTTGCAGCATCGGTTTTGGAGTACTCGCGCAGCGCCCAGCCTATCGCTTTGCGGATGAAGAACTCCTTCGATTCCGCCATTTCGCTAATGCAATGAAAAAGCAACGGGACATCCGTTTTCGTTTTATACTTCAATTGGAAAAGAATAGCAGTGCGCTGCAGCCACATGTTGTTAGAAGCTAACCATTTCTCTACATAACTTGGTATTAAGGCTGGGAATCGCTGCAGATGATAACCGATCAAGTGATCAGCAACCGTATCTACGGTATCCCACCATGATTGCGTTACAATAAAGTGCTCTAACACGTCAAGATGTTCAGCATTCACTGTTTTTCTTACTTGCAGCAACATCAGAATGGCCGTGTAAGCAAACTCGCGCTCGGGCAATTGCCACAGCTCCTGTGCGACGCGAACTGCCTCCTCCCCTTTGGGAAAACCATGTTCCTTGGTGAATTGCTTGGTCAACGCAACACGTTCCGGATTGCGAATGCCAAGAAAAGGAAAGTGATTCTTCATATAAGCTTCCATGCTCGGGGCATTTTCCGCGTTCGCATGGACTCTAAGCCATATTTCAATATCATTTGTATAAGCTGATGTCACCGTAAAAGAACCTCCTTTTAGCTATTTCCTATGCGCTTATTGTAGCAATTCGCTAGCAATTCGGGTATGCTATTAGCAGAATTTTAATAGAGATGACGAATAGGATCGGTGAGAAACATGACGTATAAATTAGTTGCTGCTGACTTAGATGATACGCTGCTGCGTGATGATTTGACGATTTCCCAAGAGACAGTTGAGGCTATGCATCAAGCTGTTGCCAAAGGGGTCTTGGTGACCATCGCCACGGGAAGAAGCTTCCCTTCCGCTGCCAAAATTGCCAATCGCATTGGACTTAACGTACCTATTATTACGTATCAAGGGGCTTTGATCAAAAATTTATTAGACGAAAAAGTGCTCTACGAGCGCACAGTTCCTGTAGAGAGCGCCCGCTTCCTGCTCGATTACTGCGAGAAGAACAACTACCATCTTCAGCTTTACCATGGGGACGAGCTTTATGCAGCTGAAGATAACGATAAGATTAAAAACTATGTAAGCTTGTCCAAAACTCCTTATATCATTGGGGATTTGCGCCAGTGGATTGATATTCCGCAGCCTAAAATGCTGATTGTGGATAAACCTGAAGTTTGCGATCAAATCCGTGAAGAGCTTCTCCCTCTGCTCGGTGATCAATTGCATATTACGAAGTCCAAGCCTCACTATCTGGAGTTCATGCATAAAGAAGGTACCAAAGGGCATGCGATCACGTTCCTTGCAGAGCACATCGGTTGTTCTTTAGATGAAGTCATTGCCCTCGGCGATGCCTGGAATGATCGGGAAATGCTTGAAGTCGCCGGCCTTGGCGTTGCGATGGAGAATGCCCTGCCTGAGCTTAAAGCGTTGGCGAACTTCGTGACGAAGAGCAATAATGAGGATGGCGTGAGGCATGTGCTGGAGAAGTTTGTTTTGGCGGAGTAATAAAAAGGATGATTGAAGGAGGTCTACTAAGACCTCCTTTTTCTCATTGGGACAGCCTATTTTTTAATTGTTAACGTAATGAGGCAAAATAGAAACAATAACCTAATAGTAAGGAGATAGCGTATGACCGAATTTTGGGAATCAAGTTTTATAGAAAATCAAATGATGTGGGGATTCGAACCTGCGGACTCCGCTATCATGACCAAGGACTTTTTCCTTGAAAAGAAAGTTAAGGATATCTTGCTGCCTGGTATTGGATATGGTAGAAACGCAAAGGTTTTTATCGATCATGGCATCGAGGTTACTGGCATTGAAATTTCAAGCACAGCGATTGATCTGGCAAGAAAAAATGGACTGAATATGCCTATCTTTCATGGCTCAGTGACTGATATGCCTTTTGATAACAAACGTTATGATGGTGTCTTTAGTTACGCACTTATTCACTTATTGAGCAGTCAGGAGAGAGAGAAGTTCATTCAAGATTGTTTTCATCAACTTAAGCCAAACGGATATATGATTTTCACTGCGATTTCAAAGGAAGCTCCCATGTTTGGAAAAGGCAAACAACTGGGTCAAGACTATTTTGAGATCATGGAAGGAATCAAAATGTTCTTTTATGATGCAGATTCGATTACACAAGAATTCGGGAAGTTTGGACTGATCGACATCCAGAAAATCGTTGAGCCTCATAAAAATATGGAAAATAAACCTCCATTTACTTTCATGATGATCAAGTGTCAAAAAGTGCAATGAGCATTTGATTGAAAAAGAGACCTCCAGCTACTTACTGAAGGTCTCCGTTAAATGAATCTCATAAGGCCAATGTCATGAATGAACTATTGGGATCTAAGGTATAGTCCGCAAATGGCCCACAATAGGTGAATCCAAAATTCTCATATAACTTTCTTGCAGGTTCGAACGCTTCCATTGAGCCTGTTTCCAAGCTGATTCGCGTATAGCCGCGACGCTTTGCTTCATTAATAATGTGTTCCAGAATTTTCTTGGCGATTCCTTTTCTGTGATGTGCGGACGAAGTTCGCATTGATTTTAACTCACCATGCTGATGATCTAGCTCTTTAAGCGCTCCGCATCCAACTAATTCCCCTTGCTCCCATCCACTCCAAAATGTCACTTCTGGTTTTTTTAATCCATCCACATTTAGAGCGTGTGTACTCTCAGGTGGGGATAAGGATTGCATATGTAGAAGGTGCTCCATAATGAGCGCTCTTACTTCAGGGCCGGATAAATCGTCTACTTTAATCTCCATGATTGCCTCTCTTCTGCCACTAATTTTTAATCATTAGAATACAACATTACATGGGTCAATTTCAACCGCTTTTGGGATTATGCCTAATGATCACTCTCTGCCTTGTGCATCATACCAATGCTCGACTTGCCACTGGACAGTACGGTGACTGATATGAGAACATGAGTTATCTGACTAAATTGTAAGCGCTATCCATCATCAAAAAGGAGCGTGAGTCTCATGTTCGACGGAGCATTACTCCAAGATAAAGTTGTTCTCATTACAGGCGGTGGCACGGGTCTTGGCCGCGCGATGGGTGAAAAATTCCTGTCACTCGGCGCTAAGCTGGCTATCACGAGTAGACGAGAAGAAGTGCTCGCGAAAGCCGCTGCCGAAATGAGCATTGATGGCGGTGGGGATGTCTTCTATCATCCCTGCGATGTGCGTGATCCGCAGCAGGTTGCTGACATGATCACGGCCGTGGAGCAGCACTTCGGTCGCATCGACGTGCTGATTAATAATGCGGCGGGCAACTTTGCCAGCCCGACCGAGAACTTGTCACCGCGAGCGGTCGATGCGGTGCTGAACATTGTGCTCCACGGGACGTTCTACACCACGTTGGAGTTGGGTAAGCGGTGGATCGAGCAAGGTGTAGGAGGTACGATGCTGAACATCGTCACCTCCTACGCCTCCACCGGATCCGCCTTTGTTGTGCCTTCCGCCGCAGCGAAGGCCGGCGTGCTTGCCCTTACCCGCTCACTCGCCGTCGAGTGGGCGCGGTATGGGATCCGGCAAGTGGCTATCGCGCCGGGTTTGTTCCCGACCGACGGCGCGTGGAGCCGATTGGCTCCCACGCCCGAGCTGTCGCAGAAGCTCTTGCACCGCGTCCCGCTGGGGCGCGTTGGGGAAAAAGATGAGCTGGCGAACCTCGCCGCTTATCTGATTTCGGACTTCGCCGGCTACATTAACGGCGAAGTGATCACGATTGACGGCGGCGAGTGGCTGCAAGGTGCCGGGCAGTTCAACGATCTGCTCGAGGTGACCGATGAGCAGTGGGTTTCGATTGCGGAGATGTCCCGCAAGGGGAAATCGTAGCTTGCCGTAGAGGCGAGGAGCAAAAATAGAGAGCACTCACAGGCTATCGCCGTAGAGTACTCTCTATTTTAATTATCTGCAGTAAACGCGCATCTCGTACACTCTGGCACTGACATCGCCATTCGTAGAGAGCACCTCAAGCTTCACAGCCGAAGCTGTGACGGTATCAAATGTGGCCGTCCTTTTGCGATGATAGTTCCCATACTCTTCATACACACACTTCCACTCGTCATGGACAAGCACCCATAATCGCCAATCCTTCACGCACTCTGGTGCTTTCCAAAAAGCAGGCATATACGCATAGCTCTGATTTAAATTGGTATCAAAATTAACAACGACCTGGTTAAATGTCCGCTCTTCTTCCCACTCCAACGCCATATGTTGTGGAAATGCACTCGCTCCATCCGATATCCATAGTCCCGGCATCGCGAATGGTCTAGCTACTCCGCTCAATACTTGATCCGCCCCATACGGAGCAGGACAAGGGTGTACGTTCAACGCAAACGAAAAGCGTTTTCGTTTGATCTCATTCCACCGCTCATAAGGTGGGACGATAAGCTCATTTTCCTGAAATGAAGGATAATGCCTATTTTCAGGTTGAGGTCCCCCTTCGCATTTAACATAATACTGAGCTAGTGTCCCTGTTGCTTGTTGAGCCGATTTGGCCCATGCGATATGTTCATTGCTTTGAAGTGCAATACGGTGCGGTTTGCCCGCTGCTACGGAGAGGTTCAATTTCGCACAGACCCACCCCTTATGCAGCGGAGGAATGAAGATCTCCGAGATTCCAACGGAAACCCCCTGCCCTTTATCCCATATACGCTCCAATTGGTAGACAGACACCTTCAATGTAACGGCTTCTTCTGAAGTATTGCTTAAGTAAAACTCGACAGCCTCAATTCGATCAGTGGTTATAGGGAGCACTTGTGCCCACGTTGATTCAAGTGGCACTAGCGTCGTCTCATCAGGCTCATTCAGATACAAAGCTTGCTCGCTCGAAGCTGTCGCTGTCGCCTCTCTTGCCAAATCTTGTTTGTCTTCATTATGCAGTCCAATAATTGGCACATCATCCAGCAGCAATTGTTGCTGAATGGCTTGAATATGTCCATGTGCTCCGGCAGCAGCTTCTCTTGGCGAAATTTGATGGCGGATTGCATATCCTGCAGCTGTGCCTACCGCTTGACCTATATTCGCCAGAATAACTTGATTGCGAACAGAGCCCAGTGCTACTCGACTAACACTAATGTTGCGGCCTGCCATCCATAGATTGGCGATGGTACGACTGTATAATGATCGCAACGGAATGGAATAAGGCGCAACCAACGTATAATCCTTATAGTTGGCATCAGCATTTGAAAGCTCTGGCGGTTCCCCCCTATTTAAGAGACCTCCATTAATATGGATATCCACAAACATGCCAGAGGTGCTTACGCGATCAGACCAACATGGATCCTCGTAAATATGGCGCTCGGATAAGATAACATCGCCTTCCAGACGTCTGCTCTCTCTTTTCCCGGGATACATGCCAATCCAATCAATCGAATAACTGGACAGTGTTTCCTGATACTTGCTCCGGTTCTTAAGAAAATCCCAGTAGCCGAGCACATACCGCAACAATTCATGCTTCATTGCAGCAAAGTCTTCGACCTGATGAAATGGATTTGCCAGCTCCATCCACCAAAAGCCAGCTAAGCGATCATGTTTAATGTGATTAATATCTCGATATATGCCTACATCTTCAGCGGATTCATATCGGTGTGCCCAGGCAGGCGCCGTAAACGGTACCTCCCTACCGGCATTACGGGCATAGAAAGTGATACTGCTTCCCATGGTGTGATTATCTGCTTCCACAGGTGCAAGAAGCTCTCCAAATTCACTTCTCGCCTCTCTGCCGTAACGATAAGGAGCTCCCGCCAAAAAGCCAAGCTCAGCATCCCCCGTACAATCAGCGAATTGAAGAGCTGTAAATTTAAAGGCTTTCCCGCTTCCGAGCTGCGTCGCATAAATCGCCTTCAGCTCGGAACTAACGCCATCCGCTTGTGGATCTACTTCTACGCCGTTTACTTGTGTATCCAAATAAGCCGTCAAATTCGGTTCCTTTAAGATGGCTTGATACAAATTCAAGTCATACAGCGTGTTAATCGCGCCATCTCCGAACTTTTCATGATTGGTTGCCCGATCCTCGAGCAGAATCTCACCAATAATCCCACTCTCCATCGTCCATGAATTGAAATCGACACTCCCAACAGGTACGATTCGAATTTCACTTGAGGAATTGCCCCCAAAAGCAGGTCGATTCTGAATAATGGCTGTACGAAGTCCTCCTCTTGCTGCTGCAATTGCACAGCACACCCCTGCCAAACCACCACCCGCAACGATGAAGTCGTATTCGTGGTGCTCTAGAATTCCTCTTTTGATTCGTTCATCCATATTTTCCTTGCCTCCAACATGCGTATTTCCTTGGTCATCGTGTATTCCAACTAATACCCGTATACTTCGATTTCCAAGATTCTAGCGTCCTCATACGTTAAATAATCACAGCTGTCCGTGATGTCCACTTTGAGTTTGGTCGTCGTAATCGGTGAAAAGCTAAACTCATTAAATTGACCGTTATAGGCATCTATCACATTATCTACGACGGTAGCGAGCACCTGCCAGGCACTGCCATTCCAGTATTGAATGGTAAAGTCACGAATTTGTGTATCCCCAACCGTTACCGAGCCACTCCAAAGCTTAACATTGTTAATTGTTTTGGCTGTCGGCCAATCCATCTGGAAGACGTGGGTTCCTGCCGTATTCGCTGAAATCCAGCGGCTATTGTTATCGTTTTTGACTCCATCCACCGCTTTTGTTTTGGCATAGCTGACATTTGACGAATCTACAGTTAATGTTGCTGTCGGAGCTATATTGGTAGGTGTCGGAGGTACAACAGTCGTGAGCCCCGATTCGATCTCGATCCGGCTAATCTTCTTGTAAG
The DNA here is from genome assembly GCF_059692015.1 of Paenibacillus sp. J22P165. NCBI lineage: Bacteria > Bacillati > Bacillota > Bacilli > Caryophanales > Paenibacillaceae > Paenibacillus > Paenibacillus sp. J22P165. Next base: position 46,086 of record NZ_JCAUAP010000024.1, on the reverse strand, counting down.
GTTGATCGGTACCTTGCTCTGAAATTTTCAAATATTTCGTACCCGTAGGAAGATTGGATGAGGTATATACCACCTTGGGCTTGTTATAGCTGCCTGAGTAGGAGCTTATGACGGGTGTAAAACTAGCATAGGTTATCCCATCTGCCGAAGTCAGCACACTTACATCGGTCGTGTTATACGAATACGTTTCAATTCTGAAAGAGCTTATTGCCTCTTGGGTCGTGTAGACAATCTCTCCTGTATTCGCGTCATTCCTATAAAGTACAGCTAGATCATTACCTACCTCCTTGTTGGAGTAGCTCTTGCCAATAACCATATTGGAGGAATGAGAGCTCATTTTCGTTGTATCAAACAAGTCGTCTATCAACCACCGCGCGCTTGCCACGACCGGCCCAACCACATTGGAATAGCCTGAGGTGCCGGAAGAATTTTTAGCTTTTACTCTGTAATAATAGGTTCCGCCTGGAGATGTGGTCGTATCAGACAGAAGCGCCCGGTTAACAATCAGATTATCCATGACTTCAGCAGCAATGACCGTCCAAGGTCCACTGCTACTGGTAGCTCTCTCTACATCGTAGGCGCTTGCATTCGTAGATCCTCTCCAGGAAATGTGACCTGTATCAGGGATTGGCAGGAGCACTGGCGGCAATGGCACAGCAATGGCTGGCCTTGTTAATCCTTGAATTTCATAGGCATGATCCGCCAGAGCCGTAACCAGATCCTTCTCTGTTGCGATTTCTGAAATTCCACTTGCATTGGTAAAGCCTGGCCAGTGAAGATCTTCATAGGACGCATGATGATAGAATCCGCCTTCTCGTGCATGAAACCGCAGAGCCCACCAACTTGCACTGCTGGTCCCCCCACTGATCAACTCATCCAAGAAACTCAACAGCGTGCTCGTAGGCATGGTCATTGCAATTTCTCCCACATTCAGCACCTTTTGGTCTTTCGTATAGTTACGCATAGCCGTTAAGGTTTGCACAGCATTCATACCCGATAAACTAATATAAGTGTGGTAGGATAGCACATCAATATTGGCATTATTCATTACGGTATACCGATTATAAAACGTAGCAGGCGAATTTCTACCGTCAATGAATAGATGGTTCGCGTCGACTCCCTTTACATAATTCGCTAAATCAGACACCCATGTATCTAATACGCCATCATTGCTGGCACTCAATTCATTGCCGGACTCCCATGCAAAGATTGCTTTGTCATTTTTATATTGCTCTCCTGTGTAGCTATTCGTTCTATTCAGAATTTGCGAAATCATGTTTTTAAACTTTAAATTAGTGGCATTTCCTGGTGTAAAAAAGTTCGCTCCATAATCACTATACCCCCCAACATAGGCCCAGTTATCCGTAAATCCGACCGATACACGCACTCCTTCTTGGTTGCAGTATTGCAGTAATTTATCAAACGCCTTCATGGCATCTTCATTTAAGGTTACAGCTGCACTCGGACTCGCACTATTCGTGTTAATCATTCGAACTGCATTGTAAGTCGTACTAGAACTCATCGCAAAAACGCGAAATACTCTGCCGCCCATTGCTTTGACCGTTCTCACTGCATCCAACAGTTCATCATCCGATGGGATTCGAAAACGTTCTGAATCATTTCCCATTGGCGAATAAATGTTAATTAATAACGCATCAGGGATATTGACGGAGATATAACGGAAATCTGGTTCAGCAGCGTCCTGAACGTTATTACCATTCAGATCCTCATACAGTTTATCGATGTTTCTTTTCACAAAACCATTTACAGCCGCATGTGCCTTAGGTTCGGGAAGCAGAGACATTGGGTTTAGTGCAGCGATCAAAGTCAAAACGACGCATACAGCCACAATTTTCCGACTCATTAATTTCCACAATTGCATAATCGTATCAACCACCTTTCTAATTGGGCATGTAAAAACAACAAGGAGACAAAGCGCGCCTTATCTCCTTGTACTTGTGCGTGACTTATTTAATTAGTCCCTGACTTTTGAAAGCTTTACTTGCTTCATCCACATACTTTTGCAATTGGTACGTCGTGTTTAACGTTTTAAGGAAAGCATCAAATTCGGCTAAAGGACGTTTGCCAAACATAAATTTAATCATTTCTTCATTCTCATAGCGATCCTTATCGGATTTATTAACCCCCTCAGGAATGGCGGAGAAGTTATTGAACACTTTAAGATAAGGCTGTTTTACGGCCTGGTCGATATATTCTTTCTGTTTTGGAAATTTGGTGTACAGATACGGAAGTTCATCCCTGCCCGTTAGTTGCAATTGGTACGTCGTTCCAAGCTTTGACATCTCAGGTAAAGGCGTAATCGTCGTACCTGATTTGGTATAATGAACGCCCTCGTTACCAAACATGACTAAGTTTTGTCCCTCACCAGCGCCTGTAATATAATCCAAATAAGATAATGCTCGATCCAATTTCTCTGGTGATTTTTCCAGCGATTTTGGCAAAGCGACACGCCAATCTGCTGCACTGTCGTCGAATGCTCCCATAAATTTGCCGCCTGGCCCTACAGGAGGATCAATGGCGATGAATTTCGCATTGGGATTCGTTTCTGTTATTAGTTTAATGTGCTCATCCTTAAACATATCAGACCAGTTCGCATAGATCATACCCACCTGGCCCTTTTGAGCTTTCGTTGGTGCGGCAGTACCTTTATTCGTTAACAAATCTGGATCAATGGCACCGTTTGCAAATAAGTTCTGGATGTACGTCAAGGCTTGTTTCATTTCTGGTTGTGTGGTGGAGTACATCGCCTTGTTATCTTTAACGATCAGATTACCAATCGATAACGATGCGTTAAAATAGCCATAGCTAGTTCCGAATGCACCGAAGATTGGCGCGAATGCATCTAAGCCATATCCTGTTAGACCATAGGTATCCTGTTTCCCATTGCCATCGGGATCCTTATCATGGAAGGCATTAATCGTTGCTGCTAGTTCATCCAGTGTTTTCGGTACTGGCAGCTTTAATTTATCCAGCCAATCTTGACGAATCATTAGTGCTCGATAAGGGACAGTCGCACGCTTTGGAAGTGACATCTGCTTACCGTCGACTTTCCCTTTGGATAAATCTATTTCGGTATAAGCCTTTTTGACATTTGGCATTTTATCTAAATATTTCGTAAGGTCTAGAATAGCTCCTTGCTTGGTAAACTGCAGCATCTGATCGTTGGAAACAGTGAAAATATCCGGCGCATTATTCGATGCGACTCTTACATTGATCTGATTGGCATATTCGTTATTGCTGCCTGGGGCAATGGCATTGTAATCAAAATTGATGTTCAATTTTTTGCCGATATCGCCTTGAATGGCTTTGTCTTCATCACTAAGCCCAGGTCCAGATACGAGCACACTCAGTTTAACAGGAGTGGTTGATTTCTCTGGCGCTTTCTCAGGTGCGCTTGACGTAATAGGACTGCTCTGAGCACCTTCTGTTTTCGTACCATCACTTTTGGAAGCGCATCCGCTCAGCACTAAACTTAGAGATAGACATGCTGCAGCACCTAATTTCAACTTTTTCTTCATACGAACATCCCCTTATTATTTATTCTTGTAGCTTTATGTTAACTGCTAACCCTTCACTGCGCCAACTAGCATTCCTTTAGTGAAATACTTTTGGATGAAAGGATAGACAATCACAATTGGAAGTGCGGTCAGGATGACCCCTGCCATTTGAAGTGTTGTTGAAGGAACGGTCTGTTCCAAATTAATTTCGGCAGACATTGAAGCATTCAATATATTGCGTAACACCACTTGTAGTGGATATAAGGAAGCATCCGTAATATACATAATCGCATTGAAAAACTCATTCCAATGCATCACACCATAGAAGGTGCTGATCGTTGCAATAACAGGAAGCGACATCGGCAAGATCACGCTGAGGAGTACTCTGCTCTCTGATGCACCATCAATTCGTGCAGCCTCGATTAAAGATTCCGGAATATTTTCAAAAAACGTCTTCGTAATTAACAAGGAAAATGTTCCCACTGCTGTAGGGATAATCATGGCCCAAACAGAGTTCAGTAATCCTGTTGCTTTTACTATTAAATAGGTAGGAATAATCCCCCCGCTAAACATCATTGTAAACATGATTAAAAATAAGAGTAGCGAGCGCCCAGGCAGCGTCTTCTTGCTAAGTGGGTACGCCATTAATATGGTAAGAGCAACATTGATGAGCGTACCAATTACCGTTACAAAAAACGAAATGCCGTAAGCTTTTGGGATGGCCGATGTTTGTAGAAATAAAGCATACGCCTCGAAAGTCACTTTTTTGGGTATGATCGCAAAGCCGCCGTTCTTCAATACTTCGCTGAAGGGCGTCAGGGAAACCGAAAGTACGTATAGCAAAGGAAACAAAACGCACACCGATAATAACAGCAGGATTGCATAGATTAGACTGCTAAATAGCCGTTCCTTCCAATCCATTACCATATACTCCCCCCCGATCGCTTCGCTAAGCTATTCGCTCCAACGACTAAGATTAAAGCAATTAGCGATTTAAAGAGACCTACGGCTGCGCCAAGACTGAAATTGAATTGTTCAAGACCTGTTCGAAACACCCACGTATCGATAATATCGATTTTTTCATACACTTGAATGTTGTACATCACATAGATCTGTTCAAAGCCTGCGTCTAATATCGTACCTAAGCGTAAAATAAACATGAGTACGATGACATTTCGAATACCTGGCAGGGTAATATGCCAAATCATACGAATTCTTCCCGCACCGTCTACTCTACCCGCCTCATATAAGGTTGGATCGATTCCGGCAATTGCCGCCAAATACACAATCGCTCCCCACCCCAAATTTTGCCAAAGATCTGTTCCTACAATTAATAAGCGTATCCATTCGTTTGTCGTTAAAAAGGGAACTGCCTTCATGCCAAAATCTTTGAGCATCAAATTGATAAGACCATCTGCCTCTGAAAACAGAGAGAGACAAATCCCATAAATAATGACCCAAGAAATAAAATGCGGCATATACAAAATCGATTGAACAACATTGCGAACGTACTTGCCTCGAATTTCAGATAATAAAATCGCCAGCAGAATGGCAGGAGGCATGAGCCATACCAGCTTATAAACGCTGATTAATAACGTATTGGTCATGATTTGAGCAAAGTAAGGAGAATCATAAAAGTATTTAAAATGCTTATACCATGGATTTGCCCACGGACTGTTTACAATCCCTTCGGTAATGTTAAAATCCTTAAACGCAATAACGGCCCCGTACATAGGTAAATATTTATAAACAATAAAATAGAGAATTCCCGGCACTAGCATAAAGTAATGGACCCTATGAAGGTGCATCAACTTTATCAATCGAACTAAAGCATTCTCACGCACCCTCTCACGATGTACAACGATCTTTTCCATGAAGTCACCTTTCTTCTCGATCTCGCATGCATGCTTGGAATCGATGGATTGCCCTGATCATAATGGATGATTTCATGGTTGAATAGTTCTGAATCTACAGGTGGTTCTGAAACGAACGATTCCTAGGTTCTGCTTCTCACTCCCTGTTTGAATACTCACGATTTCAGGTTTACTGTATTGCAATTTAAGCTAGGCGCATCCACAATACAAATAGGTAGAATTATAACTTAATCTCACATCTTGGGGGAACGACGGATGCTAAAATTGAATCGCATGCAAGGTTTATATATGCGAATTTTTTTATTGGTGGCTTTATTTTTTTTGACGATGGCTAGTCTGTATTCTTACTACTTAACGAGTCAAATTTCAAAGTATGCCATTAATGAAGTTAACGACGTTGCTTCAATAAAGATTACTCATGTGAAAAATAGCATGGAACTGATTCTTCAACGGTTAAAAATTAATAGCATTAACTTATATCAAAACCGTAATGTGGGCTATTGGTTATCCACCCAGGAGCGAGATACGTATCTGGATCACTTAGTGGATTTATCACTTATCGACTTCAAAGCCTCCGAGCGACTTGTAAAAGAGGTATATCTCTTCAATCCCGCTACACGGGAGATTCTAGCCGCAAATGGCGGCTCTAGTCCTTTTAATGGATTTAGCGATCAAAATTTCCTGCAAAAAATTATCCAAAAGCCAGAAGGACCTCTTCAGTTCTCGAAGCAAGTGTTAAATGGCAATCCTGAGATTATGCTCTTTTTCCCAAGTGAAGACATCAATGTCACCCAACAAGGACGATTAGCCGTTGTATTAGATCAGAAGCTGCTTACAGAAGAACTTCTACTAGACAACAATGAGTTCCAAAGCAAACTGTTGGTCCTTGATTCAGATAACTCCCTGTTAATGGGCGACATCAACCATACCTTTGAGTCAGCGTTTCATCAATTTTTAAGCGGTACTAACAAAGGCAGCCATAATCTACCGGAAGATAATGCTGTCGTTGAAGGTTTTGATTGGAAATATGACGGGCAAGAGTGGGGCGTTCAGTCTATCTCATTAGCTGGTGATCATTGGAAATTGTATCTGGTATCCCCTTTAGGCATATGGAAAGACAAGCTATTTAACTTGAATTTGAAGATTCTAGGTTCATTTTTTATCATGATTGCTTTCTTATTGGTGTTACTGTATTTTCTGTCCAAGCAGACATTTAAACCCTTTGTTGAGGTGCTCCAAAAAATTCGCAACTATTATGGCGGAAGTAAAACAATCGAAGAGGATATGTCTTGGTATTCACTTAGTAAAGGATATAAGCTGATCCATTCGGGGTTCGATACACTTGTGGATCGTGTCGAGGAACAAGACCGTTCAATCAAAAATAGCGGTCACATTGTCAAGGGGGAACTGCTTCGACAGTGGATATCAAGCAACACGATCAACTCTTCGTTGAAGGAAGAACTTGGGCAGATGATCCAAATTAATCTGGATGAACCGATTCGCTTTGCTGTGTTTCGAATTGAAAATTACAGTAAATTTAATGCAAACTATAGCTTCCAGTCTCGGAAGCTGATGAAATTTGCTATGCAGAATATTATTAGCGAGGTTGTTACGAATTACGGTTTAACCTCTGAGTCCGCGGACTTAGGCGCTGACCATATTGTTATGCTGATATCTTCTCGTGAATGCGAGCAACACACGGAGGCTGCCGTTGTCAAAATCCTTGAAGAAGCAAAAATTCAATTGCATCGCTGGATTGATATCCCCGCCGTGGTTGGACTCAGTGAATCTACGACCTCTCCTGCCACTGATATAAATAAGAAGTATCTATCCGCGTACGAATTATCTAAGCTTAGTTTTATTACAGGCGAAAATCTTGTTTTCAGACAAAGTGATCTTGGTACGATTATCAAAGAGGGGCAAGTTAGCGGGCTAGATATCGATCAGCTTATTGCCTTAATTCAGTCCATACGGGTACGTGATAAAGATGCGGTTCTTAAACTAATGCATACGTTTTTTGAAGAATTAAAAGTCTTGCCAGCCAATGAATCTAAACTGCAGTTAACACAGCTCCTGTTCACTTTGCAGAAATCTTTCAAACAAATTCAAGGTCCCCTTGCTATGGAAGATATTGAAAATAAATTAAATGAATTTACGAATCTCCGAGAAATTCAGGCCTGGCTTATACAGTTACTATTAAACCTCATGGAAGACATGTCGAATCGTCATGCACAAAAGGAAGAGGTGTTCACGGACATCCTCACCTACATTGCTAATCACCTTCATGATCCCATGCTGACCATCGACGATATTGCCCATCATGTCTCTTTTTCTGTGAACTATGTCCGATTAATATTTAAAGAACACTATCAATTTTCTGTTTCAGACTACATTCTAGAGAGCAGAATTGAAAAAGTAAAAGAACTGCTCTTGGAAACCAATTGGTCTATCGTTGAGATTGCTGCCCAGTCTGGCTTTCAATCTAAGAGCCACTTTTTTACCGCTTTTAAAAAGGCAACAGGACTAACACCAAGTCAGTATCGTGAAAAGCGAGCCCAAAGCTAGGGGTTCGCTTACGAGATGACCCGCAAGCTTTAATACAAAACAGTCCACCATGCAGAGGATTCTGCTTGGTGGACTGTTTGTTTGTACGACTACCCCTTCACAGCCCCCGCCGTCATCCCCTTCATAATCTGCTCCTGGAACAGCAAGAACACGACAATCGTCGGAAGCACGGCAATCGCGAGTGCAGCCATGGTCAATTCGTAATCGGTCATGTAGCCTGTGGCAAAAGCAGATAAGCTAAGCGGTACGGTTTTGAGTGCTGGCTTACTAATGAAAACGAGGGCGAAAGCGAAGTCATTCCAGAACCGTAGAAATCCAAGAATGGCTACTGTAGAAAGCGCTGGTACACTGAGCGGAAGCATCATGCGGAAGAAAATGCCCCAATAGCCAGTACCATCAATCAGCGCGGCCTCTTCGATTTCTTTTGGAATACTGACTAGATACGCTGCTACGATGAAGATGGCTAATGGCAACTCAAATGCGACATAGGGCAGCACTAGTGCGCCGTACGTGTTCAACAGCCCTATTTTTTTCATGATAATAAATAGAGGTACTAATGTACTGTGAATCGGAATGAGCATACCTAACAGGAATAGCCCTGTAAAGAATGCCTTCAATTTAAACTCAAACCGCGCGATCACAAAGGCTGCCAATGCGCCTAGAATTAGCGTTAACACTAAGGAAGCCACCGTTACAACTGTGGAGTTCCACAAGGAGAGCCCCATTCCGGAAACTTTCCATGCACGGACGAGGTTATCCCACTTCCACACGGTTGGCAGCAGAAAAGGCCGGGAATAAAACTCTTCATTTGATTTAACGGCACTAATAAATAACCATATTAATGGATACAACGTGACTAGTGCATATAAGGAAAGAACGGCATTGATGGCGCCGCGCGTCCATACTTTACGTTGTTTAGCTCCAGCGGGAAAACCCGTCTGCATTGCTACAACCTGCTTCATAGATGTCCCTCCTACAAGAGATGAATGATGATACTGGTATGATCTGCCTAACGATAGTCTCGCTTCATTAGATATTGACTGCCCACGATCAATAGCAAGCTAAGAATAATAATCGCGGTGGAAAGTGCACTACCGAATCCGAAGCGATACACATTGAAGGTACTGTTATACATATAGGAAGCCAGCAATTCCGTGGAATGTGCAGGACCGCCGCCTGTCATGACGTAGATTAGATCGAACGCCTTCAAGGAGCCCGAAATACAAAGCACGATCGCAACCTTCACCGTATCCCAAATCATAGGCAGTGTGACTGCAAATAGTTTGCGCACCGGTCCGACGCCATCCAGCTGAGCAGCATCTTCGATTTCAGGAGAAATATTTTGTAAGGCAGCAATGAACATAATCATATAAGGACCAATATAATTCCAGATGATCGGCACCATCAGTGCGAACATCGATACTTTCGGATCGGAGAGCCAAGCTTTCTTCCAGCTATCAAGACCAACGCCATCTAGCAAGAAGTTCAGAATACCAATTTGCGGATGGTAGATGTATCCCCAGATAATCCCGACAACGACAGAGGATAATACCATGGGCATAAAGACGGAAGCACGAATGATACGTTGAAAAGGTGTGCTGCGCATCAAGAGTAGCGCTAGGATCATCGCGATCGGCACCTGCCCAAAGACAGAGGCGGCAACGATAAGCATGTTATTTTTAAAAGCTTTCCAAAAGATCGGATCAGTAAAAACTTCGATATAGTTATCCATCCCAATAAACTTCGCTGCGCCAATGCCTTTCCAGTCAAAGAAGCCGTAGTACGCCGACCAAAACAGTGGAACAACTACAAAAAACAAATAGATGATTAAGGCTGGAAGGAGACCTAATGTAATGAATCCTCTCATTCTTGCGGACACGTTCATGATGCCCCTCCTTGTAAGCTTTTTTTTGGAAAAAAGGCTCCAGCCGAGCTGAGGCTGGAGTCCTTTGGCCTAACCTTATTTACCGAGAGCTTTCGCTTGCGCTTCTTGTACTTTCTTCGCAATCTCCTCTGGCTTGCCGCCCATCAGAAGCTCTTGAAGTCCATTATTGACTACATCTGCGCTTGAGGAGCTTAGTCTGCCGTCGTAGACAGGCGTCATTTTCACAGTGCCCATCATTTTGTAAACTTCCGCGAATAAGGAAGATACTTTCGTAGTATCCAAAGCAACTTTATAGCTCACGAGCTGATTGCTTTCCAAAATCGCTTTCTGTGCTTCAGGACCGGACAAAGCATAAATCAATTCATAAGCAGCCGCTTTTTGCGCGCCAGTTACTTTTTTGCTCATACCTAGACCTGTTCCAACAACACCAGATAACGTATTCGGATCACCCTTACCATTCGGTACAGAAGGCAATACCGTAACAGCCATGTTCGCCAAAGCTTCTTTAGAAGCGTTCGCTGCTAGGTTAGGCAATGCCCAGCCTCCGTCAATCATCATCGCCGCTTTACCTTGGGCAAACATTTGTTCCATCTGCGTGTTATCAATGCTGTTGAACCCATCTTGGAAAGCACCGGCTTTACCAAGCTGTTGTAGATACGTCAGAGATTGAACGAATTCTGGATCCGTGAACTTCGCGCCATTTTGATCAACAGCTTTCAAGAACCACTCCGTTCCTGTCACACGGTCAGCCAATGAACTTAGGATACTGGATTGTGCTACCCACGCCGCTTTATTTCCAAGCGCAATTGGTGTGACGTTGTTCTTTTTGAACGTATCCACCAGCTTCATCATGTCATCCCATGTTTTTGGCGGTTGTACATTATATTTATTGAAGATTTCTTTGTTGTAATAAAGGATGGATGTTGGCGATAAGGCCATTGGAGCTGCGTACGTTTTGCCAGAAATGGTGAAATCGTCGAAGGAACCTGGCATAAAGTTGCCCTTCCACTCTGCTTTACTATCCAGAAGCTCATTAATCGGTTGGATCAAATCACCACCGACGAACTCCTTCGTCATTACACCTGGCCACATAACGAACAGATCCGGCATTTCATTGGCTGCTGCTACGGTTTTTAGACGCGGGCGGTACCCATCGGGTGGTATCCCTTGAATATCCAACTCCACATTCGGATGATCCTTCTTGAATTTCTCCATATATTCACGCATCGTTTTGGCACGTAAATCTTCGCCTGTATAGTTATGCCAAATGGAAAGCTTTACTTTCTCACCAGGCTTCGCTGTCTCTGTTTTAGCTGGTGCTGTGCTGCCTTGTGCCCCATCTGTAGTTCCGCTCGACCCACAACCTGCTATCAACGAAAGTGACATCGCAGCCGCCAGTGTAACGATAAATGACTTTTTCATTCGTTCGGACCTCCTAAAAGTTTCGTAGCAACTAGCTCCTTTACTTGCGAGCGCTCTTCGTTACTCCTTTAGTATAGGGGACATTCGTCTGCCAAGGTACGGGAGAGACTTCGGTGCGAAGGGGGACATATTTCAGTCTTTGCCACCTTGTCGAAACTCGGATGGTGTTCTTCCCGTGTGCTTTTTGAACTGCTGCGTAAAGTATTTGATATCTTCATAACCCACGCGTCTAGCAATATCGCTCACTTTCATTTGCGTGCTTTGCACAATGTCCGTGGCTAGCTTCATACGTTCCCGAGTAACAAACTCAATATAGGTGCAGCCGGTCTCCCGCTTAAATACCTCACTGAAATGATTGGGATTAATATGGACGAAACCTGCAACTTGCTGGAGCGATATGGGCTGATGCAGATTATCCCGAATATACGCAATCGCTTTATGGATGTAGCCATACTTATTCTGATCAAGTCCCTGATGGAAGATGTTCATGATGGCTGACAGCACCTTGAATACTTCCTCTTCAGGACGGCCTTCCCCCTCTAGCTTAGAGAGTGCGCTTAATGCCGATAGATCCTGCTCTGTCGTACTGGCTCTCTCTAACCAACGATGTCCAGCTACCACCAGCGACTGTATGTACCCTTGGACGGAAAGCGGTGTAGCCGCATGATCCTCCAGCTGTGTGCGAACCTTCTGATTGACCCAGTGTCTGAGGTCCGTCGCATTATCATTCATGAGAATCGCGGCAAGCTCCGACTCCTCTTTCTCCGTACACACCGTGCGGCTCCCGCTTCGATCACGAATATCTTGGGGTGTGTAAAGTCCCGTTGAGCCCAGCAGCCCCTGGTAGGCGAAAACTTCCTTGGCAGCGCGAAAGGACTCGCGCAGTCCCTCATCATCATGCGCAACGGGCCCAAGCGCAGCGAAAACAGCGCACTTGAGTGTTTCTGTGACACGCCCCAGCGCCTTAAGAAGCCCCGCGGCATCCGTTATACCAACTTCGTATCGGACGACAAGTATGAAATGATCTTTATTCATCAGCGTCACACATGGGAGAAGCTCGTACAACATATTCTCTGCGGCTCCTTGCAGCAGATTAGCAAACGTTACCCAACCCGTACAAGAGACAAGAAGCACTTGCCTTGCAATCGCCTCGCTATCATCCAGCGAGATATCGACCCCATTTTTGTGAAACCACTGATGCAGTTGAGCGCGCGCCTCCTCATCATCGTGCAAGCCACGATTCAGAGCCCTTTCTAGCAATTGTGTGCGCAGCGCGGCCTGTCTGCGATTATCCTGCTTCAACGACTCCCATTTATCCATAATGTTCTGCTTTGCTTTCAGCGCCGCTTTAATGATCTCTTCCGGACGGCTGGTTTTCAGCAAATAATCCGTTACACCACCGCGCAAAGCCTGCTGCGCATAGTTAAAATCATCATATCCCGTGAGAATAACAATCTCCGTATCCGGTAGAATTAGTTTAATTTCCCGGGCAAGTTCAATCCCATCCATCCCTGACATCCGAATGTCGGTCAAAACAATATGGGGCTTCTCCTGCGGAATGCGTTCTAAAGCCTCCTCCGCTGATGAAGCGGCTGGCAGCAGCTCCAACCCAAGCTCTTTCCAATCAATCACGGTACATAGACCGGTTCGAATAATAACCTCGTCATCCACGATCAGAATTCTCATACCGACTCTCCTCTCTCACGCGGAATTAGGAATGTAATTCGGGTACCTGTTCCCAGCGTACTCTCCAGAACTAAGCCTGCCCCCGCTCCATAATGCAGCAGTAACCTGCGATGAACATTAATGAGTCCATAGCTAGTCACAACTTTCTTCCTCTCTTCATCTGCCTCACTTCGAATGCCGAGCTTCTGATTAGCCGAAGCCAGTTGTCCATGAATATCTCTCAACTTTGTTTCATCCATCCCGATTCCCGTATCCTCCACCACAAATTTCATATCATGCTCTCGCAGCTCGCCGTGCACATAGATATGTCCTTTGGTTTTTTTCTTCTGAATGCCGTGTATCAGACTATTTTCAATCAAGGGTTGAAGCAGCAGCTTGAGCATCACACTTTGTGTCATCGCTGGATCGATAAAGAACTCAATCTCGAACTGCTCTGGGAACCGAATCGCCTGAATATAGGCATAGTTCTGTGCATGAGAAACCTCTTGCTGGACAACACAGAACTCCTCCCCCTTATTTAAGCTAAAACGCAAGAAATCACTGAGCGCACCGACCATCTCCGCAATTTGTCGATCCTTATTCATCAAGGCAATCCAGTGGATAGACGACAAGGTGTTATATAAAAAATGCGGATTAATCTGTGCTTGCAGCGCCATAATATCCGCCTCCTTCTTCATCGCTTCGTTCAGCTGAACTTGATCCTTCAGACGACTGATCCGGTCGCTGAGCTTATTGTAGCTGTGAACTAGGAGGCCCACCTCATCTACGCTTTTCACTTCAAACGTAGGAATCGTCTCATCTGGATTCAGATCTTTTAAATATTTGGTCAACTTCATCAACGGATTCGTTACCCATCGCAAGAAATAAATAACCAGCACCATCGCCAGCAAGAGCGCAATGATGATCGTGATTGCCGTTACCGTCAGCACGAATCCATTCTGCTTTTGGTAAATTTCAGTCGGAATGAAGCCGACTAACTTCCAGCCCACACGAGGAATTCCGTTGTAGAGAACCGTATAGGGATGCATCCCCTGCATCACACTCGAGACACCGCTCGTTCCCGTAAGTCCCTGCAAATTAGGGAATACATCAGCCATATTACGCATTAGCCACGATCGGTCTCCACCAGCAATAATGTGATTGTTAGCGTCTACCAGCACAACAAAGCCACTTGATTCCCAGCCCGCTTCCGTCAAATAATGTTCAATCTCTGATTGATCTAAAGAAAAAGATAAAGTTCCTAATGTTTTGAATAGGCTGAAATCCCGAATCGGTCTGACCAGTGAAATCACCTTTCGCAAACCGTCGGAGGTTTGAATGTCATAGAGCGGTGACCACCATTTTGGCGCTGATTTATATACGGTTTCGTACTGCTGCAAAAGTGGCGCTAATCCTGAATTCATGATCGTTGTAGTAAATAAGGCAGGATTGCTGTTTTTCGGCGTAATCGTAATGTTGGCAATATACTTTTTGGAATAGGATAAGTTCCATAAGGTCGCGATAAGCTGCGAATATAAATTGATATCGCTTTCTTCCTTGCCTAAGTAAGACTGAACATCCCGCTGACCGATCAAAAAGATCGACATATTCTCGACGTCCTGAATAACAAAATCGAGCTTATCTGTCATCTGCTTCAGGGTATTCATCCCTGCTTCCTTCGCTTTATCTTCCGTGACCGAGGTTGCAATCCGATAAGAGACCGTTCCCATCGTAAGTAAAGGTAATACAACTGCGAATAAAATTAGCAATGAGAGCTTGCGATTGAGCGATTTAGCAAACCACCGCTTCATGGGAAATCCTCCATTCATCTAGCCATCCATCTTCTGGCAACACTTAGCATTCCTCTTACCATGATCTTTTTACCATATTATCATGAGCGAACCTGGAAAATCATACTTTTTTTTAGCCTAACAAACTTTTTGTTTGACATTCGAAAAGTTTGTGTTACCATTTTGCTCAGAATAACCTATAAGCTGTGAGGGGGATAACCGGTATGGAATCCATTCAGGATGAATTCGTATTTTTAGCCGATTTGGTGACTGGACTTGCCGCTCAATTCGGCGAGAACTGCGAGGTCGTACTGCACGATTTGACGGGTTCTTATGAGAGCACCATCGTCGCCATTGCCAACGGTCACATCACGGGACGCAAAGTCGGAGATCCTGGCACGAATCTAGGTCTTGAGCTGCTGCGAGGCAATCATGTAAACGGCAACAAATTTAACTATTTGACCCAAACGAAGGACGGCCGCATTCTGCGCTCCAGCTCGATGTATATGAAGAATAAAGCAGGCAAAATCATCGGTTCACTTTGTATCAACATGGATATCACGGATCTTATGGTCGCCGAGAAAACATTAAAAAACCTCATCAACCCAGGTGAGCAAACGGAGATCAAAGAATCCTTCGTTACGAGTGTTAGCGACCTGCTCGATGCCCTGATCCAAGAAGCACAAGAAGTGATCGGCAAACCCGTTGCCGTCATGACCAAAGAAGATAAGATGCGAATGATTCAGCTTCTCGATGCCAAGGGTGCTTTTCTGATTAAAAAAGGCGGCGAGAAAATTTGCACGTATCTCAACATCTCCAAGTACACCTTGTACAGCCATCTGGAAGAAGGTAAAAGCAACGCGAAAGAGAGTGAATCCCTATGACAATCTCCTTAGAAACGCCTTGTGTCCTTATTGATACTGAAATCATGGCACGGAATATAGCAACCATGGCAGAACGTGTTCAGCAGCATGGTGTTCAACTGCGTCCGCATGCCAAGACACATAAGCTTCCAGTTGTCGCCCATCGACAAATTGATGCAGGTGCCGTCGGCATAACCGTGGCCAAAGTTTCCGAAGCCGAAGTCATGGCTGCGCATGGGATTCTGAATATCTTTATCGCTTATCCGTTGGTGACTGCGAGTAAGATTGAACGAGCAATTCGTCTTAGCGAGGAGATCGAGCTGATCGTGGGCGTAGATAGCTTGGCTGGTGCTCAGCTCATGGAGCAGACCGCGGCCAAGCATGGCCATACGCTGCAGGTTCGGTTAGAGATTGACACCGGGCTGCGCAGAACCGGTGTGCCGTATGAAGAGGCCGCCGCGCTGGCGACGGAGATTGCCCGCATGCCGCACTTGCGGCTAACCGGCATCTACACGTTCCGCGGTGCCCTGCTTGCCGGCAAGCCCACGCTCGACGTGGCAGCAGCCGGCTTGGAGGAAGGCCAGCTGATGGTTGAGCTGGCCGACCGCCTTAGAGCCGCTGGCATCGCCATCGCGGATGTCAGCGTGGGATCGACGCCGACGGCACTCTATGCGGCGGCAGTCAAAGGGGTGACGGAAGTTCGTCCCGGCACCTACGTGTATCAAGACCGGATGCAGGCGCAGCTAGGCGTCTGCGGGCTTGGTGACAGCGCCGGCAGCGTGCTCGTCACAGTCGTGAGCCGTCCTTCGGCGGATCTGGCGATCATCGACGGCGGAAGCAAAACATTCGCGACCGACGTGCAACCAGGCACGCATCCCTTGCAGCTGCGCGGTTTCGGCCATATTCATGGCCTGGAAGATGCCCTACTCGTGCGCATGACCGAAGAGCATGGCATGGTCGAGCTTGGCCCGTTGGCTCAAGCAGCCAACCTGCAAGTCGGAGATCAGCTGCGCATTATTCCGAATCATATATGCAGTACCATTAACCTGCACAATCATGTTGTCATGCAGCGTGGAGACACATTCGAACGCTTGCCTGTGCTTGCACGGGGCATGTTGGAATAAATTCCGGAGGTGAAGACCTGATGTTGGATCTTATTTTAAAAAACGGCCGCATCGTCGATGGCACAGGAAATCCTTGGTTT
Organism: Paenibacillus sp. J22P165; assembly: GCF_059692015.1. Lineage (NCBI taxonomy): Bacteria > Bacillati > Bacillota > Bacilli > Caryophanales > Paenibacillaceae > Paenibacillus > Paenibacillus sp. J22P165. The sequence continues at coordinate 29,300 of NZ_JCAUAP010000024.1, read as the reverse complement.
GCCGGTGATGTCGGTATCCGAGGGAATCAGATCGTCGCTGTTGGCCAGCTTCATGAGGAAGCTTTGAAGGTCATCGACGTGAACAAGCAAGTGATCTCACCTGGCTTTATTGATGGGCATTGCCATTCCGATCTTATGATCTTCGATTATCCACACAGTGAAATCAAAATGCGACAAGGCGTTACCGCCGAAGTCGTCGGCAACTGTGGGCTCGCTCCTGCTCCCTTTGTCCCCTCACAAGCTGAGCTGCTTCAAAGCTATGTGCAGCCTGTGCTCGGTCAAACCAAATGGCAATGGCCATGGGAATCCGTTGCTGAATATATGGATGCTGTTGCTAATTCACGTCCATCTGAACATATGGCAACTTACGTTGCACACGGGGCACTGCGTATTGCGGTGATGGGCTTTGCCAATCGTCCAGCAACCCCGTCAGAAATCACACAGATGAAAGCTATGCTCGAAGAGGGTCTGCAAGCTGGTGCGATTGGCTTCTCCATCGGACTGCTCTACGCGCCGGGCAGCTACACGAGCAAAGAGGAAATTGCTGAGCTCTGTTCTGTCTTACCGAAGTATAACGGACTCTTCTCTACACACATTCGCGGTGAGGGCAACAATCTATTGCCTTCTGTGAAGGAAGTCATTTGGATTGCCGAAAAAGCCGGCGTTTCCCTGCACATCTCTCACCTCAAAGCAGCTGGCAAGCGCAATTGGGGTCAAATTACCGATGCGCTAGAGCTCATTGAAGATGCGCGCTCACGCGGCATGGATGTTACTTGCGATGTGTATCCGTACAATGCTGGATCCACCAGTTTAACGACGATTCTCCCTCCATGGGTGCTCGAAGGCGGCATAGAAAGTGCGCTTGAAGTGCTGCGAGATCCCTCGCTTCGTGCCCGTGTTCGTGAAGAATTAAGCCACGAACAGACGACCTGGGATAACCTGGTTTGTTCCACAGGTTGGCAAAGCGTTTTTCTTTCCGCCATGCACACGGATCGCAATCGCCATCTCGAAGGCAAACACCTTGCCGAGATCAGCGAGATTCGCGGGCAGGAGCCAGCGGAATGTATGATGGATCTCCTTTTGGAAGAAGAAGGCCGCATCTCCATCGTCTACTTCCATATGTCTGACGAAGATGTGAAGCAAGTTGTTGCTTACGATAAATCGCTCATCGCGTCAGATAGTCTCACTTGTGACACCGGCAAGCCGCATCCCCGCTTATATGGGACGTTCCCTCATGTATTCGCGAAGTACGTTCGTGAGCATCGCATTCTGACCTTGGAGCAGGCGGTACGCAAAGTGACTTCCTTCCCTGTTCAGCGTTTCAAGCTTGGTAAGCGGGGCCTGATTGTTCCTGGCTACATCGCGGATGTGGCGGTGTTCAATCCCGATACCATTCAGGATCATGCGACATTCGAGAATCCAAGGCAGTATCCAGATGGCATCTCGCATGTTGTTGTGAATGGCGCGCTATCATTGACCGGTGGTCAGCACACGCAAGCGCGAGAAGGCAGCTTCATTCGCGCACAGCATTGCTGTCGTCATTAATCTTTTCGAGCAAAATCTTATAACAAAAACCTAACTTTGACTTGGAGGTCATCCCTATGTCCGTTATCGAAAAACGTTTGCAAGAGCTTGGCATCACACTTCCCCCATCCCCAGAAGCGCGTTTCACCTATCTCCCATGTACGCAAACCGGTAACTTAATTTACTTGTCAGGTCAAGATTGCCGCATCAACGGTGAGCTCATGTATGAAGGTAAACTCGGCCGTGAAGTCACGATTGAGCAAGGTCAAGAAGCAGCTCGTCAGACCATCATCAACTGCTTAGCCGTCATGAAAGGCTATTTGGGCGATTTAGATCGTGTAGTCAAAATCGTAAAAATGCTCGGCTTCGTCAACAGCGCCTCCGGTTTTGGTGACCAGCCTTATGTCATTAACGGCGCTTCCAACCTCCTCGTTGATATCTTTGGCGAAAATGGTAAGCATGCCCGCTCCGCGATCGGCACTAGTGATCTTCCTTTCCACACGCCTGTGGAAATTGAGCTGATCGTTGAAATCCGCGACTAACTATATGAATGCTACACAAATCTATTGGCACTATCCCCTTCGCTCAGAATTCCCAATGATAGAGGTCTTCTGAGTTTAAGGGATAGTGACGATAATATCTTCTACAACCGCTATCCCTTTCGCTCAGATCGCCAACTGTTACAGGTCACCTGAGTCTAGGGGATAGTGACGACAGTATCTTCTACAGCCACTATCCCTTTTGCTCAGAACCCCCATTGAAAAAGTCGTCTGAGTCTAAGGGATAGTGATGACAGATTATCCTGAACGACTTTAACAGGTAAACAAAAAGCAACCTCCAACTTCAACGAAGTCGGAGGTTGCTCTTTGTTTATAGTCCCACTGCTGCGCCTTTTTCGAGGCGTAGAATCTGTTTCTCGCCCGTTTCCGCCAATTCACGGAACTGCGCAATCGTTTCGCGCATCTTCGGTAGCGCTTCTTGCTTGTAGGTGCTGATTGCATGCAGCGCCTCAAAGCTGTCTACGAAGGCTTTCTTAAGGGAGTCCGCCGATATACTGGCTGCAATGGCACCTTTATGGATGTCGACACCTTGTTGCTTGAGCATCTGTCCCGTATGTTCAATGAATGTATTTGTTGTTGTATACAAAGCATTGAGCTGTTTTAGCACCACTTTTTGATTCGCTAAGGCGCTCGCAGCTGTTACAGCGACCCGTAATGCTGCAACTGTGACTGTACTCGCTCGATCAACGCCACGGATAAGCTCTTTATTATTACGTATAACTACCTCAAAGGTAATGAAACCTTGTTGATTGACTGCCATCATGGCTTGCATATCTAGCGTTCTCTGACGAAGTGGAAAAAGGATCTCTTCTGTAATAAATTTAATCTTCTCTGGATCGTCGTTTCTTGCTTTGGCCAGCGCAATTTGGGATTCAATCGATTCATCCATATAGGCAACTAATTGGATCTCTTTACGGAGCCTCTTGGTCAGCTCCCGTAGTGCGTGTTGTTCAATGAGAAGTGTCGTATTGTCATCCTTCAGTCCCATTTTACCCTTATTAAGCATCTCGATAATGTTGGCAATAACAACATCGGCTTTATCAAACTGATGAAAATACGCTCTCATCGGGTTGAACAATTTCCCTAGAAACCCACGTTTGGCGAAGTCGATACCGCTGGGATCGAGGTCCTTCATTTGCATCTGAAGCTCGCCAAGCCCTTGCGCCACGACGCCCCCCTCATCCCCCGCTTTGGAAAGCTTACCTACGGTTACATGAAGCAAAGCATTTTTCTCCGAGGAGGCTCGCATGGTCTCCAAGCCGAAGTTTTCGACTGTCGCAAGAATTTGCTTGCGTTTCTCCAAGGAGTCAAGGTCCAGCTCCATGATTGTCAGGACATTCTTTTCCGCTTGCGCTTTAAGCTTAACGACTTCCTCCGGAACCGGCCTCACCTGCTCCTCAACAACGGCTTTTAGTTCTTCATCCCCTGCTATTTCCATCGAAAATGACAAATCGAACTCCCCCTCTGAACGGTATAAGTTACCTTACATTTGGACGTTGAGCAGATTGCTTATTTTATAAACAACATCATCTGTGTCTGCATTAATACTCGCTGCTTCGTTGATGCTTGAAATATTCTGGAGCGCCTCAATATCTGCATTGTAACCAATTGTGTAGATGGGGATATGATAGCTTTCAATCATACCTTGAATATCTTTCAACGAATGACCTGCATTGGTTTCTCCATCACTTAATACGAAAATCAGCGGTTTCACATTAGGATCTGCGGCCATGTAATCCTGTAACATTTTCATCGCTACGACGATGGCATCGAAGGTTGCGGTCCCCCCGCCTGCTTGCAGACTATTCACAGTACCTACAAAAAGCGATTGTTGATTGGTATCATACTTGGCGATTGGAAGATTAATGGTCACCCCGTTCGAGTAGGAGACGAGACCGATTCTATTTTCTTTGCCCAGGTATTTCTGCCCCTTGAGCAGGGATTCTTTCAATCGACTGATTGGTTTTCCGTCCATACTGCCCGATACATCCGTCACAAACACAGCTGCAAGCGGCTTGCTGCCATTTTTCTTTTCTTTCCAGACTTTTTGCGCGGTAGTAAGTATACTGCCATCCATTATAGGGATATCATTTTTATAATTTTCAAGTCCGTTAAAACCTTTTTCTTTAGCAGCTTGTTGATATTTGGCTTGTGCAATAAATTCGGCAAATTGGTTAATCACATTAAGCTTCGATGCTGGCAAATCCCCGATTGCGTAGAGAGGACTGTCATGACGATAGCCAAAAGGTGTAAACATATAGTCACTCGTAAGCTCCGGTGCATTCTGAAAGGTTTGGTATTCTAGCACGAAACCATCCAGCATCCCAGACTTAGCGGCATCCCGCATTTGAAGCGTGGTAGACGCAATGAAAGGGACGTTCGTTTGGAACTTCTCGAAGCCTTGCACAGCCTTCTCACTAATTGGATTCGCGCTATCAAAGGTACGTAAAGCCGTGACTAGAAAATTAAGACCTGTTGAGCTCGCGAAAGGGTCCGTGTAGCCCATGGCAAATTCATTATTGGCAATCGCCTCAGTCATCGTTTGAACATTGATCGGGCCGTATTTTTCTACTAGCGTATCGTACTTTTTCTTTGAAATCACAATGCCGGGCACATTCCCAACAAGTCGTTTGGCAACAAGCTGTGTTTTTACGCCAGCCGCCTTAACCATCTCGCCCCAAAGCTCATTCGAAGGTGTATAGGCATCCGGCAGGTAAGCACCTGATTTGATATAGTCCGCCGCTGTCCCGGAAGCGATATTACGGATTTTAACTGATGCAGGCCTTCCATTCACTTGAATTTGGGCTTTATTAAAAGCATTCGCAACATCTGTTAACCAGCCGTCAACACCACTGCCGGATTTCTCAGTCGAGGAGAATATTTCCACAAAGTTGTCTGACGTATTGTTCACGGTAATCGGAAATTTCGAAATATCCGGTAATGATGAGGCCACATCCGCTGGATTAATATCAATCTGACCCTTGACTGGCGTTCCGTTCGTCACAGAAATTTTCGCATAGGCTTTGCTCAATTGTTTCGCAGCATCTTCTGCTGTAATTTGCAGATCTGTTTTGCCTAGATGGGTCGTATAGCTGACGCCGGCATAGACGGCAATAAATACAATTATGATTAAAAAGACAGATAGCAGGAAGAACTTACTCTTTTTCATAGCTAGTTCACCTCATCTACTTGTAGTAATGCGTTTGTTTAATTAAAGCATCGATTTCTTGCATGCCGGACATTTTCTCAATATCACGGATCTCCAAACTATCCAACCGAGAGATTTCTAAAAGCAGCTTATCTAATTTGAGCAAAATTTCTTCATTCATATGTAAGGCACCTTGAACAAAGGATAAGTATGTCTGATAAAAGCTTCGTTTCTCCTGCAGAAGTTTGGAAGATAATTGACTCGTAGACTTGTTCATGACACTCTGGAACTCGTTCTCATCGAACACATGAAGACGGTTTATCATACTCCGGATATTGAGAAAAAATAACTTCTCCACCTCGTGTATCGCCGATGCAAATTTTTGAAAGCTTAGTCCCGCAGGCTCAAATCGCTGGTTCAATACCATGAGTAAAGTCTCTTGCTTCTTACGCATACGCTCTATTTGATGTAAAGCGAGTGCGATTTCCTGCTCAAGTGATTTCATACCCTTGTAACCCTGCAAAGCGCGTTCAAGATCTACTGGACCCTTCATCTGTTCTAAGGGAGGCCACTTCACCATAGTTGGCTTCATTAATATACGATACGTGCTGAAGAGCAACCCGAGCGTGCTAGCTAGCAGAATAGCTGCCGCTGTTGCCGTCTGAAGGGGATCTCCACCCAGCTGCAGGCCAATAAATCCTGGTGAAAGCAAGAAAATATCAAACACAACGACCCCAACCGTAATCATCATTAATTTCATTATTTTACTTGCAGCTTCCATCAAGGGAATAACTCCTCTCTTTGCGATCTCGACTCCCCGAATTCACAAGAAAGCATCTGTTCGTTTGCTATCGTACAAAGACTACTGATATTGGATTATATGCAGGACGTATAGGACATATCTGCTTTCTGTTGTTCAAAGTGCAAGGAAAGATGTCTCTAAGCCAGCCTATTCTCGCTAGGAATGACAAATGGGCTGTCCCTCGAAGTAGATATGACTACTTGAGGACAGCCCACAAAGGTTTAAGTAATTATTTTTTCACATGATCAAAGTAAGTCCGCTCCTAGCTACTTAATGGTAACTGCTTCGGAATTGATTGTTAGATTTTATTGCTTCCTAAACTATTCATTCAACACCTGCAGCTATGCATGTGCCAACTGACTTCCACCCACTGCATGCTCATCGGTCTCATTCAATTGAATGTTCATGCCTAGGGCTATGGCTACTTTAATCAAAGTGTCAACTCTCGGAATTTGGGAACTGTTTTCTAATCGTGCAATCTGAGCTTGAGAAAGACCAGCTATTTTCGCAACTTCGATCTGAGTTAACCCAAGTATTTTCCGCCGCTTTACTATGTCAGAAACCATCCTTGCAATCTGTCGTGTAGTTTCCGTTTCAATTGTATTTTCGCCAATCTCATGCATAAAATCTTCGAATTTCATCGAGATGCCTCCAACCATACCATCAAGTTTTTTTAATCATTTAATGATTACTCTTATTCCATTCATCCCTTAACTGTATAGCTTTTCTTATTTGTTTTGGCGGGGTTTTCTGTGTTACTTTGCGAAAGTGATTTAATAAAATAAACCTACCCTCCTTTGCTTGGAAAAACATGACCCTATATTTATCTGGACGCAGTTCCCAAATGTCATCAATAATGTGCTTGGCAATTTGTCCTGGGACATATGTTCCCTCCCATTTTATCCGTTCAATGCAATAGTGTATCTGATTAAGTAAGATTCTAGCTTCCTTTATTCCATGATCTTTCCGACGTTTAAGGTCACGGAGCCAATTTTTCAATTCGGAATCTCCATTTTCATCTTCGTAAATTTCTACTTCGTACATTTGTTGGTTTGGCTCCTTTATTGCAATTGGTTTATGCGCAATAAATTATGCCGAATATGATATTAGTTATATCATATTCGGCATAATTTTTAAATGATCTAGTACATTATTAACTAAACCATTTACTTTCTACTACCTCCTAATGAAGGCAAGTGAATGCAAAAACCCCTGACCAGCAGGCGTATAAACTACGCTTGCCAGTCAGGGGTGTGCTTCACCACCAATTCCTCACTCCTACTATACCATAAATGTAAAAATATGGGTAGATTTACACCCGAAAACGCCCAATCAACACCTGCAACTCAGCAGCCATACTGCTCAGCACCGTAGCGGAGGATACGATCTCCTCCATGCTCGCGTACTGCCCCTCGATGTTGGCGGAGACGTTCTTCGTCCCCGCAGCAGTCTGCCCCGCTACTTCGTCGATGGCGCGAATCACGTTAGCGGCGACGAGCGTCTTCTCGGAGATAGCCTCCGAGCAGCCCGCCACTTCCTCGATCTGCCGAGCGACCTCGTCCATCGCCGAACGAATGCGGCGGAACGTCGCTCCCGCTTCGCCGACGACCTCAAGCCCCGTCTCCACTTCGCGGCTTCCCGCTTCGGTGGAGTGCATGACACCCTTCGTCTCCTCTTGGATACTCGTCACGAGCAAAGCCACTTCTTCCGCCGCTGCGCTGGTCTGCATAGACAGTTTGCGGACTTCTTCCGCAACCACGGCAAACCCTTTGCCAGCGGCTCCTGCGCGTGCCGCTTCAATCGAAGCATTGAGCGCCAGCATGTTGGTCTGCCGCGCAATGCCTGCAATCATCGCGTTCGCGCCCACGATTTTCTCCGAGCGACCGCTTAATGTATGTACCGATTCCGCCAGTTCAGTCATCTTCTGGTGAATAGCTCTCATTTGCACCATCGCCGTTTCAATCGCTGCAGTACCTTCCCCTGCTTCCTGTTGGGCCAACAATGACTGCTTATTCGCGGTTTGCGTCACACTAGCAATCTGCATGACAGCTGCTGACATTTCCTCCATGATAGCCACACCTTGATGCACACTACCTACCTGCGCGCTCGTTCCTTGCGAGATGCTCTGAATCGTTCCTATGATTCGCTCCGATAACTCACTAACCTGATTGGCATTTGCGCTAAGCTCTTCCGAAGCCGCAGCAACCTGCTCGCTGCTACTGCCCACCCGGCGAATCAAGCCCTGCAGATTGTCCTTCATCTGATTAAACGCAGTCGCCAAATCACGCAGCTCGCCGCGGCTTTTCACCCCAATATCGCCGACCGTTAAATCGCAGTTTGCGATTCGCTCTGCCGCTCTCACCATCGTTCGCACTGGCTTAACAATCGAGCGTGACACAAAGATTCCCAAAGCTAGCGCAAATACTAACGCCGCTCCACACACCCAAATCAAAGTCTTTATCGTCGCCGAGACAGTCTGATGATTCTGAGCAGAAGCCTCTGCTTGAATGACAGCCTCTAGCTCTTCTATTTTAGCTGCTGCTTGTGTCAAGGTTTCCGTCGTTGGGATTGCCCACTGCATAGCTTCCGCTTTAGCTAAGGCTGTGTCACCTTTTTCTCCGTACGCAACGACCTTCTGAACCAGCCTAGCGAAAGTTTGATTCGCCTCCAGCATAGCTCCAATAGTAGATTGCTCCTCCTCATTCCCACCCGTATCTTGCATTTTCGTGATGATCGAGGAGAGCGTCCCATTCATATCTGTTAGGAGCTTTTGCCTGTCTTTCGTCGGATCCAGCACATAACCAAACAATAAGCTGGTTTGCATCTGTGTTTTTACTTTGATTTCTGCAACATCATGAAGCAGCCTCACATTCTTATCTAGCAGCTCTGTATACGAATTATCCACTTTTTTAATATACATATAAGACAGTCCGCTCGTAATCCCAACGAGTAATGAGACAAGAACAAAAGCACCTACCAGTTTGGTTTGCAGAGACATAAAAAAAATCCGTTTCTTCCCGTCAAGTGTGCTGTTAGATGTGTATTGATTTGTGTTCATAGTTAATCTCCGCCCCCGTTCGTAAACGCTTACATTAATTCCGATAAGAAAGGCTGCCGATAATGTCGACAGCCTGCATAACTTACTTCGAATTCATATATTTCCGCATATCAAACGCTACCGCAGCAACGATGATCACACCTTTGATAATCAACTGCCAGTATGGGCTAATCCCGATAAAGGTCAAACCATAGTTGATTACGCTGAAAATCAATACCCCGGCAAGAACACCAGGAACCGTTCCGATACCACCTGAAGTCGATACACCACCGACGACGCAAGCTGCAATCGCATCAAGCTCGTACATGTTTCCGTAGTTATTCGTTGCTCCACCTGTTCTAGCTGCTTCCAATACCCCAGCAAGTCCGTAAAGTGCACCTGCAATCGCATAGATGTAGATCAAGTAACGATTTACGTTAATACCCGAAACGACAGCGGCGTGAATGTTGCCACCAATCGCGTACATATATTTACCAAGCTTTGTTTTATTAAATACGATCCATACAATAACCGAGACAACAATTGCGAAAATAACGATATAAGGAATCGAGTAAGTTGAGCTTGATCCTATGGCTCCCGTTCCTAGACTACTGAAATCAGGGCGAAGACCACCGATTGGTTGTGATTGATTTGGCTTCATATCGAAGTACAAAGAATTCGCACCGTACACGGCTACCATCGTTCCTAGTGTCGCAATGAATGGCGGGACTCGGAACTTAGCAACGACAATTCCATTAATTAACCCAATTAATAAACCTGCAACAATTGCAATTACAATCGGAATAAACATAGGCAATTGCGGTAAGTCTGGGAAAAATCTTCTACCGTACTCTTCTGTTTGAAGCATCGATGCGGAGATAACCGCCGATAAACCAACAATTCGACCTGCTGATAAATCGGTTCCGCCCGTGATAAGGATGAACGCAGCCCCCAACGCGATAATAACACGTGTGGATGATTGTAATAAGATATCACGTAAGATACTTACGGATAAAAATCTCGGATCATAAATCGCGATCCCAATCACTAGAACAACTAGTACGATGTAGATAGCGTATTTGGTAATGAACCCGCTAAGGTCTCTGGATTTCAATGTTTCTGTTTTTGTAGTCATGGTTCTAGGCCCCCTCCATTATGCCATATGCTGTGCAGCAAGGCGCATAATCTCTTCTTCTGTTGCTTTATTTCCTTCTACAATGCCCGTAAGACGTCCCTCACACATAACCATAATTCGGTCTGACATCCCTAGAAGCTCGGGCATTTCAGAAGAGATCATGATAATACTTTTCCCCTGCTTCGCAAGGTCAGCAATGATGGAGTAAATCTCAAATTTCGCTCCTACGTCAATTCCCCGTGTCGGTTCATCAAGTAAAAGGATCTCAGGATCTGTCAGCAGCCATCTGGCTAGCAATACCTTTTGTTGGTTACCACCAGATAAGTTTTTAATCAGTTGATACATGTGAGGCGTTTTTACACGAAGCTTCTCGATACTTTCTTTTACTTCTTTTCTTTGCTTTGCTTCTTGGATAAAACCGAACTTCATGTACCGATCCAAATTCGCAATAACGGTATTCTCCAGAATCGATAACACTGGGAAAATACCTGTTACACGGCGTTCTTCCGTTAGCAAAGCAATCTTCTGCTTAATCGCATCCATCGGCGATTTTAGCTTCACAGGTTTCCCGTGAATAGAGATGCTTCCTGAAGCAATACCTCTCATCCCAAATAGGGATTCTATTAATTCGGTCCGTTGTGCCCCAACAAGGCCACCAACACCGAGAATCTCACCCTTTTTCAACTCAAAAGACACATTCTTGAATGATTTAGGAACGACCGAAGTCAAGTCCTCTACCTTCATCAATACGCCTTCTGGCACATTACTGCGCTCAGGGAAACGTTCTTTCAAATCACGTCCAACCATCTTGGAGATGATCATGTCTGTCGTAAGCTCGGAAGATGCCCATGTACCAATTTTGGTACCATCGCGCATAATCGTTACTTCGTCGGAAATCTCCAAAATCTCTTCCATTTTATGTGAAATATAGATGATCGAAACACCGCGGCTTCTCAGATCGCGAATGATACGAAACAACTGCTCAACTTCGTTACCCGTAAGGGAGGAAGTCGGCTCATCCATAACAATGACTTTCGAATTGAAAGAAACAGCCTTAGCAATTTCAATGGATTGCACTTTAGATACCGATAGGGTACCAACAAGTGTATCCGGCTTAATGTCCATTTGGAGTTGTTTGAACAAACTCTCTGTGTCTGTACGCATTTTTTTGTGGTCCACTAGTTTCAAAGGTCCGATACCTTTTAGCGGGAATCTGCCTAACCAAATGTTCTCCATCACATTGCGATGTGGAACGGGGTGAAGCTCTTGGTGAATCATGGAAATGCCATTCGCTAATGCATCGTTGGAGTTCGTGATCGAAGCTACTTCTCCATTAAGCTTAATTTCTCCACCATCGGGCTTATAAATGCCGAACAAGCATTTCATGAGCGTCGATTTCCCCGCACCGTTCTCTCCCATCAGCGCGTGTACGCTTCCTGGACGAACTTTGAGGGTGACATTATCCAGCGCTTTAACGCCGGGGAACTCTTTGGAGATTTGATTCATTTCCAATAAATAGTCATGTACAGTCATGGTAACTCCCCCTACAGCTCACGATAATCCCCACAAAGTGAAGCCTTTATTCGAAGCTTATTTCTCTTTATCTTTGCACGGGTTTCCAAAAAAGGAAGGCAAAAGCGCGACTGTTCATCACATATCGCCTCTCTTGCCCGTTCTCACAATTACTTCGCTTCGTTCATGTTCGCTTTTGTGATTTTTTTGTAGGAAATCCAAACGTATTTACCGTCCGTGATATCATAGCCAGTTGTTTCTTTGCTTGGTACTAACCCATTAGCAAGAGCTGTTGCTACGCTTGTTGTTGCAGCACCTTGGTTCTTCGCATCGTTCAGAACTGTTCCTAAAAGCGTTCCATCGCTAAGTGCTTGTAGAGCTGGAGCTGTTGCATCTACACCAACAACCGGAAGTGTTTTACCATCTTTGAAATAGCCTTTTGCTTTCAAAGCTTCGATAGCGCCTAGAGCCATATCATCGTTGTTCGCAAGAACAGCTTCGATTTTGCTTTCGCTGGAAGCTAGGAATGCTGCCATTTTCTCTTGACCTTTAACGCGGTCCCACATTGCTGTATCTTCTGCTACTTTTTCTACACCCAAACCAGCATCTGTAATCGCTTGAATGGAGAACTTCGTACGAAGCTCAGCATCTTGGTGTCCTGGCTCGCCTTTAAGCATAACGTATTGAATTTTTCCGTCTTTGTTTTTGTCAGCTTCTGGGTGAGCTTTGAAGTAGTCAACCAATAGTTGGCCTTCCATCGTTCCGGATTGCTCAGCTTTAGCGCCTACGTAGTAAACTTTATCCCATTTCTTCATGTCCGTATCAAGTGGCTCACGGTTCAAGAAGACAACTGGAATGTTCGCTGTTTTGGCTTTATCGATGATAACGCCTGCTGCTGTACGATCAACTGCGTTGATTGCAAGCGCATTTACTTTTTTCGTGATGAAAAGGTCAACTTTATCGTTTTGTGTTGGTTGGGAGTTTTGGCTGTCTACGATATCAACAGTTGCTTTATCTTTTGCTGCATCAGAGATCGCTGCACGCACACCAGACATGAATGTATCGTCAAATTTATAGATCGCAACACCGATTGTTGGTTTTTTACCAGCCGCTGGAGCTGTCGTTGCTGCCGCACCTGTGGAAGCTGCTGGAGCTGTTGATGCTGCTGGAGTTTCTGTTTTATTTCCACAACCTGCTACGGTTGCAACTAGAGCGCCTGCTACGGCAAGTGTAAGTAATTTTTTCAAGATAAGACCCTCCCTCAAAGGTATGTTGTTTGTTTACATTCCTTACTATAATGGTTCAAAGGATATAAACAAATGCAATATCCTCATGTCTTCTATCGAAATTCTCATCACTTTTCTATCACTTTTCTATCACTTAATGAATGGGAATAGTAATTTTTGATTGTCTGACCAGAACATATTGCTTATATCAATCGCCTTAATCCCTGTATCTACGCGTTTTGCAACACTTTTACCTCGGACAGCTTCAACCGCACTTTTTACACCCAAATATCCGATGCTAAACGGATTTTGTATAATTGTCGCCTGAATAACGCCCTCCTGTAAAAGTTCGAGTTCTTCGGAAGTGCTATCGAAAGTAATGATTTTCACCTTCTCCTGCAAATTCCTACTCTGAACCGCGCTGGCAACCCCGACGGACGATATTTCACTCATCGCGACAATCCCATCTAACTGCGGATATTTATCAATCACCATGTGGGTAAGTTGCGCGGCAAGTTCACGATCCGTCAAACTGTAGACCTTGTCGATCACCTGAACATCCGGATACTTCGATAGCTCGTCCAATAAGCCTTTCTCCCGCAGCTCGGTATTTCGTTCCCCTTGCTGAAAGCTGACGATTGCGATTTGCCCACTCCTGCCGATCAGTTTGATCAGCTGTTTCCCCGCTAATTGACCCGCTTCATAATTATTTGCACCAATAAAGCTTTGTACATTTTTGCTCTCTACCTCGGAGTCGATCGTAATAACAGGTATATGCGCTTTGTCCGCTTCATCAACAACAGCTGACAGCTCTTTATAATCATTGGCCGCCAAAACAATCGCATCTGGACCAATTGAAATGGATTGCTCCATGAGGGCAATCTGTCCTTTCACATCGGCTTCATCACCAGGTGCACGGAAATCCAGTGTAACATCAAACTCCTTCGCCGCGACCTCTGCACCTAGCTTTACGGTCTTCCAGTAGTCGCCCTCCTGACTTCGGAGAACGACCTCCAAGTGTTTCTTTTGCTCTGTTGGCAGGGGTTCGACACTTTCGGTGCAGGAGGACACCGAGAGCATAGCGATGAGGACTGCGATCATGATCGGTTTGATTTTCATCCTTCACTTCCCCCTTCGTCATCTAATAAAGCAGGAATGGTAATCTGAACGACCGTTCCTTCTTCAAGCTCACTGCTCACGTGGACGCCATAGTCCATGCCGAAATAAAGCTGAATACGTTCATGCACATTGCGCAATCCGACTCCAGAGCCCTTTTCACTTTTTACTTGCCCGGACAAAATGCTCTTCAGGGTTTCCTCTGACATCCCGACCCCGTTATCTCGAATCTCAAAGAGAATCTTCCCTTTTTCCATCGACACATTAATTTCAATTAACCCTTCGTCCACCATGTACTCAATCCCGTGATAGAGCGCATTTTCCACAAAAGGCTGTAGAATCAGCTTCAGCGTTTTGTAAGGAAGCACCTCATCAGAGACACGGATTTCATATTCAAATTTGTCTTTATAGCGCATTTTTTGAATGATCAAATAGTTGCGAATATGCTCGATCTCTTCCCCGATGGTAATAATATTTTTACCTTTGCTCAGCGATATCCGGAAAAACTTAGAGAGCGACGTAATCGTTGTCACAACCTCTTCCTTCCTCCCGTTACCAGCCATACGAACAACCGAATTGAGTGTATTGTATAAAAAATGGGGATTAATCTGTGACTGGAGTACCTCCAGCTCGTTCTTCCTTTTTATTTCCTGTTCCTCGATACTCTGATTCATCAGCTCGCGAACTCTAGAAACCATCAGATTAAATCGCCTTGATAGCTGTTCAACCTCATCCGCTCCGCGCACATGAATATAGGTGTCGAAATGTCCTTTCTCCACCATCTCCATCGACTTCTTCAATCGTTTGATAGGCTGCGAAATCCTTGCCGACATGAAGGCGGAAATCAGCAGAATAAACAGCAGTACAATCACTAACAGCCAGATCATGAAGGTTGAGATTTCCTTGCGTGTTGTCACCATTTCATCCATATAGGAGACCCCAATAATCTTCCATCCGATGTTATTGACCGTCCGCACGACGTTTAGCCGCGACTCTCCCTCTCGTTCGTCCATGTATTGGCCATAGGAAAATTTGAGTGCCTGCTCCACATTTTCATACTTTAGACCAATATAAATAAGCTGCTGCTGCGGATGGTACACGATGCTTCCCGCAGAATCGTCAATGATATAGACGTAACCTTTCTTCCCAAGCGATACCGTACGGAACACATCATCCAGTGTCTTGAAATTGATATCAACCAAAATAACCGCATTCACCAGTTTCCCATTCTGTTCAATCGTGACCCCCTTACTCATGGAAACCACCCACTTGTAGGGATCTTTGAATAGGTTCTGGATATGCGGCAAAGAGAAAGTAAGATGGTTAGGATTATCGAGGGCAGACCGAAACCACGGCTGCTCGAGCAGTCGTGTATTTTTGCGCATTTCTGTCATCGGCACCCCCGTGACCAATCCACCATCCGCTGTAAATAAATGAATAGACACAATATCCTCACGCGTACTGGCTATAGTGTCTAACTGTTCGAGCAGCTTGTCCGACGGGATGCCGCGGCTTTTTGCAATTTTAGCATCCACGACTTCAAATGTATCCGACATCCCCTTGATGTACTGCTCCAAGTTGAATTGCACTTGCTCAATGACCTGTGCCGTACTCAGGAAGGCTCCTTCTTCTGCTGTTTTGGCGAATTTATTATAAAGGACCAATGAGACAATAAGCATGACCGTTACAGTAATAAGGATGAATGACATTGTAATTGTAAACTGAATACTTTTTACCCGCATCGTGTCGTTTAAAACGTTATATAAAGCCTTCAGCAGCGTACTCACTCTGCGTTTCAACCAACTCTCCCCTTTCTAGTTCCTACAGCCCTTTGGTGCTGTTATTGCGATACTCCTTCGGGGAAACGCCAACATTTTTGCGGAATGAGAAGCTGAAATAATTAGCATCGGCATAGCCCACCTTCTCAGCGATTTCCAACGCTTTCATGTCCGTAGAGCGCAAAAGCTCTTTCGCAGCTTCCATCCGTATGTGGTTCAAGTAGTTCACGAAGGTCATTTTCGTTTCTTTTTTGAAAATCGAACTAAAATACCCCGCGCTAATATGCAGATGTCCGCACACCTTATTAATCGTAATATCCCCTTCATGATAATGGCTTTTCGTATAATCCTTCGCCATCTCCACCAAGTTTTTATAGGTATACTGACGATCCGTTGCAATATGAGTCATCATGCTGGCGCACAACTCGGTCAACCAATGCTTCGCTTCTTCCAAGGAAGTGAACTTATTAATCTCCGTAAAAGGAATGAAGCTTTCGCCAAACACCTCGTCCACATTCAGGTTGGAGTCCTTGGCTGCTTTGAGAATACAAGTAAGAATTTCAAGCAGATAAATTTGATAATCCTTTACCGACACACCGGCCTCTATGCCTTGAAACAGCTCATCAATCGTCTCCCGAATCTCTTGCGTCGTGCCTACCTTAATGCAACGAGTCAACGCATGTTCCTTCACATCATCGAATCGAATCTTATCAACGCTGCGCTTCTCCACATCATCAATGTAAATCATACGGTTACTGCCCAGAATCAGTCTGTAGTCAAGGGAAAGCACAGCATCTTCATACGAATAGCTGATTTTCGTTACATCCTTCATCACACTTCCGACTCCGACGGTCAGGGTGAATTTCAAATATTTTTCCACACTCTGTCGAATTTCTTCCAACACTCGCATTGTTTCTTGCAGCGCCGCTTCCTGATCGTGATTCTCTCTTGCTGCTAACAAGACAACTTGATCATCATGCATGAAAACGAGGCCAAGCCCGCGCTTGCTCGCAATCTCTTCCGAAATATTTAAGAGTGCGAAATACTTCAGTGCCTGATCTTCGGAGTACTTCAACGACAAAGACTTCGACAGTTCTTCCCGGTTCTCCGAATCCTCTTCAGAAATAAAGACCCCATCGATGCTCAACACAGCCACCACATAGCTATTGCCGCTTAGGGCTATCCCGTAATTCGCTGCTTTCTCAATCACTTCGTCTCGCGGAAGTTTACGATTCATTAATGTCGCTAAGAAATTCTCTTTCAGCACGGGCATACTCTTCCGATAATGCTCCTTCAGCAGCTGCACATCCTCCCGATGTGCAACCTCTTCCTGGATGTGTCCTTTTACCTTCAAAAGAGCATTAACCAATTCCTGTGCAGAAAAGGGCTTCAGCACATATTCATCAATATGCAGCTTAATCGCCCGCTGCGCGTACTCAAATTCATCATGCCCTGTCAGGATGATGAGCTTAATCGTCGGAAAGCGCTCTCTAATTGCTTCTGCTAGCTGTAAGCCATTCATAAAAGGCATTTGAATGTCCGTCACAACCACATCCGGTTGCAAACGCTCGACCATCTCCAGCGCTTCTTTCCCGTTCTCCGCCTTGTCGACAACTTCAAAGCCAATGGCTTCCCAATTTATTTCACGGACGACGCCTTCGCGTACATCCTCTTCGTCATCCACTAACAGCAGCTTGTACATGCTGACCTCCTAGGACTTCCCATATTAGAAGCATCTACCTTAACGTTACTAATTATCACCATCATTGTACTCACTGGCTACCCAATATACAAATAGAAATCGAGATGTGTGTGTATGGGAACATTCAAATAAACCTCCATTTCTTCAAGGAATAAATAAGGGGTAAACCTCACGCTTCTTTTCTCTGCTAACAATCGCAAATGAATAGTTGGTAAAAATCACCTGTTGAGTGGTAAAATTAAGTCACGTATATGTCAATTCTTACACTTCAGCTATCAACCACAGCAATCATTCGTATCATTCATTATTTAGGAGGTTAATCATTTGAATATCGCACCTATCTCACGCATCGCTTCCCTCATCAAAGAAAACGTTGGTCACGTTATTATAGGCAAAGATGACACCATTGAGCTCATGGTCATCGCGCTGATTGCATCGGGCCATGTGCTGCTCGAAGATGTTCCCGGCACTGGTAAAACCCAGCTAGCCAAAGCACTTGCCCGCTCCCTGGACGGCTCCATGAAGCGCATCCAGTTCACGCCTGACTTGCTGCCTTCCGATGTAAGCGGCATCAATTTCTTCAACCAGAAGCTGGGCGAATTCGAATTCCGCCCAGGTCCGCTCTTCGCGCACATCGTGCTCGCCGATGAGATTAACCGCGCGACGCCGCGCACACAGTCCAGCTTGCTGGAGAGCATGGAGGAGCGCCAGGTTAGCATCGACGGGGAAACGCGCAAGCTCGAAGCGCCGTTCCTCGTCATTGCCACGCAGAACCCTGTCGAGAATCAGGGGACGTTTCCCTTGCCGGAAGCGCAGCTCGACCGCTTCCTGATGAAGCTGTCCCTCGGCTATCCGACGGCAGCTGAGCAGGTCGTGATCTTGCAGCGCTACCAGCAGCAAGATCCACTGGATCAGCTGCTGCCGGTCGTGAGCCGCGCGGAGCTGCTCGAAGCGCAGCTGCTGTTCACGCAGGTGCGCGTCAGCGACGAGCTGCTGCACTACATCGTGCAGCTCGCGGAAGCGACGCGCACGCATGCCGATGCCGCGCTCGGCGTCAGCCCGCGCGGCGTGCGCGCATTGATGAAGGCGGCGCAGGTCTACGCGGCGCTGCGCGGCCGCGATTATGTGCTGCCGGACGACGTCAAGGCGCTGCTCGCGCCCGTCTGGGCGCACCGCATTATGCTGCGCACGCGCTCGCGCCAGCAGGACCAGCAAGTGCTTGCGCTGCTGACTCGCATCATTGCCGCTACCCCCGTTCCTACGGAAGTGAAGCTGGGGTAACGATGAGCATAAGCTGGATTGTGATTATCGCTGCCGCTCTCTTCTTCCTCCAGTTTCAGTTTTTTGCCCGCTGGGGGTTTCGCGGACTTCGTATTGAACGAACCTTCAACAAGACCCATTGCCATGTCGGTGATGAGATTCAAATGATCGAGACCATCGTGAATCGTAAGCTCGCACCAATTCCCTGGCTGCGCTTGGAATCCACGATTCATGCGGGGCTCCATTTCACCCGGATGAATAATCTGGAAGTGAGCAGCGGCTCCCTTTTTCAAAATCACCGCAGCTTGTTCAGCCTTATGCCGTACACACGCATCGTCCGGCGCCATGGCGTACACGCAGCAAAACGCGGTTGGTACAAGCTGGAAACCGTTGCGGCAACTATCGGTGATTTCGTCGGTGTGCAAGCAGCTTCGACCACCCATTCCATGCACGTCGAGCTGCTGGTATACCCACGTTTGGTTAATCGTGATGATATACCACTCCTCTCCAGCCGATGGCAGGGTGACGTGACGGTTCAACGCTGGATCATGCCGGATCCGTTTCTCGTATCCGGTGTAAGGGAATACCGTTATGGGGATACGATGAACAGTATCCACTGGAAAGCCACCGCTCGAAGTGGGCGGCTTCAAGTATACAATCGGGAGTTCACGGCAGATCCCCGATTACTTATCGTTGTTAACAGCCAAGTCACGCCAACGATGTGGGATGCCGTTACCGATCCTGAACTCGTGGAGAAAGCCCTCTCCTATGCAGCAACATTAGCTGAACATGCCATCAGCCGAGGGGTTCCTGTTGGCTTTGGCTACAACGGTTGGCTGCTGAATGAGCCTGGTGTTCCCGTCTATTGTGAACCCGATGGCGGCTGGGCGCAGTTGGAGCATCTTTATCAAACAATGGCCAAGCTCGCTATTTCATGTGCACGCTCCTGTGAGGATTTTCTCGATTATGGCATTGAGGTTGTAGGCGAGGCTTTGGATATCATTCTAGTGACGGCCTACGTTTCTGAGGGGATCGCACGAAGCATCGAACGACTGGAAGCCTTAGGACATTCCGTATTCATTGTTCCTTTAGATCATAACCTGCTTGAACTCGACGAGAAGGAGGTGACTCCTTCCGATGCTCAAGCCTTTGCTTAATCACACGCACTCTCGCTCTAATCATCTGTACGCCATCTTACGTACATACGGCCTTGCACTTCTATTCGGCTTTGCCGAGCTTATTATCTTTGCTCCCCTAGTTATGTTAGCTCAGGTCTATGCCTTAGATAGCGCGCTTGTTATTACTTGTATCCAACTACTGCTATGCTATGTAATCGGCGCCTATTTCGGTCAGTTAACATGGCTGTCTCGAAAAGGGTACGAGTTCCTTATCTGTGTAGCTATAGGTTTTGGATTATCCTATTTGTTTCAATTATCTGTTTTGCACATTGCGCTCGGTGCGGCCATAGGAGCCCTTCTCGTCTATCGGGGCATACGGTACACCAAAGATGGCTGGAGTTCGCAGTATACACCTGGCATTTTCGTCATCTCAGGGGTGATGTACTTCATTGGCGTTCCCATCATGACAAGAGTGGAAATGATTCAGCCTTATCATTTGGCCTTAAATGGACTCGGATTCGGCACGCTGATTCTCTACTTCTTTATAACGAATCGCGCGCAGCTCCTTATCGCCACCTTAGCAGGGAATGATCGCGATGCCGCCTCGTCACTGTCGCAAACTGTGAAACGCTCGAGTCGCATTTGGCTCATCGGCTTTATTGCGGTGATCGCTGCCGTCGGTTATTTTCAGCAAATTAAACAAGGACTAACGAACCTTCTACTTGGCATGATTGCTTGGCTCTTAGGGCTTATGTCCTCTGAAGCACCACCTGATGTGCCCGTGGCAAGCCCTTCTGCGCCCCCTCCAATGGCGTTTCCACCAGCAACACCGGATGAGCCAGGATGGTTCGACGTTCTCATGCAGGTTATTGCGCAAGTTATCGGCTATGTACTCGTCATTGCACTTGTGTTGTTATGCCTCTATCTGCTCCTAAAGAAGCTTGCCCCAGCCCTTCTTTCTTTCCTGAGGCGCTTTTGGAAGCAGTCGCTGCGAAGTGAACAAGGAGATACATCCGATGGATATACGGACGAGAAAGAAGCCCTTCTCGACTGGAGAGAGCTTCCTCAACTATGGTGGCGCAAAGCTAGCTCATCGTTGTGGCCAAATTCACAGCGTGATCCGTCTTGGTCACAACTGGCGAATAACCAGGAGCGTGTCCGCTATCTGTACCGTGTGTTGATCGGGCAGGCGAGCAAGAGCGGTTATACCTTCAAACGCGCGTTAACCCCTAACGAAACAGGCTGGGAGCTCACGCATCAAACACCGCTTGCAGAGGCTTCTGTCCGTGCACTCACTACTGTTTATAATCGGGTGCGTTACGGACGAGAAGCGATTTCAGACGAAGAGCTGGCTCAGGTGCTCCAAACGCTGGATCCGAGCATACGGAATCAGCTGAAATGACTATGTGAATGTGAGTGGCTTACCACCACGATACATGCCATGTACCACTCCGACTGACAAAAGGTATCCTTCGTGTCTCCCACGCGGATACCTTTTGTGTTGTATATGTAGCCACCTAGCCTAAAAAATACGGGGGATACAACAATTCCCCTTTGATCTGGTGGTCAGTAGCCGCTTGTTTTAATGGATAAACCATAAACACCTCATCCGGTACTTGGAACTGCGTTAGCTCAAAGCCATCTGCTCTTGCAGGCTTAAAACCGAACTTGGGATAATACGAAGGATGTCCGATTAAGAAAACATATCCATACCCCAGCTCTTCGCAACGCTGCAATCCAGCTTGTATAAGGCTAGCTCCGACGCCCTGTTTTTGATGACTTGGTCTTACCGCAATAGGAGCTAACACAATGACTTCCTGCCTATTGTCGCCATCAACCACCTCCGCTTTGCTCAATAGCACGTGACCAACAATCAGTCCCTGGTCATCTGCTACAAGCGACAGATCCGGTATAAATCCCTCGGACGTACGAATTCTTTCAATCAATTTGGATTCATCTTCCCTATTCCCGAATGCTTCATAGTTCAACTGAAACACTTGCTCATTATCAGATTCATGCTCCATTCTAATGTGTACCATTGCCGCGTTCGCCTCCAATTCTTTAGACAAGCCTACCCTAAATCATACACTTTTATCTCCAAAATGGTACAAAGAACATGCTCTCCCCTTGCTTCAAAATGAGCGTTTTGAAAATAACCGTCACATATTTTCAAAATTTCGCATATACATAATTGTTTGAATACATTAGATTGAGGTGGTTTTGAGATGTTAGCATTAAAAACCGGTTCTGAAAAAGAAGAAGTGCTTCACACGCTTTACGAAATGGGCTTGGATCAAATCGCCAGATGGATCCTCGTATTACCTGAAGACAGGTGGGAAAGCATGTTTCTCTCGACATGGCCAACACTTGCCAAAAAATGCGGCTTTCACAGATAGCTGCTTTTACATACAGAGAGGTGGTTTAAATAAAGAGACTCCTAAACGCTCTTCACCCTCAAGGTGCAGGGCGTTATTTGTTTCATTTCCCCTGTTTAAACGCTTTTAAACGCTTTCAATAAAGGATTGTGACTAGGTTAAAGAGAATTTAGTAAAGACAGTTCAAATCTCATGTCGTGTTTATCTGTACTGTTAGATTTACCTTACTACCGCTCATCTTGAAGGAGGATCTCCCGTTTGAAGTCCGTCACTGTGAATGATTTAGTTAAACGTTTTTCGCTCGAAGTTCTCGCTGGCCATTCGGAACTCCACCGTCCTATTACTAAAACAAAGGCACATCGTCCCGGTCTGGAATTCGTCGGCTATTTCGAATATTTTCCACAAGCACATGTACAGCTCCTTGGTCGCAAAGAAATTACCTACCTGCATAAGCTCACCGAAAATGAACGAAATTTGCACATCGGTAATATTGTCAAATACCATCCGCCTTGTTTTGTCGTAACGCGAAACCAAGAAGGCTTGAAATACTTAACCAAATACTGTGAAGAAGAACGAATCCCTCTTCTGCGCACCAGTTCGCCAACGAGTAAATTTCAAGACTTGGTCGATTTATTTTTGAGTAAGTCACTTGCCCAGGAAATTGCCGTCCATGGGGTTTGCGTCAATGTTTCGGGGATCGGCATCCTGCTGCGCGGGAAATCCGGTGTTGGTAAAAGCGAAACCGCCCACACACTGATCCGCAGAGGGCATCGTCTTGTCGCCGATGATATCGTCGTGCTCAAGAAGATTAGCCCTGAAACACTGCTTGGTACGCATAATGGCAAAACGAAGGAGTTCCTCGCACTGCGCAGTGTCGGACTCATCAATGTCTCACGGCTCTATGGCCGCAAGGCTTTTCAAGATGAAACACGCATCGTACTCGATATCGAGCTTACGAAGTGGCAGGAACATGCGCTGAACAATGATCTCGAGCTAGAACCCACATTTACCGATTATATGGATATTCAAATTCCGCATATTGAGATCCAGTTACAGCCGGGACGTGATGTTGCGGGACTTATTGAAGCTGCTGCCAACAGCTGGTATTTGCGCCAGCAGGGCTACAGTGCAGTTGAAGAATTCATGCAGCGCTTGCAATCCGACACCGACTAATCGTTCTTCCTGCAACTAGTGAATTAAATATGTACCGTCCCAAAACCTCCCTTCAGCTCGAAAGCTGTTAGCGGAGGTGTTTTGTATGTTCACAAGAATGCGACTAACAATTATAGCTATTGTCATAGCTGCTTTAATGATCTGCGGTTGGACCGCTTACGCTGCAACGTCATCCAGCTCGGCGACGTCAACAACTATCTTGGGTAAGCTGGCAACCCTAACGGAGGATACGATTACTTTACATACGGATGCTGGCGATCAGAGCGTTCCTTTGGCGACATCCGTCTGGGTGTACCTAAATGACGAGAAGGCGCAGTTACGTGATTTACACACGGGGGATGAAATCGAAGTCATTCTCAATAACAAAAAACAGGCCGCCTATGTGAAAGGGACCTCAGCGTCTGCGATTTCTTCTGCAGCAACAGCGTCTGCATCGCCGGTTCCTAGCGAATCACCTGCATCCGCAGCTATTCCGGTCCCTAGTTCTTCGGCGGCTCCTAGCTCATCCGCGGAGCCAACTTCCTCCCCTACGAAAGTAGGGAATAAGCCAGAAGCTTCTCCGCCAACCAATCGTTCGAACCTGAAGGATGTGGACATAAGCGTAGATGGGCAGCATTTCAATTTTCATTTGAAGCAAACGAAAGGAGCACATGGTTCTCAATATGATCTGAGCATCCAGTCTCCGCATGCCGGCAGAATTCATCTTACTGGATCGCAAGCTCAAGCTTGGATCTCCAAACTTCTGGGTTCTGTTGACTTATCTGCACCTGATGCGCGGGAAATAGTGAGCCAGCAGCTCGCCAAACAATACAATTTAGAAGCCGGTAAATTGAATGTTCATTTGAACGTACATGCCGATGACAAAGAAGATCACAAAGAAGATGACAAAAAAGATGATAAGAATGATGATAAGAAACCTCAAAAAGACAAAAACAATGACAAAAAGCCCGGTAACAACAATAAAAATGACTAACTAGAACAGAAAAAGCCCTCGTCCTCCTTAATTGGATTTCGAGGGCTTTCTTATTTATCTCCGTTTCTCTTTCCCATGTCCATGTCCTTGTTCCTCTTGCTTGTGCGGCTCCTTATCAGGCTTCCCTGGGGGCTCTGCGGAGTGAGGCTCTGTAGTCGAGCCTTCCTTCTGAGGCTTCTCCGTCACGCTCATCGGAATGTCAAAAGGAATAACTGGTGTTTGAGCTAGCGCACGACTGAGCATCTCACGAAATAATACAGCAGGCACTGCACCGCCTGAGGTTGTTAAATAATGCTGCGCATCTGTTCGGTCATAACCAACCCATACCGCTGCCGTCAACTCCGGCGTGTAGCCCACGAACCACGCATCCTTGGCACTTCCGCTGCCGATACCCTCAAACTCCTTCGTACCGGGGAGCTGCGTTGTCCCTGATTTCCCTGCTACGGGGCGATTCATGGCCGCATTCTTCCCTGTCCCTTGTGCTACTGCCGTCTGCAGCATTGCCGTCATGGTCGTGGCCGTATCAGCGCGCATCACCGATATTCCTTTTGCTTTCGATTGAACTAGAAGGTGTCCATCACTTGTCTCTATACGGGTAATCAGATGGGCAGGAGTCAGAACTCCCTTCGCGGCAAAAGCACTAAAAGCCTGCGCCATCTGTAAGGGTGATACCCCCTCGGATAAGCCGCCAAGCGCAATCCCTAATTGCCGATCTTGTGCGGGTAAAGTTATCCCCAGAGACTTCGCGAATTTCAAACCATTATCAATCCCTATCTCATGCAAAAGCCACACCGCAGGAATATTCCAGGATGATGTGATAGCCTCTTGCATCGAGACTTGCCCCCTGGAT
Source organism: Paenibacillus sp. J22P165 (assembly GCF_059692015.1). Lineage (NCBI taxonomy): Bacteria > Bacillati > Bacillota > Bacilli > Caryophanales > Paenibacillaceae > Paenibacillus > Paenibacillus sp. J22P165. The sequence continues at coordinate 4,011 of NZ_JCAUAP010000024.1, read as the reverse complement.
TGGTGATCCCAATCTTGCGGCTGATAGCCTCCGATATTCAGGGGTCCATCAAACAACATGGACGAAGGTTTATACCCGCTTTCTAAAGCCGGGCCATATACCGCCACAGGCTTAAAAGCGGAGCCTGGCTGTCTTTTTAATTGGGTTGCACGGCTGAACCCCCGAAAGACTCCCTCACCCCGTCCACCGGCTAAGGCTCTAACACCTCCCGTTTGTTGATCCACTATTGCAGCGCCGGTCTGAATAAGCTGATCTGGCTTACTCGCAGGGAACAGACTGTCGTTGTTAACCACATCGGTTACTGCTTTCTGTACCGCAGGATCTAACTCTGTCTTAATCCGCAATCCACCAGTTAGCAATTGTTCTTCCGTAAATCCATACAGGGTCACAGCCTCCTCGATAACGGCATCAACATATGCCCGATATCGCCCTTTGGCCTCATTCGTGTTGACCGTCTTCACGGCACCCAGTGCTGTAGCAGATGCTTTCTCGTACTCCTCTTGAGAGATTTTACCTTCCTTCTGCATCAGCTTAAGGACCGTATTCCTTCTCTCCAACGCTTGTTCTTCGTTCTGAAAAGGGGAGTAATGGCTTGGTGCCTTAGGCAATGCCGCTAACACCGCTGCCTCTGGCAAGGTGAGGTCCTTTACATTTTTATTAAAATACGTTTTCGCAGCCCCCTGCACACCCCAACTGCCTTCCCCGAAATAGATTTTGTTCAGATACATTTCCAAAATGTCATCCTTACTAAAACTAGCTTCTATTTGGATCGCATAAGCAGCTTCCCGCAATTTCCGCCCTACCGTTTTATCCGCAGTAAGAAAAAGATTACGTGCCAACTGCTGCGTAATGGTACTCGCTCCCTCAGAATAGCTTCCTTTGAGCACATCCCGAGCAACGGCGCGGACAATCGACTTCATGTCGACCCCCTTATGCTCATAGAAACGTCGATCTTCCACCGCGACAATCGCATCGATAAGCACCTGTGGGATGTCTTTAAAAGGCACAGCATCAATCTTTGACGCGGACAGCTGTGAAGCGATTTGACCATTTTTATCGAGCACGATGGAAGCCTCGGGAAGCGGCTGATTCAGCATCGACACATCAAGTCTTTTTATATATAAAAAGCTCATTAACACCATGCCCACACTCACGAGTAGGACTATACCAACACCCCATTGCCAAATGCGTCGAGGTACTGCCTTTAATTTAAACATTGTCATGCCTCCTAACATACCCCATAGCTATTCGTATGACACTTCCAATAAGTGTCCTATGCGTGTTGGAAGACACAAAAAAGCCTTCAACCCAGAATCCCTGGGCTGAAGACTTCTCACATTAAGCGATTGACGTTGGCGCTCCAAAAACACTCGCATACCCGCTAATCCCGCTCAAAACGCGTTCCATTTCCTCTTTGCTCATCGTACCATAGCGCTCCACCGCATCAACGATTTTGGGAAAAAGATGCACATCCCCCGCACTCGCAAAGCCACACACGCTTGGGAACGACAGCACGAAATGCACACAAGCATCGATAATCTGTTGCTGATCAAAAGGCTCGTACCACGTCGCATAAGGACGCTCCGCTCCTTCAACCCAAGGCGCCTTCGCAATCGCTTTGATTACTCGAATCGCCGTCTGCTGCTTGTTCGCTTCCTCCATTAGGGCATCAACGGCCTCACGATATTCCGGTAAGCCATACATATAATAGTTCAGTGGAAAAAGGATCGTAGCGAATGGGAACCTGCGCAAGGCCTCCAAATGAACAGCAGGCGCCTCATGTCCATGTCCTGTAATGCCAATATCCTTCACAATGCCTTCGCTTTGCGCCTCCAAAACCGCTTCCAGCGCGCCTCCCTTGGCCGTACATTTGTCCAATTCCTCCATTGATCCCACGGCATGCAGCTGCAGCAGATCTACCGATGACACCTTCATTCTCTCCAAGGAGCGATAAATCTCTTCTTTCGCTTCTTTCTTCGTTCTTTGCCCTGTTTTGGTAGCTAAAAAAATGTCATTACGCACCCGGCTAATCGTCGGGCCCATCCGTATTTCTGCGTCTCCATAGCTCGCCGCTGTATCGAAATGATCGACACCATGTTCCAGTGCGTAAGCGATCGAGGCATCTGCCTCTTGCTGAGTGACTTGACCTAGACTAGCTGCGCCAAACATCACTACAGAGGTTTCTCTATTCAATCGGCCTAATGTTCGCTTCAACATAATTAGATTTGCTCCTTCTATAATCGAGTATGTATTCTCTTTATTTACAAATCTCTGTGCTTTAAAACCTCAGTCTGGCGATATCTCTTTCAACTGCTTCCGCAGATTAACCTGCAGTAAGCCAGCTGCTAATAGCAGCGCACACCCCGTTAATAAAAATACAAAATGAATGCCCACTAAACCACCTAGGAATCCGCCAATTAAAGGACCGATCATCATTCCCAATTGACTCGATGATTGATTTAAACTCATCGCTCGACCTCGGAAATCGGCATCTGAATATTTCACAATAAGGGCACTGAGAGCCGGATACACGGCAGCAAAAAACAATCCATAACTAAAACGAAGCACACCGAACGCAACGAGATTATATACCGTTAATTGCAACAGATTCCCGATACCTCCACCGATTAAGCCAATGAGCAGCGTTTTGTCGTAGCCAATGCGTTGCCCGATAATGCCCCATCTCGATCCCATGATGACTGTCGCCACCCCCGCAGCAGAAAAAATAATCCCCGAGCTTAAGGAGGCTCCCTTGGCACTTCCACCGATTTGAACCACATAAATTGTTAATAATGGTTCTAAAATCATCACCGAGGTGGCTACCAGCACCGTTAATCCAAAAATAGATAACAAACGCTTATTTGCGGTCGCTTGTTTAATATCCTGAAGCACACTTGGCCGCGCTCCCGCTTTCTTGTGATGCACTTCCTTCACACCAACTACGGCTATTACAGCCGAGATCAGGACGACGAAGCCTGATGCTAGAAAGCATTCTCTCGTACCTACCCAATGGCTGAGCATCCCGCCAAACAAGGGTCCTAGGATACTCCCCGCTGCTGTCGCTGTGGACATAACACTTAATGCATACCCTACGTGCTTCTCTGGGGTATTCGTACTAACCAATGCCATCGATGCGGGAATATAGCCCGCCATAAGTCCCTGTAGAACACGGACAACAATAAACATATAGGGATCATTCACAAAATAATTAAGAAAATAGACAGCACTTAAGCTTAGTCCTGAGCGAAGCAGCATCGGTTTTCTACCGTATTTGTCTGCTAGAGAGCCCCAATACGGTGCGATTAACGCACTCGCCAGAAAGCTCACAGAGAACGTGATCCCCGACCATGCCTCCAACCCGCTATGTATACCCAAGTCCTCTTGCAAAAAGATAGGGATAAATGGGATGGAAAGCGTGTACGCCATCGCGCAAAAGAATGCTCCAATCCATAAAATAAATAGATTTTTCCTCCATCGTAATTCCATGTTGTAGCCCTCCTCCTTGTCTACTATACACCAACCTACCCTCGAATCCCAGTTATTAGCAGTTGCGTATGCACAAAAAAAGCATAGACCTCATCAGCATGAAGCTGACAGTCTATGCTTTCTTTCTTGATCGGGACGACACGATTTGAACATGCGACCCCCTGCTCCCAAAGCAGGTGCTCTACCAAGCTGAGCTACGTCCCGATACAATAGTGATAAAAAATGGCGCGCCCTGAGAGATTCGAACTCCCGACCTTTTGATTCGTAGTCAAATACTCTATCCAGCTGAGCTAAGGGCGCTTAATAAAAAATGGAGCGGAAGACGGGGATCGAACCCGCGACCCTCGCCTTGGCAAGGCGATGCTCTACCGCTGAGCCACTTCCGCATAGGGATCCCCAAGCCGTAAGCTACGACTTGGGGATGTTTGATGCGCGTAGAGGGACTTGAACCCCCACGGTCACCCGCTAGATCCTAAGTCTAGTGCGTCTGCCAATTCCGCCATACGCGCATGCTGTAAATAAGGC
>NZ_JCAUAP010000023.1:0-67658 GCF_059692015.1 Paenibacillus sp. J22P165 | reverse complement strand
GATGGCGGAAGGGATCCACGCGTTCCCATCTCGAACACGACCGTTAAGCCTTCCAGCGTCGATGGTACTTGAACCGCAGGGTTCTGGGAGAGTAGAACGTTGCCAAGCAATAAGTAAGAGTCTTTCTGGATGAATTTCCAGAAAGACTCTTTTTTTTATATCTGTAAATGTTGCTTTTTTAACCATACTAATCCTACGAGGAGGGATGACGATGAGGACAACAAGCAGCATGAAATGGATAGGCAGAGTATGTCTTTGTTCGTTAGTAACGCTGATGATGAATGGATGCTCAGCTAAGATCGATGAAGTGAAGGAAGAAGCGAATCCACTTCACGCTTTGAGTTATATGGGGAGCATCGGCCCTGCGACAAATCAGGTGGCAACGCCTTCTTTTCAGAGTACAAGTAAACCGGTTGTGAAAGGTATTTATGTTTCTGCCTGGTCCGCCGTAGGCAATAAATTTGAGCAATTGATTGAGCTTGTAGAGCAAACCGATCTAAATGCCATGGTGATAGATGTTAAGAATGATTCAGGTCAGGTGACATACCCTTCAACGGTTCCTTTGGTCAATGAGATCGGGGCGAACAGCCATGTCATCATACAAGATTTGAAAGCTAAGCTGCAGAGATTGAAGCAGAAACATATTTATACGATTGCCAGATTAGTCGTGTTTAAGGATCCCTACTTAAGTAAAAAGAAAAGTACATTGGCTATGAAAAATAAAGACGGAAGCGTTTGGAAGGACCCAAAGGGAATCGCTTGGGTAGATCCCTTTAAAACAGAGGTATGGGACTATAATATTCAGATTGCGAAGGAAGTGGCTACACTCGGTTTTGATGAGATCCAGTTCGACTATGTGAGGTTTCCGGAGAATGGGCAGAAGGTGGACCGTGAGGTCATTTTTGATAACCCGCAGAAGCTAAGCAAAGCGCAAGATATCGCAACCTTTTTGCATACAGCGAAGGAACGGATTGGGGATCAAGCTTATATCTCAGCAGATGTGTTTGGGTTAACAACGTCGATGGCGAATGATATGGGAATTGGACAGGACTGGGCGATGATCAGTAAGGAGGTTCATTTCATTTCTCCGATGCTGTATCCGTCTCACTATACGAGTGGTATTTATGGCATCAAAAGTCCGGATTTGCAACCCTATGCGGTCATTCATCAAGCCGTTAACGACGCCAATTGGAAAAATCGGCAGTTAGCACGGTCAAATCAGCAGACTGCTCAGATTAGGCCTTGGTATCAGGATTTTACAGCCACATGGGTCAAGCCACATAAGAAATATGGTGCCATTGATGTTAAGGAGCAGATCAAAGCGGCGAGGGAGCAGGGGGTTGAGCAGTTTTTGCTATGGAATCCGAGCAGTACGTACTCCTATCGTTAACGGAATAGACTTATTCAAGGTGAGGGGGAGCTGGTTGCTCGTCCTTTTCCTTGACACCAAAAATGGGCTTTTGTTAAGATTGCAATCATACACGGAAGAATGAAATAGAAGCTTATGAATCAAGCTTTCAGTTAGAGGGCTTTAAGGAGGACATGGTACGCTGTGAGAGAAGATAAGTTTGGCAAAGAAGGTTTAACGTTTGATGATGTATTGTTAGTTCCGAGAAAGTCAGAAGTGTTCGGTAAGGAGATCGACATTTCGACGGAACTGGCACCTGGTGTAAAATTAAATATTCCTTTTATCAGCTCTGCTATGGATACAGTGACGGAGTCTGCGCTAGCGATTGCTATGGCTCGTGAAGGCGGTATCGGAATCATTCATAAGAATATGTCCATTGAGCTTCAAGCTGAACACGTTGATCGTGTAAAAAGGTCAGAAAGCGGCGTAATCACGAACCCGTTCTCATTGACGCCTGAGCATCATGTCTATGATGCAGAAGAGTTGATGGCGAAATATCGGATTTCTGGTGTGCCGATCGTGAATGAGAATAATCGTTTAGTTGGTATTTTGACGAATCGCGACTTGCGTTTTGTACATGATTATTCTATTAAAATTAAAGAAGTGATGACGCAGGAAGGTCTTGTAACAGCACCCGTTGGAACAACGCTTCAGCAAGCAGAAGGCATCCTTCAGAAACATAAAATTGAGAAACTGCCTTTGGTAGACGAGAATTTTGGTCTTAAAGGGTTAATTACGATTAAAGATATCGAGAAGGCCATTCAATTCCCTAACTCGGCCAAAGATAAGCAAGGACGTTTACTTGTAGGTGCAGCTGTTGGAGTATCTAAAGACGTGATCGAGAGAGCCGCAGCGCTTGTTACAGCGGGTATTGACGTCATCGTAGTGGATTCCGCACATGGACATCACATTAATATTGCAGAGACTGTTAAGAAGCTAAGAGCACAGTATCCAGAGCTTCCGATTATCGCTGGTAACGTGGCAACAGGTGATGGTACACGTGATTTAATCAAAGCCGGAGCTTCCATGGTAAAAGTCGGAATTGGTCCTGGATCGATTTGCACGACTCGTATTATTGCAGGGATTGGTGTTCCTCAAATTACAGCGATTTATGATTGTGCGCAAGCAGCTGCTGAATTTGGTGTTCCGATTATCGCTGATGGCGGTATTAAGTACTCAGGTGATGTGGTTAAAGCGATCGCAGCGGGAGCTAGCGCGGTTATGATCGGTAGTCTTTTTGCGGGAACGGATGAGAGTCCGGGTGAGTCTGAGATTTTCCAAGGACGTAAGTTTAAGGTTTATCGCGGAATGGGCTCCCTAGGCGCTATGAAGGAAGGCAGTAAGGATCGTTATTTCCAAGAGAACGAGAGCAAGCTTGTACCAGAGGGCATCGAAGGTCGTGTGGCTTATAAAGGGCCAATGGCCGATACAGTGTATCAATTGGTAGGTGGACTTCGTTCAGGTATGGGGTATTGTGGAGCACGCAACATTCAAGAACTTATTCATGATACGCAATTTGTTCGCATTACGGGGGCAGGTTTGAAAGAAAGCCATCCGCATGATATTCAAATTACAAAAGAAGCACCAAATTACTCGATGTAGATGAGAGACTTTTAGCTCTGCTAAAAGATCCTTATAAAGTGTCACAATATGGATATAATTGGAGGCGTGGGATTTGAACCCACGTTTTCTTTTTTTTGTCTAATGGGGTGTGTTACAATATAACGTGTCTTATATTTTGTCCAACATCATTTAGGGAGAGTGAAATTGTGAGATTTTTACGTTTTACAAAGAAAAAGGTTGCTTTGGTGTTAGGTGTTAGCTTAATTGCTCAATCCTTACTTTTACATATACAACCAACCTATGCGGCATCGCCTTCTCCTTCGGCAACTCCAAAGCCTGCAGCGGTGACAACGCCTGCTCCTAATGCAGGAACGACGCCTGCACCGGCACTAAATGAACCTCAAGTAGCAGCTAAATCTGCAATAATCATGGAAGCTAGTACAGGAGCAGTCCTGTTCCAAGTGAACGCGGATGAGGCTTTTCCACCAGCAAGTATGGCGAAGATGATGACCGAGTATTTAGCGATGGAGAGTATTAAAGAAGGCAAATTCAAATGGGATTCACCTGTGACAGCTACGAAGAATGCGGCGGATGTCATTGGTTCCGGGCAGTTGATTGCCGAGAACGAAACGTTGACGTTCAAAGATATGTTCAATGCGATGTCCATTTATTCCGCGAACGATGCTTCTGTGGCTTTTGCTGAATTGCTTGGCGGTACGGAAGAGAATTTCGCGAAAATGATGAATGACAAAGCGAAACAGCTTGGCATGTCGGATAAAGCACATTTTATTAGTGCGACTGGACTTTCACGTGCGGATCTCAAGAATCCACCTGCTTCCATTGAGGGTGAGACGAAGATGACAGCTCGCGATGCGGCGATTCTTGCTTATAATATTTTGAAGGATCATAAAGAAATTCTAGAATTTACGAAGATCCCTTCCTTGAAGCTGAGAGCAACAGATAAATCACCTATGATTAACTGGAACTGGATGCTTGAAGGAAATTCAACGAACACTAACTTTAAGAAATATGCGTATCCGGGGTTGGACGGCTTGAAAACAGGTTCTACCGACGATGCAGGCTACTGCTTTACCGGAACGGCAGAACGTAACGGTATGCGTATGATTACAGTTGTTATGGGGACGAAGACAGAACCAGAGCGTTTCAATGAAACACGCAAGCTGATGGACTATGCATTTAATAATTTTGAGATAAAACCGTTCTTGAATGCGAAACAGACGATAGATTCTTTGAAAAGTGTGAACATTAAGAAGGGTGTACAATTGGAAGTACCTCTTGTTACGAAAACAGGTTTAACGTTCGTTGCTAGAAAAGGCGCAAAAGATACAGATTTCCAAGTGACGACGGAGTCTGTTGAAGAGGCTAAGCTCGTAGCTCCAATTGCGAAAGGCGACACACTGGGCAAAGTAAAAGTAACCTATAATGGTCAAGAAAAAACGGTAGATCTGATTGCAGATGGCGATGTTGAAAAAGGCAGCTGGATTCGCCTACTGTTCCGCTCCATTAAAAACTTCTTCGGTGATATGTTTAATGGGATCAAAGGCGGCTCTTAGGCCAGAAAATGGGTTGTATATTGCCCATCCTTCATGTAAAATTATTGTTTAGAAGTTTATTATCGAATCGTGTAGGGAACTGCAACGAAATTGGCATACAAGCTATAGGAGGAAATAAAGAATGGAAACAGGAACTTCCCGCGTTAAAACTGGTATGGCCGAAATGCAAAAAGGCGGCGTCATTATGGACGTTATGAACGCCGAGCAAGCTAAAATCGCTGAAGCAGCTGGTGCGTCCGCTGTTATGGCACTTGAGCGCGTACCCGCTGACATTCGTGCAGCTGGTGGCGTATCTCGCATGGCGGATCCAACAATTGTTGAAGATGTTATGAAAGTTGTATCCATTCCAGTCATGGCGAAAGCAAGAATTGGTCACTTCGTTGAAGCGAAGATTCTTGAATCCCTAGGCGTTGACTATATCGATGAGAGTGAAGTACTTACTCCTGCGGATGAAGTATTCCACATCAACAAGCGTGATTTTACGGTACCTTTCGTTTGTGGTTGCCGCGATCTTGGCGAAGCTTTGCGTCGTATCGGCGAAGGAGCTTCCATGCTTCGTACCAAAGGTGAGCCAGGAACTGGTAACATTGTAGAAGCAGTTCGTCACATGCGTACGATTCAAGGTCAAATTCGTAAAGTTCAAAGCATGTCTTTGGACGAGTTGATGTTCGAAGCGAAAACACTTGGCGCTCCTTACGAGTTGCTTTTGCAAGTTCACCAAACAGGTAAATTGCCTGTCGTTAACTTCGCAGCTGGCGGTGTATCCACACCTGCTGATGCAGCGCTGATGATGCACCTTGGTTCTGATGGTGTATTCGTTGGATCCGGTATTTTCAAATCCGATAACCCAGAGAAATTCGCGAAAGCGATTGTTGAAGCTGTAACTCACTACACAGATTTCAAATTGATTGCTGAAATTTCCAAAAACCTTGGTGCCCCTATGAAGGGAATCGAAATTTCCAAGCTTCAAGCTTCCGAGCGTATGCAGGAGCGCGGCTGGTAATGACGAAGATAGGGGTTCTCGCGCTGCAAGGCGCGGTAGCAGAGCATATTCGAGGCATTGAAAAGGCGGGAGCTGAAGGTGTCGTTGTTAAACGCACCGAGCAACTTGCTGAGCTAGATGGCATTATTCTCCCTGGCGGAGAGAGCACGACGATTGGTAAGCTTATGCGTACGTATGGCTTCATCGATGCGTTACGTGAGTTCTCGGCAGCAGGCAAGCCGGTATTCGGCACCTGCGCGGGGTTGATTGTTATCGCGAAAGAGATTACCGGACAACCAGAAGCTCATCTAGAGCTGATGGATATTACGGTAGCTCGCAACGCGTTCGGTCGTCAACGCGAAAGCTTTGAGACGGATTTGCCGATCAAAGGCATTGACGAGAACGTGCGCGCGGTATTCATTCGGGCCCCACTTATTGAGAAAGTGGGACCAGATGTAGATGTATTGGCCACGTATGACGGCCAAATCGTCGCCGCGCGGCAAGGGCATCTCCTTGCGGCATCGTTTCACCCAGAGTTGACGGACGATTTCCGTCTGCACAGTTATTTCTTAGACATGGTAAAGCAAAGCCAAGCATAAATAACGGTTCAAGCACCCCGAGTTAACCGGATTGCCGGTATGGGTGCTTGCTTCCATATACAAACCATTTTGCGCTAACGGAGGAATCTCCTTGTTTGATGTAAAGTTACTTCGAAGTGATTTAGCAGCTGTACAAGCTGCCATGCAAAACCGCGGCAAGCAGATCGAAGAGCTTAATGGCTTCACAGAACTAGACGTGAAGCGCAGAGAGCTATTGCAAGAAACGGAACAGCTGAAGAATCGCCGCAACACCGTTTCCCAAGAGGTGGCGGGGCGTAAGAGATCCGGAGAAAATGCAGATGATCTAATTCAAGAAATGAAAGTGGTCGGCGACCGCATTAAAGAGCTTGATGACGAGATTCGTGTCTTGGACGAGTCATTACAACAAGTCCTTCTCTCCATTCCGAATATGCCGCATGCCAGCGTACCTGTAGGCCGTACGGAAGAAGAGAACGTGGAAGTACGCCGTATTGGCGACATTCCTACATTCAACTTCGAAGTGAAGCCGCACTGGGAAGTAGCGCAGGACTTGGGCATTTTGGATTTTGAAGCGGCGGCGAAGGTAACGGGTTCGCGTTTCGTGTTCTACAAAGGGTTAGGAGCTCGTCTAGAGCGAGCATTAATCAACTTCATGATGGACCTGCACAGTGATGAGCATGGCTATGAAGAAATGCTGCCTCCTTATATCGTTAACCGTGACAGCCTCACGGGAACAGGACAGCTTCCGAAGTTTGAGGAAGATGTGTTCAAGGTTGAGAATTCGGAATATTTCTTGATTCCGACAGCAGAAGTACCCGTCACGAATTATCATCGTGAAGATATTCTAACGAATGAACAGCTGCCGGTTAATTTCGTAGCGTTCAGTGCTTGTTTCCGTTCGGAAGCAGGATCCGCTGGCCGCGATACACGTGGTTTAATCAGACAGCACCAATTCAACAAAATTGAGCTTGTAAAGCTTGTTAAGCCCGAAGACTCCTACGAGGAGTTGGAGAAGCTTACAGGGCATGCTGAGCGCGTCCTACAGCTGTTGAAGCTCCCTTACCGCGTGTTGTCACTCTGCACAGGCGATATTGGCTTCACATCCGCGAAGACGTATGATTTGGAAGTATGGCTGCCAAACAGCGGCGCATACCGCGAGATCTCCAGCTGCAGTAACTTCGAAGACTTCCAAGCGCGCAGAGCGAATATTCGTTTCCGCCGGGATGCGAAGGCGAAACCGGAATTCGTACATACGCTGAACGGATCTGGCTTAGCTTTAGGCCGAACAGTAGCTGCGATTCTTGAAAATTACCAGCAAGCAGACGGTTCGATCATCGTTCCTGACGTGCTTGTTCCTTACATGAACAACGTGAAAGTCATCACGAAAAAATAAGACTTGCATCAAGTGACAATTATGTGCTACAATGCTTTTTGTCACTGCACAAGGTCGTCTCCCTAATCGGAGACGCCTATCGTGGAGAGGTGGTCGAGTGGTTTAAGGCAGCGGTCTTGAAAACCGCCGAGGTCGCAAGGTCTCCGTGGGTTCGAATCCCACCCTCTCCGTAGCCAAGGTAATACCCAACCAAAGAGTCATGCGATTCTCGAAATCGTGTGGCTTTTTTTGTTTTTATTTTTCGAAGGGCAAAGGAAGAAAGTAATATAGGGTTTACAAAATCTACATGATAATTTAACGGAAAATGGGTATTTTGTAGGTGGTGCTTTTCTTATAATGGACGAGATTATCCATGATAAGAGGAGTGGAAAAAGTGAAGCTAATGCTTAAAAAGTCAATCATATTAGCACTTATTGCAGCCATCGTTTGTAATATCGGGTACTTGTCAGGAACTTTGCCAAAGGCAGAAGCTGCAGCAGCGAATCATATTGTTATTAGTGAGATATTCGGTGGTGGGGCTCATAATACAGATTCTCCCTACAAAAATGATTTCATTGAGCTTTATAATCCAACCAATAGTGTGCAAAGTTTGAATACGTGGAGTGTTCAATTCTTAAAGGCCAATACAGCTGGTCAGGACACTACGACGAGTGTAACGGACAGTGTATATCGAGCAAAAGTATCTCTCACAGGAGATATTCAGCCTCATGGCTATTACTTAATTAAACTTGGCGTAGGACCTTGGACATCAGGGTATAGTACGGGCTCCGGTAAAGAGATTGAGGGTGCCGATGCGACGGATACTAACTTAAATATGAATAAGGATGGCGGGGTTGTTGCACTTCTGAGCAGTGCAGCAGATTTTGATTTTAGTGCAAGCTCAGGAGGAAGTATCGTAGATTTCGTTGGTTACGGAGGAGCGAGTATTTCCAAAGTTGCGCCTGCACCAGGTGGTAGTGCTCAAAAAAGTATTATTCGCAAAGCGGTAAATCCATCAGATGGAACTTTTTTAAGCACGCTCAGTGCTAACGGCTCAACTCCAGCAGGAAGTGGTCTTAACGCTGGGAATGGCTATGAGATTGGGAATAATGCTTCAGATTTTGAAGTAACGGCCAATAAATCGCAGGTGAATCCGCAAAATAGTGCTTCAAGAATAGAGCCATTTGCAACAGCGGTTGCTAATATTTCAGATAATACAGTTTCTATGGGTTCACTTGTGGCTATCGATTCTTCGAATGCTACTTTTCAGCTTACAGCTACATATGGGGTGCCCAAAGCTACGTTGATACCTAGCACAGATTTTACAATTAGCAATTTGCCAGCTGGTTTATCCGTTTCGGCTACTGCGGTTGGAAGTGTCATGACGTTCACGATCACGGGGCAAGCAAGCACAGATGTCGTAGTAGATACGCCTTTGTCCGTTACCCTACTTCCTTCAGCCTTTCAAGGAGGGATCTACGGGCCGTCTGATGCCATTACGGGAATGACCCTACTGAAGTTTGGAGGAGTTACCAAGGTAACAGGGACAGTCACAGATGCCACGATTCAAATGGCTACATCCACTTCCGTATCGACAACAGACAGTACCTTTGTTATTACGCTAGGAAATGGCATTGTGAAAAATGGTAATTTAAATCAATCCGATTACACAGTAACAGGTAGCACCTCGCTAAATGGATTAACGATTACAGCAGTTGGCGATGGGAACAAAACTGTGACTTTTAAAATCGGTGGAACAGCTGCACAGCCGATTCTAAATGATGTTATTCTTGCGATTACGATAAAAAAAGAAGCTGTAACTGCGGAAGCTAGCGAAGATTCGGATACGATTTCCGGGATTACTGTCAAGCGACCAGGAGCACCGCTACTTAACGATACTCCCCGCAAAAATACGGTTATTACAGCACTAAAACAAGCTAATGCCTTTCATTCAGACGTCTATGATAAAAACTATAAGTACTCGGAAATGGCTGCGAAACCGCATAAGTTCTTCCGTGGTAACAGCCCGTTATTTTATCAGGATTTAGGAACGATTATCCCTGTCCCACAAGCTTGGTCAACTTGGAGCGGTATCAACACATGGATTGAAGGCGATGCTCATACGCGTAATGTCGGCTTCTTCGATCATAATGACGGGCAACCTTATTTTGATCTAAATGATCCGGATGAATCGCTCGTAGCCCCATTCTATTTCGATTTGATCCGTTTTGTTGCAAGTATTTATAATACGAAGGATGATGTTAGCGGTACTAAGGAAACAAGCGCTGCGGATACTCGTCAAGCGGCTAAGGACTTTTTGGAGCAGTATAAATCAACGCTGGCAAGTGTTCAAGGAAATGATATCGAGAACACAGCCAAAATTGATGAAAATTTCTTGCTCTCAAACGGATTTTCCAACACCGGTTATATGTTGAAAATTTTCTACGGGAATTCGACGAGTGAAGGTCTGCTAGATAATCTTTCGAACAAAGATGTGCTTGACGTTAACACGGCTAAGAAAATCAAAGGACTTACCAAAGTGGTGAATGGCGAGCGTAGCTTTGTAGAAATAGCAACTCCAACAAGTTCGACAACGGCTGATGAGAAGCTGCTTGCCGTATCTTCTGCCGAATGGAATGAGATCAAAGACAACTGGTCCGGGTATGTGAATCAAACAAGATTATCCACAGCATCCAAAGACCAATTCTTTGCCATTAAAGATATTGCACGGGTTATTGAAAAAGGACTTGGGAGCATCGGGGTTAGGCGCTATTTCGTATTAATTGAGGGTGCTACAACGGGAACGAATGATGACCTAATTCTGGATGTAAAACAGCAGAAAGCGCCTGCTTTGTTGGGGAACACTTTTGTGAATCTGGATTATTCAGCCTATGTAGGCAAAGACGCTTCCCGTGCGAAAAAAGCTTATGACGAGTTGTCTTCAGTTGATGATCCGTTTGTCGGCGAGTTGAACGGCGCTTCCAAAACGTTTTTGATTCGAAAAATCTCAGCCTTTGATCGCGATTACGATGATAGTAAATTCGCTGATTTTAATGCATATAAAGATTTATTGAAGGCATCCGCTATGGCCTATGCTTATGCACATGCGCGGGCTGATCGCAATTTGGGATACAGTTTTGAAGCAAATGCACTTGCTGCGTTGAACACCGACTGGAGTACCATCAGAGATACAATAGTCAACTTAGGTGAAGACTACGCTAAGCAAGTGGAGGCTGACTACAATCAATTTAAAAATGTGAGTGCTGCTAATTTGATTGATATTGCAGATTTGAGTGCATTATCGATAGTGGGGGGAACAATCGCACCTTCCTTTAGTAGTAAACAAACGGATTATGCCATGAGTGTTGGAAATAGCGTATACGCGATGACCGTGGCTCCAGCAGCAATTGATCCAGCGGCTACGGTGACTGTGAACGGAACTGCCTTTGTAGGGCCAACACCTCGCACGATAGATTTGGCTGTAGGCAGCAATGTGGTCACGATTGTGGTTACGGCACAAGATCAATCGACAAAGACATATAAGATAACCGTTAGTCGAGACAGCTCCAACTCTAGCGGAAGCGGGACAGGGGCGGCCCCAGCCGCATCAGAAGCGACAAGCACAGTAGAGAAGAGCGATACGACTATTAAGACGACAACGGACGTAAAAAGCTCGTTAGACAGCGCTGGAAAGGCGACAGCCTCTGTATCCAGCAAGCAGGTGTCTGAGGCTTTAGCTAAGGTAACCGAGGGGCATACGGACGGAAAAGCTTCTGTCTTAGAAATTAAGACGGTTGTAGACCCTGCGGCGAAGCAAGCTGTGGTCAGTCTGCCAACCGAAGCTTTTGCAAGCATTGCAAGCAGTCCAACAGATACGCTTACGTTGTCATCAGGACTTGGTCAGATTTCTTTAGACAAACAGGCCATGGGTGCTGTACAGGGTGCCGCGACGAGCGGTACAGTAGATATTTCGATCCGTAAAGCAGACCTGCAGGCAGCAACGCAAGGTTGGACTCCGGCTGCTAAGGAAGCGCTGGAAGCAGCAGTAAGCGGCCGCCCAGTCTTCGACTTTACGATCACAGCAGGCGGCAATACAGTTTCAAGCTTCAATGGAGGTACGGTAGAGGTTCAAGTACCTTATAAACCGGCAGCTAATGAGGACACAAATGCCATTGTAGCCTACTACATTGCTGATAACGGTGAGCTCGTAAAAGTGACGAACAGCTATTTCGATGCTGCTACTGGCACATTAATTTTTAAAGTAAGCCACTTCTCACAATACGCGGTGGGGTATTCACCTGTTACGTTTGGGGATACGTCAGGAAGCTTCGCGAAGAGCTATATTACTTACTTAGCCGCACGTAATATTATCAATGGAACAGCAGAAGGTGAATTCTCGCCAGCTGAACAAATTACCCGTGCGGATTTCACCCTGATGCTGGCTCGCATGGCGGGCGCAAATCTAGGCGCGTATAAAGCGGTCACCTTCAACGATGTGAAGGCGGATAGCTATTATGCCCAGGCTGTACAATGGGCATCCCAGAACGGCATTACAAGCGGCGTACGCGCAGGTGAATTTGCACCAGCAGCTAACATATCGCGTGAGCAAATGGTAACGATGATTGCTAGGTTCGCCGCGCTGCAGAAGTTTAGCTTGCCGCAAGTCGCGGTCTCAGCATCTTTTGCAGATAGCGTTGAGATCCCTGCCTTCGCTGTAGATGCAGCGAAAGCGATGCAGCAAGCCGGCATTATTTCCGGGAAATCCGGCAATCGTTTCGCGCCGAAGGATTTGGCTTCACGTGAAGAGGCGGCGAAGATGTTGGGTATGCTTTGGCAGCAAATGATTCAATAGTTAGCTAATCTTAACACCTATTCCGAAAACACGATTTCTCATTCGTGCCGGGGAGTAGGTGTTTTTTTACATGGATAAAAGATAGGCGGCTTCCGCATTTTAATCATGTGGAGGTGTTACCTATGAGCAAATCAGATAAGCCTAGCGTGGATCAAGCTGAAATCGTGAAAGAGTGGATGCGCGTCATGCCCACCGTTCTCCAGCCTGCTGATACAACAAGGGTATGGGCAGATGAAGGCGATGCGGACGCTGTCCGTGTGCACATTATGACGGCGGGGCATACCGGCTATTCGTTTGATTTTAAAGTGACGTATGTGGACGCCAGAGAAGTGAAGGTTGAACTAACCGATGTACAGCAAGGAACGACGCATATTGACGAACGAAGTGATGTTATACAGTCGCTAATCGATGATTATGTGCGGCATATTCATGAGTGTGCGCAGGCATTGCAGAAGGTCACCAACGCTTAATAGAAGGAGGACACCTTGATGACGAAGCAAAAGAGTGCAGATAAGAACCTGCAAAATGTGGCTAAGGATCTAGATGCGAATCCGGCGAACGCGCATAATGCGCAGCAAATCCAGCAGAAGGTCAACGACCATAGGCATCAAGATGCTCTAAATCACGAAGGAACAAATTCGTAAAAGAGAGGATGAGGAGCTATGTCTAAACCTAAAAACTATTCTGCAGGTGACAATCTTGTTAATAATGGCAATGTAAAGAACCGCAATAATCCGGGTGGAAATCAAGAACCCTTATCGGGGTCTAAGAAAGTGAAGAATCAGAATCATCACGGCGGACACGCTGCAGAAGGCCATGGACACGGCGGATAACGGGCAATGAAATTTTTTAATAAACATGATTAAAAAAACGAAAACCGGTCATACTATTATTGTCGGCAAGCAGAGAGGTGTGGTTCCGTTGGAGCAATTAGCGAAAGCGAAACAACCATTGCAAAGAGGACTTTTCTACCTGTTATAATCAGGCTGGAGGGCGATGTGCTAAAGACACTTACCGTGTTTTATACGCAGATTTAACTTAGGTTTTATGTGTAACAAGGTTCAAAGAAATATCATCAATGCCGACAGAAAAAAGAACCCTTAGGGGTTCTTTTTTTCTATGTCTATCACGGTATCTGATGAGGGAGAGAAGGCGGCTGCATCGTCATTTTTCTCCGTAAACATTGATTTATGCTGCTTACGATGCATCAACAAACGGATACCCGCTCCTATTAAAAGAATAGCAACAATTAAGGTCTGACTAAAATTGTTAATCAGATACATGTAATTTCGCGAACTCGGCAGGAGCTGATACAAGAACTGAACGAAGACGTCACTGAAGATGTAGTAGCTGCCTAACACGATTAATATAACACCTATAGAGCGTTGGTAAGCTGTCCAGTTCTCGACAAGAGGCTTGTCGACTAAGGTGCCATTTTCATACTTAGAAATACTCTGTAAGGCATCAAAAAAGCTAAAGAACCACAGAATCGGAATCAGAAAGAAGAACAGTGAGAGTCGCAATACATCCAGGACATAGACGGAGAATAGGAACACAGCCATCAGCTGAATACCCCTTTTGGTCATAGATAAGTAGAGATGCGCGGCTCCAGGAAAAATAGCGATAATTGTAGCGAGAGTTCGGTTTTTACGTCCATGCTCATCACGTTGGAAATCTTCGAATATGCTGCGATCAATGAGTTCATATCCGGCCTGCTTGCGATCCAGTTGCTTAAGTGCATCGAACATGGTGTAGAACCAGAGTACCGGTAAAGCTAGCAAGAATACGATGAAGCCATCGTTGTGGGTCAGTATGGTGATGAAGAAGATAAGGATCGCGATCCCGAAGAAGGAGACCATTGCCGTAAGGCCTCTTTGCATGAGTCCAAGTCGGTAGTGACCAACGCCAGGTATGAAAGAGAGCATAAGCACTTTGGATCTTTCCTGACTCCTCGCTAGGTGATCATAATAGGAAGCGGCGTCCCAGGCGGGTATCTCCTGTTCAGGTGGGTAAGGCCCATAATACGCCGGATTCGGTTGATAATAGGCAGCAGGTGTAGGTGCTGGAGAACGCAGCAGGTAGATAATCATATCCACCATATTGGCAATCGCTGTGAACGCAATCGGTATTAATAGGATAGCGAATTCGTCAGCATCATGGGAAGCGACTCCTAAGAACAGGATGAAGGCTAGTCCAAAGAATACAAATCCGTATAGAAAACCGCGGCCCTTCCTGTTCATATATAAATGACCCGCTCCAGGAATGAAAGACAATAAGAACGCAGTAAGATGACTTTTGTTAGACATTATGGGTTGAAACCTCCTTCTTTTTGATCATTTTGCAAGGTGTCTAGCCAGGTAAGTGTTTTATTAACAATGTGATCGGAAACCGAAACTTGAGCTTTAAGGGAGGCAGGGGCTTCCAGAGGAGGAGCGGGCTTGAAGGCGCCGAACGTTCCTAATTCCTGCGATAAGCCATGGAAAAAGCCAGTTGCTACAAGGACAAGTGTCGCAGCAGCGGCGACCCCGTAGTGGAACATTGTAGAGCGATACCAAGCTGGCTTTGTGCCAATGGTACGCGTAATAATCTCTTTCATGTAAGTCTCTGTGTTAACGATATCAGTGAGCGTTACTGTTGACTCCTCTATACAAGCCATATAGATCGCTAGACAGTCATCACAACGGTATAAATGATTCTCCATCTCATTCCTTGTTTCTGAAGGGAGACTCTCTTTCACATACTGCATCCATTCCTGTTGGTCATAGTGTTGCGTTTTCATCGAAACTCCTCCTCCTTCCAGTGATTTCTCACCCATTGCTTTGCCCTGTACAGCTTAGATTCGACTGTTATAATGGTAACGCCTTGAGCATTGGCAATATCTTGATAGGACTGATGATGAATATAATAGGCCAGTAAAACATCCTGGTAATTCGATGGGATTTGGTCGAGCTTGTGACGTATGAATTCAGTCGTTTCTTTGATCAAAACCTCATGCTCTACACTCTGCTCCAGATGAGGAGGTCCTTGTCCTGTTGGAGACAGCCTCCTCGAATTCAGAGATAATGTCTTCCTTTCGCCGACTGGACGCGCGCTTGAAATCAATAGCTCGATTAACCGCGATGCGGGTCATCCACGTTTTCAAGCCTTTCCTTTCATACTGAGGGAGGGAGAAGTAAATACGGGTCCAAACCTCTTGGGATAAGTCCTCGGCATCCTTTTGATGGCGAACAATGGCAAAGATCGTCTGCAAAAGATAAGGACGATACCTGATAACCAACTCGCGGAATGCCGCTTCATCGCCCTTTACTATGCGATCAACTAATGAGTGCTCCTCAATATGCTTCTCCTCCTCTCCGCATGAATAGACGAAGCTCGTCAGCTGTACCCCTGCACTTATATGAAAAAAAAGAGCGAATCGTGAGATTCGCCCTTACTATCATTGCGCAATCGTAGAGTTGTTAGCAGTTAGTGGCCGCTTCTTAGCCGCGTTCTGAACGAACAGATAAGCGAGTAGTGCACTGAAAGCACCGAGGATACCGAGTACAATAAAGCCTTGGTTGAGTGAAAAATAGTCACCAATGATGCCCATGAGGACTGGCCCTACGAACATCCCGAGCCCATATATGGCTTGGAAGAAGCCCATTGCTGTTGCGCGCTTATCCGCAGGCATATGCTTAATGCTCATGCCCATGAGTAACGTAAATGAAAGTCCGCGACCAAAGCCTGCCAATGCTTGCGTGACCATGAGCAGCCATAGATGATGGGTGAACGGAACCGTAAAGGTGAATATCCCCATGAGCAGAAAGCCAACGACAACCATGCGCTTCTCTCCATAACGGATCGACCATCGTCGTCCTCCGAACAAGGAGGCTAGTGCAACGGGGACGTTAGCGAATAAGGATAGCAAGGAGAGCGAGAATTTGTCTGCTCCGAGCTGCATGGCATAGACTGGGGTGAAGCCGAAAACCGTAGCAAAAATCAATACCTGCGATAGAATAGCGAGCAAAGACACGAAAAGGAGCGTTCGATCTGTTGCCACGTCGCCTATTCCGCGCAGCGTAATTTTAGGCGCATCTTTCTCGACTTTTTCAATGAGAAAGAATGAGCCGATCATGCCAAGTAGGCCGAGCACTGCACCTAAGATAAATACCGATTCCCACCCCAGCTTGTCTGCTGCCCAGCCTGCACTTAGGATACCAAGCACCTGACCGAGTGAGTTGAAAAAGGAGATCGTGCCAATCGCCTTCGTTGATTCTTCATGCTTGTAATAGCTTGTGAATAGCACTGTAAAATCAACCCATGTCGCTGCGGCTGCTCCCGCGAGAGCGCGGAGGATTAAGATCCAAGTAAAATCGTGCGTGAACCACAGCCCTATTCCGGTAATGGCGGTGAAAAGAAGGCCGAAGGTAATGAACAGTCTTCTTTTATGAAAACGATCCGACATAATACCTACGGGTATGCGGAGCAGCATCTGCGAGATGCCATACATGCCTACAATCCAACCAGCTAACTGGTGGCTTCCCCCAAGGAACTCCACATAAGGCGCCATGATCGGAACGCTGGTGTACATTGACATCCAGAAGAGCATCGTAACGGCACAGAAGAGCGGGATCCGGTAGGATGAAATAGCGCGAGTTGTCATCGGAGTGAGGACTCCTTTCGATTATGAATCCAAAACAAAGAAGGGATTGCCAACCTAAGTTGAAATCCCTTTTTAAGTATGATTGCTTTGTGAGAAGAACGATACGCGCCCGATACGATTCGAACGTACGACCTACAGTTTAGGAAACTGTTGCTCTATCCTGCTGAGCTACGGGCGCATAGTATCGTCATTCTAACACGAGATGATTTCGGGGTGCAACCCATTTTAACCCATGTTCAAGCAGGAGGTTTCATTTAAGTAAGGAATGTACTGTAGTGAATAATGAATAGATATGTCATTTACTAGGATCCCTAATTAAAACAGCAGAAAGCAGGTGTTGTATGGAGCAACGTCCCGTGATTCAACTTGCCAGATCCAAAGCAGAAACAGTACTTGAAGGCATTTCTCTACTCATAATCGTAAGTATGATCGCATATGTCGCTTACGCGTGGCAGGATATGCCTGAGCGGATTCCGCTACATTTTAACGGAAAAGGCGAAGTTGATGGTTGGGGGAACAAAATAAGCTTAATTGTCTTACCCCTCATAGGCATAATCATCTACATTGGTTTGACCTTTCTTAGCAAGGTGCCGCACATATATAATTATCCAGCCCCAATTACACCTCAGAATGCCCTTGGTCAATACCAGAATGCGCGTTTATTTATGAACAGTTTAAAAGCGGTGATTGTGATTCTATTTGGTTTTATTGAATGGTCGGTTATCCAAAGTGCTAAGGCAGGCAACGCTGATCTCAACTGGTGGGCGTTTGGCTTCATTTTACTGCTACTGTTTGGCACGATCATCTTTTTCATCGTACGTTCGATACAATTAAAGTAAGGGAGGAATCAAGCTTTTCCCCGTAGTTTTCGAAAAAACTGCGTTAACATCGTTGAACATTCCTCTTGCAAAACGCCACTAACCACATCGACACGATGATTGAATCGGTCCTCCTGCAGTAAGTTCATCAACGTTCCAGCGCAGCCAGCCTTTGGATCCACTGTTCCATAAATCACTTGCGGTATTCGTGCTTGTACTATGGCACCTGCGCACATCGGACAAGGTTCCAGCGTCACATAAAGCTGGCAGTCGAGAAGGCGCCAGGCTTGCAGATGCTCGCTTGCCTGTTTAATGGCAATCATCTCTGCATGTGCGAGAGGATCTAGGGTTGTTTCGCGTAAATTATAGCCGCGGCCAATGATTTGACCTTGATGGACGACGACTGCGCCTATCGGTACTTCACGGATGGCTTCGGCTTTAAGCGCCTCACCAATCGCTTCTTGCATCCAGGGGATATGTTGATCCACAGGGGGACACCTCGCAATAATAGTTTATCCACATGTGCATAAAAATCCGAACAAATATTCGTTGTTAACAAGCTGTGGATAACAATGTGGATAACTTATAAACCTGTGGATATTCATTCCACTACACATTCATACAATAAAAACATCGCCCATGCAAGGATTTTAGTTGAAAGAAATATCCAGGCTACGTATAATGGTGGTAATAGTGGGTCTTTTAGACCATAAATAACGACTAAATTGAATAGCATAGCAGGGTTCGACAATAGCAAACTTGTTGAAAAGCAAGGACGCAAAGCTGAGGGTCTACGGTTCTAAGGAACTATGGCAGCCTGGTTACCGAAAATCGATGCTTTTTTTTGATTAAGGTGATAGGCTGCTCCCTTCTATATGGAAGAGGGGCAGTCTATTTTGTGCGTAATTGTTCTGTGGAATCCATTCGTCCGTAGAGGGAGAGGTGAAGGTGAGCATGGCGATGAATCAGGATGCTTTGAAACGGTATGGGAGCAAAGAAGGATTTGATGCGGAAGTATTGATCGATTGTAGAGCTGTTTTGGCGAAGGATGATTTTGTGTCAACAGGTATTCTTACCTATGCACAAGGAGATATCATGGAGATCGAGCTGCCGGAATATGAAGTATTTCAGCTTGGAGATAAAGCTAAAATGACGTTGTACACCAAATCGGGTCTCTTCGTCCTTCATACGACAGTCGTGGCTAGAGAGCCTGGTTCGCTCATTGTGATTAATCCGCCGGAGAACCGAAAGAAGTTTTCGGAGAAACGGGAGTTCCCGCGGGTGAATGTGAAAAACATAGGACAAATTTTTGGGTTTCAGAATATCCAACAGAAAGAACAGTATCAGCTTGAACAAGCCATTGAGATTTCAATTAAAAATATTTCGATGAATGGACTTGGTTTCACGATTAACGATAGTTCTATGATTGATGCTATTTTACATAAAAAATGCCAGTTACAAGTACAGCTCGATTTAGGCTTCGAAATGCCTTGTATGTTGGAAATTATAAGGAAAGAAAAGCAAGAGGGCAGCTACTATTACGGTGCTAGCTTCGAGAGTGTTCCTGCGGAACAAAGCAATGCGCTGCGCGGTTTTATTCTGCGAAATCAGATCCAAACCTACTTCGAACAGAAGCGGGATGAAGAGTACAAAAAAGCAATGGAAAAAAAGTCTGGAGCTAATCAATAGCTAGCAGGCTTTTTTTTGCCCTCCAAGTACTATATAATAAGAAGGATGATCTTCGAAAATTAAGGAGTTGTAACGACAATGGCTTTGAAAGCAGGTATCGTCGGTCTACCGAACGTAGGAAAATCGACATTGTTTAATGCAATTACACAGGCGGGGGCAGAATCTGCAAATTATCCGTTCTGTACGATCGATCCGAATGTTGGGGTAGTAGAAGTACCAGACGAGAGATTGCAGAAGCTGGTAGAAATCGTTGTGCCTAAGAGCATCGTGCCGACAGCGTTCGAATTCGTTGACATTGCGGGATTGGTTAAGGGTGCGAGCAAAGGCGAGGGCCTTGGAAATAAATTTCTAGCACACATCCGCGAAGTTGATGCGATTGTGCATGTTGTCCGTTGTTTTGAGGATGATAATATTACTCACGTTTCTGGGAAAGTCGATCCGATTGGCGACATCGAGACGATTAATCTTGAATTGATTTTGGCAGATATTGAGTCGGTTGATAAAAAAATCGAGCGTTCACGCAAAAACCTCAAAGGCGGCGACAAGAAAGTTGTAGCTGAAGTTGAGTGTTTGGAACGTATCAAAGAAGCCTTATATAATGATATGCCAGCACGCAGCTTGGATTTGACAGACGATGAGCGCCTTCTAGTTCGCGATCTTCATTTATTGACGATGAAGCCAGTGCTTTATGCGGCAAACGTGAGTGAAGATGAAGTTGCAACAGCGGATGACAATGCATACGTTAAAATCGTGAAGGAATTCGCAGAAAAAGAAAACAACGAAGTTGTTTCCATCAGTGCGAAGGTTGAGTCTGAGATTGCTGAACTGGAAGACGAAGAAAAAGAGATGTTCCTGGAAGAGTTGGGACTTCAAGAGTCCGGCTTGAATAGATTAATTAAAGCTGCTTATCGCAAACTCGGCTTGTATACGTATTTCACAGCTGGAGTGCAAGAAGTTAGAGCATGGACAATTCGTAAAGGAACAAAAGCTCCGCAAGCAGCTGGCGTCATTCATACGGATTTCGAACGTGGATTTATTCGTGCAGAGGTTGTTTCTTATCACGATTTGGCTGCTGCTGGATCCATGGCGGGTGCGAAAGAAAAAGGCCAAGTACGCCTTGAAGGTAAAGAGTACGTGGTAAATGACGGCGACGTTATGCATTTCCGCTTCAACGTTTAATTAATAACAAAAATAAGAAAGGAGTGATCCCCTATGTTGGATCGACTTCAGTCCATTGTGGACCGCTATGACAAACTAAGTGAGTTATTGTGTGACCCGGATGTAACGAGTGATACGAAGAAACTAAGAGAGTATTCCAAAGAGCAATCTGATCTTCAGGAGTCTTACGATGCTTATAATGAATATAAGAGCGTGAGCGAACAGCTGGCTGATGCGAAAGTGATGCAGAATGAGAAGCTGGACGATGAGATGCGCGAAATGGTCAAAATGGAGATCGAAGAGCTTAGCGAGCAATCCGCTAAACTAGAAGAACATCTCCGCATCTTGATGATGCCGAAGGATCCTAACGATGATAAGAACGTCATCGTGGAGATTCGCGGAGCGGCAGGCGGCGACGAAGCTGCACTGTTTGCAGGCGATCTCTACCGCATGTATACGCGTTATGCGGATGCGCAAGGTTGGAGAACGGAGATTTTGGATGCTTCCGTGAATGATTTGGGCGGATTTAAAGAAATTATTTTCATGATTACGGGTAAAGGTGCTTATAGCAAGCTCAAGTTTGAGAGCGGTGCGCACCGTGTTCAACGTATTCCAGTAACGGAATCCGGTGGACGGATCCACACCTCCACGTCAACGGTAGTCGTTATGCCGGAGGCAGAAGATGTGGAAATCGTGATTCATGATGCCGATATTCGTGTCGATACGTTCTGTTCCAGTGGAGCGGGCGGTCAATCCGTTAATACAACGAAATCCGCTGTACGTGTAACCCATGTACCAACGGGTATCGTAGCAACATGTCAGGATGGTAAATCGCAAAACTCCAATAAAGAGTCAGCGCTTCGTGTACTTCGTACGCGGATTTCAGATAAATTGCGTGAAGAAGAAGAAGCGAAATATGCTGGCGAGCGTAAAAGCAAAGTCGGAACGGGTGACCGTTCAGAGCGGATTCGTACGTACAACTTCCCGCAAAGCCGGATTACCGATCACCGTATCGGCTTGACGCTTCACCGTTTAGAGACAGTTCTTAACGGCGATATGGCGGAAATTGTGTCAGCACTAACGATTGCTGCACAATCCGATGCCTTAGAGGCAATGTAATGACGAGTGCAAACATGAGTGTGAGAGAAGCCTTTGTGAAGGCTTCTTCTTTTTTAGCAGAGCAAGGCGTAGCAGAGGCTTCGGCTTGCACGGAGTTATTGCTGCAGCACCTCTTAGGCGGCTGCAGTCGGACTGAGCTGCTGTTCCGCTGGTGGCAGGAACAGATGCCGGTAGAGCTGGTCGCCACGTGGGACCAGCTCGTTGCAAGGAAGGCCGCGGGTGAACCGGTGCAGTACATCATCGGTGAGCAGGATTTCTTCGGCCTTCCGTTTGAAGTCGGGCCGGCTGTGTTGATCCCGCGGCCGGAGACCGAACTGCTCGTGGAGGCGTTGCTCCACGAGGGCTCGCGTCTGTTCCCGCAAGGCGCTCCGCTCCTTGCGGATGTGGGCACCGGGAGTGGCATCATCCCGGTGACGATCGCGCACGCGCGCCCAACGTGGCGCGTGGCTGCCAGTGACATCTCCGCGGCAGCGCTGGAGATGGCCCGCAAGAACGCGCAGCGCCACGAAGTGGCAGCGCGGATTGAGTGGCTCGAGGGCGACCTCCTCGAGCCTTATATCGAGCGCGGGCTCGCGCCGGATATACTGGTGTCTAACCCACCGTATATCCCTGATGGCGACCTGCCGGCGCTGATGCCCGAGGTGCGGCTATTCGAGCCGCACACAGCTTTGTTCGGCGGTGTCGAGGGACTCGACCTGTACCGCCGGATGGTTTCGCAGCTGCACCGGCTGCCACGAATCCCGACTGTGGTCGGGTTCGAGGTGGGCATTGGGCAGGCGGAGGCAGTTGCGACGTTGCTGGGTGCCGCCGCAGACTGGACGGAGATCCGTTTCGTGCAGGATCTCCAGGGGATCAATCGCCACGTGTTGGCGATTCGTGAGCCACGCCAGCTGTAGGCTTGATCCAGGCGAGCCTGAAAGCCTGCAAATATGAGCCCTCTACCAACTCTATCATTTTGCCAAAAATAATAGATTCATAGGTTTAGCCCCACCCACTATTGTCCATACTGGCTAGTAGATGACGGGAAAGGGGCTACTCTCCATGGTTAAGAGAACGGAGCGCCACTCAGTTAAGAGTTTATTATTCATTGTTTTTGCACTTATACTTATGATTATGTGTTGGGAATCCAATCGTACGAATGCGGCGGTTATTTCGCCTACGATACCAGAAGAATCGATTCGTTTGCGTATTCTAGCAAATTCGGATTCTGCGCAGGACCAAGCTTTGAAACGCGAGATTCGCGATGCGATTATTGCTCGTATGGCAGAGTGGGTTGTTGGACCCCATTCCTTAGACGAGGCAAGAGCGGTTGTGAACGCGCATTTGCCTGAATTCGATCAACTTGTTGGCGAGATGATTGCATCCCGTGGCTATAATTATCCGCATACAGTAGAGCTAGGTGTTGTTCCTTTTCCAACCAAAATGTACGGAAATGACGTCTACCCAGCTGGGGATTATGAAGCATTGCGTGTTGTGATTGGTTCGGGTGAAGGCCAAAATTGGTGGTGCGTGTTATTTCCACCGTTATGCTTTGTAGATTCCGTATCGGGTGAAGCGGTTGCTTCAGCAGCTGTTGTCGTGGCCAAAACGACCGATGAGAATGGCAAGGAAAAGCAGCCGGTTAAAGAAGATAAAGCGAAAACTGTCGCTAGCAAAGATAAAGCTACTTCGACAGAGAAGGTAGCAAAGAAAGACACAAAAGGTGAGGTCGTAGCAGCTTCAGTTACCACGACCACGACCGAAGAGCCGGCTCAACCGAAAGTAAAGTTCTTTATTTGGGAAATGTTTAAGGCGATCTTTTCGTGGTTCAGCTAATCTATACAAGTAAGGATGAGAGTTTGTGACAATCTACTGGAACGTGAATCAAGGAGCGATTGGCGCAACAGCGCAGGATATAGCAGAAGCAGCGAAACTTCTGCAGCAAGGTGATACGGTCGCTTTTCCGACCGAAACGGTGTACGGACTTGGAGCGGATGCGACGAATACCGCCGCCGTTCTCCAGATTTTCGCTGCAAAAGGGAGGCCGTCTGATAACCCTCTGATTGTACATATTGCTGATGTGAACCAGCTCCCAAGTCTTATTCAGTCGGATAGTCTAACAACGGATCATCTAGCTCTTATGCAAGCCTTTTGGCCAGGCCCCTTAACCATTGTGCTACCTGTTCTTGCAGGTAGCCTTTCGCCGTTAGTGACGGCAGGTCTGCAAACGGTAGGCATTCGTATACCTGATCATCCGGTTGCCTTACAGCTGCTGCGAGAAACAGGGCTGCCGATAGCGGCGCCAAGTGCGAACAGCTCAGGTAGACCGAGCCCAACCCTAGCCTCGCATGTGCGTGATGATTTGGACGGGAAGATTGGCGGCATTGTGGATGGCGGTGCAACTGGTGTTGGCGTAGAGTCCACGGTGATTCAGCTGGTTGACGGGGAGTTATACATCCTGAGACCAGGTGGTGTGACAGCAGAGCAGCTGCATGTCGTGTTGCCAGAGCTGCCTATTCATGTGTCTGAACCGACAGAAGTAGAGGCTTCGGATACCCCGCGTGCGCCAGGTATGAAGTACACGCATTATGCGCCGAAGGGCTTTATGCACATCGTGCAAGGGGACAATGTGCAGGAAGTCTCAGCATGGATTCAGCAGGATATTGATGCTGCCAAGGCACGAGGAGAGTCGACGGGTATTCTTACCTTTGAGGAGAGAGCAGGCGAATACCGTGCAGATCTCATTCTCGCATGCGGCTCTCTATCCGAACCAGATTCGATTGCTCGGGAGCTATATGGCGCTCTGCGGACTTTTGATCACCAAGGTATTAGTTATATTGTTGCAGAAGGTGTCCCTGATTCAGGCATTGGCAGCGCGATTATGAATCGACTGCTCAAAGCAGCGGGGCATGAACGGATCCGTCTCTAAAATATAAGATTTTTGTGTTTCACGCACTAAATTGCCTTATATTCCAGATAAACGCTACCGTCCAAGTAGGACGGTGTAGCCGTTTATTGTGATTAGCATGATTCCCAGTTTGTCCGCATATCTTGAGAAAGAATCGTGGACAAGGGGGATCGTGCTATGCTCGCATCTGGGGTACAAGTTGGGCAACTCATGACAATTGGAATAATGGCGATTGCTTTGGGCCTAGATGCTTTTTCGTTAGGAATTGGCATAGGAATGAAGGGCATTCGTCTGTGGGATATTTTGAAAATAAGCATTATCATCGGTCTTTTCCATGTAATCATGCCGCTGACGGGGATGTTTATGGGGCAATATGTTTCGCTCCTATTGGGTAACGTAGCGACTGCCGCGGGGGGATGTTTGCTTATTTTGCTTGGAGCCCATATGGTATACAGCTCGGTACGCGGGGAAGAAGCGACGGCCTTTGATCATCGGACACTATGGGGGCTTATTATATTTGCTCTCAGTGTAAGTATAGATTCATTCTCGGTGGGTGTATCGCTTGGCATGTTTGCTACCGATATCGTGCTCACTGTGCTCGTCTTTGGTTTATTTGGCGGGTTGCTTTCGATAGCGGGCTTGCTATTAGGTAGACGTGTTAGCGGTTGGGTAGGCGAATACGGCGAGGCATTCGGCGGACTTATCTTATTAGGGTTTGGGATCAAGTTTTTACTATGATACAATACGAGTAATCATGGACGGTGCAGCCGTTCTTAAATTTCTATATAAACGCACCTCTCTTAAGAGGAGGGTGTAGTCGTTTATTTCGGGAGGATTTCATGTTGCGAATTCTATTTGTCTGTACAGGAAATACGTGCCGCAGTCCGTTAGCTGAAGGTTTGCTGCGTATGAGGGTGCGTCAAGAGGGGCTTGCGGCGGAGGTTCGTTCGGCAGGTGTATCCGCGATGACGGGTGGTCCGATCTCTAGGAATAGCCAATCGCTTCTCCATGAAGCGGGTTTCAAAGAATCGATTAGTTCGCTAGCAATAAGTGCTGCAGATGTCGATTGGGCTGACCTGGTCTTGACGATGACAACGGGGCATAAACGTACCGTGATTGGGCGCTTCCCTCATGCGATCGAGAAGACTTATACGCTCAATGAGTATGTAGAGGACGATGATCGAATTCTGAAGGCAATTGAAGAGAGAGAGCAGCTCGCAGCGGAGCTTCAACTTAAACAGGCGTTGTCCCAAACGGTATCTGTCGAAGAAAGAAGTCGTATGTATACGTTGGAAAATACGATTCCCGATTACGATATTTCCGATCCTTATGGCGGATCATTGGCTGATTACCGAAACACCGCTGAAGAAATTAGTCGGAGCTTAGATAAATTGGTAAAAAAGCTGCGTTAACCAAAATCGTTTTTCCAGATTGCACCTTATGTCTTCATGTAGGCTAATAGAACTTTACACATCGCGAGGAATGCGATAAAATACAGGTAACAAGCAAGACTCAATGTAACTGGCGACGAGTGGGAGTAACCACAATGGAGCATTGAGCTATACGGCCGGTCGCCTGGGCAAAAGAGCAACGCGCGTTTTTTAGCGTGTGCGCTCTTTTTTTCGTTTTTGGTGAGCTTTGGGATATAATAGGATGGTCGAATTCGAACAGTCAAAAAGGAGCGTTTTATTCATGAAAATTGCTTTAGGTGCAGATCATGCAGGCTATCGTTTGAAAGATGTTATCATTCCTTTTATTGAATCATTAGGTCATCAAGTGATTGATTTCGGATGCAGCTGCGGCGACTCCGTTGATTATCCAGATTATGCACTTCAAGTTTGCGAAAAAGTCGTTTCAGGAGAAGCAGACAAAGGGATTCTGCTTTGTGGAACAGGCATTGGGATGTCCATTGCTGCCAATAAGGTTCCGGGAATTCGCTGTGCACTTGTGCACGATCTTTTCTCTGCGAAAGCGACACGTGAACATAATGATACGAACGTGCTTGCAATGGGTGAGCGAGTAGTTGGACCTGGTGTAGCGGAAGAAATCGTCAAAATCTGGTTGGAAACCGAGTTTTCAGAGGGCGTCCGCCATAAGAACCGCATCAATAAAGTGCAGAGCATTGAGGATCGTTTCACGGTACATCCCTAGAAATGAGGATGAATAATGAGTGATTCTGTATTTGACCCTATAGCAGCAGCGGAAGCTTTGGAAGCGAACCTGCGGGAGCTGGTTACGGTCGGCGGCTTGCGACCCGGCAACATTCTTGTGATCGGTACGAGCACGAGTGAAATTCTCGGGCATCGAATTGGTACATCGGGTACGCTGGATGCGGCTAAGCCGATTTTTGAGACGGTGAAGCGCATTTGCAGCGAGTTCGGACTGTTTGCGGCCTATCAGTGCTGTGAGCATTTGAATCGTGCGCTGGTTGTGGAAGAAGAGCTTTTGACGCTAGCGCCACAGCTGGAGCCGGTCTCTGTCATTCCCGTGCCGAAGGCAGGAGGCTCGATGGCCTCTTATGCGTATCGGCACTTCACAAAGGCCGTCGTGGTGGAGTCGATTGCGGCTCACGCGGCTATCGATATTGGCAGTACGCTGATCGGGATGCACCTGCGTAAAGTGGCTGTGCCTGTCAGGCCACCTGTTCGCCATATCGGCCAAGCGTACGTTACGATGGCCTTCGCAAGGCCTAAGCTGATCGGCGGCACGAGAGCTATCTACTCCGCCGATCTAGCGGAGCAACTCTATCAACAAGCTGCACCTGATGCAGATTGCTAATTGTATTTTAACGACTATCCTTAGGAGGAATTCCATATGACAAACTTTTTGAGCAAACAAGATCCGAAAATCGTAGAAGCGATGAACCTTGAGCTAGGCCGTCAACGCGACAAAATTGAGCTAATTGCTTCCGAGAACATCGTGAGCGAAGCCGTTCTTGAAGCTATGGGTACAGTACTTACGAACAAATATGCAGAAGGCTACCCAGGCAAAAGATACTATGGTGGCTGTGAGTACGTAGACATCGTGGAAGACATCGCTCGTGATCGCGCGAAAGAGCTTTTCGGTGCTGAGCACGCCAACGTTCAACCGCATTCCGGTGCACAAGCGAACATGGCTGTTTACCTAGCTGCTCTAAACCCTGGCGACACGGTTCTTGGTATGAACCTTGCGCACGGTGGTCACTTAACACATGGTAGTCCTGTTAATGCTTCCGGTATTCTTTACAACTTCGTAGCTTACGGCGTAAGCGAAAAAGATTTCCGCATCGACTATGATGATGTTCGTAAAGCAGCTTTCAAACACAAGCCTCGTATGCTAGTTGCTGGTGCAAGTGCGTACCCGCGTACGATTGATTTCGAAGCATTGGCTTCCATTGCTAACGATGTAGGCGCATTGTTCTTCGTTGATATGGCGCATATCGCTGGTCTAGTTGCAGCTGGTTTGCACCCGAACCCAGTGCCGCACGCACATTTTGTAACAACAACAACACACAAAACGCTTCGCGGTCCTCGCGGCGGTATGATTCTTACGAAAAAGGCATGGGCTGCAGCGATCGATAAAGCAGTATTCCCTGGTTCCCAAGGTGGACCTTTGATGCATACAATTGCAGCTAAAGCTGTTTCCTTCGGTGAAGCTCTTCAACCGGATTTCAAAGTTTATGGTCAAAACGTCATCAACAACGCACAAGCTTTGGCAACAGCTCTTACAGCTGAAGGTATCAACCTTGTGTCCGGCGGTACAGACAATCACTTGATGTTGGTTGACTTGCGTAACCTGAACATCTCCGGTAAAGACGCTGAGCACGTGCTTGATGAGATCGGTATTACAGCGAACAAAAACGCAATTCCTTTCGACCCAACTAGCCCGTTCGTAACAAGCGGTATCCGTTTGGGTACACCGGCTGTTACTTCCCGTGGTATGGACGAAGAAGCAATGAAAACTATCGCAAAAGTTATCGGTCTTACATTGAAAAACCCGAAAGACGAAGCTACGCTTGAGAAAGCTCGTGGCATGGTTGCGGATCTAACAGCGCAATTCCCACTTTACCCAGGTTTGACTTACTAATCGTTTTTAGGGAGGCCAGCTCATTGGAGCTGGTCTTTTTTTTTTACACGCAACCATGGCCACCCCATGTATACCTTGTCCGGACTTTATAACCCAAAGTAGCTTCCCTTACTGTATTGCCACACTCCCGTCTTCATCGTCACCTCCTGGTACCATCCCCCCTAATTACCGCCGCCGCGCCAAACCGATCCCCCAAGCTACTCATCAACACCTTCAACTCGACCTGTAGTTACCTCCACTTTACCTTAATTACCGCCGCCACCCCCAACCGATCGCTCCGAGCTACTTAAACCTCCCTCACCTTCACTTCCAACCCTCCCCAGCAAACTAACTGGATTTTCTCCATCTATTTGAAGCCAATTTCTCGAATTGGAAGGAATAGCTGTATTTCCTGTAGTTAAATTCTTTCGAATCGCTCGATTCTTTACGTTTCATCGAAATTAGCTGTACTTTTTCCATTTAATCACGAAAGTAGGTCGGATTTGAGCAAATTAGCTGTAGTTTATACATCAAAACGCAATCGGCAGCCAAAGCATCCGTCCACGCACTACATTCCAGCAACGATCTATCCGCAATAAGGCAAGCAGCTACCAATCTGCCAATCACACATCCCAAAACTTCAAACCATCTTACGAAAATATGAAACCTTTCCGCGCGACAGAGCCCTTACACTATTTCTGTACGAATGTATACCCTTACAGAGCTAGGAGAGGTGAACATGAATTTTCAGGAGATGCTTCGGCCTGTGCCGGCTGGGGCGAAGTTTGAGCTAGCAGGATGGCATGTTTGGTGTGGTTCGATGACACGAGATGCGGAGGGGAGGTATTACTTGTTTTATTCACGTTGGCCTGAGCAAGTGGGGTTTGAAGCTTGGGTCACACATTCCGAAATCGCCTATGCGGTTGCTGATAATCCGTTGGGTCCGTTCCACCATGTTGATACGCTTTGGACCAACAGAGATGGTGTAGCAAGCTGGGATAGGGATGTAGCACACAATCCAGCTATGTTGCACCACGGTAATCGTTATTACTTGTATTACATGGGGACTCATGGTCCTGACTTTGATCTCGACCATCCTGCCGATGAGGTAACATGGTGGTCGTATCGGAACAAGCAACGTATTGGAGTTGCTGTCGCTGACCATCCTGCAGGACCCTGGACGCGCGGGACTGCTCCTGTACTCGATGTTTCCCCAGGAGAGTGGGATGGTCTCATGACGAGCAATCCTACCGTGTGCGAGACCATGGACGGCCGTGTTCTAATGATGTACAAAGGTGTGGCCGAGGGTCCTCCGCCGAAGGGTGGAGCGGTTAACGCAGGCGTTGCCTTTGCCGATCATCCGCTGGGACCGTTTCGCAAGCAGCCAGAACCCACGGTAAAGAATCCAACGAACGATTGGGCGGTAGAGGACCCTTATGTATGGTGTCAGGACGATGGCTACTATGCGCTGATGAAGGATTTCCAAGGTTATTTTACGAAGTCGGAACGCGGCTCTGTGGCTTTATTTGAATCATCAGACGGCATTGTGTGGCAGCCATCGCGGCATGTGCTCGCATTCGATCTTCAAATTCCCTGGGCGCATCAAGTCGCACAATCCGTCCTCAGATTGGAACGCCCCCAGCTATGGTTCGACGAGAGCGGGAAACCTGCCGTCTTACTATGCGCCGTACTTGAACGGGAGGGAAGCCGATCGTATAACATCCGAATTCCATTAGGAGGAGATTAATGGTGAATTTGAAATGGCTCAGTCCACTTCGTACTTTAATAGTCAATCCGCTCCGGACGGTATTACCCGTATGTTTGTTGACCACAGCGACACTCGCTACAATTTCACCTGCTCCAGCTTCAGCAGCAGCACCAGCAGGTTACTCGTTATATTACGCGGATGAATTTAACGATACGGCGATCAATGAGGATGACTGGATGTATCGTGATGCGGGTCCCTATTCACTAGGCTACAACCGGAAAGAGAACGTGCGTGAGTCGGGCGGCTCTTTGCACATTGATTTTAAGCGTGAGCAAATTAATGGTACGTGGTACAACACCTGCGGCGGTATAGTTTCGAAGAAACTGTTCGGCTATGGCTATTACGAGACGAGAGCTAAGCTGTTTAATAGCACGACAGGGCTGCATTCTTCCTTCTGGAGTATGGGGCTCAGCAATCATATTGCGGCGAACAATATAACCGGCTTGACGGCCGAAATTGCCGAGGGGAATTTACCTTTTTATAATCAGGCTACGGAGATTGACGGCTTCGAGCATGACTCTGCCAACGGCTACTTTGATACGGGGACGATCACTTATATCCCAGGCTACAGTTCACCGCGTCATGCGGTCTCCGTTACACCAGATGCGTGGCACGTCTATGGGTACGAATGGACGCCGACGGCGATTAAATTCTATCTGGACGGTACACTCGTCAACACGATTAATACCGTTACGACACCGATGCCTTTTGCACCAGCCAATTTTTGGCTAACGGCACTAGGCTATAGAACCGTCTCGGATTACACGAAACTGCCAGGTGAAAGTGAGTTTGATTACTTCCGTTTTTACGCGAAAAGCTACCCAGCTGCGAATCTGCTCGGAAATCCTTTGATGGAGTTTACGGTAAAAGACACATCCAAGGGATATACCGATCAAGATACGCCGAACTGGATTGAGACGTACGATAAAGATGCCAGCTTCATGACCACGACAGATGCACATACCGGAACGCGTTCCTTGAAGCATGCGAAGGGAAGCAATTATCTGGTTACGACGAAGCAGAATCTGAATGGTATCGCGAACGGTACCTACCAGCTCAGCGCATGGGTGAAGAGCTCTGGCGGTCAGACACAGGCTCAGATGCGTGTGCTGAACTATGGTGGAGCGGAGATGAACATCACGGTCCCCACAACCAGCACGTGGACACAAATTACGTTGAATAATATCCCCGTGACCAATGGTCAGGCAACGATTGCCTTTACGTCTAATGCAACCTCGACACAGTGGATGCTCGTTGATGATGTGATCTTTAGCGAAGTATCCGCTACAACGGTGTATGAAGCAGAGTCCTTACCCGTAACAACGTCTACGGGGGATTCGCAAACGAATTACAGTGACGCTGTTGCTGGCAAATCGTTCAACAACCTAAATGGCAATGGAGTTGGCGATTACGTACAATACACGGTAAATGTACCGCAGACAGGAACGTATACTGTGTATGTGGGAAATCGCAGCGCATTCAACAAAGGCATATACCAGCTTGCCGTTAACGGCACGAATCTGGGTTCAACGGTAGACCAGTATGCTGCTACTTCTGGTTATATGGAGTCTAACTTGGGTACGGTGACGATCAGTACAACTGGCAATCAGACGTTCCGATTCACAGTAACGGGTAAGCATGCGTCCGCCAGCACCTATAATCTAGCTTACGATTACATCACACTCGTCAAAAATTGATCCAGCAAAGCCGTCTCTCTAGCGAGAGGCGGTTTTCGTATTTTTCAAAGATTTCCGAAGATTTTAGACCATCTGCCAAAGATATGAAAAGGATCGCCCCTTTCGCGACGCTACAATAAAGGTATAACCAACAGAGAGAGGAGAGGCAGCTCATGCATCGAACGATGAACCTGCTGCGAAGATACGGTGTGATGTATGCCCTATTAATTCCGGGCTTACTGTACTTTGCGGTATTCAAATATGTGCCGATGGTGTACATCGCCGCTGCATTTAAGAACTACAATGTCCTGCAAGGACTATGGGAAAGCCCGTGGGTCGGCTGGCAGAACTTTCAGCTATTTTTCGATGGTGTGTATTTCAAACAAATTATTGGAAACACCATTCTGATTTCGTTTTACAAGCTCGTCTTTTCATTTCCAGCACCGATTATTCTAGCCTTAATGCTCAATGCCGTTACGTCAACGGGGTTCAAAAGGACCATTCAAACCCTGACCTACCTGCCTCACTTTCTATCATGGGTCATTATTTACGGGTTACTGGTGGCTTTCCTCGCACCTGGAACAGGACTCGTTAACCAGTTGTTAACCGCCTTTCACTTAGACCGCATATCCTTCTTAACCGAGTCCGGTCTGATCCGGTCGCTTATTGTCACAACAGATATTTGGCAGTCAGTCGGCTGGGGAGCCATCATTTACTTGGCAGCGCTCACAGGCATCGATCCAAGCCTTTATGAAGCAGCAACGATGGATGGTGCGTCTCAATCCCGTCAGTTATGGCATATTACCCTTCCGGGTATTCGCAACGTCATTATCCTCATGCTCGTGCTGCGGCTCAGCGCCATTCTTGATGTCGGCTTTGACCAAATCTTCATCATGCTCAATCCGCTTAATCAAGAGAAGGCCGATGTTATCGAGACATGGGTGTATCGGGTCGGTTTACAAGAGGGACGTATTGGACTTGCTACCGCTGTCGGGTTGTTTAAATCAGTAATCGGCTTCGTGCTAGTACTTGGTGCGAATCGGATTGCCAAAAAATTCGACGGACAAATCTGGTAGAAGGAGGAATCATCCATGCGTCACATGACTACCGGCGACCGACTCGCCCAAGGTGTTAACTATTTGCTACTCTCATTGCTCGCCGCTTCTTGCGTACTGCCGTTCTTGTATGTCATTAGTGTTTCACTGACCCCGATCTCCGAGTTTATCAAGAAAGATGGCTTGGTCATTATCCCGACACACACCACGTTGACTGCGTACCGAGAGATTATGCAAGGGGGCCGATTACTCGATGCCTACCAAGTTACCCTCTTTCGTGTCATTGTCGGTACGCTGCTGAACTTAGTGTTCACCGTCATTACAGCACTTCCGCTCTCGCGCAAAGCCTTGCCTGGCCGAAGCCCATTCCTGCTTTTCATCGTATTCACCATGCTGTTCAACGGCGGTATTATTCCAGGCTACTTGCTCGTGAAAAATATAGGACTGCTCGACTCCGAATGGTCACTCATCATTCCTGGCTTGATTAATGCGTTCTATCTCATGATTGTAAAAAGCTTTTTCGAACAGCTGCCAGAAGCGATTGACGAAGCTGCTCGTATCGACGGAGCGGGTGAAATCTCCATTCTGGTACGCATCGTGATCCCATTGTCCGTACCGATTATCGCGACGATTGGCCTTTTCTACGCCGTGTGGCACTGGAATAGCTATTTCGACGCTCTGCTCTACATCAACACTCCAGAGAATCAGCCTGTACAGCTATTTCTAAGGCAAATTCTACTCGCGTCTGTGGCGATTAGTGGTGACGCAGCTGAAGCAGCAAACTCGGTGAACCCCATTTCGGTCCAAATGGCGTCCGTAGCCATTACAACGTTACCGATTTTGGTTGTGTATCCATTCATCCAGAAGCATTTTACCCGAGGTGTACTGCTTGGCTCTGTGAAAGGATAATAGGGGCCAAAATAGCGATGATATCTAGAGGAAACTCTCGGATATAGCATGTATAATAGACTAAAGGGAGAGGTTCAAGATGAAAAAGAATCACGCAAGTGCGTTGCTTAGTATGACTGTAATCCTTGGGGTTGTTGCTGCAGGCTGTAGCAAGGCTGAGAATACGGCTTCACCAAGTGCGAGCGTTGCCCCTTCTACGGGAGCCACGCAATCAGCTAAGCCTGTGGAAGCTGACAAGAAGTACAAAGTTAGCTTTTACAATACGATAGGCTATCGTTTGACGACGCCAATGCCAGCAAAAGAGCAGGATCCGATTCGTCAGATGATCGAGAAAGACAACAACATGGATCTCGATATGATCATGGGCGGCGAGAACTGGAAAGATAAGCTCAACCTGCTGATCTCCTCTAATCAGATTCCCGATATCGTCTCTTTCCCAGATCGTGCTTCTGCGATTAAATATTACGATCAAGGCTTACTGGCCGATCTCGATGACTTGTTGAAGGAGTTCCCTGAGCTTCCGAAAGCATTCGACCCTTCGCGCCTTGAGCCTATGAAATATAAAGGCCATACAATTGGCTTACCAGCTTCCGAAGCTGTCGGTGGTGTCAATGGTTGGTGGATTAACAATACATGGCTCAAAAAGTTGAACCTATCGGTTCCAACGAATCCACAAGAATTGCTCAATGTTATGAAAGCGTTCACTTTCAACGATCCAGACGGTAATGGCAAGAACGATACGTATGGTTACGTCGCGATGCTGCCAAAGGATGGTTCACTGGGTTATAGCACGAGCGGTGCACAAGGTTTCCAACAGATTTTCTGGATGTACGGTGTTCAACCTAACTTTGTAGATGTCAAAGAGGGTAAGGTTGTTGTCTACAACACCGACGCGAAAACGAAGGAAGCGCTGACGTTCATTAAAGAAATGATCGATGCAAAAGTGGTTGACCCTGACTGGGTAACGATCGACGATGGACTCAAACGTGATAATAAAATGTACCAAGGCAAAGTTGGTATTATGATCGAAGACTGGCGCCGTTCGGAGCCAGCAGAAACGAAGAAAATGCAGGATGCCGGAGGAAGTGTGCCGGATTGGAAGCAAATTGCACCTCCAAAGGGGCCCTATGGTGATCAAATCCTTGACGTGAAACCATTCCAGCAGTCACTCATTGGACTTTCGAAGGAAGCGATGAAGGATGCCGGCAAAGCAAAGCGTGCTATGCAGTTCATTCAATATCTATACACCAATAAGGATGCTTATCCGTTCTTAGCTTACGGCATTAAGGATAAATCATTTACTGTAACGAACGGCACACCGAAGTTGATCGATAGATCTACGTATAACGAGAAGGAAATTGAGTGGCGCTATAACTATGCTTTCGTTCGCAAAGCGACGGACGGCGTGTACTTTGACTTCCAGAAGCCTGATATCACAAACGCGAACCAGAAGATTAATACGAGTTACTTGAAGGATAATAACGTAAATCCACGCGTTTTTGATGATCCGGCTGACCCGATGTCGCAAGATCGCCTCAAATACGCCAATGAAATGATGCTCAAATTCGTAACAGGAAAAGAGCCTTTAACGAACTGGGATACGTACGTGAAGACGTTACAGGACAAATTCAAGTTGAACGATGCGATTGCGAATTATACGAAGCAGCTGCAAGGTGACGGTGTTATAAAATAAGTGTAGTGGGGAAAAGGGGAGAAGCCTCCTCTTTTTCCACATTTCAACGACTAGCTAGCAACGAGGGGTGCGCACATGCGAGATTGGATCAAGAAATGGTTCCACAATATATCATTCCGCCTGTTTCTGGTCTGTTTCGTCTTCGTGCTCAGCTCGGAGGCTATTCTAAGCGGCTTATCCTATCGTTATATTAAAAATGAAATTACGTCGAGTCAGCTTAACCAAGCTACACAGTTGCTGCATAAGGAAGAGGAATATATCGATTTATACTTTCTTCTTGTGCAAAATACGATCGGTCAACTCTCCACTTCAGCGGCTTCGTGGCGTAATGATCTGACAGCTGCGCAGGCTGCCTTGGAGAATGCCTATCGGGAGAACTCGGTCATGCTGACAGACGTGTACGTGATTCGCAAGGATTTGTCCATTCTGGGTGGAAACCCTGTAACCAAGGTTATTAATGACCCAAGAGATGATCGTGATCCGCTATACAAAATGGCTTACAGTAACGCTTACGGTGCCGTGACGGTTAGTCAACCCTATCAGAATTTCTTCTCCGGTTGGACAGTTACCTTCACCAAAGCGATTACGATAGCCGGTGAACCTATGGCTGTGGCTGTGGATTTAAATCTAACTGCGATGCAGGAGCGATTGCAAAAAATTGGCGGTGGCAGCAACGATTTGCAGCTAGGCATTATGGACAAAGAGGGACGTGTCATTCTGGAGCCAGCAGGCAGTCGTCTGTTTAGTATTGTCGATCACCGTCTACGTTTTGACGACCGCGATGGTCGGGAACTTGTGGAGTCCAAGGATGATGTCTTTAATGAGCACATGAATGGAAACGCCGTGACCATTATGAAGAGCATTAATCCGCGTACCAAATGGATTGTCTTTGCCTTCTATGACGGAACGACGCTGCAAACTTCGCTCAAGCGGATGGAGACCTTTTTCATTGGCCTGCTGCTGCTTGGCTTCTTGCTTAGTATGTTGACGGCCGGCTTCGTGGCTCGCATGATTCGAACGCCTGTGTATTATCTGATTCGAAAAATCAATCAAGTCGGTCACGGAGACTTGAACGTTAGCATATCGAGCGCACGCCGTGATGAATTCGGCAAGCTGGCTGAAACATTCGATGATATGCTGCGCCAAATCAGGACCTTAATTGAGCACGTGAATCATGGTGAGCGCAAGAAGAAAGAGTTAGAGATTCAAGTACTGCAATCTCAAATCAATCCTCATTTTCTGTACAACACGCTAGGTTCGATCTCCAATGTGGTTGCATTTGGCCGCTATCACGAGGTAGATAACATCATTGAAGCCCTGATTTCAATTCTCGAATACGGCATCACGGAGTTCTCTGACCGGGTCAGTTTGGAGCAGGAATTGCGGAATGTGAAGGATTATTTATATATTCAGAAGATCCGATACGATAGTGAATTTGAGCTTAAGGAAGACATCGATCCGGTAGCCCTGCAGCTTCCTGTCCTTCGCATGGCGCTTCAGCCGATTGTGGAGAATAGTATTTTTCACGGATATGCCGGAGGTCGTAAACCAGGAGCAATTCAGTTATCAGCCATTCGTCGGGACGGTAATCTCATTATTGAGGTAAAGGACGAAGGAATAGGCATGACGCCTGATAAGACAACGGAGTTACTGCTAGAGGATCCAGCGGGGAAAAATTATAATCATCGGAAGCGAATTGGTTTGTACAACATCCATCAACGAATCCGTTTGAATTACGGCGAGCCTTATGGGCTTAGCGTGTGGAGTGAGCCAGGGCGTGGAACATGTGTAACACTGACATTCCCAGATGACACAGTGCAAGAGAACAAGAAGCATGAGGAACGGGACAGGGGGGAAGCGCAATGAGAGAGGTAACCTGCCTCATTGTGGATGATGAGCCGCCAATGGTAAAGCGGTTAGAGACCTATTTCGAGCGATGGGCGGAGCGGCGGATGCCATTCCGACTTGTTGGTCGTGCCTATTCGGGCGCCGAAGCCTTGGAAAGGGCAGATGAACTTCGTCCTGACCTCATCATCACAGATATCGTGATGCCTGGCATGGACGGGATTGAACTCGTTCGTCAGCTTCGGGAACGTCTGCCTAATGTGGAGGTTATCATCCTAAGCGCCTACTCCGACTTTGCCTATGCGAAACAAGCGATTGCCATGGGTGTGTTTGAATATTTAGTTAAGGTGCCATTACGCGAAGAAGACGTACACACCGCCTTGTCCAAAGCGCGTGATAATGTCATCGCTCGCGAGGAAAAAGAAAGGCGCTTGCAAAGTCTTAGCGGATCAGTGAAGGAGAATTCGTATCGTCTGCGTAAGCATCTGTTTGAGGAGCTGCTGCGTGGTGAGGTGTCGGATCCCGTCATGGATCGCCGAAGCGCAGAGTTAGTGCCGAGTTTTGAGCCGCGGCAGTTTGGCTGCTTTGCTCTACGTTTTGATAATTATGATGTATTCTGCTCGGAATATTCACCAGCTGACCGTAACATGCTCAAGTACGGCATGTTAAATATTATAGAAGAAGTACTGCGGGAAAAAGGAAGCTGCTTTGCTTGTGAGCTGCAGCAAGGGGTCATCGTGGCTTTAGCTGCGCTTCCAGCGGGCAGCGAACAGTCGTTCGATCGGAACTGCTACGAGCTTGGGGAAAGCATCCGTGACGCCATCAAAACCTATTTACGAATATCTGTTTCGATAGGTGTGAGCCGGATGTATAATGGCTGGGGGCAGGCTTCAAAAGCCTATGAGGAGGCAAAAGGTGCGCTCGCGGATACCTTCTACGCTAGCTTTGGCTCCGTGGTTACGCCAAATCGCAGGCTAGCTTACACAGAGAGCGACTGGCGTGAGCTTTCAGAACGCTTCGAGCATACGCTTGAGCGATCAAGCTCAAAGTCAGGAGGCGAAGCGATTGCGCCTCTGCTTCATGTGCTGCACAGCCACCGCGTTATCCCAGGCAAGCTTCTGGGTTATGTGGAGAGCTGGTACGCACGGCTTCGCCAGCGGCTGCTGTCGACAGAGCATGCGGATGCCTCCGAGGTGGTTACCTTTGCAGACTGTACGCATCTGCATCAGCTGGTTGATCGGCTGCGCTTGGAGTGGGAAAGACTACATGCCCGAGTAGAAGGAAGCGGGTTGCGCGCAGAGATGGTAAAGGCGATGCGTTTCGTTGAGGATCATCTGAAGGAATCGATTTCCCTCAGCGTTGTAGCCGAGCATATTCATTTGAATCCTTCGTATGTGAGCGAGCTTTTCAAGAAAGAATTAGGGATTAATTTCACGGATTACGTCTCCAAGCGTAGGATTGAGCGGGCCATCGAGCTGCTGCGTAAGCGTGATTATTCCAATTTAGAACTTGCCGAGGCTGTTGGCGTTCATAATGAGAAGTATTTTTGTACCTTGTTCAAAAAAATAACCGGAACCTCTCCGCAGAAGTTTGTAGCGGTAGTCGGGAGAGATTGACGAGGAGAGAGTTGCTTTGCTATCCAAGAAAACTCGAAATCAGTTGGATGAATCCATTTTTCATAATCCGCCTGCTACATATCGAAGCGTACCTTTCTGGTCATGGAACGATAAGCTAGAGCCCGAGGAACTTCGTAGGCAAATTGGCGAGATGAAACGTGCAGGGTTAGGCGGTTTCTTCATGCATACAAGACAGGGACTGCTAACTCCCTATATGGGTGAGGAGTTCCTAGATGCGACCGAGGTATCAGCGGACGAGGCGAAAGCTCAAGGGCTTGAAGCTTGGTGTTACGATGAGAACGGATGGCCTAGTGGAACAGCGAATGGCGTTGTGCCGGCATTAGGGGCCTCTTATCAGCAAAAGTCGCTGGAGCGTATCCAAGTTAAGAAAGAGAACGCCTTGCACCAGATGGAAGTACTTCGACAGGACCCCGACTTTATGTACCTGCTGGTTCGATTAGAAAACGAGCAGCAATGGCGAGTGCAAGAGACGGATGGCGATATTGAAAATTGGGATGTAGGTCTGGCCGTCATGTGCCGAGTGAATCCTTACTATATTGATATCCTTTCTATTGAAGCGATGGATGCCTTTCTTCAGGCGTGCC
Organism: Paenibacillus sp. J22P165; assembly: GCF_059692015.1. NCBI lineage: Bacteria > Bacillati > Bacillota > Bacilli > Caryophanales > Paenibacillaceae > Paenibacillus > Paenibacillus sp. J22P165. Next base: position 27,805 of record NZ_JCAUAP010000023.1, on the reverse strand, counting down.
ATGAGGTTTATTTTCAGCGTCTGGGTGACAGGTTCGGTGAGGGGACTATGCCCGGCATATTCACAGATGAGTTTAAGTTCTCGGGCATTCCATGGTCGGTTGATCTTGATCGGGAGTATTCGTTGCGTTATGGGCAGTCCATTACGAATGCCATCGGTTGGCTGCTTACAGAAGTACAAGAGTCTGAAAAAGAAGCCGCATACCTAGCGCGTTATCAGTTCTGGAATCTGGTAAGCGAGCGTTTTCGAACGTCAGTTCGCTTGGTTGCAGACTGGTGTGAAGCACATGGCTGGCAGCTGACAGGTCATTTCATGGGCGAAGATACCCTTATGGACCAAATGCAGTATACGGCAGGAGTCATGCCGCTGTACGAGCGAATGCATATGCCAGGTATTGATATGCTGGGGCGTACGCCGCGCAGCGTGATCTTGCCTAAGCAGGCGTCTTCGGTAGCGCGGCAGTTGGATAAACCGTTCGTGATCACGGAAACCTTCGGTTGCTGCGGCTGGAACTTGAGTTTCCGTGAGATGAAAAGGATCGCCGAATGGCAGTTTGTCCTAGGTGTGAATCGTCTATGCCCACATCTGCAATCGTATTCGATTCGTGGGGTTCGCAAGCGGGACTACCCACCTTCTCTGTACGTTCAGCAACCATGGTGGGATGTGTACAGCCAGTTTAATGATTACTTTGCTAGACTTACGTATTTGTTGACGCTCGGGAAGGCCGTTCCAGGCATTCTTGTGCTGCATCCGATGCGATCGGCATGGCTGTTGCAAAGTTTGAAAGATAAAAGTAACGTGGAACAGTTGCAGAACCGCATGGATGTGTTAGCGGAGGAGTTATTAGCGCTTCAGCGTGATTTCGATTACGGCGATGAATCTTTGATGCGAGACTATGGGCGTATTTTGGACGGGATGTTACAGGTCGGTTCGCAACAATATGCAACGGTCATTGTAAGTGATGTGCTAACGATAGAAGCTTCAACCTTTGAACTGCTGAAATCGTTCGTAGAAGTGGGAGGAAAGGTCATCTTGGTGGGGGAAGCCCCTCTCTATCTGGAGGGCAAACAGAGCGAGTCGCTGGCATCTTGGTTTATGAGCGATAGTGTGGTTCATATTGCCGAATTAAAGGGTTTAGCCGAGCATGTGCAGGTTCGCAGGGATTGGCTACCGGGAGAGGATACGTCGCAAGAAGCTTTACGCAAGCTTTATGTACAGGAGCGGCGTTTGCCTGGTGTGACATTGCTGTATGTTGTGCATACGGGGAATACCGGGACGGTCGAGTTGAACATTCATGCGTCAGATCGGCGAGTATGGATGGAGATGGATTTGGAAAATGGGGGAAAAGGCGAAGCTGACGCACGCACACTGTCGTCAAGTTTGAAGCTAGCGCCTGGTGACTCCAAGATTTTCGCGGTTTGGGACAGTGAGGCTGTAACGGAAGCAGTTCCAGTTTCGGCTTTACCTTCACTCACTGAGAAGACATTATCAGTCGTTGAAGTGGACATGGAAGCCCCATGGGACTATCAGCTGTCAGCACCTAATGCGCTAACCTTAGACTATGCTGCCTATCGTTTAGATGGAGGCGAGTGGTCAGCTCCAACGTATGTGCTGAATATCCAAGAGCATTGTATCGCGCTGAAACGGCCTGTGCATATCGAGTTGGCGTTTACTTTCGATACAGATGCAGCCCTGATGCAGGTCACTGATCGTTCGCTGTGGAAGCTGGCGATCGAACGTCCTGAGCACTGGAAGCTGGAGGTTAACGGACAGCTTATCCAAGCAGACAGCGCTGACGGTTGGTTAGGCGGAGATCGCAGCTTCCCTACGCTGAAGATCGGTGACTATGTGCGAGAGGGACGTAACGATATCCACATGTCGGGAACCTTTTACTGCAACGAAGAGGTGTACCGGTTCTTCGGTGTGGCCGGTGCCAACTTGGCCCCGATTCGCAATAAGCTCACATTCGACGTTGAGATCGAAAGTGTGTACGTGCTAGGTCCTTTCGCTGTGCAACCGCATAGGGGCTGGGAGCAGGCGGAACGCGAGGCATTATGGACGGAAGGCCCGTTCACTTTGACTCCCCCGCCGAAGCAACTGTCTCTGACGAATGTCACAACGCAGGGATTGGTCTTCTATGCAGGGGGCATCCGTGCAGCCAAAAGCATTACTTTACCCGAGTATGTGCTCAAACGTATACGCGAAGGGAGCAGGCTCGTCCTACAGTGGGACGCTATGCGCTGTCCAGCTGTGAATATTACAGTAAATGAAGGAACCACGCATACGATTCTTTGGGGAGCCCAGCAACTGGATCTTACAGCGGAAGTATCGGAAGCCACCGTGCAGCTTCACATAGAGTTGCTGACCAGTGGACGTAACACATTTGGCCCTCATCATCATCTAAAGGGTGAAGTAACCTTCGTCGGACCGACTAGCTTTACCGATAAAATCGGGTGGGTTGACGCAGGGGCCGACCATATCTGGACGGATCGCTACTGTTTTGTCAGCTTCGGGCTGACCGGTGTTCAGTTATTGCTGATAGACGCCAGCTAAACCTTACTTCTACACCCTCGTCAGTGTGCATTCTCCGATTGGAGAGTGCGGCTTATGAGGGTTTTTTGCCATGATTTTATAACCAAAGCAAAACCGTGCATATTGTTGGTTCTATAGCAGATAAGTTGGATAACATATGATATAATGGACGAGGTTTGCCTGACCTACAAGCTTAATTTAGGAGGAATTTATGGGTAAAGTACATATTTGCGATCATCCGCTTATCCAGCATAAGCTTACTTATATTCGGGATGAGAACACGACAACGAAGGATTTTAGAGCGCTTGTCGATGAAGTTGCTACATTAATGGTTTATGAAATTACAAGAGATCTTCCGCTGCAGCAAGTGCAAGTAAAAACGCCGGTCACAACAGCAGATTGCCACGTGATCTCGGGTAGAATGTTGGGGTTGATCCCTATTTTGCGAGCGGGTTTAGGTATGGTTGACGGTGTGTTAAAGCTGATGCCAGCTGCCAAAGTTGGACATGTTGGCCTCTATCGCGATCCGGATACACTTCAGCCCGTGGAATACTATGTGAAGCTGCCTACGGATGTATTGGAGCGGGATTTATTAGTTATCGATCCAATGCTGGCTACAGGCGGATCTGCCAACGCAGCGATTGAAGTGCTGAAACGTAGAGGCTGTACACGTATCAAGCTCATGTGTCTCATTGCTGCACCTGAGGGCGTAGCTTCCGTTCAAAAAGAACATCCAGACGTTGATATTTACGTCGCAGCTGTTGATGATCATTTGAATGATCATGGCTATATCGTGCCAGGTCTCGGGGATGCAGGGGATCGTCTGTACGGCACTGATTAATTTTTTGAACAAAAGTAAAGCTTACGAAGTCAGTTTTCCTGTAAGAAAACTTAAGCTCATGCTTACGAGCTTAGTTTTCTTTAACAGAAACGTTAAGGGGAGAAGAAACCGATGAAACGTCTAAAAGTGATTACGATCTTCGGAACAAGACCTGAAGCTATCAAAATGGCTCCGCTCATTCTCGAGTTGGAGAAGCATCCTGAGCAGATTGAGTCTCTGGTATGCGTAACTGCACAGCATCGTCAGATGTTAGACCAAGTGCTTGATATTTTTAAAATCACACCTGACTTTGACCTTAATGTAATGAAAGATCGCCAAACATTGAACGAGATTACCATGCGTGTGCTGCAAGGACTAGAGCCTGTGTTTAAAGAGGCGAAGCCGGATCTCATTCTTGTTCATGGGGATACACTAACAACGTTCCTGGCTAGCTATGCGGCATTTATGCAACAGATACAAGTAGGACACGTGGAAGCGGGTCTACGGACGTGGAACAAATTGTCGCCATATCCAGAGGAAATGAATCGTCAATTAACGGGCGTTCTTGCAGACCTTCATTTTGCGCCTACACAGCAATCTGCAGATAACCTGCGCAAAGAAAATAAATCAGAGTCCCAGATCTATGTGACCGGGAATACGGCTATTGATGTATTTAAGTACACGGTGCAGGAGAAATTCGAGCATCCAGTTCTTGAATGGGCCGAAGGTCGCAAGCTGATCTTGATGACAGCGCATCGTCGTGAGGCTCAGGGCGAGCCGCATCGTCAAATATTCCGTGCTGTGAAACGTATCGCTGATGAGTTTGAGGACATTGCAATCGTTTACCCGGTTCATCCGAATCCGGTGGTTCTCGAACCTGCCCATGAAATTTTAGGCAATCATCCACGCATCAAATTGATCGATCCGCTTGACGTTTTCGAACTGCATAACTTCTATCCGTATACGTATATGATTCTGACGGACTCTGGCGGCCTTCAAGAAGAGGCGCCGACCTTTGGTGTACCAGCTCTCGTTCTTCGTGATACGACAGAGCGTCCAGAGGGTATCCAAGCGGGCACATTAGAGCTGGTTGGCACGGATGAAGAAGTGGTCTATACGCGCGCTAAGGCGTTGCTAACAGATGCAGATCAGTACAATAAAATGAGCCAAGCTGCGAACCCTTACGGAGACGGAAAAGCGTCTGAACGCATAGTTCAAGCGATTCTTCATCACTTCGGTAGGACGACTGAACGCCCGGAATCTTTCTAACCGTGACAAAATCATGACAAACGCTACAGCGTACAGTTGAACTGTTCGGTTTAAAAAAGCGCAAACCCTAGAGCCGCAAGGCTCTAAGGAGTTTTGTGAGATGTGACAAATGAAGTTCCGTCAATTGACAAAGTTAGCATGGCTTCGATACAATGAATGAGGATTCGTAGGAGATGAGCTACGAGACGCGTTTTCCCATGTGGAAAACACCCAGGAGGGTGCAATGAAACGGTCAAATTCCAATGATAATCCTTGGCGGGCAGTAGCGTTAACTAGTGCAATTGGCATAGACCTTGTCGTATGTTTGGCAGCCGGATATTTCTTCGGTGATTGGTTGAGTGGTGTACTAGGTGGACAGATCTGGTTGTTAGTCGGATTTTTACTTGGGCTTGTAACCGGCATCATGAGCATTTACTTGATGATTAAGCGGTACGGAGGGCTATGATGGACGACTTTTCAGCCACTCTGAAAACGGTTCAAAACGTATTTCTTTTCTTTTTATCCTTTTGTTTGGCTGCATGGGCGCTTCTTGTCGATTACCGGGTTTACGTTGCAGGGATAATGCTTGGAGCATGTGCGAGTATGATCAATGCGAGGTTCTTAGCTTGGAAGATTAACAAGCTGGCAGCAGCTGCGATAGAGCAGTCAGGGCGCAAGGTAACCCTTGGCTTCTTGACAAGGGCAGCAATCGCTGGGTTTGTTGGGTTGATTGCCGTCAGGTATCCCGAACATGTTGCATTAACCACGACGATTGTTGGATACTTTTTTGCTCAATTGGCAACACTCGTATTGGGTATTCTTTCTATTAAGAAGTCTAAGAAGTAATTCCACGATGTAACTTCAACGGATGAAAGGGGTGAAAATGGAAAATATGGAACATCACGCGCCAATATATAATTGGTTTGGTATTGATTTCGATGCATCAGCACTATTGATGATCGGGATTACCACAGTTATCGTGCTAATTCTCGCAATTGCAGGAGCGAGCCGAGCATCCGTAACAAATCCTTCGAAACTTCAAAACTTCATGGAATGGACGATTGAATTCGTAGAAGGCATTATTGGAAGCACGATCGGTTCCAAGCATGGCAAAGGATTTATCGCACTTGGTCTTACGCTCATTATGTATATCTTTATCGGCAACATGCTCGGCCTTCCTTTCTCAATCGTGACGGAAGATCATGTATCTTGGTGGAAATCACCAACAGCTGATATCGCAGTTACAGGAGCACTAACAGTCGTTGTTATCGTACTAAGTCACTACTTAGGGATTACTCGTAACACGAAACATTACTTCGCGCATTACTTTGAGTTCAAAGGGGCAATGTTGATCCTTCATTTAATTGAAGTTGTATCTAAGCCGCTTACGCTTGCGTTCCGTCTTTACGGTAACATTTATGCAGGTGAAATCATGATATCTGTCATTATTGGAGCAGGTTGGTTTGGAATTGCGCCTCTCTTCGTATGGCAGGGCTTCAGTGTGTTCGTAGGTGCGATTCAAGCCTTCGTATTCACGATGCTGACCATGGTTTATATCTCACAAACATTGATTCATGAAGAAAAGCACTAAGCATTAGACTTACCTCGGGAAGTCTCGAGTCACTTATAAAACAACAAAAAACCTAAGAGTTTAAGGGAGGATTTTATCAATGGGAGCAATAGCATTAGTAGCAGCAGGTATCGTATTCGGTTTGGGAGCACTAGGTGCAGGTATTGGTAACGGTTTGATCGTAGGTCGTGCTTTGGAAGGTATTTCTCGTCAACCAGAACTTCGTGGTACGCTTCAAACAACAATGTTTATCGGGGTAGGTCTAGTTGAGGCAATGCCGGTCGTTGCATTGGTTCTTGCGTTCATCTTTATGGGAAAAGCTTAAGAAACCGCTTGGCGTTGATGGCCGAAGTCGCCACCACGCCTTCGTTTTGCCCATGTTATCAGAAGGGAGTGACGTTACTTGCATATTGAATGGTCCACATTTTGGATACAACTTGTCGCGTTTTTAATTTTATATTTGTTGCTTTCTAAATTTGCGTTCGGTCCTCTGTTCGGCATGATGGAGAAACGCAGACAATTGGTGAAAGATCAAATTCAAACAGCTGAAACTAGCCGTAAACAGGCAGAGCAACTGTTGGAGGAACAAAAGCAAGCGCTGCAACAAACTCGTAAGGAAGCTTACGACATCATTGAGCAAGCGAAGCACACAGGCTCCAAGCAAGCGGATGATATTATTCATGCAGCTAGTGCAGAAGCAAACCGTCTGAAAGACGAAGCGCTTAAAGATATCGAAAATGAGAAGAACAAAGCGGTTGCCGCTCTTCGCAGCCAAGTTGGTGCGATGTCCGTTCTGATCGCATCCAAAATTATTGAGAAACAAATCGACGAAAAGTCACAAGAAGAACTTGTTGAGCATTACCTCAAAGAGGTAGGAGGCAACGTATGAGTGACATCGTCGTAGCGAAGCGTTATGCCAAAGCTTTATTCGAAGTAGCGAAGGAAAAGAATATTATTTCCCAAGTTGAAGATGAGCTTAAATCTGTAGCTAGTGCGATTAGGGATAATGCAGACTTGCAGAAGTTCCTGAACCATCCGAACATCGGGAATACCGCGAAAACGGACCTGCTGAAGCAGATTTTCGAAGGCAAAGTTTCCGAACCGGTGTGGAACACGCTGCTTGTCTTGATTGATAAAGGTAGACAGTCCATTGTTTCTGCTTTGGCGAACGATTATGCCAAAGTTGCGAATGAAGCGCTTGGTCAAGCGAGTGCGACTGTATACTCTGCATACGTACTTTCGGATGCACAACAAGCTGAGATAGCTTCACATTTCAGTAAAGTAACTGGTAAAACGATCCGTGTTTCGTCTGTGGTTGAGCCTAAGCTGCTCGGCGGCATTCAAGTGCGTATCGGTGATCGTTTATATGATGGAAGCTTGGCAGGCAAACTTGATCGTTTGGCCAAAGCGTTAGTTTAATATAACCACTGTAAGAATAGGGGTGAAGTTCGTTGAGTATCAAACCTGAAGAAATCAGCTCATTGATTAAACAACAGATCGAAAACTATAATTCCGATATCCAAGTAGTTGATGTAGGTACAGTCATTCAAGTAGGTGACGGTATTGCTCGTGCTCACGGCTTGGAAAACGTTATGGCAGGCGAGCTGCTTGAGTTCCCGAGCGGCGTACTAGGCTATGCTTTTAACCTTGAGGAAAGCAACGTAGGTATCGTTATTCTTGGACCTTACCGTGATATTCGTGAAGGAGACCAAGTTAAACGTACAGGCCGTATCATGGAGGTTCCAGTTGGTGAAGAACTTCTAGGTCGTGTAGTTAACTCCTTGGGTCAACCTGTCGATGGCAGAGGTCCAATCAACACAACAGCATTCCGCCCTGTAGAGAACATGGCTCCAGGCGTAATGGCTCGTAAATCCGTACATGAACCAATGCAAACAGGTATTAAAGCGATTGACGCTATGGTACCAGTTGGCCGTGGTCAACGTGAGTTGATTATTGGTGACCGTCAAACAGGTAAAACGGCGATTGCGATCGACGCAATCATCAACCAAAAAGGCAATGGCGTTAAATGTATCTACGTTGCAATTGGTCAAAAACAATCCACAGTTGTAGGTGTTGTTGAAACCCTTCGTGCTGCTGGTGCGCTTGACTACACAATCGTAGTAACAGCTTCCGCTTCCGAGCCTTCACCTATGCTATGGTTAGCTCCATACTCCGGTTGTGCTATGGCTGAGTACTTCATGTACAAAGGCGAGCACGTTCTTATCGTATACGATGACTTGTCCAAACAAGCTGCCGCATATCGTGAGTTGTCCCTCTTGCTTCGTCGTCCACCAGGTCGTGAAGCTTATCCAGGGGACGTATTCTACTTGCACTCCCGTTTGCTAGAGCGTGCTGCGAAATTGAACGATGAGCTTGGCGGCGGTTCCATTACGGCGCTTCCATTCATCGAGACACAAGCAGGCGACATCTCAGCTTACATTCCAACGAACGTAATTTCCATCACAGATGGTCAAATCTTCTTGGAATCCGATTTGTTCTACTCCGGTCAGCGTCCAGCGGTTAACGTTGGTAACTCTGTATCCCGTGTAGGGGGCTCCGCTCAAACGAAAGCGATGAAAAAAGTTGCGGGTACACTTCGTGTAGACTTGGCACAATATCGTGAGCTTGCTGCGTTTGCCGCATTCGGATCCGATTTGGATAGAGCGACTAAAGCTCGTTTGGATCGTGGGGTTCGTACGCTTGAAATCTTGAAACAAGGCGTTCACCAACCAATGTCTTTGGAGAAGCAAGTTGCTTCCCTTTACACGGTTGTCAAAGGTCATGTGGATGATATTCCAGTTCAAGACGTAACGCGTTTCGAAGCACAATTCTTGGCTTTCTTGGAATCTAACCGTCCTGAAGTTCTGAATAGCATTCGTGATACGAAAGATATTACTGCGGATAACGATAAAGCATTGGTTGATGCAATCAATACATTTAAAAAGAGCTTTGCTGTTTCTGAATAAATCATGAAGGCAGGGCTTCATGTCAAGTGAAGCTCTTGCTACCATGTGAATCCTGGGCAGGCGGACGCCTGAATTCAGGTCTTCGAATGAAGGCTTTTTAAGCCTCAAAAGAGAGGTGAGCAGGTATGGCAAAAGGAATGCGCGAGATTAAGCGCCAAATTAAATCCACACAAAGCACGAAGCAAATCACGAGAGCAATGGAAATGGTTGCAGCAGCTAACTTACGTAGAGCACAGCAATCAGCGGAAGCGGCACGTCCGTACTCCGAGAAGTTGAAAGAAGTGGTTGCAAGCATTGCAGCTGGCACCAAAGGCGTGAAGCACCCGATGCTACAATCACGTGAAGTGAAGAAAACAGCCTATTTGGTTATTACTTCCGACCGTGGTCTCGCTGGTGGTTACAATGCCAACGTGTTGCGTAAAGCAATGACTGAAATTCGTGGAAATCATAAATCTACAGCTGAGTACTCCGTCTTCGTAATCGGACGTAAAGGAAGCAATTTCTTCTCGAAACGAAATATTCCGATTGTTGAAGAAGTAACCGGTGTTCCGGATACGCCGAAATTCGCGGATATTAAGCCTGTTGCAACTGCAGCGGTTGCTAATTTCGTTAACGGTACGTATGACCAACTGTTCTTGATTTACAACAAGTTCCAAAATGCGATTAGCCAAATTCCTACCATGATTCGTCTGCTTCCGATGGAAGATGTATCCGGCGTGGCTGCAGCTAGCTATGAGTATGAGCCGTCACCGGAAGGCGTTCTGGAAGTGCTGCTCCCTAAATATGCTGAGACGCTTATTTACACGGCTGTTCTGGAAGGTAAAGCAAGTGAGTTTGGCGCGAGAATGACAGCGATGAACTCAGCAACGAAGAATGCAACGAAGATGATCAACAGCTACACATTAGCTTATAACCGTGCACGTCAAGCTTCGATTACGCAAGAAATTTCGGAGATCGTCGCTGGTGCTAACGCGAACGCATAATGATAAACGGTCTCTAGAGAGACACAAGCTTTACTTAGGAGGGAAACCATGAGCAAAGGGCGCGTTGTGAATATTACAGGGCCTGTCGTCGACATTGAGTTCGAGCGCGGACAACTCCCTGAAATTCTGAATGCAATCAAGATTGAAAAAACCGAGGGTGGACAACAGTCTACTATGACGGTTGAAACGGCTGTTCACCTTGGTGACAACCTCGTACGTTGCGTAGCAATGTCCTCGACTGATGGACTTGTTCGTGGCGCTGTAGCAACAGATACTGGCGCAGCAATCACTGTACCGGTAGGTGCAGCAACACTTGGTCGTGTATTTAACGTATTGGGTGATCCGATTGACGGTAACGAAACAGTTGATCGTACGCTAACTAGCCCAATCCACAAAGAAGCACCTGCTTTCGACAATTTGTCGACAAAAGCAGAGATTCTTGAGACAGGTATTAAAGTTATTGATTTGATGGCCCCTTACGTTAAGGGTGGTAAAATCGGTCTCTTCGGTGGTGCCGGTGTAGGTAAAACGGTAACCTTGCAAGAGTTGATCCATAACATTGCGCAAAACCACGGCGGTATCTCCGTATTTGCGGGTGTTGGAGAGCGTACTCGTGAAGGTAATGACCTTTACCACGAGATGAAAGATTCCGGCGTTCTTGAGAAAACAGCGATGGTATTTGGTCAAATGAATGAGCCTCCAGGCGCACGTCTTCGCGTAGCTTTGTCTGGTTTGACAATGGCTGAGTATTTCCGTGACGAAGAAGGAAGAGACGTTCTTCTTTTAATCGACAACATCTTCCGTTTCACACAAGCAGGTTCCGAGGTTTCGGCTTTGTTAGGCCGTATGCCTTCCGCGGTAGGTTACCAACCAACTCTGGCAACAGAGATGGGTCAACTACAAGAGCGTATTACCTCCACGAAAAAAGGTTCCGTTACTTCCATTCAAGCAATTTACGTTCCTGCCGATGACTATACGGATCCGGCTCCAGCAACGGCATTTGCTCACTTGGATGCAACAACGAACTTGGAGCGTAGTATCGCGGCTGCAGGTATTTTCCCTGCGGTAGATCCGCTTGCTTCATCATCCCGTGTTCTTACACCAGAAACAGTTGGCGAAGAGCATTACAAAGTAGCACAAGGTGTTAAACAAATTCTTCAACGTTACAAAGAGCTTCTGGATATCATCGCGATTTTGGGTATGGATGAGTTGTCTGATGAGGACAAATTGGTCGTTACTCGTGCGCGTCGTCTTCGTCTGTTCTTGTCTCAGCCGCTTCACGTTGCTGAGCCGTTCAACGGATTCCCAGGCTTGTATGTACCATTGAAAGATACTGTGCGCAGCTTCAAAGAAGTTCTTGAAGGCAAGCACGACAATCTTCCTGAAGTTGCTTTCCACAACGTGGGCACAATCGAGGATGCAATCGCAAAAGCTAAAACGCTGTAAGGTGCATTTGCATACTCGCTAAGTTAGCTTAGGAAGGAGAATCCAAGTGAGTACATTCCTACTGGAAATTGTAACACCGGAGCGCAAAGTGTACGCTGAACAAGTGGACATGGTTAGCGTGAAGGGTACTGAAGGGGAGCTTGGAATTCTGCCGAATCACATTCCATTGGTCACTCCACTTAGAATTGCACCGATTACTGTGAAGAAAGCGGGCTCCAAAGACGGAGTCATCGCAGTGAACGGCGGATTCATGGAAGTGCGCAAGGATAAGGTGGTTATTTTGGCGGAAAGCGCCGAGCTGCCTGAACAAATTGATATCGATCGTGCGAGAGCAGCGAAAGAGCGTGCGGAGAAACGTCTTGCAGAAACAAAGCAAGATAACGTAGATTTCAAACGAGCTGAAGCTTCTTTACAAAGAGCAGTGAATCGTATCGATGTGTCCGGGAAATAAATAAATGGCGGGGGAACTTCGGTTCTTCCGCTTTTTTGCGCTTATTTGGCGAAGAAAAAAGCTGCCCCTCTCGGAGGAGAGGAACAGCTCGTTGATGGTTTCCTTGTTAAGCGTGATGCCAGACTGTGGATTCCCCTGTTTTCGGGCAAGGAGGGAACGTTTGGCCTGCTGTTAGTTCAATGCTTTGCCCGTCGGCATCGCGATAGCGACCTGTCTCGGTAACTTTGTCATGGGTTCTGTGTTGGTGATTAGCATTTGAAGCATTTGCCATAGGAATCAGTCCTTTCGAGAATAGTAATTGGGCATGTAGCCAGGGCCTTTTTGCCCAATGAATAGTATTACCCACTTATGTGAAATGCTAATCTTATCGATAAAAAGAATTAGTGTCGACGCCTAAACCCCTTTTTGTTATACTAATTAAGGTGATTATTACCAAAACTACTTATAGGGTAAAGAACGCAAATAAGAAATGGAGGCGGTTACATTCACATGATGTATACAAATAACTATGTAATCGTAGCGATTTTCCTTGGGTTAGGCATTTTTCTCCCCATTGCAGCGCTGACGATTGGCAAATGGTTAAGACCGAGTAAACCCATCGATGAGAAGTACACGACGTATGAGAGTGGTAATGAGCCTGTAGGTGAGGGACAAATCCGGTTTAACATTCGTTATTATTTGTTTGCTTTGATGTTTGTTATCTTTGATGTGGAGACCGTATTCCTCTATCCGTGGGCTGTGGCTTTTAATCAGCTCGGGCTGTTTGCTTTAATAGAAATGTGTATTTTTGTAGCCTTGCTTGCCATAGGATTAATATACGCTTGGAAGAAGAAGGTGCTGCAATGGACTTCAATTTAGAGTCAATCTCCCCCGAGGATCGGGAAGAAATAAATCGCAATGTATTTATGACAACACTTGAGCAGGTGAAAGCTTGGGCTCGCAGTAATTCGCTTTGGCCATTAACCTTTGGATTGGCTTGTTGCGCAATCGAAATGATGGGAACTGGCGCATCTCACTATGATTTAGACAGATTCGGAGTCATGTTCCGTACGTCTCCTAGGCAATCAGATGTCATGATTGTAGCAGGGACAGTTACGAAGAAAATGGCTCCTTTGCTGCGCCGTCTTTACGAGCAAATGCCTGAACCCAAGTGGGTAATCGCGATGGGCTCCTGCGCAACAGCAGGAGGGCCTTATGTGAAGTCGTATTCAGTTGTCAAAGGTGTGGACCAGGTTGTGCCTGTGGATGTGTATATTCCAGGTTGTCCACCGAATCCGGCAGCCCTCATTTATGGGATCAACAAGCTTCAGGAAAAGATTCGCTATGAGGCGAAAACTGGGAAGCAGGTGATCAACCGATGAGCGAGGAGAAAAAGCCGGAAGAAACGGCAGTTGCGACTCCTCCTCTTGGTGAGGATGGGAAAGAGGAAGGCAGTGTAGAGAGCACAGCCGAAACGAAAGTGGAAGCTGGTGCAGAGGGGACCGCTGCGAGTAAACCGGCGGAAGCTAGCGAGCCACCTGCTGGCGCAAGCACGCCAGCAACAGACGCGGCAGCGGAGCGCGCCGCGGCAAGAGCCGCGCGCCTCGCAGCGCGCGCGGCCACAGAGGCGGGCGAGCCTGCGCCCGCCGGAGCAGCAACGCCAGCGTCCGCAGACGCTGGCAGCGAAGATCAGGCGGCCAAAGCCCAGGCCGCCGCAGAAGCCCGTGCCGCGCGTGCCGCAGCACGCGGAGCCAAGACCGAATCGGCGGAGCCTGCTGCGCCGAAAGAGCCTTCACCGAACCAGCCGCTGCTGGACCGGTTGGTCAACATCCTTAAGGCCGAGGCAGGCGAAGACGCCGTGGTTGATTCATTCATCAACGAGAGGGACGCACATCGCCCTTACGTGATCATTCACAGCTCGCGCTGGCCGCAGGCTGCGCTGACGCTTCGCGATCACGCCGAGCTGCGCTGCGATTACTTGCGTAATCTCTCCGGCGTAGACCAAGAAACGCACCTTGAGGTGGCGTATCATCTGCTTTCCCTCACACATAAGCAAGAATATTGTGTGAAGGTAAAGACAGACCGCGAGCAAGCCAGCATACCTTCGGTAGCTGAAGTTTGGCCGACGGCCAACTGGAACGAGCGCGAAGCCTTTGACCTGTTCGGCATCGATTTCCCTGGCCACCCGAACTTAGTACGGATCATGATGCCTGATGATTGGGTGGGTCATCCACTGCGCAAAGACTACGAACCGCTTGACCCGGAGGTGTAGCACGTGTTACGGACAGAAGAGCTCCTATTAAACGTTGGTCCTCAGCATCCCAGTACGCACGGCGTTTTCCGCGTGATTGTAAAGCTGGATGGTGAAATCATAAGAGAAGCCATACCTGTTATGGGCTACTTACATAGAGGAACAGAGAAATTAGCTGAGAACCTCAGTTATACCCAAATTATCCCGTATACCGACCGAATGGATTACGTTTCGGCGATGACGACGAACTATGTTTTAGTGAATGCTGTTGAGAAAATGATGCAGCTCGAAATACCCGAACGAGCGGAATTTCTTCGCTTAATCGTGATGGAGCTGCAGCGTATCGCGTCTCATCTGGTGTGGTGGGGAACTTATCTCCTAGATATCGGGGCGATGAGTCCATTCTTGTATGCGTTCCGTGATCGAGAAACCATCATCGACCTATTCAATGAATTGTGCGGGGCTCGTTTAACGTACAATTATATGCGCGTAGGCGGCGTGAAGTGGGACGCACCAGAAGGCTGGATTGAGAAAGTACGCAAATTCGTCCCATATATGTATGGCAAACTGGAAGAGTATCACACGCTGGTCACGGGAAATGAGATTTTCCTCTCTCGGATTAAGGGCGTAGGCAGATATGATGCCGATACAGCCATTGCGTATGGCCTTAGCGGAGCCAACCTGCGTTGTACGGGTGTAGATTGGGATATTCGCAAAACGCAGCCCTACAGCCTGTACAGCCGCTTTCAGTTCGATGTGCCTGTGCGTAGCGGCGGAGATTGCTATGATCGTTATTTGATACGTATGGAAGAAATCAAACAGTCCCTTCGCATCTTGGAGCAAGCCTTAGATGTGTTCCCAGAAGGTGGCGAAACAATGGGCAAGGTGCCGAGAGTCATTCGTCCTCCCGAAGGCGAAGTTTACTCAGCAATCGAATCTCCACGTGGGGAAATTGGCTGCTATATTATTTCTCGAGGTAAGCAAGAGCCGTTCCGCTTGAAATTCCGCAGACCGTCCTTCGTGAATCTGCAAATATTGCCCAAGCTGCTGGTCGGGGAGTCGATGACCAATCTCATCACGATTCTGGGCGGTATTGATATTGTCGTTGGGGAGGTGGATGCCTAATGGTCAATCTATTGGAAGAGAGTCTGACCTGGACGAACTTCTTCGTATTCCTATTCTGGGGCATCGTGATGCTGCTGCTTGTACTCGGTTTCGTTACTTATGCGATCTACTTTGAACGTAAAGTTATCGGCTGGATGCAACTGCGGATCGGACCTAACCGGACAGGGCCTTTTGGACTGCTGCAAAGCGTTGCAGATGTCTTCAAGCTTCTTATCAAGGAAGATACGATTCCCAAAAAAGCCGAGCGTGAGCTTTTCATACTCGCACCGATCATTACCTTTATCCCGGCCTTTACGATCATTGCGACCATTCCATTCTCAGATCGGATGTTCAATGCGGACTTAAATGTGGGATTACTCTTTTACGTAGCACTAACAGGGATTTCAACCATCGGGATTATTCTTGGCGGTTGGGCATCCAACAATAAATATGCGTTGCTAGGCGGCATGCGTTCCGGAGCACAGATGATTAGCTATGAAGTTCCGCTAGTTATTTCGGTCGTTGGTGTAATTATGATGACGGGCAGTTTGAATCTGCATACCATCGTTGATCATCAAACAGGCGGCTTCTGGCACTGGAATTTCATTCCGCAAATTCTGGGTTTCATCATCTTCGTCATTGCGGGTGTGTCGGAGCTTAATCGTACGCCGTTCGACTTACCAGAAGCTGAGTCTGAGCTCGTTGCAGGGTATCATGTGGAATACAGCGGTTTCCGCTTCGCCTTTTTCATGCTATCCGAATATGTGTACGTCTTCGTCATTGCTTCCCTGATCTCTCTGATATTCCTAGGTGGATGGCATGCGCCATTCGGGTTCCTTGATTTCATTCCAGGCGTCCTCTGGTTCTTGTTGAAATTCTCAGCGGTTGTGTTCTTCCTCTTCTGGCTACGGGCGACATTGCCACGTGTACGGATTGATCAGTTGATGGGTTTTGGCTGGAAAGTACTGCTGCCACTGGCGCTAGTCAACATGTTGCTGACAGCGATCATCATGACCATCTTTTAAGAATAGTTGCTTTCGAAGTTAGTTTTGCTAACGCAAGACTTGAAGGAGTTGAAACGCATGAAGGGCATTATGAAAGGTTTAGGCTTCACATTCAAGCACTTGACTGAGAAGAAAGTAACGTACGCATACCCTGAGGTTCCGATTAAAATGCCGGATCGCTTTCGTGGTATTCAATATTTTGATCCCGAGAAATGCATTGTGTGCAATCAATGTGCGCGTGTGTGTCCGACGGAGTGTATTACGTTAACTGGAAAAGCGAACCCAGACCCTGAGAAAAAGGGGAAGGTCATTGATACGTATGACATCAACTTCGAAATCTGTATTCTGTGCGATCTGTGCACAGAGGTATGTCCGACAGAAGCGATCGTGATGACGAACAATTTTGAACTCAGCAGCTATAGCCGGGATGATTTGTTTAAGAATATGGAATGGCTGAGCAACAACACCCAAAATATTCGTCAAGAGAACAATTCTGCGATGCCTAAAGGGGGCGCGAAGAAAGATGTTTAATGGACTCGGCGATTTCCTATCCAGCGGTACAAGCTGGGCCTTCTTCATCTTTGCGCTGCTCGCCATCGGCGGGGCGATCTTTATGATCTCTTTTACAAAAGTCGTGCACATGGTTGTGGCAGTAGCCCTAACGTTTATTAGTTTGGCAGGTCTGTACGTTATCCTTGAAGCAGAGTTTGTTGCTTTTGTCCAAGTGTTGATTTATGCAGGTGCCATCTCGATTCTGATGATTTTCGGCATTATGATGACGAAGCATAGACAGGGTGAAGATGAAGGTCCTAAGCGTCCATGGCATGAAGGCTTGGCGATTCTCGGCGCGGTCGGATTGTTCGGAGTTTTGTTCTATGCGATTCAGAAGTCAACCTTCGTTTCCTCAGGAGCGCTGGATGCTGGTAAGGATAATACGCTCGAAATCGGAAAACTGCTCTATAACGTGCATGTGATACCTTTCGAAATCATGTCCGTGCTGCTGACGGTAGCGTTCATCGGTGCCATCATAGTCGCGAAGAGAGAGGAGGATTAGCCTTGGGTAACTTAATTACTCCTTATCTGACATTGGCGGCGATCCTATTCTGCATTGGACTGTACGGTGCACTCACGAAGAAAAACGGGGTCATCGTCTTGCTCTCCATCGAGCTCATGCTCAATGCGGTGAACTTGAATTTGATTGCCTTCTCCAAACTAGGGGATCATCCAGCCTTAACGGGGCAAATTTTCTCCCTCTTTAACATTACGATTGCAGCTGCTGAGGCCGCTGTGGGCATTGCGATATTAATCGCAATTTACCGAAATAAAGGTACAGTTGAAGTTACGGATTTGGATTCTATGAAGCGCTAGGAGGCTAACAAGGCTATGGTATCGGACTATTCACAGTACGCCTGGCTCATTCCATTGTTTCCGTTGCTAGCTTTTCTAGTGCTTACGGCAATGGGACGTCAACTGAAGGATTTAGGGATTTACATTAGCATTTTTGCGATGTTGCTTTCTTTTATCGTGGCTTTGCTCATTTTTGTAGAACGGATAGGCGGCAATGTTGAGGATTTCACGTGGGATAAAATGAACTGGCTGCAGGTGGGCGATTTCACGCTGAAAATGGGGTTTGAGGTCACCAATCTAAACTCCCTGATGCTCGTTATCGTTACGCTCGTTTCCCTGCTGGTGAACATTTATTCGAAGGGCTACATGAAAGGCGACGAGCGCATTCACGTGTTTTTTGGTTATATTGCGCTGTTCTCCTTCTCCATGCTAGGTCTTGTAATTTCTGAAAATATGCTGGAGCTGTACATCTTCTGGGAGCTAGTAGGGGTATGTTCCTTCTTGCTCGTCGGATTCTGGTACTTCAAGCCAGAGGCGAAGGCTGCCGCCAAAAAGGCATTCATCGTCACTCGTATCGGGGATGTGGGCTTATTCATCGCGATCCTGTTGTTGTATTTATACATGCCAGGACATGCGCTTGATTTCACTTCCATACATAATGCTTTCACAACGGGCAAAATCGACCCTACGATCGTCACATGGATCGCTGTCCTAATTTTCATCGGGGCGATGGGGAAATCCGGTCAATTCCCGCTGCACACGTGGTTACCTGATGCGATGGAAGGACCAACGCCGATTTCAGCGCTGATCCACGCCGCAACGATGGTTGCAGCTGGGGTATACCTTGTGGCACGGACGTTTGATATTTTCCATGCCTCGCCGGATGCGTTAATGGTCGTTGCTTATGTGGGCGGGTTCACCGCTATTTTCGCAGCGACAATCGGCATTGCGCAGAACGATATTAAACGGATTCTCGCTTACTCGACCGTGAGTCAACTCGGCTACATGATGATGGCGCTGGGGATTGGCGTTTCCATTACGTCGGGGATGTTCCACTTGTTTACACACGCTTTCTTCAAAGCGCTGCTCTTCTTGGGCGCCGGTAGTGTGATTCATGCGGTTCATACGCAAAACATTAATGAAATGGGCGGATTATCCCGCAAAATGAAAATTACGACCTGGACTTTTGCGATCGGAACGCTGGCTTTGGCTGGTATCTTCCCATTCGCAGGCTTCTGGTCGAAGGATATGATTCTAACGGAAGCGTACGAGCATAATCAGCTTCTGTTCTGGGTTGGCGTGATTGCAGCGTTCTTCACGGCTTTCTACATGTCCCGCTTGTTCTTCCTCGTGTTTATGGGGGCATCAAGAGCGAAAGATCATGCTTCGGCGGATCACAATGATCACGGGCATGACCATGCACATGAGCCGCATGAATCTCCGGCATCGATGACAACTCCGCTTATCGTGCTAGCTGTGCTAGCTGTCGTTGCAGGCTTCGCGAACACGCCATTCAACGAGTGGCTTGGTCATTGGCTGACTGGGCAGGAGCATGAGGAGACGGCCAATTGGATGGTTATTATTTTGTCTACATTGGCTGGATTGTTAGGAATTGGACTGGGTTATCTCATGTATCTCAAACGTACCATCCCTCGGGACATTGTTTCGAGCAAAATGCCATGGTTGTACACATTGCTAAATCGCAAATATTTCATCGATGAAATCTATGAGGCTATTGTTGTCAAACCGCTTCGCGGTCTAGGCTTCATCTTGGAATTGATCGATATTTACGTCATTGACGGGATTGTACGTTTGGTTGCTTTCACCGTAGTTAGTCTTGGACGCCTAGGTTCCCGACTTCAAAATGGTCAACTGCAGTCCTACGGGGTCATCATGCTACTAGGGATGCTGATTCTGGCACTTGCCATTGCAGGAAGGAGGTTCATACATGCCGGCTAACTTACCCATTCTTAGTATGATTGCCTTCTCACCTCTGCTCGGTGTTCTCGTCCTGCTCTTCCTTCGGGGAGATCGGGGGCGTTTGATCAAAACAGTGGGTATCGTCACGACATTTATTCCGCTTATTTTGGCTGCGTGGCTCTACGTGGACTATAACTATCAGGGAGATCCGATTCAGTACAAAGAACAGCTCGATTGGATCAAAGTCCCATTAAACCACGAGGGTATTCAGCAAATTACACAATTCTTCTTCGAGTTTAAATATTCGTTGGCGGTCGATGGCATTTCGTTGCCACTCGTCTTTCTAACGGCGTTAATCTCGTCCATGGCCGCTCTAGCGTCCGTTTATATCAAGAAACGTTGGAAAACGTATTTCATTCTATTCCTTTTGCTCGAAGTAGGTATGTTCGGTGTATTCATGGCACAGGATCTCTTCTTGTTCTTCCTGTTCTTCGAAATTACACTCGTGCCGATGTTCTTCTTGATCGGAATTTGGGGGTACATGAACCGGGAGCAAGCTGCTAATCGCTTCTTGTTATATAACGGACTTGGCTCAGCTATCATGCTGATAGCCTTCCTGATCCTGGTTACGACAGCCGGATTTAGTCAAGATCCTTCGCAGACTGAAGCTATCATTTACTACAGCGGCGACATCCATACCATTGCACATAATTTGCTGCAAGATCCTGCCGCTTATGTTAATCAGGTCGACACGCCATTCTTTATGAGTCAAGCAATGAAATGGACCGTGTTTATCATGCTATTGGTCGCATTCGGGATCAAATTGCCGATCTTCCCGTTCCATACGTGGATGTTGAAAGTACATACAGAGGCTCCGCCTGCTGTTGTTATGATTCACTCCGGGATTTTGCTCAAAATGGGGGCCTACGGCCTTATCCGTTTCGGGATTCTGTTCTTCCCGGCGGAAGCCCAGCAATGGGCGTGGGTGCTCGCGCTCCTCGGTGTCATTAACATCGTGTACGGTGCGCTTCTCGCGATGGTTCAAAAGGATTTCAAACTCGTATTAGCCTACTCGAGTATTAGTCACATGGGCATCGTCCTGCTGGGAATTGCCGCTTTCAATATCGCAGGTCTGCAAGGTGCCGTGTTCCAACTGATCTCACACGGATTGATTTCAGCCCTGATGTTCTTGCTCGTCGGCAGCATCTACGAGCGAACCGAAACTACGCAGCTCGATCGCTTGGGCGGTCTCGCTAAGAATATCCCTTTCATCAGCGGCATTCTGCTGATTGCAGGGATGGCCTCGCTCGGATTGCCAGGCTTATCCGGCTTTATCAGTGAGTTCCTCGCGTTCGTCGGACTCTTTGAAACACACCGGGTGTACGCGATTGTCGGTACACTGGGGATTATCTTCGCAGCGGTTTACGTGCTGCGCGGGGTACTGAACATCACGTTCGGCCCTCAGCAGCCGAGCTTACTGCAACAAGGGATGCGCGATGCGCGTCTCATCGAGGCTGTGCCGATGATTACCTTGGTCGCGTTCATTCTCTTGTTGGGCGTGTACCCAAGCGTGCTAAGTCAGCCGCTTCAACAAACCATTGGCAGCTTGGATCAGTTGATTCATAGCGTAGCCGGGAAGATAGGAGGTTAGTCCAGTGGAACAGATTAGACTCCATGCTGCTGATTTGATGCATCTGCTCCCTGAGCTTGCGCTGATTGCTACCGCGATCATCCTATCTCTCTTGGATTTGGTTCTGCCGAACCGATTCAGCCGTTCAATTATTGGATGGTTAACCTTGGTTGGTCTCGCGATTTCTGCGGTTTTCGTCGTACTGCAGCTGAATCCGGAAGAAGCGATTCAACTCTTAAATCAAAGTTATCGTGTTGACGACTTCTCGAACTTACTTAAATTATGTACGCTTGTCGGTACGGGGTTAATCGTCTTCATGAGCCTAGGCTACGTGAAAGAAGATAGCATCCCACATGTTGGGGAGTATTATTACTTCTACTTACCTGCTGCGTTAGGCGCCATGATTATGTCATCTTCAGGTGATTTAATTACGCTATACGTTGGCCTGGAGCTGCTGAGTATCACTTCTTACATCATGGTTGCCATGAAGAAGAAAGATAACAAATCCAATGAAGGATCGTTCAAGTACTTGGTGATGGGCGGTATCTCGTCCGCAATCATTCTGTATGGTATGTCTTTCCTATACGGAATGGTAGGCTCTGCGAATTTGCAAGAGATTGGCACAGCCCTTCCGACACTAATAGCTTCTTACGAGCCACTACTTTATGTAGCCTTCTTCCTACTACTAGCAGGCTTCGGTTTCAAGATTGCTGCTGCACCTTTCCACAGCTGGGCACCCGATGTGTATGAGGGAGCTCCAACACCAGTTACAGCCTTTCTGGCTGTTGTTTCCAAAGCTGCTGGTTTCGCTATTTTGTTCCGTGTCTTCTATGTCTTGTTCGGGTTCACTGCCTTCGAAGGCAGCCAGCTGCAGTCCGATGTGTTCCTAGCAATATCGGTAATGGCGGCTATTGCGATGGTTGTGGGGAATTTCATTGCACTGAAGCAGACGAATATGAAAAGGCTACTCGCTTACTCGGGGATAGCAAATGCTGGTTATCTGCTCGTTCCGATTGGAACGTACTTTTCGGCCACGCATTATGCTAATTTCTCAGAATTCATTTTCTACTTAATTGCTTATATGTTTATGAACATCGGTGCATTCGCCGTATTGATGATTATTGAACAGGCAGAGGGACATACAGAGGGTAAAGGGTTTGCGGGACTGTACTACCGTGCTCCTTTAACAGCTGTTGCCATGGTGCTGCTCGTATTGTCTTTAGCAGGTATTCCTGTATCTGGCGGATTCTTCGGTAAACTCTACATCATCTTAGGAACGATGCAGACACAGCAATACTGGTTAGGTGCTTTAATGATCGCAACCAGTGTAGTCTCACTCTATTATTATTTCAGCATCGTACGTCAGATGTTCATGCGTAGTGATTATGAGCCGGCGGCAATTCGAGTGTCCGTACCATTAGGCATAACGGTTTGGTTATGTGCTCTAATTAGCGTGGCGCTAGGCGCGGTACCGCATTTGGTGCTGAAAGCTATTGAGAGTATCTTTACGTTGACGAAGGATTTCATCATTATGTAAAATGCGTTAAAAGGATAAGGCTCTTCCTACTCCAAATGTAGGAAGGGCTTTTCTGTTTTTTGCAAGCAAACTTACATCCCCAATCCCCTATTTCCCCGGAAATAAAGGCGTTCAGACAAGACAACCTCCTACAGCGTATTTTAAAAAATATTTCCCGAGATCTGAACTTTTTGCGAAGATAAACCGTTATAGGTATCGAGAAGATGTTTAATATGGTATAGATATATGAGAAAACTTTTATCGAGGCTCCTCGAAGATAAGTGACAGCGTTTAGATGTAAGTTTTAGCGCCGATAAGTAAGCTGCTTTCGGATACCGAAAATGTATACTTTCTTATGTGGTAAGTAAATGACAAATGAGATTCAATTTGGGGTAAAGGACCTGGTGTGATGACATATTTTCGACACGTAGGGCTCGTGTTACTTATGCTGCTCGTTCTAGGATTAACTGGGTTCGCGAGCAAGTTAGAGGCAGCTTATGCACTGTCTTCGGATCCCATGAGAGTGAAGCAAACCTATCTGGATATGATTCGCGTTGACCAAGCGTGGGCGGCAGCAGAAGATGCTCGTACGCCGATCGTAGTCGCTGTAGTCGATACAGGGGTCGACCTTGGACATCCAGATTTAATTGGCAATTTAGTCAATGGTGTGAACTTACTTCAGGCTTCGAAGAAGCCTTTTGATGATAATGGACATGGAACGAACGTAGCCGGCTTAATTGCTGCTGCGATAAATAATGATAAAGGGATTGCGGGTATCGCCCCTAATGCCAAGATTATGCCAATTAAGGCGTTGGAAGCTGATGGAACAGGCGGCGAAGCCAAGCTGGGTGAAGGCATTAAATACGCAGTTGATCACGGAGCGAAGATCGTTGTCCTTTCTTTAGGATTGAACAAATACTCGGATTATCTCGCAGGGATTGTCCAATACGCTGAGGATCGTAACGTGTTGCTTGTCGCTGCAGTTGGGAATGAGAGCACGAGTGTCAAGTACCCTGCGGCTTATCCAACCGTGCTTTCTGTTGGTGGTGTTAGTCCCGACAAACAGGCAGATCCACGTTCGAATTACGGTCCAGAGCTTGATATCATGGCGCCATGGGATGTATATACGACTGCTCTAGGCGGGGGTTATCAGTACCAAGATGGCAGCTCGATGGCAGCACCTCAAGTGGCGGCCGCTGCCGCATTGGTCTGGGGCAAATACCCGGCGATGACGGCCTATCAAGTGCGATCACAGATTGAACAAACGGCACAGGATTTGATGACCAAAGGGTGGGACGCTAAGACGGGTTACGGCTTATTGAATATCGAGAAAGCACTGACGGAGCCTTATAAACAAGATCGTTTCGAGCCGAATGATCTAGCCAGCCAGGCCGCTTCGCTGCCTAATCATACATTGGTTAAAGCGAATCTTAGCTCGGGGCAGGATCAGGACTGGTATGTAATTGATGCTGCGTATGACGGGTATATCCAAATTGGTGTGCAGCCGGAAGATGGCGCAGGTATTCGGGTGAATTTTGATTCCGGACAAAGCTTTGTGGCTGGTAATGGCGCTGCGGATGGCAATCAGCCTTTCAAGGTAGCTGTAACGAAAGGTCGTACCTATGTCCAGCTAGAAAATGTGGATCGTGCCCGGAAGACCACACTAAACTATACGTTGCAGACAGATTATGTGATATATACAGATCCTTTTGAAGATAATGATAAGCAATATAAAGCATTTACGCTGCCAGAACGCAGCCAAACCTTGAAGGGGACTTTTCATGACAAAGGAGATCTGGATTGGTTTGCTCTAACACTTGAACACTCCGGTACCATGCGTTTACGGCTATCGACCGATACGGGTCGTATTGATCCGATGCTTCTTTTTCAGAAAGAAGGAGAGAAGGCAACGACGATTGATCAAGCTGGCGATGGTGGCTTAGAGGTTAGTTCCCTGATGGAAGTGCTTCCTGGGCAATATTACATTCGCGTTAGCAACGTGAAGGATTATGCTGGCCCTATTACTGGGGAGTATACGTTAGAGATCGAGTACACGCCGCAATTCATTGACGCGAACGAGCCGAATGACAGATCTTATCAAGCAACGTTTGCTGCGATGAATGCCGGATATGAAGGTGTTTTTAATCGTAATGACGACGTCGATTGGTTCGAATTCCGATTGACTTCCGATAGCTTGGCCCAAGTGAGATTAACGAATATTCCAACTTCACGGACGTTATTTGCGACTTTATATAATAGTTCCCTGAAGGAGCAAGGCACCTACCGCAGTGAGTCAGGTTCAAGTCAGCTCAATTTTGAGAAGCCGCTGCCTGAGGGTACGTATTATATCAAGTTGCAGGCTAATCAGTGGTTCATGAGTCAAATGTATCGCTTGCAGTTGAATAGTTATGGGCTTGTTAGCGGGTATGTTGATATTGCCGGACATTGGGCACAAGATGCGATTAGTCAGCTAACGCAGCAAGGCATGATTAGTGGCTACGGGAATTATCGTTTTGCTCCTAATCAGTCGATTACCAGGGCAGAAGCAGCTACCGTACTGTCTCGTGCTTTGCGCTTAACGAAACGTAAGGATTTACGGTTCAGTGATTTAGCAACATCACATTGGGCTTACGCCGACATAGCCAAAACCGTTCAGGCATCTATCGTAGACGGTTATCCGAATGGTACCTTTGATCCTGACGGCAAATTGACTCGTATGGAAATGACACAGATGCTTGCACGCAGTATGAATATGACAGGGAAACTAAGAGGGAATATCCCTTTTAGCGATGTGAGTGAATCTTACTGGGGTGTGGGTATTCTCAAACAGATGGCGGCGGATGGTTGGATCAGCGGATTTCCCGATGGCACCTTCCACCCGGAAGATCAAGCAACACGGGCTGAATTTGTGACTTTGCTGGCCAAAGTCGTTAATCGGTAAAATCGAAGAGGAGTGACCTATGGGCGAGACGGACAAATGGAGTGAAGTGGCGCAATATGCGTCGTGGATGAATGTAGCTAGTATAACAGTCTATATTCTTTGCATTGGTTTAGCTTGGTGGTCGCTGCAGGCGTTCCGCTTTGATGTTTTGTTGAGAAGGCCCAAAGGCGCACAAGCCATCATGCTGCAAATTTTACTTTCGATCGGACTTGGACAGCTGGTTGCTGGCTTTTTCATTCAGTATTTAGGTCTCTCTATGAGCTTCAGTCAGATGTTTTAATGCGATTTTCCGAATAATGAACAACTTTGTTGTCAACAATGGATAGTAGAACGGAATGAAAATCACATTAGGCTTCGAACTCTATGTAGGGCATCTCTGACTGCCAAAAGAACACAGTTGTATCTATGCGGCTCCAAATGATAAACTTAGGAAATGTGCGAAACCTGTCTTATAAAATAAGTGCGCGGAGGGACCATGATGAGCAAAATTATCGTCCGCGGTGGCCGAAAGCTAGCTGGCAATGTAAAAATCAACGGAGCAAAGAATGCGGTACTGCCGATTATTGCGGCTTCCATTTTGGGGTCGGAAGGTGAAAGCGTCATCCATGATGCGCCTCCCCTTGACGATGTACTAGTCATTAATAAAGTATTACAAAGCTTAGGAATTGAAGTCGAATATAACCGTCAGGTGATTCGAGTAAGAGCTGGGCAGATTAATACCTGTGAAGCTTCCTATGATCTAGTCCGTAAAATGAGAGCCTCTTTCCTCGTTATGGGTCCTTTGTTAGCTAGGTTGGGTCAAGCGAGAATTTCGCTTCCAGGCGGTTGTGCGATTGGCACAAGACCGATTGACCAGCATCTAAAAGGCTTTGAAGCGATGGGTGCCGATATTGAACTGGGTCAAGGCTATATCGAAGCGAAAGTGAAAGGGCGCCTGAAGGGTGCCAAAATTTATTTGGACGTCGCCAGTGTAGGGGCAACCGAGAACATTATGATGGCCGCAACACTTGCGGAGGGTACAACAACGATTGAAAATGCGGCAAAAGAGCCGGAAATTGTTGATTTGGCCAATTATCTGAATGCAATGGGCGCTGTGATCCGCGGTGCGGGAACAGGTGTTATCCGCATTGAGGGTGTAGAGAAGCTTCGCGGCGTCGTACATACGGTGATCCCAGATCGCGTAGAAGCCGGAACGTACATGATTGCTGCTGCTATTACGGGCAGTGAGTTGTACATGGAGGGCGCGATTGGCGACCACCTTCGTCCTGTTATTTCCAAATTGCAGGAAATGGGTGTATCAGTCGAAGAAGATGAGAATGGTATTCGTGTACGGTCTACAGGTCCGCTGCGCGCGGTTGACGTGAAAACGTTACCGTATCCAGGTTTTCCAACTGATATGCAGTCGCAAATGATGGCGCTGCTGATGGTGGCTGACGGAACTAGTCTTGTCACAGAGACAGTGTTCGAGAACCGGTTTATGCACGTGGATGAATTCGCGAATATGAACGCTAATATTAAAGTGGACGGACGGACGGCAATCGTCAGCGGTAACTCGAAACTTCGCGGTGCCAAGGTTTGTGCAACAGACCTGCGTGCAGGCGCAGCGCTTATCCTCGCGGCATTAGCAGCTGAGGGTGAGACGGAGATTACTGGTGTTCACCACATTGATCGTGGATATGTCGACATCACGGACGTTCTGCGTGAACTTGGTGCTGATATTTATCGCTCGGTTCCACAAGAAATTGAGCAAGAAGTTGCGGAGCTTGGATTCTTCAATATCCAGCCAACGCTAGCGTAAGCAATAAGGGACCATCAGGGAATTATCCTGATGGTCTTTTTTTGTTCCGGTTCAACCCCAAGCCTAGCTTCGGCAGGCAACCTATGTGAGAACTCTAAGAGAGCTAACCTCCCCCCTAGTTTAACTGTAAAAACTACAGCTAATTCCACCACCTCTCTCGCATTTAGTAAACTAACTGGATTTCTGCATCTAGAATAAAAAGTGGACGTCTCTTAGTGTAGAAGTAATAATAATCTTAACTATGAACTAAGAGGTGTTTGTCCATGAGCGATTCAAGACAACGATATAATGAAACTTTTA
>NZ_JCAUAP010000022.1:0-69496 GCF_059692015.1 Paenibacillus sp. J22P165 | reverse complement strand
TGTATTAGGCACGCCGCCAGCGTTCGTCCTGAGCCAGGATCAAACTCTCCATAATAGAAAGATGACTTGCTCATTTGAAGCTAGCGAGATTTTGCAATCTCAATTGTAGTCGATTACTCGACTGTGCTTACTCACTCGTTGTTCAGTTTTCAAAGATCAATCACTCTTGTCCAACCCGCTCTCTTTCGAAAGCCGGAAGACCAATATACCACACTGAGTTTTTATTTGCAACTCTTTTTTTTGAGTTGTTTTTTGTTTGTTTCTTGTGTTTCTCGTGTTGTCCTCAGCGGCAACTTTTATAAGATACCACAGACCATATACACTTTGCAAGTCCTAATTTCAAAAAAATTAGAGGCACCGAATGGCGCCTCTAAACCAACCAATTACTCGCCTTGACGTTCACGCATCAACGGGAATAATAAGACATCACGGATGGACGGTGCATTCGTCAATAGCATAACCAAACGGTCAATACCTATACCTAAACCACCTGTTGGCGGCATACCGTACTCAAGAGCACGAATGAAGTCTTCATCCATTTCATGCGCCTCATCGTTGCCCAAGTCTTTCTCACGCAACTGGGCCTCAAAGCGCTCTCTTTGGTCAATTGGATCATTAAGCTCTGTAAAAGCATTCGCATGCTCACGCGCCACGATAAACAGCTCGAAGCGATCCGTGAAGCGCGGATCCTCAGGGTTCTTTTTGGCAAGCGGAGAAATCTCTAATGGATGTCCATAGATAAACGTAGGCTGAATCAATGTCTCTTCAACAAACGTCTCGAAGAACTGGTTCACAATGTGACCAAACGTCATATGCGGCTCCACAGAAACTTTGTGCTCTTTGGCCAAGCCATGAGCTTGCTCATTCGTCATATGAACGCTAAAGTCTACACCAGTGACTTCTTTGATCGCGTCAACCATGGATACACGTCTCCAACCCACAGCTAAATCAACCTCATGATCGCCATAAGGAATCGTCGTCTGACCAAGCACCTCTTGCGCGATATGAGCAACAAGCTCTTCTGTCAGCTTCATGATATCTTTGTAGTCGGCATATGCCTCATACAACTCGATCATCGTAAACTCAGGGTTGTGACGCGTAGAAATACCCTCATTACGGTATACACGACCGATTTCGTACACTTTCTCTAGTCCGCCTACGATTAGACGTTTCAAGTGAAGCTCGATCGCAATACGCATATGCAGTTGCATATCTAGTGCGTTGTGATGCGTGTTAAAAGGACGTGCAGAAGCACCACCTGCGATTGAATGCAAAGTTGGTGTCTCTACTTCCAAGTAGCCCAAAGAATCTAAATAACGGCGCATGGATTGAATGATTTTGGAACGAAGAATAAACGTCTTCTGAACATCTTGATTCATAATCAGATCCACATAACGTTGACGGTAGCGAAGCTCAACATCACTAAGGCCATGGAATTTATCTGGCAATGGCAGCAAAGATTTGGTCAACACCTCAAGCGATTTCACTTTAATGGAGGTTTCGCCTGTTTTCGTTTTGAAAACAACACCTTCAACCCCTACCATGTCACCTAGATCAAGAATATCAAAAGCTTTATATATGTTGGCATCCAGCGCATCTTCACGCACGTAGATTTGAATTTTTCCTGTGATGTCTTGCAAATGTGCAAAGCTAGCTTTTCCCATACTTCTTTTCTGCATAATACGCCCAGCAATACGTACTACTACGTTCGCTTCGTCTAGTTCTTCTTTGCTCATCTCTTGATAAGCTGTAAGAATATCACCCGCTGAATGCGTTCTTACATATTTGCCGCCAAAAGGATCGACACCAAGTCCGCGGAGCTCGTCCAATTTGTTGCGCCTGATAACGAGCAATTCATTTAATTCTAGTTCCTGACTCATGCTTTCATCTCCTACTAATTTAGTTTAGGGCTGTGAACGGAAAAAAGCTTCCTGAGGGAAGCTTTCCAAAAGGCTTGCGGCTGCACGCTACTTTTTAATATCAACAATTTGATACTGAATGACGCCAGCAGGAACGACAACATCAACGTTGGTGCCCTTTTGCTTGCCAAGAATAGCTTTACCCACAGGGCTTTCATTGGAAATCTTATTCTGCAATGGATCGGATTCAGCCGAACCAACAATGTTGTATTCTACCAAGTCACCGTATTCCAAGTCTTTCAGCGTAACAATCGACCCAACACTAACCGTGTTAATATCGACATCATCGTTATTAATAATCCGCGCATTGCGCAGCATTTTTTCTAAAGTAATGATTCTTCCTTCAATAAAAGCTTGCTCGTTCTTCGCATCTTCGTACTCGGAATTCTCACTAATATCGCCATAACCGATGGCAACCTTAATTCTTTCCGCGACTTCCCGGCGTTTCACGGACTTCAGATGCTCAAGCTCATCCTCTAATTTCCGTAGCCCTACTGGTGTAAGAATGACCTCTTTTTCAGCCATTGCCAACTGATCTCCCGTCATGTGAAAGATTTTCATATCGTTGAATCGATGCTTCCTGCTAGGAGTTGGGTCTTTATAGAGCTGATTCAAGTAGTATGAATTCACGTTTCATAATAAGTTGCTTACTCGTTAGTCTTTCAATATATGCAGGAACACATTAATATTGACTGATTATATTGCAACGGTTTCAAAATGTCAATGTCAACCATTGTTGCATTTTTTTAATGCAGCACAGCTGATTCTTCCGCAGTCCCAGCGGCTGAACTTACAGCAAGATGCTCAACGTAAGCGTCCAATGTACGAACCATTTCATCCCGCTTCTCTGTCTCCATAATGATGTCTTTCACACGCGCTGCTCCTGTCATGCCTTTGAGGTACCAAGCCATGTGTTTGCGCATTTCCTTAACGGCCACATGCTCACCTTTGAGGGCAATTAAGCGGTCCATGTGCAAGATAGCGATACGGATTTTCTCTGCGGCTGTCGGTTCCGGTGGAAGTTCTCCATTCGCAAGATATTGTACAGTACGATACAACATCCACGGGTTGCCTAACGCTCCGCGTCCGATCATTACTCCGTCTACACCCGTTTGGTCCAGCATGCGCTTTGCATCCTCCGGTGTGACTACATCCCCGTTACCGATAACGGGAATCGAGAGAGCTTGCTTCACCTCGCGAATGATATCCCAATCCGCTTTACCGGTATAGAGCTGCTCACGAGTACGACCGTGCACACTAACCGCACTGCCACCGCCTCTTTCGACAGCTTTCGCATTTTCGACCGCATAAATATGTTCGGAGTCCCAACCAATACGCATCTTTACAGTTACAGGTTTACTCACTGCTGCAACTACCGTTGCGATCATGGCCTCAATTTTATCTGGCTGAAGCAACCATCTTGCACCCGCATCACATTTCGTGATTTTGGGAACGGGGCACCCCATGTTGATATCAATAATATCAGCATTCGTATGTTGATCAACGATTCTAGCGGCCTGAACCAACGTATCTGTATCGCCTCCAAAAATTTGAAGACTTAACGGCTTCTCACGATCGTCGACGTAGAGCATCTCCATAGAACGTGTATTACCGTGGACGATCGCTTTATCACTAACCATTTCGGCACAGACTAGGCCCGTACCAAACTCTTTGGCAATTAGGCGAAACGCAGGATTACACACGCCAGCCATCGGGGCTAGAACGACTCTATTGGGAGCTTCGACATTTCCTATTTTCAGCATTTCAGATTACACTCCTCTCATTTCGCAATGACTGCGACTAATTCTTCGGGTTCTATATTTAAAACTTGTGAGATATTTTGAATCATTTTGTTATCCGGCTTGCGAGTTCCTCGTTCAATCGCCCCTAAGATGGCAATGGAGACACCTAACAAATCCGCTAATTCACTCTGGGTATACCCTTTTAACTTACGAAAAGCGCGTATGCGCTGTGCTATTGAGCTTTTTTCCATAGAATAACGCCTTCCTTTCCTTCCAGTTTCTCCAAATGTGCAGAGATGGATTCAAATTGGGCGGCCTGCCGCGCGTAAAGAACCTCAGAGAGAGGAACTAATACAAAAGCCCGCTCATGCATCCGCGGATGCGGAATGATCAAGTCGGGGGTCGTTAACTGATGGTCACCATATAGGAGCAGATCCAAATCAATCGTTCGAGGTCCCCAACGCAAGTCACGCGTCCGACCCAGACGGTTTTCGATGGCTAGCAAGGTAACTAATAACGCTTCAGGCGATAAGTCCGTATGAATTTGAACAACCATATTTAGAAATGCAGATTGATCCACATAGCCTACAGGCTCGGTTTCATAGATGGAGGATTGCCCCGTCACAGTGATTCCCGATTCTTCATTCAGCGCTGTAATCGCACCCTGCAAATAATGTTCCCGATTATCAATATTGGAGCCTAATGCGACGTAAGCAATGATCGTGCGTTCTCGTTCTTCGGCTGTCATTCCAATGCCCGCTTTCGATTGATCTCTATGGTAACACCGTCAAAAATGACGGCAAAGGGCGGATGCGGCTTAATAACGCGAACCGTCACTTCATTGATACTAGTATAAGTATGCAGGAGCTCGGATGCAATATTTTCTGCTAATGCCTCAATTAATTTGTACGTACGCCCTTCAACGACCTCTTTGATCAGGAAAAAGGCTTCGCCATAATGCACCGTTTCTGTTAAGTCATCGTTCTTTCCAGCTTTATCTAAAGGGAGCATCAGCTCTACATCGACGTAGAAGCGCTGCCCCAGCGTATTTTCTTCAGGGAACACACCGTGATTACCAAAAAACTGCATGCGGGATAGGATGATTTTATCCATATTAGAAGCCTCCAGTGAAACATTTTAACCTACTCTGTTACAGGTTGCTGCGGACAATTGCATCGGTCATCACTGCCAGCCTTTTGATTGCTTGAACATCGTGAACTCTAACAATTCCACACCCTTGCGCAATACCAAGGACTACGGTTGATGCAGTTCCTTCAAGGCGCTCCTCAGGAGGTAATCCTAAGGTTAGGCCGATAACGCTTTTGCGCGATGTGCCCAATAGGACGGGATACCCCAAATCAGCGATCGCACGCAGGTTGTTCATCAGGTAGAGATTCTGCGCGTACGATTTGGCGAAGCCAATGCCAGGATCGAGAATAATATGTTCTGGCTTAACACCAGCCTGCAGAGCCTGATTCGTGCAGCGGAGAAGATCCGCTATCACCTCAGGGAGAAATTCGACATATTCTGAGTCTGTTCGATTATGGGTAATGATAAATGGACACGCCAATTGGGCTGCCACGGCTGCCATCTCCGCATCCGCTTGACCACCCCATACATCGTTGATAATATGCGCGCCTGCCTCTATAGCTTGCTTAGCTACTTCTGCTTTGTAGGTATCGATTGAGATTGGGACATTGATTTCTCTGCGAATCGCTTCGATCACTGGGATAACACGCTGCAACTCCTCATCTACAGTGACAGTTGCTGCTCCAGGTCGTGTGGACTCCCCTCCAATATCAATGATGTCCGCACCTTCCGCTACCATGTGATGAGCTCTACGTAGCGCATCCTCAATACGATTATAGCTGCCGCCATCCGAAAAGGAGTCTGGCGTTATGTTTAATATGCCCATAATGATCGTACGATCACCAATGGGCAGTTCGTGTCCTCTACAGGATAACACATTCATCTTAGGTTCACTTCCTATTCATTGCTGTTCATTGCGTTCATTGCTGTTCATTGCGTTCATTGCTGTTCATTCGTTCAGTACCTCTATTGACTGTAATGCTTCGTCAATTGGCGGGTGATTGTGCCTGGTGAGCCAGAACCTAATGTATAGGCTTGTCCACTCGGAGTGTACAAGGTGGTGACAGGGACTATTTCTTGAATCGAATTGACGAGAAACGCTTCGTCCGCTTCTATGAGATCTTCCCACCGATACAAACCATCTTGGATAGGCACTTGAAGCTGCTTGGCAAGGTCCATGACATAGGCTCTTGTAATGCCCGGCAAGATTCCCGTATCGAGAGAGGGGGTGTATAGGGTATCTTTTTTAACGAAAAACAGGTTACTGACGA
This sequence comes from Paenibacillus sp. J22P165, assembly GCF_059692015.1. NCBI lineage: Bacteria > Bacillati > Bacillota > Bacilli > Caryophanales > Paenibacillaceae > Paenibacillus > Paenibacillus sp. J22P165. The sequence continues at coordinate 63,475 of NZ_JCAUAP010000022.1, read as the reverse complement.
TCCCTTCAGCCACATAGCCATCCTCTGACAACATCAGGCCTTCCGCCCCTGTTGCCCATGCATATTGCCCAAGCTCCCTTTTGGCCAAAATGTTATTCATATAATGAAAGGACTTAAACCGATATAAGCCCTCTGGTGTATTTCGTGGCAGTTTCAGCAGCTGCAACGCCTTGCCTTGAAGGTACGTTTTTTCATCCCTTGGAGGTAAAGGCTTAATGTAGATAATTTCTGTCGGCTTCGTATAGTCACTGGATGGAAGACCTAATGCCTCTACACCTGCAGAGACAGAGTAACGAATATACGCATCCTCTAAATGATTCGCTTGCAGTAATTCTTCAATAAGGCGTGACAGGTTCTCAGCGGCAGGCTCGTAAACAATACCAAGCTCCTGACACCCATCTGTCAAACGACGAATGTGTTCAGCAAGCAGGAAAGGCTTACGGTTATACGTGCGAAAGGTCTCAAACAAGCCGATCCCGTAAAGAAAACCGTGATCATATACAGAGACCACGGCTTGTGTTTCTTCAACTAAAGTTCCATTAATGGAGATGATCATGCGTCAGACTCCTGTTTTGGCTGTGCGACGAAGAAAGTTGCGCAGCATTTGATGCCCGTGCTGGGTAATAATCGATTCCGGGTGGAATTGCACACCTTCTATCGGATACTCTTTATGGCGTAAGGCCATGATTTCGCCTTCAGCTGTTTGTGCGCTGATTTCCAAGCAATCAGGTAAGGTTTCTGTTTTGACAATCAAAGAATGATAACGTGTTGCGATGAAAGGAGACGGAAGTCCTTCAAATAAGGTTTTGCCATCATGGAAAATCTCCGAGGTTTTGCCATGCATCAAGCGCTCTGCGCGAATGACATCGCCACCGAAGGCTTGGCCTATGGACTGATGTCCCAGACAAACGCCGAAAATCGGGATGATCCCTTTAAAATGGTCGATCAGTGATAAGCTAATTCCAGCTTCATTCGGCGTGCACGGCCCTGGAGATATTAAGATATGGTCTGGCGCGAGCGCCTCGACGCCTGCCAAGTCAATTTCGTCATTCCGACGAACGATGACTTCCTCCCCGATCTCTCCTAAATACTGCACAAGGTTGTACGTAAACGAATCATAATTATCAATCACTAAAATCATTCTAAGCTCCCCTTTCGTCTCAGCCCGCTTGGGCCCTAAGCTCGGCTCATGCTCCGCTCGCTATATTCAATGGCTTTCCACATCGCTTTGGCTTTATTCAAGGATTCGATGTATTCTCGTTCCGGAATGGAATCGATGACGATCCCCGCTCCAGCCTGAATATGTCCCATCCCATCAACAGCTACTAGCGTGCGTATAATAATATTAAATTCCATATTGCCATTATAGTCAATCCATCCCATGGATCCTGTGTAGGGACCACGGCGTACTGGCTCTAGCTCTTCAATGATTTCCATGCAACGAATCTTTGGTGCACCCGTAATGGTACCGCCAGGGAAGGTCGCCGCAATGACATCGTAGGCGTCCTTACCCTCGGCCAATTCGCTGACGACTTCGGAGACGATGTGCATCACATGGGAATAGTATTCGATGACCATGAAGTCTTTCACATGGACAGAACCGTACCGTGAGATGCGTCCCATGTCGTTGCGTTCAAGGTCGACGAGCATGACGTGCTCGGCGCGCTCTTTGTCGTTGTGGATGAGCTCGCCAGCTAGGCGCAGATCATCCTGGTCGTCCTTGCCGCGCGGGCGCGTGCCAGCGATAGGACGCGTCCGCAGGACGCCGTCCTCGAGCTGCACGAGCAGCTCCGGCGAGCCAGAGACGAGGGCGAAGCCTGCGAAGCGCAACAAGCCCATGTAGGGCGAGGGATTGACGATGCGCAGCGCCTCGTAGATCTCCTCCGGCGTCGTGCGCAGCTGCCGGCTCTGCCTTACGGACAAGTTGACTTGGAACACGTCACCTTGGGAGATGTAGGCTTGGATGCGCTCCACCGCAGCCATGTACGCTGCTTTGTCGAAGGCAGGCTCGATGCCTGCGATGCTTTCGACGTCGATGTGCAGCTGCTCGCGCGCCATCGTAGGTTGGTCGGCACCGCTCAGCGGTGTGCCGGACCAGTTGCCTGCGCGGATCGCGTGCCAGCGGACGAGCATGGCTTCAGCGCGAGCGTGCGCCCCAGCGTAGAGCTCGTTGATGTCTACGCCTTGGGAGAACGGCATATGCACCGCGATGAATAGACTCTTCTCCGTGTGATCTAACGTCCACACCTGATCATACATAGCGAAGCTGTAATCAGGGATTGGCAGATCATCACGCGACTGCTCTGGCAGCTTCTCAATGGTGCGAATCACATCATAGCTCCAGTAGCCTACGCAGCCGCCGATAAATTTTGGCGATCCTTGGACTTTAGGGCTATTGAAGCCGGACATCCATTGCTTCACGATATCGAGTGGCTTGCCTTGAACTCGAGATACCGCAGAATTCTTGTGGGTTGTAATATCAGCTTCCAAGCCTGTCCCCCGTACAGTCGAAAAGGGATGTAGTCCAAAGTGCGTATATCTGCCGCCTTTTCCGCTTTCGAGCACGAAAGAATCCGGAGAAGCTTCTTTCCAAGCATCCTCCCAAGAGGCAATCCGATCATCTGCTAGTCCTAATTTAATTACATACGGCAGCATCGTGTAGACTGATGAGGACCATTCCTGCCATTGTTCCACTGAAGTTAAAATCATGCCTGTTCTCCTTAAAATCCGTTAATTCGTTGTCCATTAGTATACTCCAACCCTATACAGAAAAAAAGCCCCAGCTGCAATAGCTGAAGGCTTGATCTTGTTTAGCATTAATCTTATTGCTCTTCGAATTGGTACAAAGGCGTGGACAAGTAACGCTCACCGTTACTAGGGATTACCGCAACAACACGTTTGCCAGCGCCAAGTTCTTTAGCAACCTTCAATGCTGCGAAAATCGCTGCACCGGAGGAAATTCCGCCAAGGATTCCTTCTTCTTTGGCAACACGACGTGAAGTTTCGAACGCATCTTCGTTCTCAACCGCAATAATTTCATCGTACACATTCGTGTTCAAAATATCAGGAACAAATCCTGCGCCGATACCTTGGATTTTATGAGGACCTGGTTTACCGCCAGAAAGAACTGGGGATGCCGCAGGTTCAATTGCGTAAATTTTGATGTTCGGGAAGTTTTCTTTCAGAACGCCACCCGCACCTGTGATTGTACCACCAGTACCGATACCAGAGATGAAAGCATCCAGTTTACCATCATGAGCGTTGATCGCTTCCACGATTTCTGGCCCTGTTGTTTCACGGTGAACTTTCACGTTCGCTTGGTTCTTGAATTGTTGTGGAATGAAGTAGGATGGGTTCTCAGCTTGAAGCTCTTCCGCACGTTTGATTGCACCCTTCATGCCTTCTGCTCCAGGCGTTAGAACAAGCTGTGCACCATAAGCGCGAAGCAGGTTACGTCTTTCCAAAGACATTGTTTCTGGCATAACAAGGATCGCTTTATATCCTTTAGCCGCTGCCACTAATGCGATCCCGATTCCTGTGTTACCACTTGTCGGTTCTACAATTGTGTCACCTGGCTTCAATTTACCTTCTTGCTCCGCTACTTCGATCATGGAGATGGCAATACGGTCTTTAACACTGGCACCTGGGTTCTGGTACTCTAATTTCACATAAACCTCTGCACTGCCTTCTGGAACAACACGGTTCAAACGAACTAGTGGTGTATCCCCAATCAAATCCGTAATGCTCTGTACTAATCTTGCCATAATATTTCCCCTCCAGATTGAGTATTGAATGATTTCCGAGTTGTTTAGTCGGTATTAATTATACTAATCTTATCAATGCGCCCACAGGTTGTCAACCATATTTTCACATTCACCTATCGGAGCGTCGGATCCAGCACACTAACCTTCCATTTAACGCGCAACTGCACGACAAACTCCTTCAATGGAGGCGCTTCTTGCAGTGCTAGCTCCTTTCGCACACTCTCTCGAATAAACGCCATATCCGGGTTCTCCTGATCCCGCTTATTCTTAAGTAAAATGACGGCAAAGCCTTGTGAAACAGGTATGGGCTTACTCACTTCGCCAACCTTCATCAATTTCGCCGCTTCCAGAATAGAGCCCTCAACAAATGGATCGTCACCTTCAATCCAACCCAAATCACCACCGGTGTTATGGGTTGCATCATCGATGGATCGATCTCTGGCTAGTGTCACAAAGCTCACACCTTTGGCCAGTTCCGCAATGACTTTCGTTGCTTGCTCCTTCGTGGATACAATGATCTGCTGAATGTTGTATTCCGTTCCTTGTTCAAACTCATCCGCATGTGTCTTTATGTAGGTATCAACCTGAGTATCTGTAATGTGAATGGATGCCGTTGCTAGCTTCTCAAGTAACAACTTATTCGCTACATCCTCTTGGATTTCCTGCTCAGACAAGCCCAACTGACTTTGCATGGAGTCATAAAATTGCTGTTCACTTTCGTACCCTTGCTGCATCCTTTTCAGCTCACGGTTGATTTCCGCACTCGCTACCTTAGTCCCCGACTCATTTCCCTCTAGGCGAATTACTTCTCGATCCAACATTTGACTCAACTGCTCTGGCCCATAATGGCGCGCGAGCGCTGATTCGAGCTCACTCATAGTAATTTCCTGATTCCCAATTTTGGCGACAACTCGTGTATTCTTATTCTCACCCTGCTGTTCTGGCTCCGGTGATTGTCTTGGTTCTGATTGGTTGATGGCATGACTGATCAGCAAGGATGCGAGTACGAGAATACATATCGCCATCGCGATGATGACTCCCCACAATCGCTTTACATTGCGCATCCTATTTCCCTCTTTTACTTCCATATTGCTTCTAGCTGCTTGCATCCGTGTTCAGTAGCTAAATCAAGCAGTTTACCCACGCTTACACATCAATCATCCGTTGCAAATCTTCGCCTTCATACCGGTAAGCTTCATTACAGAAATGGCAGACGACCTCTGCAACTCCTTCTTCTTCCAGTATCTCTTGAAGTTCCTGCTTACCTAACGATATTAAGGTAGACTCCACTTTCTCCCGACTACATTTGCATTGGAACCTGACATCCATCTCATCAAGCATACGGAAAGAAGGGAGTACGGTTTGTAAAATTCCCTCTAAATTCAATCCGCCGCCTAACATGTTCGTGAAGCTTGGGATTTGGCCTAGCATGGCTTCAATCTCATCAATCTCACTATCCGTTAATCCTGGGAGCAGTTGAATCACAAATCCACCTGAAGCAAGAATCGAGTGATCCTTATTCACCAAGACCCCTAACGCGACTGCCGAAGGTGTTTGTTCTGACTTTGCAAAATAATACGTAAAATCTTCCGCTAATTCACCTGAAATTAAAGGAACGCTTCCTTTATAAGGCTCTTTCATTCCTAGATCTTTCGTTATGTATAAAAAACCGTCTGTCCCTACCGCAGCGGCAACATCTAATTTGCCATTCTCTTTGAGCGGCGGATCTACGAAAGGATTATCTACGTAACCACGCACTTCACCCTTCGCATTCGCATCTACAACGATTTGTCCGATCGGTCCATCCCCTTTGACCTGAACAATGAGATGTTCTTCACCTTTGAGCATAGCAGCTAAAAGAAGCGCAGCGGCCGCTGTTCTCCCTAACGCGGCTGTCGCTGTCGGTGTCGTTTGATGCCTGCGACTAAGCTCTTCTGTTAGGAGAGTCGTCTGAACAGCAAACGCACGTACACGCCCATCTAAAGCTGTTCCTCGAATTAAATAATCACTCATGTCAATTTCCTTCCTTATACTGCTTAGACATTTTTCTCGTAAATCATTTGTAACCCTTGTAGCGTAAGCAATGGGTTGACGACTTGAATCGTCCGCGACTCGCTAGAAATGAGTTCTGCTAATCCACCCGTCGCAATCACTGTTGGATTTACATTAAACTCCTGAATGACCCGTTCGACAATCCCGTCAACCTGGCCAACATATCCATAAATAATGCCCGCTTGCATTGCTGCTACGGTATTCCGACCAACCACACTTTTCGGCTTAACCAGCTCAATACGCGGCAACTTCGCTGCCTTCTGATACAGCGCTTCCGTGGAGATCCCAATGCCTGGCGCAATGGCGCATCCCACTAGCTGCCCTGATGAATCAATGTAATCGTAGGTTGTAGCTGTGCCGAAATCAACAATAATACATGGAGCTCCATATAGCTCCAGTGCCGCTACCGCATTCACGATGCGATCTGCGCCAACTTCCTTCGGATTGTCTACACGGACGTTCAATCCTGTTTTGATCCCTGGACCTACGATAAAAGGCGCCCTTTTCAAATAGTGTAAGCAGAGGTTTTCCATAGCATTCATCAACGGGGGCACGACAGATGAAATAATGACACCTTCTACTTGCGCAAAGGAAATGCCCGAATGTTGGAACAAGCTGTGCAGCTGCATGCCATATTCATCCACGGTAGCCGAACGATTCGTGCTTACACGCCAATGATGCAAGAGCGTACGTTCTTGGTAGAGGCCGAGCACAATATTCGTATTCCCGACATCGATAACGAGAATCATAATGCTGTCCCCTTCCGCTCATTCAGATCTAGTGAGATATCGAGCGCTGCTACCGAGTACGTCAGTCGTCCAACGGAAATCACGTCTACACCCGTTTCCGCCATCGCTTTAATCGTTTGCGGGGTGACCGAACCTGATCCCTCTACTACAATATGCGGAGCTTTGCTTTTAATTATCGAAACTGCTTCTTTCATTTGGACTGGAGCCATGTTATCCAGCATGATGATATCAGCTCCTGCTTGGAGCGCTTCATGCAGCTGTTCAAAGTTCTCCACTTCCACCTCGATCTTCATCGTGTGGGGAATGTTCTGACGTGCGGCTTGAACCGCCTGGGTAATGCCTCCTGAGCCTTTGATATGGTTATCCTTAATCATAACCGCATCATAGAGGCCAAAACGGTGGTTGTAGCCGCCACCAACGCGCACGGCATACTTCTCAAGCAATCTGTGTCCAGGCGTTGTTTTCCGTGTGTCTACAAGTCTGGTTGGCAATCCTTCCAGAGCCATCACAAATTCATGCGTCTTCGTGGCGATCCCCGACAATCGTTGCATCAAATTCAGACTCAATCGCTCGCCTAATAGGATGCTGCGTGTATTGCCTTCCACTTCAGCTAGTATGGTCCCTTTATGAACAGACGATCCTTCGGCCACTTTTGTTTCAAAACGAAGAGAAGCATCGACCACAGCAAAAACCTCCTGTGCGATGCGAAGTCCACAAACGATTCCGTCTTCTTTGACGTGGATAATCCCCTTGGATACTTGTTCCAAAGGGATTGTTGTTATAGTCGTGACATCGCCCGTGCCGATATCTTCTTCTAGCCATAGGCGAATTTGCTTCCGAACTAATTCCATATTTATTTCTAACATGCTAAATCCACTCCTCAATCCTATCTTCCCCGCGCTGGAAAACAATATGCTTCTTCCATACCAAGTCATCCCGTTCTGGGAAATCTTCTCGATAATGACCGCCGCGGCTTTCCTCACGGGTTAATGCTGCTGTCGTTGTTAAAAGGGCTACATTGAGCAAATTAGCAAACTCATACTCTTCACGCTTCGTCATTAAAGAATCAAAAATTGACAATTGTCTCGCCAACTCTTCATGCCCTTTTTGCAAGCCCTTAGCTGTGCGCTTGAGACCTGCATAGCGAAGCATAACTTTCTGAAGCTTCAACTTTTTCTCTACAACCGCCTGATTAGGAATCTCTGTCCGTGGGGCTTCCGATTCCGCACGGATCTGAATATTACCTTCCAGCGGAGGCAGTTCTTGAATCCGCTCAATAATTCTGCGACCGAACACAATTGCCTCGGATAAAGAGTTACTCGCTAAACGGTTAGCGCCATGTACGCCTGTCGACGAAACTTCACCACATGCAAAGAGGCGACGAACTTGAGTCTCTCCGTGTAAATCGGTTTTCACGCCACCCATCATGTAATGTGCAGCCGGTGCAACAGGGATCCAATCGGTGCTCATATCGAGCCCGTAATTCAAACAATATTCATAGATCGTTGGGAACCGATGTTTAATCAGTTCTTCCGATTCGTGTGTAATATCAATATAAACGAAGGTAGATTTACAGCTCTCCATTTCGTCAACGATCGCACGAGCAACAACGTCTCTAGGCGCTAGCTCTAGTTGTGGGTGATAGCGCTCCATGAAGCGTTCGCCCTTGATGTTGCGCAAATAAGCGCCTTCGCCACGCACCGCTTCAGAAATCAGAAACCGTGGTGCGCCCGGGTAGCATAATGCTGTGGGGTGGAATTGGATGAATTCCACATCTTGAATCTGAGCACCCGCGCGATGCGCGATCGCAATCCCGTCGCCCGTAGCGATGTCGGGATTCGTTGTGTAGCGGAACAGCTGTCCCGCGCCACCGGAGCAGAGAATTGTGGCGTTACCACGCACAAATACGCGCTGTCCGTTAGGTTTCTGAACGAGCGCTCCGTAACATTCGCCGTCTTGGGTAATCAGGTCGATCACGAAGTGGTCGTCCCAAATTTCAATATTCGGATCCTGTTTGGTACGTTCCGATAGCGCTCTAACAATTTCCGCACCTGTCGCATCTCCATTAGAGTGCAAAATACGTCGTTGGCTGTGTGCCCCTTCTTTGGTTAAAGCAAACTCACCGTTCTCTAGATCGAACTGCGTTCCCATGCGAATCAAATCCTGAACGCCTTCTGGTCCTTCATGGACAAGTACATCAACAGCTTCCGACGAACAAAGACCTGCTCCTGCAATCACTGTATCTTGACGATGATATTCGGGTGAATCTTCATCCGAGATCACTGCGGCAATTCCGCCCTGCGCATAACGCGTATTGCTATCCAAGAGAGATTTCTTCGTAATCATGAGGACCTTTTTATTCTCGCTCGCACGAAGCGCTGTGAATAGCCCTGCAATGCCTGCACCAATAACAATTACATCCGTATGTATATGAGGAATCGAATCTAAATCAACATCTACAAGATATCTAGGAATCATGACGTTTCACCTGTTCTTCACCCTTAATACCTCGTAAAGCAACGTCAGTTCGTCCATAACTCGCTCATTGGATCGATACTAGCCTTGCTTCACGAGGGCACCTATTCACAAGATGAAATAAACGGCCACCCCACCCACTTAGGACGGATGCTTTGCGTTTATCCAAACATATAACCGATGTACTATGTCAAACGTTGATCTCTACTAACTTAAGAGAGCAGCGCATGCTACTTAACTTGTAACATGCGCTCCAAGGACAATCTTGCTTTATCTGCTACATCTTCTGGTACATAAATCTCTGGTTGCATCGTCTCTAGACATTTCACAATTTTCTTCAAATTGTTCACTTTCATATTCGGACACACCAGATATTTGGTTGCAAAATGGAACTTCTTATCAGGACTATCCAGGCGTAGTTGGTAACCAGTCCCATCTTCTGTTCCTACTATAAACTCTTGGCAGTCAGACTCTTTGCAATATTTAATAATAGCCGTTGTACTACCTACAAAGTCCCCTAGTTTTACAACTTCTGGCCGACACTCTGGGTGAACAACAAACTGTGCATTCGGGTATTGCGCTCTCATTTCTTCCACATCTTTAACGGTTAACATATCATGCGTATTGCAGTAACCTTCCCAGATGATCACTTTTTTGCTTGTGAATTTTGATACATAGTCACCCAAATTTTTATCCGGTACCCAGATGATTTCATCTGAATCGACGGAATTGATGACATTGATCGCATTCGCAGAGGTACAACAAATATCTGTTTCAGACTTCACATCGGCCGACGTATTGATATAGGCCACGACCTTAGCATTCGGGTGCTGACGTTTAAGGGCGCGTAGACCTTCTACATTCACCATATCTGCCATCGGACAGCCAGCCCGTTCGTCTGGAATAATCACGGTTTTATTCGGTGCAAGAATCTTTGCACTTTCCCCCATGAAATGAACACCACAGAATACGATGACATCCGCATCAGTTTGTGCGGCCTTCTGAGCAAGCAAAAAGGAGTCCCCTCTAAAATCCGCTACCTCTTGAACTTCGTCACGCTGATAATAATGAGCAAGAATAATGGCATTCCGTTCTTTCTTCAATTGCAGCAGTCGTTCTTTGAGCTCACGGTTTTGTTCCGCTTTGCGCTCTAATGCTAAGGCTTCCATGGTGCTTCCTCCCCTATCTGGGACGTAAAATGATCTCGTCGTCTATCTAAAAGTAGTATGATCTAAATGCAATAAAATTAGAGATTTACAACTAATTTACACATTCTCACATCGCCTGTCAATGCGCAAATACAGTGAAAAAACTCGGAATTCCGCGCACACTTGATGTGTACAACGGATTTCCGAGTTCGCATTGCAACTTACTCTTCTGTTTGATCCGGTTTGATCTCTTTAACTTCTTTATCTTTATCAAACTCCAGCTTATTGCTCTCGCTAGCTTGACTTTGACCTTGAATAGTAACTTTCACATCTTCCTCATCGGAGCTGGCGCTAAGCTTACCTTTTTCCAAAAGTTCGATGATTTCGTCTTTATCCAACGTTTCTTTCTCAAGCAATGTTTTGGCTACAAGGTGAATCTGATCCGCATGCTCTGTAAGAATCGTGCGTGCACGTTCGTAGCACGTACGAATAAAGCTTTGCATCTCTTGATCGATCTCGTAAGCAATGGCATCACTATAGTTCTGTTCATGTCCGATGTCGCGGCCCAAGAATACTTGACCTTGTGAGCTACCGAACTGCATCGGTCCAAGCTTATCACTCATACCGTATTCCATGATCATGCGGCGAACGATTCCTGTTGCCTTCTGGAAGTCACTGTATGCCCCTGTGCCAATTTCTCCGATAAATAATTCTTCGGAAACACGACCACCCAAGAGTCCAGTTACTTTATCCAACAACTCGTTCTTCGTTTGCATCATGCGATCTTCGCCTTCTTTAGGCAACATCATCACATAACCGCCAGCGCGTCCACGAGGCACGATTGTCACTTTATGAACCATGTCCGCATTCTCTGCATGATAACCGATAATCGCGTGTCCTGCTTCATGATAAGCTACGATACGTTTCTCAGTCTCAGAAATAATACGGCTTTTCTTCTGTGTACCCACGATAATACGGTCAAATGCTTCTTCAACTTCTGCCATCGAAATATCTTTACGATTACGACGAGCAGCGATCAAAGCCGCTTCATTTAATAAGTTCTCAAGATCAGCGCCCGTAAAACCAGTTGTATAACGTGAAAGTGAATCTAGCTTCACATCTTTCGCAAGCGGCTTGTTACGTGCGTGAACTTTCAATACAGCTTCACGGCCTTTGATATCCGGACGATCTACCGTAATTTGACGGTCGAAACGACCTGGACGCAATAAGGCAGGGTCTAGAATATCAGGTCGGTTAGTTGCTGCAACGATGATAATACCTTCGTTCGCACCGAAACCGTCCATTTCAACAAGCAATTGGTTGAGCGTTTGCTCACGCTCGTCATGTCCGCCACCTAAGCCTGCGCCACGTTGACGACCAACCGCATCGATCTCATCAATAAAGATAATACAAGGTGAATTCTTCTTCGCGTTCTCGAACAAGTCACGAACACGGGATGCACCGACACCGACGAACATCTCAACGAAGTCAGAACCAGAAATACTGAAGAACGGTACGCCTGCTTCACCAGCAACTGCACGAGCTAGCAACGTTTTACCTGTTCCTGGAGGACCGTTCAATAGAACACCCTTAGGAATTCTAGCGCCAACTGCTGCGAATTTGCGAGGATCCTTTAGGAACTCAACAACCTCGATCAATTCTTGCTTCTCTTCATCCGCTCCTGCCACATCTTCAAATGTGACACGTTTCTTCTCCTCGTTGTATAGGCGCGCACGGCTCTTGCCGAAGTTCATCACTTTACCGCCGCCGCCTTGCGCTTGATTCAATAAGAAGAAGAACAAAATGAAGATAATGACGAATGGAATAATGGACGTAAGAAAGCTAATCCAAACGCTATCACGTTCCATCGGCCCGTACTCTTCCGAAGGTACGCCGTTCGCTTCAATCATTTGTACAACTAACGGCTCGTAAGGAGCATGTGTTTCGAAGCTCTTCTTATCCGCGCCATTAGGCGGGTTAATATACTTACCCTTAATCGAATAGGTATACCCATCAAACTTTAATACTACGGACTCTACATTTTTGTTTACTACTGCTTGTCGGAATTTATCGTAGGTGATTAACTCCTTCTGTTCATTTTGAGTACTGATGAAATGAACAATCCCTACAGTAACCAAAAATATAAGCAAATAAAAGCCGGTATTCCGGATAATTCGATTCATAACGAGCCTCCTCTCAAACGGCACACAATTATTATTTTACCATATCCCGGTAAAGCGCTACAACATTACTGTCCTACTGCGCGTGCGGAACATGACACTAGCTCGAATAGATCTCTGGTTTCAATATGCCGATAAATGGAAGGTTACGATACTTCTCTGCATAATCCAGACCATATCCGACAACGAATTCATCTGGTAGCACATAACCTGCATAATCAGGCTCAAGCTCTACCGTTCTTCGTGCCGGTTTATTAAACAGCGCAACAACTGAAATCGTCTTCGCATTGCGACGTTCTAGCACATCTATCAGATAACTAAGCGTTAAGCCGCTATCGATAATATCTTCCACGATCAGAATATGACGTCCTTCAACCGGTACATCAAGATCTTTGATAATCTTAACAACACCCGAAGATTTCGTGGATTGACCGTAGCTGGATACCGCCATAAAATCAATTTCCAAAGGCACTCTAATTTGTTTTACAAGGTCCGCCATGAAAATAAAAGCGCCCTTCAGTACACAAATAACCAATGGATTCTTACCTTCGTAATCAGTGGAAAGCAATTCCCCTAATTCTTTAATCTTGCCTTGAATTTGTTCTTCACTGTAAAGTACTTCTTGAATGTCGCTGTACAAGGATGAACCCCCTAGATTATATTATGAATCCTTATAAATTTACATTCTAGAAGAACGAAATTTACGTATGTTTCTGCAGCACTAGCTTCATATGAAGCACACGTTGTGTGTCTGGTCCGACCATAGCGTGTTTGGACCTACGAAATCCAGCAATCCAGAGAATCCTTCCGGATGCGTCGACCAGTAGTGGGATGACCTCACGCCTCGTTGGCGGCATTTTGGCATCAATGAACATATCCTTTACTTTTTTGGACCCGTTTAAACCAAGTGGTTCCAATCGGTCGCCCGATCGGCGGCTTCTAATACAAAGCGGCAATTCAACTTGGTCCAAATCCAAAAAAACGTCGCCGTTATGATCTGGGATTGCTTTCTCGTACGAGCTTAAAGGCATCCAGGAGTAGATCAGCTTGGCGTTCATGCCTGGCAGGTTGACTTCATTCGATGCTAACCGAATCTCATAAGCGTAAGGCTTCGGATCGGGCGCAAAGGTCTGAAATTGAATAGATCCATATTCTCTCACAATATAAACCTGTTCATCCACCTGTAGGACTTGATTCGACATCTGATCTTTCACAATTAACTCGCGAACACGCTCAATTCGTGTAAATACCAGCCGTTCCCTTTCCAAACAAAGACAGTTTAATATTAATTTAATCAAACGCCTTTGTAAAGCAACGTGAAGCTCGGCGAAATCACTCCTATTTAAGCGGCAGATGTTCGACTGAAAAGTCACGATTCGGCGAAAAACGTTATCCGTTTCCCCATCCAAATAATCATTCTCAGCTTGCATCACTTCCGTCAATCGATTGAGTGACTCTGGAAGCTGTTCATTATACTGTTTCAGCATCGGCATAAGATCTAGCCGAATCCGATTGCGGAAATACTTCCGCAGCTCATTGCTGCTGTCCTTACAATAGGTAATTTCATGCTGAGCGCAATAATTCACAATATCTGATTTGTATATACGTAAAAAAGGACGAATCAGTTCCACTTTTTTTTCGCGTCTGCGTTCTGGCATTCCGACAAGCCCCGAAGGGCCTGTTCCTCTAAGGATTCGCATCAGCATCGTTTCCGCTTGATCATCAGCATGATGCGCTAAAGCGATCCGCTGTGCACTGTATTTATCAGCCACCTGGTGAAGAAATTCATACCTTTTCTCACGTGCTGCCGCTTGCCCATTTAGAGAAGCTTCCTCTATATAGGCAGGAACATCAATATCCCCAATTTCACAGGGAAGCTCCAACCCTGCTGCAAGCTCCGCGACGAAATCTGCCTCTGCATCCGATTCAGCGCCTCGAAATTGATGGTTCACATGAGCTACAACGAGCGTCCACTGATACGTCTGAGAAAGCTGAAACAGGACATGTAATAAAGCCACAGAATCAGGCCCCCCTGAAACCGCAACAATAATTACATCTCCTGTATCGACGAGCTTTTGCTCTATTATTCGTTGTTCTACACTGGCAACTAGACCCGTTTCCATGCCACTTTCCTTTCTGCCAATCCCTTACCCCAAACTACCAATACATATATATCGTTGCTCCAAAAATAAAAATAGAGGCAGCAAAGCATATTTTGAGCCATGGCATTTTCAACGTAGCCTGCGCGGCTTTCTTGCCCGTTATTAGCTTTTTCCAATAACTAATCGCTTCTTCCGACGTGCTGAACTCACCGTGCAGGGCTTTATTCAAAAAGGGAGCCAGTTGTGCTGCTATTGGATTTTCGCGCATAATCGCAGTTAACTGATCTAATTCTCGATTCTGTGGCAACATTTTAATAAACCCTGAGAAGCGCTTGCGATGATCTAGTGTCTTTAATAATAAAATAGCGAATGAAAATAGATCGTAGCTTTCCTCCGCAACCCGCTCCCCCATATTCCAAAACCCGCGATCGTAGACTTCCGTTAGTTGTTTAATCGCTCGTCCCTTAGAGGATACGCCCCCAAAATCAATAAGATCCACGTCGCCATACTTAGACACAATCATATTCTCAACCTTCAGGTCCCCGAATACATATCCGCTTCTATGGATTTCTGTGAGCTTTTGCAAGAGATTCGTACCTATGACATAAATCCAATCTTGGCCACGCTTATTTATAAAATCAGAAAGGCTTGCACCTTCAATATAGCGCATGACATAAAAGGAAATTCCTTTTCCCTGAATAATCATATCGTCTGAATCGATCAAAAAATTCTTAAATGAATTCTCTTTCAATGAAATAGCCAGCAAGGAATTGATCTCTGACTGATGGTCAACAGTTTCATATCCTGCTTTAAGCGCAAATCTAGCGTTTCCCCTGCGTACAAGAGCAACAATACCATTTGAACCTGCACCTAATAAACGCTCGACCACATACACATGGCCATTCCACTTCCCTTTAATCTCAGACCCAGGGCGAAAGGCCTCATCATACCACGTAGTCACTCAGCATCCCTTCCTCGGTCGTCTTTGGTGAGAAAGGCTTTTCTGTCACGAACTGCAACGTTTGCAGCAACGCTGGACCGGTTGGCGTCGTACCCTTCATGTTTATTTTATAGAACATCTTATCAACATTTGCAAGTTGATTCGTCCAACCATGATCCATTTCTAATTCTTGATCACTTGATTTGGCCGATGGGAAATGGAAAACAGCCAACTCACTCACACCGCTACGAGCTCTTAGACTCAGCAGAAGATCATGTATAGCTTCACGTACCGCGGCAAGCTTCGGCTTCATACTTGCACTAGCATCTATTAAAAGAGCGACACGCAGCGACGTGGTTTCACTCATATTATCAATCACTTGGACTACTTCGGCACGTTTCTCCGGTGGTAATTGTTCAATTTGAGAAATGCCCAGAATGCTTTGCAGTTCTTTGCCCACAGCATGCTGGATAGTGGCATTGACGGTTTTACGAGTCATCATTTGCACCGTATGTGAAAGCTGTTCGGAATTAACGATGCGACTCATGCCACCACCCGCTGCTGCAATCTCTCGAATTTCTTCTGATCCTAGCACCCCTAGCTCTCCATGATCAATCACACCAATAACATTCACAGTAACACCTTCTGCATGCGCTTGAGCCGCTGCGATAACCGGACTTACACCAACATTGGAACAACCATCTGTGATTAATAGGATTTGTTTCATCATGAACCTCTGCCTCCCTGGCGGAAAAAGATTAGCTCTCTAGTAGTTTCTTACCCTAGTTTTTCCATTTTTGAGAGTGTCTAATCATGCCAAAGTTAGCGTTCATGTCTATGTATTTTTCAATTTCGAATAAATTTCACATCTTTCGTCATTACATATCAACTTCAGACCTATATTTAACGATATAATAGGTATAAAGATCTACTTATAATGGAGGTGAATAGTACTTAAGGTCGAAAAATATCGACATTTCACATCAACTTGGCTACTACATACGATTAGCAAATAGATGTAAACATGTTGTATAGACTGCTTTTACTCTATTACATTGCCAACTCATGTTTAAGAATTCGGAGGACCGTTTATGCGTCAGTTATCTTCTCGCGTGAAAAAAAAGCGCGCACTGCTTCAATTTAGAAATAAAATTCTTGTCCTGCTTTTAACACTTTCTCTGGGCGTGCTGCCCTACTACAATTTTGTTGCAATAGCAGCGTCTGTTGCTCTAACTCTGGAAAAAACGGTTGACAAAACCACTGCTAAACCAGGGGAAACGATTACTTTCACGATCAAGTATGCCAATCCAAGTACCACTGATCCCGCTATAGACATGGTGATTACGGATATCCTGCCGCCAACACTCGATTACATTGATGTGGATACTACAACAGACATAGCTACAGTAACCTCCGTTGCAGGCACCGTGAAGTTTAACATGATTCACATTCTACCCGCAGGTAAAACTGGCGTACTCAAGCTGAGAGCGAAATTCAAAGAAGGTGTCACCCGTCAGGGCGATATTGCACAGAATACAGCTACCGCAACCGCAGCTAACGCCGGTCTTACTTCGTCTACAGCCCAAGCTGTAACTGCTACCGTGGATGCACCAGATTGGCTTATCGAGAAGTCCAAAATCAATCCCACTGTTGATCCTGCCTTAGATAGTGAAGTCACCTATGAAGTCAAATTAAAGGGCAACAGCAAGCTAGGCGGGTCAAATATTAGTCAAGTAGGCGTTTATGATACACTTCCTCCGAACTCTACGTTTGTTTCCGCTTCTGGCGGCGGCGTTTATGATTCCGTGTATGGCAGTGTGTACTGGACAATTCCTACATTAAATGTAGGGCAGCAAGTTACTTACCAAGTTGTTCTGAAATTCCCTAGCCCGACCTTTAACATAGGCAACTCCGTAACCAATTCAGTTTATGCTGCAGGAACCAGCCTCGCTGGAACTGCCCTTATGACAAATGTGGCACATGTCACGCATCTTCTCGCGGCACCTGCGCCAGGTATTTATGGCATTAACAAAGATGCCCGTCAAGCAAATGATGAATATGCCATTGGTCAAATGGTTGATTATAAAATCAATAGCTTTGGCAACAGCGGCAACGTACCTCTGGATAGCCTGATCGTCGAGGACGCAATACCTGCCCAGCTTAATCTCAGCAAAGTAACTACGGGCTCCTATGTGCATAATACAGGAGTTACTGTATCTGTTTTTTATCAAATTAATAATACTAACACTTGGCTCTCTTGGAATGGCGGCAGTGGCTTGAGTACGAGCAGTAGTCAGGATTTACTCGTATCCAGTTTAGGGCTGGCAGGTGCTGATTACGTCTCGAAGGTCAAGTGGGAGTATAGCGGGGTTCCTGCTGGTTTCCGTGTCGCTTCTGATCTTCACGTTTACGGTCAACTACTAGGGACAGACCATGACTCACACCTTGTCACAACAAATCAAGTGATTCCAAATACCGCTACGGTTACCGCGACATATCTCGCTGCTCCATTTACAAATAGCGATACCGTCACCATAAAAGTGGTAAATCCTCAGCCTTGGATCGTAGCTGATAAGTCCGTAGTTGGCAGTTCCAATTTGAATCTTGGCGCTACAGTTACCTATAAATTAAGAGTACAGAATCACCCGTACGCTACTGGTAACCTAACCTCTCCGACGATTCTTGAATTCTTCCCGGAAGAATTAGACAATTTTACAATCGTTAGTGAAGATCAAACACACGCTCACACGAGTGGGACTATCAACTTCAGCAATACTACGCCGACTGTTGGCACTGTCACTTATTCTGTCTATAACTGGACATTTACAGGAGCGGTCCTACAGCCTGGAGACTATATTGATGTGACAATCAGCGGGAAGATTAGAGACAACGCACTGAATGGAAATTTCAGCAACACCATGTATGCCGCCAGCTCAGTTACAGATATCTTCCGAAGTGATACCCCTACCATTCCTGATAGCATCAATTGGGATGCCAATGGAACAACTACAAAATATGTATCTGATACAGCGAATGTATACGTGAAATTTAGAGGATCGCTCGAATCTGTAAAGTGGGTAAAAGGTGAGCTTGATAGCGGCTTCTCCAAGTATCCGGCTACCGGAAAGACTCTCCCTGGCGGAAAGGCGATGTATCAATTAACTGTAAGTAACGCCGATTCTAATGGACCGATATCCAACATTGTCATTATCGATAAATTACCGCGTATTGGTGATACAGGCGTTATTGATTTGAGTGGACGAAGCACGGAGTGGAGACCCTACCTAGTTAATAATGTAACAGGTCCTGCTGGCGCTGCTCTGAATTCTCAAATCAAAGTCTATTATTCCACCAATGATAATCCAAATGTCAGCGAAATTTCAGATCCTCTTCATCGCTCGACTACGGATACAAGTGATTGGAAGATTACGCCACCTACGGATATTACAACCGTAAAAGCACTGAAATTCGATTTTGGTAATATGACGCTTAGTAGAGGCCAATCCGTCACCTTGGAATGGGATATGCGTGCACCTGTTAGTGCGCCAAGAAATAAAATCGCTTGGAACTCATTTGGTTATGGCGCTACTTATCCAGACTCAGGTGGACCACAAGCCTTCTTGCCCTCTGAACCTATTAAGGTAGGTTTCGAAGTAGAAGGTGTAGATCCCGCAGGAACGAGCAACTTAGGTGATTTTATTTGGGCAGATACGAACGCAGATGGGATTCAAGATGCCGGGGAAGTTGGCATCAATGATATACCTGTCTATCTTTATCGCGCCTCAGCACCTACAACTCGAATTGCCTATACTAGAACTGGATTTGAGCACGGGACGAATAAACCGGGATACTATGAGTTCCCTAACCTTATCGCAGACGATTACATCGTTGAATTCGTTATGCCAAGTGGAAGTTATTATCTATCACCTCAGGATAATCCATCGGCTACAGATGCAACAGATAGTGATTTTTCATTATATAATTCAGGCGCCCAAACCTATCGCACTCAAGTTATCTTGCCTGCAAATACAACCAATATGACATTAGACGCAGGTATTTACACGAAGGGTGAGATTGGTGATTTGGTTTGGAATGACTTGAATGCCAACGGCAAGCAGGATAGCGGTGAGCCAGGTATAAGCGGAGCGACAGTCAAGCTGTTCAAATCATCCGATTTGGACCCAGCACATGTCCTTCAGACGACAACAACGGATGCGTCTGGTAAATATTTGTTCCCTCAATTGGATCCAGCCCATTATACGGTTCAATTTATTAATCCTATTGGTTATAAACCTACTCTTAAAGATCAGGGAGGGGATGATGCCAAAGACTCTGATCGAGATGTATCAACAGGCTTTAGTCATTCAATCGCATTGACATCAGGGAAACAAGACCACACTGTCGATGCAGGCTTCTACCTCGGCGAGATTGGCGATTTAGTCTGGTACGATCGCAACGCCAATGGCGTTCAGGATGCCGGAGAGCCTGGTATTTCAGGCGTAACCGTCAAGTTGTTCGATGCTTCAAATCTAGCAACAGCTTTAATGACAACAACGACTAGTAGCAGCGGAATTTATAACTTCTCTAGCCTCCTGCCCGGCAGTTATGTTGTAAAGTTTACAAGACCAAGCTCATATGACTTCTTTTCCTCAGCTAATCAGGGTGCAGATGACGCGAAAGATAGCGACGCTGCCTTTACAACCCGTGGAGATTCTGAAGCAACGATCAATAACATTTCCCTGATGGATGGCGGACGTGATTATACGTTTGACGCCGGTCTATATAAACCAGCAAGTTTAGGGGATAGAGTCTTCTTGGACGCTAATAAAAATGGTATTCAAGATGCGAGTGAAGTGCCTGTCCCAGGTGTAGTTGTGAAGTTATATTCAACCTTGGATCCTACTCAGGTCGTCGCTACTCAAACAACAGATGTCGCCGGTTTATATAAATTTGCCGGTTTAAATCCAGGAAGCTACATCGTAGAATTCGTGAAGCCTCAGGGTTATGGAATATCAGCCAAGAATCAAGGCGGTGATAGTGCCAAGGACTCTGACGCTGATCTTGCAACTGGTAAAACAAGCGTTGTAACCTTATCTGCCGGTGACGATAACAACACCATCGACGGTGGACTTTATTTATTGACGGACGGCTCGCTAGGAGACATCGTATGGCATGATCTGAATGCCAATGGCCTGCAAGATAGCGGTGAACCAGGCATTCCTGGGGTTACAGTGGAGCTTTATACGGCAGGGACGGCAACATTGCTAGGCACGCAAACTACGGATGCTGGAGGGCGTTACCTATTTACAAACCTCCTGAACACAGGTAGCTACCAAGTTAAGTTTATTGCTCCTGCAGGCTACAAAAAAAGCCCAATAAATGTTGGTAGCGACGATAGTAAAGATTCAGACGCTGACCTAACCACAGGACTTAGTCATACCATTTCCTTACTGACTACAGTTAATGATTTGACCATTGATGCAGGCTACTATAAACTTGCAAAGCTGGGAGATCGGGTATTCCTGGATTCAAATAAAAATGGCTTGCAAGATGCCACAGACGTTGGCTATCCTAAAATGACAGTCAAACTTTATCTCACATCCAATCCGACCGCCGTTCTAGATACACAAGAAACGGATGCCAGTGGCAATTACTTGTTCGAGAACCTGGAACCAGGTTCCTATGATGTCGCTTTCCAACCTGTCAGCGGTTATCTATTTTCAACTAACCTTGTTGGTGCAGATCGAGCCGTCGACTCCAACCCTAGCAGTTCTGGCCGTGTAACAGGGATTGTTCTACAATCTGGCGACGACGATCGCACCATCGACGCTGGTATCTATCTGCAACCTGTTTTCTATGGCCCTGGACCACTACCGACACCAAGCGTAACACCTGCACCGACGCCAAAACCAAGCATTACACCAGGAGTTACTCCAAGTGCTACGCCTAAACCTAGCACGACGCCTTCTCCTGCTCCTGCTCCTTCAGCGACGCCAGCTGCGCCTATTACAACCGATGAAGATACATCCGTTGAAGGCATCATTCCAGTGGTATCTCCGGAAGCTGAGGAATCCATTTATGTAGCTCCTGAAAATGGTGATGTCGAGCTAACAGACGATGGCAAATGGATCTATACGCCAAAAGAAGGATTTAATGGAACCGATGGCTTCACAATCGCTATTAAAGAGCCTGATGACTCCATTACGTATCACGATGTTCAAGTTAGCGTATTACCAAAAGGCAAGAAGAATAGCACCGTTGCTTCCCTTGTTCCGAAAACAGGCCAACAAGCCTACAGCAATTTCTATTTAACCGGATTAGCCATGGTGCTTGCAGGATTAAGTGTTTTTGGAGCCACCCGTTGGCAGCAACGCAGAAATAAATAATTTTTGACCTTAGGGGCACAACATGTGCCCCTTCTTAATTCCTTTTTGACTAATCATAATGAATCAGCTAAAGGAGGCGACAGGGTGCATGTTCCGACTAAAAACACCGAAACCAAAGAAATCATATGCAATTTCATATGGTCTAGCAGGGCTACTACTTGTCGCTGGAATCTCCTTGCTCATTGTGGATTCGTATACCAAACATAGGGAGAGCCAGCAGTCCCTCATTTTACATAACCAACTCTCACAGCTGTATTACTCAAATCCTACACCCCCTGCCTCCATTCAACCTAAAGTAGCGGATACTCAAGCAGAAGCACTTCCAACACTCCTGATGCCAGCGAACACGCCCCCATCCATTCGGGACAAAATAAAAAGCCTAACCGCCGTGAACAAAGAAATCATGGGTTGGCTTCGTGTTGAGGGCGCAAGTGTGGATTATCCCGTGGTCCAACATGCCGACAACGACTATTATTTGCATACGGATGCTGCAGGTAAACCATCCATATATGGGAGCATTTTTATAGATTCTCGCATTGATATGAATCGTCCTCAACGTAATATCGTAATCTATGGGCATAATATGTTGGATGGCACTATGTTTGGAAGCTTAGGCAACTTCAAGAAGGAATCTTTCTACAAAGAACACCACTCGATTCAGCTCGACTTACCCGATGAAGTTACGAACTGGGAGGTTTTCGCTGTCTATACGTTAGATGCGAGTCAGGATACCGTTGAAGCCTCTTACGATAATGAGCAGGCTTATCTACATGCACTACATGAATACCGCCAGAAATCGCTCTATCCCACAAAAATTAATCCTTCAGCGAAAGAACAAATCATCACGCTTGTTACCTGCAGTAATGAGACCGATGATACGCGTCTCGTTGTGCATGCGGTCAAAAAAAAGGAGCCATAGGCTCCTTTTTTTATTTATATTCAGTTTTAGCGACAGGGTAGTCACTTTCTTCCCACGTATGATTCATGCCCTTGAGCGCTTTACTCGTTACATTATAATAGTCCATAGATGGATTTGATGTTGAATCATTAAATACGGTGTCAAGCATATACCAGTTATCCTCGATTTTCACTTCATTCCACATGTGCGGTTGTTCCACATCATCATTGATATAACCTACAACTAGATGGCTTGTAATTCCCGCTTTGTTCAGCAGCAGATTTGTAAGGATCGCATAACCCTGACATACTGCTTTCTTATTGTATAGCGCTGAATAGGCCGTATGGCCAATGTCACCTAAATCTTCATACGAAGTATGTGAAACAACATAGTCATGAATAGCTAATTCTTTCTCAAAAGGAGTCATCTTGGGCGTAATAATTTCATTCAATATACGGTCAACTTCCAAGTCCACATATTGATCCTGCTCCAGCGTCGTCAAATATTCCGGATGCAATGTAATCTTCAGCTTGCCGATACTACCTTTCATCGAATAAGTGAAACTCTTCATATTCCAAAATAATTCTTCTTGTAATCCACTTTGAGCTTCGTGAATAGTGTCCTTCACACCTTGCAAATAACTTGTTGAATTTGTGGGTGCTTTAGCCGTGTAAAGAATCGCTATCTCTTGCGGTTTCTTGGCCAACTCTTCTTGTAGCGCTGCTTCCAGCTCCGCTAAATCGTTAACCTCTACTACTGAATTTGTAGAACTCGGAATTGACGTTGCCGCGCTTACCGTTGTAGAGACCATGAAGATAAAAAGTGTGAATAGGGCAAGAGACATAGATAACTTAATGCGCATGACAAAAAACCTCCTTTGTAGTGAAGCCAAAAGAGGTTAGATTACTCTACTACCTCTTGGCGGCCCGACGATCATAGCGAATGCTTTAGACTCGTGGCTTTGCGTCCCTGCCTTTCGACAGGTTTGCCTTTTTCAAAAGTTAAATGATATATAAAATATATGTACTATTCTACCATTTTCGACATTGAAGTCAATTGAATTGTTTCATTTGGTAGTCGAGGAGAACTAGGTTGAAAGTAGTACGTGTCCTTTCATGCAGAAGTGGCTGTTACCCACTTGGGCAACAACCACTCTTTTTATTTGCCTCCATTCAAAACAAGGATGTGGTGCATTCCCCCCTCATCATTAGCTAACCGTCTTCGGCCTCTCCATTCGTGTAATACCCGGCCAACGAAACGTCGCCCATTCCGGCTGCCGCTTCTCAATACGTGCTACAACAACCGTCATATCATCCTGAATTTCTCCATGATGATGCCTGAAAATGCGCTCCAACAAACAATCGGCGAAATCCTGCGGTAACGATGTATCAATCTCCTGTATCATCCGCTTCATCCACATCTCCTTGTTCACGGCATGGCCAGGGGCGTCATAGATGCCATCGGTCATCATCACGAGAATATCCCCCGATTGCAGCGGGATGGAAACCAGATCAACATCGATCTCGCTCAAAATGCCTACCGGCAAATTATTCGCCGAGATCGCAAACACCTCTGTCCCCCGCTTAATAAAGCTTGGCGTAGAGCCAATCTTCATGAACGTCGTATTCGCGTTGTACATATCGATCAACGCCATATCCACCGTCGCGTACATCTCATCGGAGGATCGCAGCATCAACACCGAGTTCAGCGACTTGATCGCCAGCTTCTCGTCCATCCCCGACTGCAGCAGCTGCTGCAGGATGCTAAGCGCCGTCTCGCTCTCCGCACGCGCGCGCTCGCCATTGCCCATGCCGTCGCTCAGCGCAACGGCATACTTGCCATTGCCCAGCTCCACAGTGGAGTAGCTGTCGCCCGAGAAGAGATCGCCTCCCTTGGCAGCGCCGGCGACTCCGGTTTCTACCTCGTATTCCTTGGCGGAGCCGAATACGACCGTGCTGTAGCCCTCGCCGCGCGTGTGCATCTCCTCACGCATCACAGCGACGTTCTCGCCGATGATTTCGCTGAGAAGCGGCGCGATGATTTTACGACATTCATCAAATCCCTTCGTATATTGATGGATAATTTCAATTTCGATATTTCCTTCATCTAAGGAAATAACGTCAATCGTATGGATGGACAGACCTAATTCCTCCAGGGCATTACGAATTTGCTCTTCTTGGAGGAACAACTCCTGTCCTTCCCTCTTAATTTCCTTCGCTAGGTCTTCCATGACCTGCGAAACGCCTGATAATTGGTCGGCAACCAGATGCCGGCTATCAATGATCTGCTTTTTCCAATGCATGTCATTCTTATATAAACTATATTGCTGTTTCATGACATCAAGCACTTGCTCAGTCCGGATACACACCTTCTTCCATTCAGGGGGAATCTGCTTCTTTGACATACTCTCCTTCGTCTCAATCTGGCTCATCATATCTGTCATATAGGTGTAGGTTTGATAGAATTTTTGATCCCAGCACTGGCTCTTCTTCCAACAGGACTCACACGCCTTCTGGGTGACTGCATTCATAAAATGCCCGACATCCTCCTCCTTGCGGGTCACTTCGTCTTCCGTTGTCAGCTGTTTGAAGCTGCGCGCCAACTGGCGAAACACCTCAGAAAACTGCTCAACACGCCCCGCAGTTACATCTCGGACACGCTTCGCATAATCCTGCTGAGACTTTAGATTCTCTTGAGTGCCTGGTACGTATTTAGCAAGCATGAGAATCACGCTACGCGGTGTAAGGAGGAACAAGGCAACAGCAGCTAGTGACTCCCAGGCGGAGTTGATAACATCCACACTAGAGCCCATATAGAAAGAGAGAATGGAGGATCCAAGCAGCATCCCAAAGGCAACCATCAAGCGATTCCCCTCTTTAAGGAGACCAGCGAGCATACCAGAGAATGCAAGTAGACTCATCTGATAGATCGCATTACTGTTCGCCAGACTTAGAATGAGACCTGTCACAACACCGACCGACGCTCCGAACGGTGCTCCACCTACTAAGGCGAACAGTAGAATTAAATAACGAGACAACACATGCTCTATCGTAACAGGACCTGCGATCCAGCCAACCGTACCTGTCATCACAGAAGCCAACAAAATAATTAAACAAATGATCTCCTCATGTTTCAAATGATAGTTTTTGCGGGTAAGTGTAAATACAGGGATGGCTTGAATGAAAATGAGCGTCAGCACCAAACTTAGCAACGCTTCTACGGTGAGCATCATCAGCGAGTACCACGTCAGATTAGATACAACCAACTCCGCAAAGAGCTGCACAAGGAATGTTGAGCTAAATACGAGCAGCGGTGCTAACGAAACGTCTGAGCGTTCATATTTCTCCAGCGCCTTCTGGATCCCTAAGAAAATAATAATTTCTGTCACCAGATAACCAGTGTTTCCGTTCACCGCGAGCAAACTCCCAGCAAAAGCAGCAATGCCTACCCAGTGCAAAATATCCTTTCTTGTAAAATAGATCACTGCAATAAACGCCAACGCAAATGGTGATAACTGTTCTAGAATCATCGCACGACCTAGCAAGAAGCCCATAACGATAAGCAGTAACGACCACTTCTTAGCAACAAAAGCTTGCACCCATCGATTCTCCACAGCTGCACTGTGAACACCTACTTTTGCTTTCTGCCATACTCCCGACCATCCGCCACTCATCACCGCGCCTAAGCTTCGTCTTTGCATATTCTCGAACACCATCCATTTCTTCCCTTATTTGTTACTCTAGTATATAGACAATCTAGTAGAAAGTTTGTCAGAATGAGTTGATAGATTCAAAGAAATTTCCGACATGTCCCGATGTCTTTGTCAACAGCTCCCAGCCCTTGTCTACTCTAGGTTCCTTGTATTGAAAACGTTTCCAAAAGTCTGATTACCTCGAACTTTCGCCCTGCATATGCGGGAGATACCCGTAACTCCATGTCGATTGATTTGCACCGTTTGAGCTGGATTTGTCACACCCGATCATCCGCGGCAAATAAAAAACCACACTCGCCTAAGCGAATGTGGTTCATTATCTGCATCTATTAGTCTCTTCTTCCGCCTCGGCCACCGCGTTTGGACTCGGTGTTCTTCTTCAAGGACGAAATCCGCTCTTCACTATCTTTGAGGAAACGAGATACTTTATCTTCGAACGAAAACGGTCTAGCTCCGCCCTGCTGCTTGTTAAAGCCGCCGCGACCACCACCGCCGCCGCCACGATTGAAGCCACCGCCGCCACCTGGACGACCGCCACCACCACCTGAACCACCGCTTGGAGGGCCACTACGTTCTCCACCACCGCTTGGGCGACCACCTTGGTAACCGCCGCTTGGACGATCTCCACTAGGGCGACCTTGATAGCTGCTGCCACCTGTACGTTCAGGACGAGCAGGTCTTTCCTCAACTGGCTTGTCAATCGTTTGCTTGATCGACAGTCCGATCTTGCCATCCTTGTCCACGTTAATTACTTTGACCGTTACCTTGTCTTCTAGCTTCAAGTGGTCATTAACGTCCTTCACATAATTGTCCGCGATCTCCGAAATGTGAACAAGACCGGTAACTCCTTCAGCAAGCTCGACGAATGCTCCAAAGTGAGTAATCCCCGTCACTCTTCCCTCTAACTTGGTGCCAACTTCAATTGCCATAAAGTAAAATGTTCCTCCCTTAAAATGTTGAAAACACTGGCTACGCCGATTATAACCGATGCAGAAACCACGGTCAACACGGCATTCGCCACTTCTTCGTAACGTTTTCTTACCACATAAAAAAGTATAAGTTTTCGGTATCCGAAAATTGCTTTGTTATTGGCGATAAAATCCACCATATACAGGGATCTTTGGTCGGAGACCAAAGTCTCTCCGCTAATAAACGCGGTCGCTCACCTTCGAATTACCTCGATAGAAATTTTCTCATTGCGACTTCGAGGCGCTTAGTGGCGTCTCTCCCGTTTTGCTGTAATGAAAGTCCCGGCGAATAATCTGATCCAAATATTCGTCGTTATGCAGCCGTGCGATTTCCTTCGTCGTTTGGGCATTCACCTTCTGTGCCTGGGCGAGTTGTTGTTCCATATTCGCTACGACACTTCTCTTCTCGTGCAGCTTGGCGAACTGCCCCCAGATGTTAACAGCAGCCCAGCTCAGAAAACATAAGACAATGATCAAAAGGATACGCAGTCTTCGCTTCGAGCCTTCCCGACTGTTGCGCTTGGTTGAAACGGTTGCTTGAGCATGCATGAATAGGAATTCCTCCTACTTCGAGAATATCCTGTGATAAAGCGCAATGATACGTCCCTTTAGTTTCTTCAACCATTCAGGGATCACCAAGTACTTATGCACAGGCTTAGTCATCCAGAGGAATAATCTCCACACAGGATAGAGCAATTGTAGCACAATTCTGTAAAGGAATATAGCTACGGCTAGCAAAAAGCCTAAAATTATCACCGTTAGACGATATAAGCCAATAATCGGTTTAATGATCAGAATTTCGACAGTCCGCGTAAGGAAGCGGTAAATCGCCACAATAATTCGAATGAGAATGAGTGTAAGCCAGACCACCAACCGACTCAGAAGCGCGAAGTAGAAACAAATTCCGATCCCCATCCCGAGGAAAATAAAAATACGAACTTGTCCTTCATTACTGTAAATGAGCATCTTGAACACCAGGATTGTCGCCACAATCCAATAGATACTATCTACAATCGGAATGCTCCAGCGCGGCAATCGCAGCTTGCCCGAGAGTACATGGAAAACATCGAACAGAGCTCCTATGCAAATTCCACTCAAGAACATCATAAAAATTGTCTGAAATTGAACGTGAAGTGTCACTTAAATAGCTTTCCAAGAAACCCCTTGGATTTCTCCTGGGTATTCCCGTCCACATAGGCTAATTCATGAATGATACCTTCAATGGCGACTAATCCTTGCTCCAAGCTCAAGTTCTTGATGTGCAAATTCTGCCCCTTAATCATCAAGTAGCCCATTTCCGTTTCTAGGAGGAATTCTTCGCTATCAAAGCTTTCTACGTTCAAAACTCCTGAAATTTCCAAGAGTTTGCGATTCAGCATCTTAATTTCTTGCCTTTTATTACTATTTTTCACGGGTTCAATCATGGCCTGTACCCCTCCTTCACCTAATCTTACGATATGGGAGGATGTCCTTTTTTAGAACCAAGCCTTGTGCCTATGTCTACAAAAAAAGCAGCCTAAAATTCCCTCTGCAGGAATCCCAGGCTACTTCATCGTTATGCGTTATTCGGATTGGAACGCTTCTTCCTTCAGCAACGTGTACATCTGCGCAGCGTCTTCCTTACGGGTAGACTCCGTCAGAAGCTCAACGCGAATCGTTACTTTCTTCTGACCGAACTGAATGGACAGCTCATCTCCAACTTTCACATGTGTACTCGCTTTAGCGTCTCTACCGTTAATCCACACGCGTCCTTGATCGGACACATCCTTCGCAACTGTACGGCGTTTGATCAGACGAGATACTTTGAGAAATTTATCGATCCGCATTATTTTACAGCGTCTTTAAGCTTGTTACCTGCTTTGAAAGCAGGAACATTGGATTCTGCGATTTCGATTGGGTTACCCGTTTGTGGGTTACGACCCGTACGGCCGGAACGTTTGCGAGTTTCAAATGTACCGAAACCAATCAATTGTACTTTATCTCCGGATGAAAGAGCGTCTGTCACTTCACCAAGGAATCCGTTAAGGACAACTTCTACGTCTTTCTTAGTAAGTCCGCTTTTTTCAGCGATGTTGTTGATCAAGTCTGTTTTGTTCATGTGTTTTCTTTACCTCCCAAAATGTTTGAAGATCAGGTCTTCTATGTACCAATTGTGGTTACATTTCATGATTATACCTTGCAACAAGTCTAGTATTCTGCTTTTTTCGGCAAAATCCTTCTATCGCAGATCAAGTTTTACAACTTTTTTTGCTTCCTGCCAATATTGTTCCATCTCTGATAACCCAGTTTGTTCAAAAGATAAGCCCTTTAAACGTAGCTGTTCCTCAATATATGAAAATCTTTGCATAAATTTACGATTTGTTTGAGCTAGCGCTTCTTCAGGGTCTACTTTGAGGAATCTAGCAACATTTACGATAGAAAAAAGAACATCTCCCAGCTCATCGCGACGCTCTTGAGCACCTTCTTCCACGGGTTTCGCTATGGCTTCACGCAGCTCTACGAGCTCTTCTTCCACCTTAGCAAGTACATCATCCAGCTCCGTCCAGTCAAAACCGACCGTTGCGGCCTTTTTCTGCAGCTTCATCGCCTTCATTAAGCCCGGCAGCTCACGCGGAATACCATCCAGCACAGATTGTTGCGTGACATCGATGCCTTTCTTCCGCTTCTCTTCAACCTTAATCGCATTCCAGTTAACCAATGCCTCATCGGCATCCTCTGCCTTCGACTCGCCAAACACATGCGGATGACGGCGAATCAACTTCTCATTCAACGTAGCGATCACATCATACACAGAGAACGTACCGATCTCCTCTTCCATTTGAGCATGCAGCATGACTTGTAAAAGTAAATCGCCAAGCTCCTCGCACATATGATCTGGATCATCCTCATCGATCGTTTCGAGCACTTCGTAGGCTTCCTCGATCAAATTCTTACGCAGACTCTCATGCGTCTGTTCACGATCCCATGGACACCCTTCGGGGCTGCGCAGCGTCTGAACAATCTCATGCAGCTTACCAAACGTCCGATAATAAAGCGCCTCCTGCTCACTGCGTGGTACCCACACCAGCGACAGGTTGCCGTAGCCCTTGACATGATCCAGCTCGTGAAGCGGCACTTCGATAATCTGTTCCTGACCTGCCACTCCTAAGGAGTGACCCACTACAACCCTATACTCGTCTGGATAGGCATCCATCAAGCTAATTTTCAGATCAGATGCTGTATAGGTATCGTACACTTGCCCGATTACCGTATGCAGCTGCGGATTCAAAGCATAACGACTGATACTAGTCGCATCAAGCAACTGGAAGCCATCGATAGGATCGAAGCCAAAGCGAAGGAATGCTTGGTCCAAAAAGCTCTCTCCGCCTGTGATTTGGAGTTCAATACTTTCAGATGGGCAGCGTTGTTTCAAGAGTTGCACCGTGTACTCTGCCACCATGGGATGGCCTGGGACAGCGTAGAGCACTTCAGTCGTATGGTTTTTCGCTGCTGTGATTAATTCTTCCGCAATAGATTCATAGACTCCCTCGAACGACTCATTCGACATATAATTTGCATCGAATGTTGCGTAAGGAATCTGATTGGCATCCAGAAGTTGCACCATCGGATGATCTTTCGTCCGCAGGAACAGCTTCGCTTGCGACTTTGCCGCTAGTTGAAGTTTCTTCCATACACCTAGTGTTAGTTGATCTTCGTCTCCTGTACCGAGTCCAAGGACGGTAATTCGCGGGTTGCTCATTGACATCGGATGACACCTCCTGATTAATAGTTATTTAATGGATCTAGGGAGTCCAGTAATAGTAAACCTACAACAACAAACCTACTACTTCTCGCGCTTCGTCAGCCTCAGCTTCCGGTCCAGCTCCGGCATCAGCAGCAGCTCCTCACGGCTGATGCTGCCGCTGCGCAGCAGCGCTAGCGCGTAGACGGCCGCGCCGCCGGCTACGCCAACGAGGGCGATGGCGCTAGCGCTCCATCGCTCAGGCAGCTGCCATGCTGCGCCAGCGAGCATGGCCAGGCCTTGCAGCGCTGCGAGGCCGCCGCCCATCAGTCCCACGGCAAGCAGGGGACTGACGGCGTACGGCCGCAGCGCGAAGCGCACCCCGGTGCTGCGGCGCAGCTGCACCAGGTTCAGCCCCGCCGCAGCGGCGTAGGCGATCACCGCGCTAAGCGCGGCGCCCTCGATGCCCCAGCGGGGCATCAGCACCACGTTGCCGAGTGCTTTCAGCACGATGGCAACGAGCAAGGCTTTCACCGGCGTGCGAATCGCGCCGGCGCCCTGGAGAACGCTGGCGCTGACAGCGTTCAATGTACTAAACAAGGCCGTGAAGGCCAACACGGCCATCGTCCAGCTCGCCTCGGTGCTCGTATAGAGCATCAGATTGATCGGCATCGCCAGGAAAGCGAGGCCAAACGAGGCGCCGAGTCCAATTAACCAGGCGAGCCTCACGGACATCTCCGCGCGAGAGCGAATAAGATCAACCTGCCCGCTTAGTTTCGCTTCCGCAATGGCTGGTACCAAAACGGCCGACATCGAGGAGGCCACCATGACGACTAGCTGAACAAGTGGCAGCCCTCGGTTATAAAGACCGAACTGACGCATTGCCTCCAGCTCGCTGCCCATTGCAGCTTTTAGTAAACGAGGCATCGTGAACGTATCCACCAGCGTGAGCAGCGGTACGACAATCGCACCTAAGCATACAGGGATCGCATACAACGTAATCCTTTTCGCCCATTGCCACGATGAGATCTCTTCCTTCGCCTCTAAGCCAGCCGCTATCGCTTTTCTTACTCCCTGCTCTAACGCTTGCCCGTTTCCATCCTGCCTCTCCCCATGTGTCGGCGAATCTGCTTCCACATCCTTCATCCGCCGCTCTCGCTGCCAGTATACAGCCATTACGACGAGACCCGCTCCAGCGCCTGTCACAGAGCCAAATGTGGCCCCTGCTGCGATCCATGCCTCGTCATAAGCGAGAGCAACTAAGTACAGGAGTAAAGCGACCATCGTGATCACACGAATAAGCTGTTCAATAACTTGCGATACTGCGGTTGGCACCATGTTCTGATACCCTTGAAAATAGCCGCGGAGGACGGCGAGTACAGGAGATAAGAGCAGCGCGAAGGATATACTGCGGATTGCTGTCACGGTTTGCTTAATGCCAATCCAACCAGCGATTGCCTCGGCGCCGAAATACAACAATAGAAACAAAAGAAGCCCTGCGCTCATTAATAACGCTGATGAAACGACCACAATTCGTTTGGCACCTGAATGGTCCCCTGCCATAACGCGTTCAGCTACAAATTTAGACACAGCGACTGGGAATCCAGCAGTAGCTGCAAATAAGATTAAAATATAGAGCGGATAAACCGCATTATAAATACCAAAAGCCACATCTCCCGCTACGTTTTGCAAAGGGATCTTCTGCAGCGTTCCCAGTAGCTTAGAGATCACAGCAGCAGCCCCAAGCAAGGCAGCGCCTTTCAATAGCTTGTTCCCCTGTTTACGGGTACCACGCTCATGGGGCCGGTCGAGCTGATGACGCTCCCATTTCTTGTCGCCCACTCCCATCCGATTTACCCCTCTACACTTTCATAATTCCTATGTACGTATTATAGCGAAATCTGCCAGTTCAGACAAAAAAAGCTTCACTTACAGATGCGTCACCATCTCCGTAAGGAAGCCTTCGTTTGGCATTATGTGTTCACTGCTCCATCTGCTTCGCTAGAAATCCAGCGGCAGTCTCAACCATTTTAACTTCCATATTCCCCATCTTCACATTCTCATCCTTCGAGATCAGAATTACCGAACCAATGGGATCCCCTCCTGCTACAATTGGCGCAGCTACGAAGGAAGTGAACGTTTCATTGGTATCTTTAATAATCTCAAATTGCCCAGAGCTACTTTCAATGACGGCCTTACGATTTTCCATGCAAGACTCTATAATCGCCCCAACGGATTTCTCTAAATAATCTTTTTTAGAGCCGCCAGCCATAGCAATAATATTATCTCGATCTGAAATCAAGGCAACATGATTGGTGCTTTCAAATAGCGACTCTGCATATTCCTTCGCAAAATCACCCAGCTCACCAATCGGTGAATATTTCTTCAGAATGACTTCTCCATCACGATCCACGAAAATTTCCAAAGGGTCACCTTCACGAATGCGTAGGGTGCGCCGTATTTCCTTGGGGATTACAACTCTCCCTAAATCATCTATCCGACGGACAATTCCAGTTGCTTTCATACCTCTAGATGCCTCACTTTCCGCTTTCGAATTAGATACGACACGAGCATGAAACCTTGTATGCTAGATCGGGATTTGGTGGGAACTTGAAATCTATCCATAGTATTCTTCACTTCCCATTCTTCTATGCAGACGCCTCGACTAAGCAATTTACTTTATTTAGCTCTGCACCCTGCTGCGCTTATCATGTCCAAAAATGAGAAATAAAAACAGGATGCCCATTAGCGGACATCCTGGTAAGTTCTTACTTTGCAGCTGGGCTTGCAGCAGGACTAGCTGCTGGACTTGCCGCTGGTGCTGGGTTTGTTTCTACTTTTGGAAGGTTATTCGTTTCAATCAATTTCGGATATTCTGTTTCAGCAAACTCAGACAGGGATTTCTCTGCAAGCTGAGATTTGATTTGTGTTTTAAGTGTATCATCCAATTGCTTCGTGCTTCTGGATTCAACTTTCATCACGTGGTATCCGAATGAGGATTCAACAGGATCACTGACTTTATTCAGTGGAAGTGTGCTAGCTGCATCCTTAAATTCTGTTACCCATTGATTAATGTCAGCATCTTTGTACGTACCGCCATTATCTTTGGAACCTGGATCATCGGAAAACTCTTTCGCTAACGCTGCAAAGTCGCCGCCAGCATCTAGCTTCGCTTTCACTTCTTTCGCTCTTTTCAGTGCTTCTTCTTTCGTACGAAGATCTGCTTGTGTCGCAGAATCTTTCAATCCGATTAGAATATGGCTAACCGTTGCAACATCGAATGCATGCGCTGCCGCTTGCTCTTTATACGAATCTTGAACGGCTTGGTCTGTGATTTTACTTTCCATGCTGCCCATTGTGTAGAAGCTTAATTTCATCAGGGACTCGATATCTTTCAATTCGATTCCGTTGTCTTTCAACTGCTTGTCCATTCCGCCTTCTTGTTTACCGAAGTAGTCTGTAATAGCTTTCATTTGCTCTGTTACTTGTTTGTCAGCATCCGCTTTCACTTTGTCGTCCGCTTTAGCAGAAAGAACACGGAAAGTAACCATTTGCTTCAACATATCTTGTTGAAACGCAGGATCTGCCAAATACTGTGCTAATTGTGGAGAGAACATTTTGTTTACGTTGATGAATGAATCGAATTCACCGCGTGTAATTTTCCCGCCTTCTTTGTACGTAGCAATAATATCACTTGGATTACCTGTAGCAGCCGCTGATGCGGAAGGCGAAGCTGTCGCAGCGCCTTCCTTTTTGCTTCCACACGCGCTGAGGACAGAGAATGCAAGGACTACTGTCACCAAACCTAATATCCATTTTTTCGAAGTACGTCGTTGTCTGCTAGTTTCATTTGGCAACATCCTGTAATTCCCCTTTCGTTTTCAGAACATCCTTATATTGTACCAAGAATTTCTCCAACAATTCGATGGAGGCTTCCGGCTTCATACCTTTAAAACGGATAACAATGAGTAGTTGCGGATCTGCATTCAATTTGATACGACCATCAAAACCTTTGGACAAAGCAAGCAGCTTCTGTCCATCCAGCCTGCCATTCTGGTCGATATGCACCTTGATTAGGTAATCCTCCCCTTTTTGGCTAATCGTTTCAATCCGGTACTCCGAACCGTATGCTTTCAAACGAGCCACTGTCAGTAGGTTGAACACGGCCTGCGGCAGATCACCGAAGCGATCAATGAGCTCATCATGCAGATCCGCGGCTTCTTCCAGCGTACGAATGGCGGCCACTTTTTTGTATATTTCGATTTTCTGCATGCTGTCATAGATGTAATCAGATGGCAAGTAGGCATCCAATTGAATATCGATCGACGTATGCCATTCCGGTTCTGGAATGACCGCTTCTCCATCTATTTCAAGCTTCAGCTTAGCAATTTCTTCGGCTAGCATTTGAGAATACAAATCAAAGCCGACAGAAGCAATGAAGCCGTGCTGCTCAGCACCCAATAAGTTCCCTGCGCCACGAATGGATAAGTCCCTCATCGCAATTTTAAAGCCTGAACCAAGTTCTGTAAACTCTTTAATCGCTTGAAGTCGTTTCTCGGCAACTTCTGTCAGTACTTTATCCCGCTGATACGTGAAATAAGCATAAGCGACGCGATTCGACCTACCTACACGTCCGCGCAGCTGATAGAGCTGGGAAAGTCCCATTTTATCCGCATCATGAACAATAAGTGTATTTACATTCGGGATATCTACACCCGTTTCAATGATACTTGTGCTAACGAGAACATCGTATTCCCCATCCAAGAAATCGAGTATCGTCTTTTCAAGCTCCTGCTCGCCCATTTGGCCATGTGCAACAGTTACCCTCGCGTCCGGAATCATCATCGAGATTTGATCAGCGATTTGTGTAATCCCTTGTACACGATTGTAGAGATAGTACACTTGCCCCTCACGCGCTAACTCTCGCTCAATGGCTTCTCTAACCAGCGTCGGCCCGTATTCCACCACATAGGTCTGCACCGGGAAACGGTTCTCCGGCGGGGTTTCAATGACCGATAAGTCACGAACGCCCAGCATGGACATGTGCAAGGTTCTAGGAATTGGCGTTGCGGTTAGGGTAAGCACATCCACGTTCGTCTTCAGGCGCTTCAGCTTCTCTTTGTGGGACACACCGAAACGTTGCTCCTCATCGACAATCAGCAAGCCAAGATCCTTAAACTGGACATCTTGTGACAAAAGACGATGAGTCCCGATGACAACATCAACGGTACCTTTCTTAACGCCCTTCATTACCTCGGTTTGTTCCTTCTTCGATCTGAACCTACTTAATACCTTTACATTAAACGGATAGCCGGAGAAGCGTTCACGGAACGTTTCGTAATGTTGCTGCGCCAAAATCGTCGTTGGCACGAGCACCGCCACTTGCTTCCCGTCAATCGCTGACTTGAAGGCAGCGCGAACTGCAACTTCGGTTTTGCCGTATCCAACGTCGCCGCAGAGCAACCGATCCATTGGACGTTCTTTCTCCATATCCTTTTTGATTTCCTCAATAGCGCGAAGCTGATCTCGTGTTTCATCGTAAGGGAACATCGCTTCAAACTCATTCTGGTAGGAACTATCTTTACTGAACCCGTAGCCAGTCGCAGCTTGCCGCTCCGCGTACAACTTAATCAGCTCATCTGCAATATCTTTGACAGATGCACGTGCTTTGCTCTTCACGCGAGCCCAGTCTGCACCACCAAGTTTATATACCTTCGGTTCTTTCTCTTCGGAACCGACATACTTCTGAATCAAATCAATCTGATCAATCGGAACGGACAGCTTATCGCCGCCAGCGTACATAATATGCAGATAATCCTTATGAATCCCGCCAACCTCTAAGGTGCCAATACCTACGTATTTCCCAATCCCGTGGTTCACATGAACAACGTAGTCGCCGACTTTTAACTCTTGATAGCTCTTGATCCGCTCAGCGTTCTCCAGCTTCTTCTCCACTTTACGTGCTTTACGTTGCTTCTGGGTGAATATCTCACCCTCCGTAATAACGACGAGATGGATCGAAGGCATTTCAAAGCCTGTTTGCAGATTGCCATCAACAATTTCAGGTACTTCAATCTGGTAGTCGCCTAGAACACGACGTACACGTTCTGCACGGTCGTCCCCGTTCGCCAACAGAATGACCTTACTGCCATTCTTCTTCCAACGCTCCATCTCCGCCTTGAGGAGATTCATCTGACCATGGAAGTTTTGCATAACACGGCATACGAAGTTCACAATGTTTTGCGGCTGGATCCCCGCTACCTGACGAAGGAAAAGGGATACATACAACGTTGGGAACGGTCTGCGATGTAACAGGGTTTCGTAAGATTTGGACAGCACAAAAGCCGGCAAGCTCTTCCCCTCAGTTAACGCATGCATCATCCATTCGGCTTCATCGCGTTCAAGCTGCTTCGCTGTTTCCAGGAGGCGGGCCGGTTCATCGATAATGAGAATCGAATCTTTGGGCATGTAGTCCATGAGCGTCTGTCTTTCCGTGTATAGGAGAGATATATATTTATAAATACCTGGGAACGTCTGACCTTCGCGCATCATCTCGATATCGCGGCCTATGACCTCTAACAGCTTGTCTTTGGCTGAACGTTCAGTCATCTTCGCCAGCTGGGCCTGCAGCAGCTCGTACGCGTGCTGTGCCGCTGACTGTAAACGCTTTCTATCCACTTGAATCTCTCGGCATGGCGGGATCGTCACGGTCGTTAATTTATCAATTGACCGTTGGTCACTTACGTCGAAAGTCCGAATAGAGTCGACTTCGATATCAAAAAGCTCAATCCGGATGGCATTCTCCGACGTTAATGGAAATAAATCGAGAATACCGCCTCTTACACTCATTTCGCCTTTGGTTTCAACGCGTTCAACTCGTTCGTAGCCTAGGCTAGATAACGTAGCTAACAGTTCGTCTAATTGAACAGTATCGCCCACATTGATCGTTACACGAGATTCCTCGAACACCTGTTTGACTGGCAGCAATCGTCGCACACCTGCAAAAGGAGCAATGACCACGCCGCGGTATCCGCCGGCCAGTTTCGTGAGAACGTCAATACGCTGCGCTAGCATCTCTGGGCTTGAAGCCGCTTCTTCTGTCGTCAGAAGCTCTTGAGATGGATAGAGCAGCACTTCATCAGGGGATAGACACTCCAGGAGGTCTTCCGCTATTTTTTGCGCAGCGAACATATTATGCGTGACAACGAAAAGCGGACGCTCAAGCTCACGCGCGAGTGAGGCTAGCATCACTTGCCTGGAGGAGCCAGTTAAACCGGCAATGAGCTGCTCTTTCATTTCGGACTTGAGGCCTGTCACAATCGTTTGAAAGTCGGTATCCGCAGAAAAAGCTTGAATTAAAGCTTGCAAACAAGTACACTCCCCTCACAAAAAGAAGCCTCGGCACACTTGCCTCGGCTATTAACTCTTCATCTTCATCATGATTATTGCAACGGACTGGCTAGCAGGGATAATTCCGGGTTCGCTTCTAGTGCCTCATGACAATAGTCGCAAACGACTCTAACCGTAACATCGCCATTCGTATTATACGATATTATATCTCTACGCTCATCAGGGGTCAAGAAATGGAAGCCTAACTGCTGCTCCGTAATTGCATGCTGATTAATTTCCCCAACAAAGGTATGACAATGCCTGCAAATATACTTGATCATATGTATGCCTCCTTCGACAATTCGATTACATCCTAGTATGACCATTCTTCGGAGAAATTAGCCGAATCTGCCATTGTCATTTCGGATAGGTTGCGTACATATCATCATCTATACAACAGAATTACGAAAAGTGTTTATTTATTAAATTTAGCCATCGTTTTCTCGAAAGACTCCCCTAAACAAAACTCCATTGCATCGCAAGTTAAGTCTAGCACATCGTTAATCGATTTCATCTCTTCCTTAGAAAAGTTGGACAGCACGTAATCCGCAATATTATAGCCAGGTGCCGGGCGATTCACACCAATCCGTATGCGATTGAAAATTTGTGTGCCCCCATGCTGAATAATGGACTTAATGCCGTTATGTCCACCCGGACTCCCTTGATAGCGAAGTCGAATTTGGCCATAGGTGGTATCCATATCATCATAAACAATAACAACATCATCTATTTTGGCCTTATAGAAATCGAGGAATGCTCGCATGGATTCACCCGAAAGGTTCATGTAGGTCATCGGTTTGAGTAAATACACCTTCGTCCCATTTACATTACCTTCGGCCAGCAGCCCCTTCCCTTTATTCTGAAAAGAGGTGATCCCCCATTTGGCGGCAAAGCGGTCAATCGCCATGAAACCGACATTGTGTCGATTCAGCTCATACTGCTTTCCCGGATTTCCCAGTCCGATAAAACATTTCATAATTTTCAAAATCCCCCCATAGATAAACGGATACGCCGTCCTTCAAGGAACGAGCGTGTTTGTCCAGGTTGACTAGAAAGTAAAAACGAATACTTTCTTTTTCAACTAGCAATAAACTAAAAAACCTTTGCGGAACCCACTTTTAAAGGTTATTGTTTACAATATACCTGTTATCCGCTGTTATCCATCCCATAAAAGCTGTAGGTGATAAAAGAACGATGTATCTTCATGGACAACAGCTTACAGAAGATGATCATTTCCAAGATCATGTCGATGCGGACGTACCCGTCCAAGTATACTATCAAAATCTGCACAAGGATATAGGATTCATTGAAATGTACAACCGTCATTTCGTAAAAATCAATCGTATCTTTTATAGCAGAAAGAAGCATACTTTTATATCGCGCCCAGGATATTAAGCGCTTTCATTGGTGGGACACACATATGACTCGGCATCTTAATTTACAACAACCTCTTTAGGGCGTCTTCAGGGCACTAGAAAAAGAACCCCTTTGGGTCTCGCTCAGCTTGTCGCTTTCACGTATTCAAGCTGAGTGGGCAGCAACTCATTTCTAGCGTACCCTACCTCAAGAGGTTCCATTCCTACTATTCATTCCAGCCCTAGCACATGATCAATCGCCAAATATCAACGGCCTTTATTCTCTTTCTTCGCTTTCATTCGCGCTTTAATCTTCTCAGCATAGCCTGCCTTATTCTCTTGTCGCACGCGAGCGATTGCCAAATCGCCTTCATTCACGTCATGTGTAATCGTGGCGCCAGCAACGACAAACGCACCGTCCCCAATTTTCACAGGAGCAATCAAATTGACATTGCTGCCAATAAACGCATCGTTCCCGATTTCGGTTACATTTTTATTAAACCCATCATAGTTCACCGTAATAGCACCGCATCCGATGTTCACATTCGTTCCGACCACCGCATCACCAACATAGCTCAGATGAGAAACCTTCGTTCCTTCACCCAGCGTAGCATTCTTAATCTCTACAAAATCGCCAACCTTCACTTGCTTGCCAAGTTTAGCACCCGGTCTCAAATACGCAAATGGGCCTACCGATGTTTCGCTATCTACAAATGCCCCTTGAAGAACGGATTGCTTAATTGTCACTTCATCTTGAATCGTGGAATCGATGATTTCCGTTTGTGGTCCAATCGTACAAAGCTCACCAATACGCGTATTTCCGCGCAAAATCGTACCCGGCAGTAACACGGTATCGGAGCCGATCGTAACATCCTTCTCGATATACGTATTCAACGGATCAATGATTGTAACACCATTCAGCATGTGCTCGCGGTTAATCCGCGCTTTAAACAGCTGCTCTGCTTCTGACAATGCCACACGATCGTTCACGCCAATTGATTCTGCCGGATCTGCCATGCAATAGCCTTGCACAACTTCACCCGCTCCTGTCATAATCCCGATTACATCGGTCAAATAGTACTCATTCTGAACGTTCTGGTTCGTTACCGAAGCCAGCGCTTTGAACATTTTGCGATTATCAAAAATGTAAGTACCCGTATTAATCTCCTGAACAGCCGCTTCCTCTGGTGTACAATCCTTCTGCTCGACGATACGCGCAACGCGCCCATCTTCTCCCCGGATAATACGACCATAGCCTTGCGGCTGATCTAGCTTCGCTGTCAAAATCGTCGCAGCCGCACCAGATTGCTTGTGCAATTCGATTGTGTCTTGCAGCGTAGCTGCTGTAATAAGCGGTGTGTCGCCGCAAATGACAACCGTCATGCCCTCTTCCTCACCAAGCAGTTCCTTCGCTTGAAGTACGGCATGCCCCGTCCCTAACTGCTGCTCTTGCAGCGCATACTGGGCACGATCTCCGAGGTAACCTTTGACGGCCTCCGCACCAAATCCAACAACGACTACCGTTTGCGTTACTTCTATATGTTGCAGCGTATCCACAACGTGACCCACCATCGGTTTACCAACAACCGGGTGAAGCACCTTGTATAGCTTTGATTTCATTCGTTTCCCTTGTCCTGCAGCCAACACAATTGCCATGAGCTTCAACGAATATCCAACTCCTTTATTATGAATTCATGAGTTCTCTTTTTATCTCTTAAACGATGAGTTCTTCCCCCAATATAGCATCATTACCAGCCAAAAGAAAAGAGAGCCCTAAGGGCTCTCTCAATAATCTGAATTATGCGCCTTCTTCAATAACTTCCTCTTCTACAGCCGCGCGATCGTATTCAGCGAGTACCGCTGCTTGAATTTTCTCACGAGTTGTGGACGAAATCGGATGAGCGATATCGCGGAATTCACCATCTGGCGTTCGTTTGCTCGGCATAGCAACGAACATTCCGTTATTGCCATCGATGACACGAATGTCGTGTACGACGAACTCGTTATCAATGGTAATAGAAGCAATCGCCTTCATCCTCCCCTCGGAGTTTACCCGGCGGAGTCTTACATCTGTAATTTGCACTTGTGTTCACCACCTTTTTCCATCTCTGAGACTTGGGTGATATATTCAACATCTCCATGCAAATTCCTTCTTATTTTTTTGAAATTTTTGATAATTTAATGCGATCTTAATGTTTATGTTAAATTTCGACAGGAATCACAGCAATTAGTTCAATTTCGACAAAAACATCGCGTGGCAATCTCGCAACTTCAACCGTAGATCTAGCAGGTTTATGATCTCCAAAGTAGGTTGCATAGATCTCATTAAGCTCGCCAAATTGATTCATATCTTTCAAGAAGACAGTTGCCTTCACGACATCGCTGAACGATGAACCCGCCGCCTCAAGCACGCCTTTCAAATTCGCAAACACTTGATGCGCCTGTTCCTTGATTCCACCTTCGACGATCTGGCCATCCAAGCCTAACGGGATTTGTCCCGATGTAAACAAGAGGTTCCCCAGCTTCACCGCTTGGGAGTAAGGTCCGATAGCAGCCGGTGCTGCTGATGTTGAAATGAGTTCCATGCTTTTCGAATCTCCTTCTTTTAAAAAATAATGACATCTGAAAGCCCTCAAGGAGGACTTCATCATTTATTTTGCGTCAAAATAGTTGCCTGGCTCTACTGTAATTTGCTTCGTCTTAGAATCTACGCCATATAACCGAGCTAGTGACACATAGTTATCCACCAACTGCTCCTCGGCCTCGCAGGATTCCATGAATACGCCTACGCCTTGCACAGTCGCTTTAAACTCAGCCAACAAGTCCATCATGCCATGGATTGTACCGCCTACATGCATAAAGTCATCGATGATCAGCACCTTGGATTCTTCCTTCAGCGCGCGCCTCGCTAATGACATCGTCTGGATCCGTTTGTTGGAGCCCGACACATAGTTAATGCTAACCGCAGAACCTTCCGTCACTCGGCTGTCTCTGCGCACGATAACAACAGGCAAATTCATATAAGTGGCCGTCGCATACGCGAGCGGTATCCCTTTGGTTTCAACAGTCATAATCACGTCCACGTCCCGACCAGCGAAAGCGGATGCAAAGGTTTTGCCAATTTCGTTCAAATATTGAGGTTGTCCCATGATATCCGACATGTACAAGTATCCACCGGGAAGAATCCGTTCTGGTTGTTGGAGCTGCAAGCATAGATTCTGGATAAACTTCAAGGATATTTCTTTAGGCACCTTCGGAGAAAACTTCACGCCTCCGGCGGCACCAGCAAGCGTATTAAGCTCACCAAGTCCTTCTTCTTCAAAAACTTCTTTAATAATGGCAAGATCTTCGCTTATGGAAGATTTCGCTGAGTTGTAACGCTCGGCAAAAGTCGTTAAAGGGATTAACGAGTGGGGGCGAAATAACAAATATTGTGTCATTTCTACCAGCCTAGCGCTCCTTTTCAACTTTTTCATCGCACTACCCCCAAAAATCCGAATATTATAATGAAAATATACCACTTTTATACGTATTTATTCAAGCTTACCATGAAAATTATGTTAACACGAACCTCACATATATATAACATCATCCAAGATTTAGACACGACTCTTACCATTATGCCCCTTTAGATGAAAAAGAGCCCCATCACGGGGCTCAAATATCGCCATTTACGTCAGCATGCGCACCGCGTAAACGTCTTTACAAAAACCTCGCAGTCCATTGTAAATACGCGGCACCTTGGCTTCCTTGGAAACGAGACCAAACACAGTCGGCCCGCTACCAGACATCAACACTCCGTCTGCTCCCAAACGCTGCATACATTCCTTCAGATGTCTGACTTCCGGATACAAATCCAGCGTCACTTCTTCCAGAACATTGCCTAGATTATCGCACAAACGATCGAACTGCTTGTCCCGTATCGCACTCAACACACCCGCTGTGGATGGATGTTGCTTGATTTCACGTGCGTTCAGCTTTCCGTAGATCTCCGAGGTCGATACGTTGATAGGCGGCTTCGCTAAGACAACCCAGCATTGCGGCGGGGCTGAGATATGCTCCAGCTTCTCGCCACGCCCTGTTGCAAGTGCTGTCCCCCCCGTTACACAGAAGGGCACATCAGAACCAAGTTCTGCGCCTAGTACCTGCAGCTCCTCATTGGGGATATTCAGGTTCCAGAGACGATTGAGACCTCGTAATGTCGCCGCCGCGTCACTGCTTCCACCTGCCAAGCCTGCCGCTACAGGTATCCGCTTGTCCAAATGAATGTAGACGCCTTGTTTGACGTCATAGCGGTCTTTAATGAGACGCGCAGCCTGAAAGGCTAGATTCTTCTCATCGAGCGGAATATACCCCGCCTGACTTGATATGATGATCGTATCACGCGCCATCTCCTGCATTTCGATCCGATCAGCCAGGTCTACCATCGTCATCACCATTTCAACTTCATGGTAACCGTCTGGCCTTTTATGTAAAACATCAAGAGATAAATTAATCTTAGCCGGTGCTTTCTCAAAAATCTTCATCCGATCACCTTCTTTTGCTCGTTTGCCATTGAAATATTATAACAAAAGCGCAAAAAAAAAGCTAA
This sequence comes from Paenibacillus sp. J22P165, assembly GCF_059692015.1. NCBI lineage: Bacteria > Bacillati > Bacillota > Bacilli > Caryophanales > Paenibacillaceae > Paenibacillus > Paenibacillus sp. J22P165. The sequence goes on along the minus strand of NZ_JCAUAP010000022.1, from coordinate 19,045 downwards.
AGCATTTGCTTTAGCTTTAATACGGACGTTGCGTTCCATGTCCCGCCTGCTGATAGCTCTGATTCATCGCGCCGGCTTGCTGCTGATAGGTGTTATAGGAAGGGGCATGTCCTTGCCCATAATTTATAGGCGGACTAGCTGTCGTCTGGCGATAGTTAGAGGGACCTGCAGGCATGTTGTTCGAAGCTCCGACGTATTGCTTGGCGAGATGCTCCTCTGCAATTTGAATAGCCCGCTTCACCATATTTCCTGCATCCTTCGTACGAATACCCGCCCAGCCTTCACGCTGTACAACGTCATAGAAACCAAGATCCTTCGCTAATTCATATTTAAAACTTTCGGACATCACACTTCTTCTTCGACTCATACCAAATCCCCCTTATCATATGCGCACAATGAACGCTGCAACCATCATAAGCAGTGATTGATGACGATTTCGATTAGTATGTCCTATCCATGTAAGTCCATGCACTGACCTGTAACCCCTATATAAAGCAAAAACAGACCGCAAGGGCCTGTTCAATATCGGAACGCTATTAAGCTAATGCTGTATGTAAGTGATGCGGACTTGACCATCATCATTACATACAGTAACTTCGACGGATTCGGTAAGGATATCGGCGTAGCTGTATGACACTCGTTTGAAGGCGTGAGATTCTTGATCTAATTTCACAATAAACACAGAAGGGTAGGTTTCTTCTAAAACACCAGAACGCTCGACTGTCTTACGACGGCCACCATTCGCTCTCAACATGATCTTCTGCCCAACGTGGGGTTCCAAACTGCGTTTGATTTCCAATAGCGCATTTTTTGCCATTGTCAACTACCACCTCTTTCCTTGTCAATTATAACCCATTTACCCCCTCATGTCAAATGAGGGCAAATATTATATCAGCACCCTAATCCCGTTGTCAACGGCATTTTTGTTCATTTTCCGATTTCTCCTCCCTTCAGGTTGTCACCAATGTTCGCAAATTATTCACACTTTTCCAGTTAACGAGAAACTTCTTCTTGCCTTCTTAGACACACACGCTTCTTTTCGAGCAAACAAGGGCTATTCAAGCTATCTTTGAGCAAAAAAAAGAAACACTCGCCGTCACTCTCCTCCAAGGAGTCTGCTGACAGACTAGTATTTCTTTTAAACATCTGATTTTTAGATGTGTCCATGCCACAAAAGCACAAGCCACTATGCGCCGTCTTCCAGGAGCGCCAAATTTAGCTACACAGACTCTTCCGTGTGATGAATACCAGGAATGCCCATCCGATAACTACCGCGCGTCTCCACGCCTCCTAGGCCCTCTAAACCTGTCACCGTTAAATCCATAATATCCAACATCGAGATTGTCTCTCTTGTTGGCGTATAGGATAGCTTAGCAGCGATACACAGCGGATCTAAGGCGTGAATGAGAATGCGCGCAGGTGAACTTGCGAAATTAGCCCCAGCCCGCAGCAAGGCTTCGAAATGGGACTGACAAGCACCTGCAACAATAATCAAAGAATCACGATCCCTCTCATATTGTCTGGCAACTCGCACGGCATTCACAAAGTTTTGAGAATTCTTATAGCTAGACAGATTGCTCGGGCTGGCACTTTGGCGACTTTTCAAAATGCCATCATGGCCTGTGATGACGACAATATCCGGTTTATATTGAGGAAGCAATCTTTGCAGTGCTTCCGCCATTTGCACCTCAGGAATGTAGAAACCTTCTGCTGGCACGCGCAATTCACCATACAATTGCATACTTTTGCGTAGATAACTTGGATCGCCATCCAAGTGAAGCACCCTTCCCGGCACTTCAAAATAGCTATTATTCGTGGGTAATGACTTTTGCTTATGGTTGATGGCTAACTGATTCTTCTCCTGCAGTTGCACTTGGGACACCGCTAGCCGACGCAGCGACTCACGAAACTCAGGCGAGCTTGACCGTGGATGATCTAAGGTCTCCTTAGGATTCGTTTTTGTCAGATCCGTGAGCGGCGCATCTGCAAGCAACCGAACATCAACACCTCGCAGAATGGCCTTGAGATGCTCAATTCGTTCAATTTTAAACACGACGTCGCCGCCATAGGAAATACGGGTAACAAAATCTCCTTGCCTCATCGCACAAATCCCCTCCTAAGGGTATCCTATGGCGAGGCTAGGCATTTGGTGCGGGTTATTTGCAGCCGTGCGCACGAAGCGCCGTTGACAAGCGTGCGAACTCTTCCATGCTGAGTGTTTCACCGCGGCGGGATGGCTCGATTTGAATGCTGTGCAGCAAAGCTTCCAGCTCCGGTTTGTTCTCTTTACTAAAGAACCTCGCCGCGAGGTTGTTGTAAAGCGTTTTGCGACGCTGAACGAAGGACGATTGAACGACAGCGAAGAAGAAGTCCACGTCCGCCACTTCGACAGGCGGCGCTTGACGTACTTTCAGCCGGATGACAGCGGAGTCGACGTTCGGCTGCGGCACGAAGACGGTGCGAGGCACGATCGTGACAAGCTCCGGCTCGCAGTAGAACTGCACGGCAATGCTAAGGCTGCCGTAATCTTTGGTGCCCGGACGTGCCGCCATGCGGTCGGCCACTTCTTTTTGGATCATCACGACGATATTCTCGAGAGGAAGCTTCTCTTCCAGAAGCTTCATGATGATCGGTGTCGTGATGTAGTAAGGCAAGTTGGCGACAACACTGACGCCTTCCATGCCTTCAAAATGCTGCTGGAACAACTCCGGCAGGTTGGTCTTCAAGATATCCCCATGAACGACAGTGGCATGGGGGTATGGCGCCAGCGTCTCGTCCAGAATGGGCAGCAGACGCTGATCAATCTCAACGGCTAGCACGCGGCCAGCAAGCTTGGCTAGCTGTTGTGTGAGCGCGCCGATACCCGGGCCGATCTCCAGCGCAGCTTTCGTAGGCCCGAGCTCAGCGGCCATAACGATTTTGCTCAATATATTTTGATCGATTAAGAAGTTCTGGCCCAGGCTCTTCTTCAGCACGAGTCCATTTTTCTTAATAATTTGTTTCGTTTTACTTGGTGTTGCCACATCTTCTGCTGTTACAACAACCTCTTGTCCGGTTATATTCATAGTATAGACCTCGTATCTATAGGTTCTCGTTCTCGTCAATCAATTCAAATGCTCAAGTGCCGCTTCGAATTCCTCTCGCGATATCTGAAACATCGCGCATCGCTTATAAAATTGCTTGCCATTGCAATAGCCAATACCAAGTGCATTGCCTACCGTCAATCGACGAGCTGCCGCATCGGGATGCACGATGAGTCCGGCAGCAATCAAATCTTCCATCGTCAGCTGCGAGACAGCAGCGTCATACTCCGTCCGCAGGCTCTGAAGCGCCTTACGGATAGTCTCCGGCGTCGCATTCTCGACGCCAATATCACCTTTATACGCAGCTTGCTCCTGCGTAATGAAAGCATGCTTGCAGCCAGGCACCTTGGCTGCTACGATTTTACGAATCCGCTCACCGGCGTGATCCGGATCCGTGAATATAATGACGCCTCTGCGCTGCTGTGCCAGCGCGATTCGCTTGAGGACGGCTTGTCCGATAGCGGAGCCGCCTGTTTCAATCGTATCCGCCTCCACAGCGCGCCTGATGGCTGCCGTATCGTCCTTGCCTTCCACAACGATCATTTCTTTTATCATCACCGTTTTCCTTCCCCAGTACGCAGAAAAAGAAGAGGGGTCTCCTCTTCTTTCGCGCAGGCAGATGCCAAGCTACGTGTATTTAGTAGTGTTCCCGTCACAACTACCGTTTACACGTTAGTTTTGGGACGGTTTTGTAGGGCCAACCACATACACAGTGTACCCTTGCTTCGTGCCGAATTTATTGGCATAGCCGTGATCTTCATAGTACACATCAATCATTTGACCTTTCACGCCGCTGCCAATATCTTCAGCGCGACGGAAGCCAATTCCTTCAATGTATACCCACCATCCAAGCGGAATAACTTTCGGATCGACCGCAATCGTACGACCTTCGGTCACGGTAGTACCTGTGTAGGTTTTACCATAGCCCGATGAGCCTTCGGTTTTGCCTGTCGACGCAGCGCCCGCTGAATAAGCTGTAAGCTTCACGTTTTTGAGAATTTGTTTGTAACCGAAGGTCACACCGTTCTTGGAAACCTCATCCACGCTCGGTGAAGAGGCAGAGAGAACAACCACAGGGTTTTTGGTGCCTACGGAAACTACCTTTTTAACACTTTCTGTTTGTACTTCTTCACCCACAACTGCTTCCGCGACTAAAACACCGTCTTCGAAAGTCTTTTCTTTCTTCTTGACCAATACGCCTTCTTTACCTTCTTGGACGACTTGCTCTTTCCCTTTAAGTAAAGACGCGTCATTCTTTTTCTCTGTTTCGAATGCGATCGGTACAGATACTTCCTCCGTCTCTTTCTTCACACGGACGATTTTGATTTCATCGCCAGTAGCTAGAGCGGCCGTCGGTTCGGGAGTCATTCGGTCATTCTCCCCAAGTGCAATATTTAAACGTTGCAATGCACTTTCTACCGTTCTTGCAGTTGTGTAAACAGTGGTGGTCTTTCCATCAGCAGTCAATTGAATTGGTGAGGCATGCTCGATTACAAATTTGTCTCCACCCTTGAGCTTGGTCGTGAGTGAAGCTGAAATTTCATCGTGCTCACCAATCGTTATGGCTTGTTCATCCAGTAGGCGTTGCAGGACCCATTGCTTCGTGTGCACAATAGTTTCTTGTCCATTCACAACCACGGATACGCTCTTGGTAGCCGTTCCGTACAACAACACCAAAAACATGAAAGTCATTGCGATTGAGATTATAGCTAGGCTTAAAATCAAACGCAAGTTTTCATGCTTCCATCGCAATGCGAAGGACATGCTGGATGATCGTTTTACATGGGTCTCGCTAATTGAGATACTGCCCACTTCTTCGGTCCTCCTTCAAAGCCTCGCCGCCAGGTTACAGCATGATTAAATTTGACGCGACTAAGGTTTTTAGTTTAACTTAACATGCTCGCCATCATCAGCATACAATGCCTTGCTGAATCTGGTCGTCCCCCCCTTTTACCTATTCATCATCCTATGAATTCCGGGTTAATTTATGTCTTCCGATCTGTGTAAAACCCTGTATGAGGACAAAAAGCCAGCAAGAAGAGGACTCTTCTCGCTGGCTTAGTTTGCATAATGAAATACAAATAGCACGCACGACAATCGTTACCTCTCTTACGCTTACGAGGTTAGCTGACGGATTCGGACGTGAGAGTCGCCCTACGCAGACGCAAACGATTCGTTTGACGTCCATGATTCACCCCTGTTACTCAATCTGCTTACTTAACTGTATTTTGAATACGAATTAAGCTTGCAGTGGTTCCCCCGTTTCCACATTTGGAACTCAGCGAATGGAAATTTGGCAAATTGGATATTAAGTTATTATGAAAAGTATATTACGCTGTTAATCTCAACCTGTAAAGGGATTAACACCCGTTAAAAAGGGCTAAATCGATTAAATTTCGATTATTTTTCGAATATAACCCAATTATATCTACATTTATCTAACTTTAACGTACGTATACGCTATTTTTCATAGTATAATGACCAAAACTAGGCTAAAAATGCAAATTTGTTTATAATGATTCTGGAAGTATTTGATCAAAAAGTACCAATAATTTGCTATTTAGGGAGGCAATTGAGATGGGTCCCATCTTGCAAGTAAACGCTTTATTCGGTGGATATTTACCCAACAAACCTGTTCTTCATGATCTTACCTTTTCCATTCGTCAAGGTGAAATGATGGGGTTGATCGGACTCAACGGTGCAGGTAAAAGTACCACCATCAAAAATATACTCGGGCTGCTTCAACCTCAAAAAGGGTCCATTCGCATTAACGGTTTAACACTAGCCGAAAATCCATTACCTTACCGTGCGACATATGCTTATGTGCCTGAAAGTCCAGAGCTATACGAAGAGCTTACGATACGCGAACACCTTGAATTAACGGCTATGGCTTACGGCGTTTCCAAGGAGGATTACGAAACCCGTTCCCAGTCCTTGTTAGAACAGTTCCAAATGAAAGACAAGCTGAATAGCTTCGCGAGCCATTTATCCAAAGGGATGAAGCAAAAGGTCATGATTATGAATGCCTTCCTGATCGAGCCCTCTTTATATATTATCGATGAGCCGTTTCTCGGACTCGACCCTTTAGCGATTCGTTCCTTGCTTGAATTAATGGTTAAAATGAAACAAAAAGGTGCGTCTTTTCTCATATCCTCACACATTTTGTCTACAATTGAAAAATATTGCGATGGCTATGTCGTTCTTCATAAGGGGCGCATGGTAGCTCAAGGGGATTTAGTCGAATTACGCGCACAAACCAAGTTGCCTCAGGCGTCATTAGACGACATCTTTTACAAGCTTGTTCAAGGAGACATGGCATGAGTCATTTATCTAATAGTACACATGCATTTAACACGCATGCATTATGGAAGCAGCGTTTCCAACATTATATGAAGGAATCCATGGGGTATTGGCAGTATGCTGCACGCAGCAACTTTATTGGCTTCTTGTTGTTTCTTGTCATCGTTTCTTCCTATTATTATGCAAAAACATTACAGCGTCTTCCGACAGATTATCCATACCTGTGGATCGTCCTGCTCGTGCTCGTTCCACTCATCGCTTCGAGCTCAATCCGAACGTTAACTCGCAGTGCTGATCGCATGTTTCTTTTACGGATTGAACATGAAATGGGCGCCTATTTTCGAAGCAGCTTTCTATATAGCTTTTCGTTGCAGGGCATTTGGCTATTTCTCGCTTGGATCTCCCTACGCCCCCTATATAAGCACTGTCTAGGCACGGAATCACAGCCATTTTTACTGATGTTAGCTCTATTGCTTCTATTAAAAGTAGCTAACCTATTAGCGAGTTGGCAAGAAGGAAGATTTGCTGCTGAACGAACAAGGATGGTATCTGTATGTTTTCGATGGATAGCCACTATCGCCTTAATCACAATCCAATTTCACTACAGCAGCTTATGGGCAAGCCTTGCTGCCCTATTACTTGTATTCGTTTGGCTGATTGCATTCCGAAACGTAGCCAAATATGTGATTGGCTGGGACTACCTGATTGCCAAAGAGAAGCAGCAACAAGCTAGACTTTACGCCTTCTTCAACTGGTTCGTAGATGTGCCTCAATTACCAACGCGAATAGCCCGCCGAGGATGGATCAGCGGACTTACCCGAATGATTCCATTTCGACAGGATTCGGCGTTTCTCTACTTATATATGAAGACATTGATTCGCACCGAATTGTTCGCCATTGTGCTTCGACTGACCCTGATCGGCGTCTTAGCAATAGCTGTTGCAGACTCCACTACTGCGCGAAGCGTCATCCTACTCATTGCATTAGCCATCTCGATGGTTCAGCTTACTTCATTAGAGCGTGCACATCGATATACATTCTGGCTCGATATGTACCCTTTGGAAGCACAAGCCAAAGTTGGCTCCCTTGCTTATATTATCTGGATGACTCTTACATTCCAGCTAGTCATCCTGACGATTCCTTTTATGATAGGAACTTCTATTTTGTATTTCCTAGTTCCCTTGGTAAGTCTGGCCCTCATTTCTTTCGCGTGCGGCGTAGTGCTTCGCCGAAAGTTCAAGAAAAATGCCTTACTTGAGGCCGAGTAATCGAATCGCATTATTCGTCGTAATCTCAGCGATCTCTTCCAGTGACATCCCCCGAATTTCCGCGGCAGTTTCAGCCACTAAGCGAACATAACCTGTTTCGTTGCGCTTACCGCGGAAAGGATGGGGCGTTAGGTACGGAGCGTCCGTTTCGATGAGTAGACGATCAAGCGGAACCTGAGCCAAGACTTCTTTCGGTTGCACAGCATTTTTGAAGGTAACAGGACCACCAAACGAAATATGGAAATTCATATCCAGACATTGCTTCGCTGTTTCCCAGCTCCCTGAGAAGCAATGCATAATACCCCCGACTTCCGCTGCCTTCTCCTCTTTGAGAATTGTTAGAATATCTTGATGCGCATCTCGATTATGAATCACAATCGGCATGCCTAACTTTCGCGCAAGACGAATTTGCTCTCGAAATACGCGCTGTTGAACATCCCTTGGCGACTTATCCCAGTAATAATCTAGACCAATCTCCCCGATAGCAACCACTTTCTCATGCTGGCATAAGGACTCAATCCATTCCAAATCACCCGGCATCATATCAATCGCGTCGACGGGATGCCAACCTACGGTAGTATAAATAAAATCGTATTTCTCAGCTAGCTCAATTGAGCTAGGAATCGTTTCGCGATTGAAGCCGACATTCACAATTCTCGTCACGCCTGCATCTAGCGCCCGCTGAATGACTTCCTCTTGATCATCTTTAAATTGTTCGGCATTTAAATGTGTGTGTGAATCCGTTAGCATGACTGTTCTCCCTTATGTAACTGAATGTGTTTTGAGTTCTATTATTATTATCTTTCTTAAACCTGAATTAATCTTGCTCCCCCAACATCTCCCAAACATCTGGATAATCTTCTGCATTCAAACGCTCTAGGAGTTCCTCAGGATAGTACACATGATGCTTACCCATTTGGAAGCCGCTAATGGACTTTACAATTTCCGAGCGTTGGGTAATCTCCGTTAAATTATCCTTATGATCTAATAAAAGGATTGGCAAATTGTCATCATTTTCACCAGCTCTGTACACGTCATAAGATTGATTAGAAGGGAAATCAATTTCCATATAGTAAGTCGGGTCGAAGCCAACCTCTTTCATTACTTTTTCCATGCGCTGAATAAGCTGCTCCTGATCGCCATCGAAGGTACTGTACTTGTACAATTTACGATCTAAGAAACGTTTGCACATATCCCCCAGCATACCATCCTTTTCTTGACTCCAAAAGGTTAGCATCGTTTGCATGACCGACTCATCGAGCAGCAAGTAATCTTCTAAGGAAATGCGATTCTGAATGAGATGAAGGATAGGTTCAACCATAAAACCGAACGTATACCCTTCTTCATATAAATGTTTGGCACGAGCAAATACTTTATGCAAAAGAATTTCTGCACTTCTCGTTACAGGATGGAAATACACTTGCCAGTACATCTGATAACGAGACATGAGATAATCCTCTACAGCATGCATACCGCTCTCTTTGACCACAATATGCCCTTTGTACGGCCGAATCACCCGAAGAATCCGCTCCAAATCGAACGTACCATAATTCACTCCTGTAAAGTAAGCATCACGCAACAAATAATCCATGCGATCCGCATCCAGTTGGCTGGATACCAAGCTCACCACAATTTCTTCGCTATAGGATTTGCAAATGACCCCTGCCACCTTTTTCGGAAAATCAGGTGAGACACGACTCAGCACTTCATTCACTTCGGTATCTCCCAGCACAATGCGGCAGGACCAGTCCTCATGTCTTGTACCGAAAGCCTTCTCGATAGAGTGCGAAAATGGACCATGGCCCAAATCATGCAATAATGCCGCACATAGACAGAGCAAACGCTCTTCCTTCGGCCAATCTTCATAGTGATTGCGTTCGAATTGCGAAATAATTTTCCGCGTAATCTCATAAACGCCAAGCGAGTGAGAGAAGCGACTATGCTCAGCGCCATGAAAAGTTAGATAGGACGTACCTAGTTGACGAATACGGCGTAAGCGTTGGAACTCCTTTGTATTAATTAAATCCCAAATCGTTTCATCTTGCACATAGATGTATTTGTGAACGGGATCTTTAAACACTTTTTCTTCTTTCATGTGGCATAGCCCCCTTAGTATCGTAAATGTTTTCGACATATTCGACATACAACCCTCTTTCGTGTCGATTATTGTCGATTTACAAATTCCAATTTATTAACGACTTAACATAAAATTTTTCCAATACTTCTCACATACTCTAAAATTGAAAATCCGTAATATATCGCTTACAACCCCTTATTCTTAGCGCGATTACGGTTTTTTCAGCTGTCACATAAATGATAAATTTGAGGAATTAGCCCTCTGTTTTCAGCGAAAATATGGTTGACTATTTTGGGAATCGTTGGTATCATAAGTCATAAGCAAATGTCGAAACATGACGATCTTGATTAAAAATTGATAAAATCGAAAGGGGTTTTTATATATATGATGAAATCTACAGGAATTGTTAGAAAAGTGGACGAACTAGGACGCGTTGTTATTCCAATTGAGTTGCGCCGCACATTGGGAATTGGCGAGAAAGACGCTTTGGAAATATATGTAGACGGCGAGCGCATCATGTTGAAGAAATATGAGCCTGCTTGTATCTTCTGTGGCAATGCGGAGAATGTTTCGTATTTCAAAGGAAAAATTGTTTGCCATATTTGTTTAGCAGAAATGCCAACACCTGTGACAAAATAAGAAAAGTAGTATATAATAGAAGTAGCACTTATCCTATTGGTAATTCTAACCTTTTTCATATCTCCTTTCATCTCTAACTTTGTTGGCTTCGGCCACGGGTTAGAGATCTTTTTTTGTCCTTGCCAAAGAAGACACCTAGTACGCTACTGTCTAGGTTGAAAGTCAAAAAAAGCAGTATCCTATATATGTAAGTGGATCCGGCCCCTTAAGGGGCCTTTTCCTATTTATATGTCCATTTCCAATGATAAAATCCAACTGTGCTCACGCTGCATCCCTTAACGCTCCAGCAGCGCATTGTATACATCCCGTTTCGATAATCCACGATCTGTCGCAACTAGCTTCAGCGCATCCTTGCGATCGATCCCGCGATCCTCATAGTGGGCGACATGCTCGCCAAGCGTCTTCGCCTCCCACCAACCATCAGCGGCTTCCTGCACAGCCGCGTCAGATGCGCCTTCGGCGATAATGCAGTACTCGCCCTGCGGCGGGTACTGCTCCAAGTGCACGCGGCACTCTGCGATCGTGCCGCGCAGGAACTCCTCGTACCGCTTCGTCAACTCGCGGGCAAGGCAAACCCTGCGCTCCGCCCCCCATACTTCTGCCATACGCAGAAGTGTTTTATCCACGCGGTGCGGCGATTCATAGAACAGCAATGTGTCTTGCACATGCTGCAGCCCTTCAAGCAACTTCGTCTGGTCTTTTTTCTCCCTTGGGAGAAAACCGACGAAGGCAAAACGCTCTGTCGGCAAGCCTGATGCAATCAGCGCCGACAGGGCCGCATTCGCGCCGGGGATGGGCACCACCGGCACGCCCTCGTCTACGGCCATCCGCACCAGGTCATACCCTGGGTCGGAAATGGCCGGCAGGCCGGCATCGCTGACTAGCGCGATGCTCTGCCCTTCAAGCAGCAAGCGGACCAGCTCCGGGCCGCTTGCTTGCTTGTTGTGTTCGTGATAGCTGACCAGTCGCGTAGCGACTTCGAAGTGGGTCAGCAGCTTGCGTGTTTGCCGCGTGTCTTCGGCGGCAATCATGCTCACTTCCTTCAGCGTGCGGATCGCGCGGAAGGTCATATCTTCGAGGTTGCCGATTGGTGTGGCAACCAGGTATAGCGTTCCTACACCGCTAGGATCCTCGCGGTAGCTTTTCTGTATATTCAGACTCACAGTTTATGTCCCTCATCACTTTGTATTAGTGTTTCAGCAACCCTCTTATGCAAACTCAAGTGAGCTCCTGCCCCCATAATAAATATCTTTCAACTCTTGGCAATACTCCTCGTTCTCTGTGTATACGATTAGAGGCGGCAGCGTGCGAATCTCCGGCTTTCCATCTTTCATCCCTTCGATCAGCACCATCATCGCTTCCTCTCCCGCACGTGCATGCACATAACGGATTCGCTTCGGTTCAATACGGTACTGCCTCATCAGACAGATGATGTCAACTACACGCGTAGCGCGGTGCACCATGGCTACTTTCCCGCCTGCTTTGACTAACCTTGCGCTCGCCGCAACTACATCCTCTAGCGTGCAATGGATCTCATGACGCGCAGCTGCAAAATGCGCATTGCTATTCTGTTCACCATTCGGCACAGGCAGATAAGGCGGGTTCACGGTAACGGCATCAAACTGTCCATGTCCCAGGGTTTTGTGAATGGTTTTCAAATCGCCCTGCACCATGTGCAACCGCTCAGATAGATCATTAATCTCCGCATTACGCACGGCCATATCCGCCAAACGTTCCTGGATTTCGACGCCCCAGATGTCAGCTCGCGTCCGTGTTGATAGCAATAGGGGCACCACGCCATTACCTGTGCATAAGTCTACGATTCGCCCCTTCGGCGGAACACTGCTGAATCTACCCAATAAGACAGCATCCATCGAGAAGCTGAACACTTCATCACTTTGGATAATTTTCAAATCATATGTCAATAAATCATCAATTCGTTCAGTCGGTAGTAAGGGAACTTGCTTCATACGTCTTTCCTTTCTCTTTGTTGCTTATTATGGAAAAAAACCGTAAGGGATAACCCCTACGGCCAAACGTCTTATTTATTTAAAAAGGATAAGCAAAACAAACAATCGCCCTCGGTCCGAAGGTGTCCATAGTACACATTACAAATATGAAATCCTTCATTGTATAAGCGGGTTAAATTATCATATCCGGCTCCAGGCAACTGTACCGGTTCGTCATCAGTACTTCGTATCGGCTCCTCGACCACCGTTTCCTCTTGGCGGATAAGCTTACGTAGTTGCTGATTCTCTATGCTTAATCTCTTATTTTCTTCGATGAGGGTAATAATCCGTTTCTTCAAGGCACCTAATTCAGCATACGTGGTACCCATTCTTTCTTCGATCCCATCTATTTGTCCAAAAATATCTTGTTTATCCACGCTTTCACCTCTAGTGCCATGCATGCTTACTGGCCAGCGCCTCCTTGGATCCTCGATCTTCTATTCCTGTTCAACAACATCATCGAATGGTAGATCTAGCGCTTTCCCAAGATCAAACAATTGAACCTTTGCCGTACGTTCTTTAATGTTAAGCCCTAATACCTTCCCACTACCAAAAGAAGTAATCACCAAACGACCAACTGTCGGCAGCGAATCTTTGGCACTTTCATAGTTATCATGTTCATATTTCAAGCAGCACATTAATCTTCCGCATAATCCTGAAATCTTCGTTGGATTCAAGGAAAGATTCTGATCTTTCGCCATCTTAATGGAGACTGGCTCAAAATCACCTAAGAATGAAGAACAACATAAAATTCGCCCACACGGACCTATGCCACCCAACATCTTCGCTTCATCACGCACACCGATTTGACGGAGCTCAATTCTTGTCCGAAAAATACTCGCCAAATCCTTAACAAGTTCGCGGAAATCGACGCGTCCCTCAGCCGTAAAATAAAATATAATTTTATTTCGATCAAAGGTATACTCTACGTCCACTAGCTTCATCTTAAGACTGTGGTCTTTAATTTTATCATGACACGTTTGGAAAGCGTCCTTGGCTGCTTTTTTATTCTCTTCAACCAAATCAGCATCCGTATCATCCGCAATGCGAATGACCTTTTTGAGCGGCAGAACCACATCATTTTCTTTAACAATCTTTTTGCCCACTACGACCTTGCCGTATTCTACACCGCGTGCGGTCTCAACAATAACGGCACTCTCTTTCTCGATCGGTAAATCAATGGGATCAAAATAATATATTTTACCCGCTTTCTTAAAGCGGACGCCAACCACTGAGTACATCTTACACCCCCTGCATCTCCACGAGCATTTTCTCTATAACCAGCTGAGAATTGGCATTGGAACGCAGTCGCTTTTGTAAATCTACGGCTTGCTCCATCATACGCACCCAGACTGAGACATCTCGGCTTAACGCGAGGGAGCTCATCCAGTCTAGCTGGTCATTATATACAAGCTTGTCTCTGCGCTCAAGGCGCAACTGCACCATATCTTTAAACCAGAGAATCAATAAGTCGAACAACGTCGATACATGATCCGCAAGTTCTGTTTTCACAATCCGCTGTTGTACGGTAATCATGGAAGTAGGGAAACGTGTGAGCGTCTCCTTCGCTAATTGTAACATTACGGTTCTCATTTCTGCAAACCAATTTGCTGCAATTAAATCTCTCGCTGCTTGTAATCCTGCTGTGACATGCACTGCAGGCCCAACTAACGCTGCTGGAAGGCCCTCTTCGAGCAGTGAGAGCACCATTTGCTCACGAGCCATTGGTGTAAACTGGATCCACTGCGCCCTCGATTGAATCGTTGGCAGCAGGGCATTTCCGTTCTCGGTAATGAGTATCGCCACAACACGAGAGTTCGGCTCCTCCAAAAATTTCAACAAACTATTCGCAGCCTGTACCGTCATTTTCTCTGCTTGGTGCAGGACATATATTTTCGTTCCAGATGCTGTTGCCCGGTAAGCAAACTCCTTTTGCAACTCTCGAATCTGCTCAATTTTAATTGAAGCGCCTTCAGGAGCAACCACATGGAGATCTGGATGATTGCCATGTTCAACCTTACGGCATTCTAGGCATTCGCCGCATGCGTCGTCCGTTCCATTCTGACAATAGATCGCTTTGGCGAGAGCTATGGCCATGTCAGAACGGCCTGTCCCAATTGGACCGCTGAAAATATACGCATGCGAAAGTCTATCTTGACGCAGTCCGTTCTGCAGCAGCCGTTTGGCTGCTGCTTGTCCCGGTATCGCTTGGAAGGACATTTATTTTCGCCCCATTACACGCTTATATTTTTAAAATAACAAATTAATTAACATCCCTCGGATTTCTCCGATGCGATGCAATATCTCGATCCGCCCCTGCTCATTTTCCAACAAATCATCGGCTAATAAGAGAAGCTCTTGATCAATCTCTTCCAAAAGCTTATATCGCTTCGAACGACCGCGACGATCCCAGCCCTTCGTATCTCTTAAATTGACCCCTCGACGAGCCGTCTCCTCGAGAAACTGGCGAATGAGCAGCTTATACTGCAGCAGATCCCTTACCGTCATGCCTCTGGACAAGCGATCGCCTTGAATCGTAATCTGCTGCACCATTTTGGCGAGTTGCTCCTGGGTGTACTTCTGATCATGCTGCTGCATAATGTCAGAGAAGTTCCGAGGAGCCATCTGTGGTGGAGGGACATTCTCTCCGACTTTAATATTCTTACCGATGGGCTGCAACCCCGGATTAATTTTCAAGACGCATCCATCCTTGTGTAGATCTGATTATGGTTAGAAATGCTCAAATCGTTCAACTGGCAAGACGAAAACGGCTGCCCCACCCACTTGCACTTCCACTGGAAATGGAATGTACGAATCGGTCGTTCCCCCCATTGGAGAAACGGGTGTTACGAGCTGCTCGCGGATTTTACAATTAGCTCGAATCACCTGCATCACCTCTTGTACTCGGTCATCTTCCGTACCAATCATAAAGGTTGTATTCCCTGCACGCAAAAATCCACCGGTACTTGCCAGCTTCGTGGCGCGAAACCCTTCCTTAATTAAAGCGTTAGAGAGACGGTTACTGTCCTTATCCTGAACAACGGCTACGACTAGTTTCATAGGTGATGCCTCCTTATATTATAAACTAAGAATTGGTTTTCCGCTCTAAACGGAAATATGTTCCTTAAGCAACTGTTTACAATCCTGCCAAATATCCGCGGCTATCTGATCAACAGTTCGATTCGCATCAATCATAAGCACACGCTCTGGATGATCCGATGCAATTTGGTGGAAGCCCGCACGTACTCTGCTGTGATAATCGACATTTTTCTGCTCGATGCGATCCAACTGCTGTGTGAACTCACTAGCACCTGCTCGCAGACTTAATCGCTCTAAGCTCACTTCAACAGGTACATCCATGATATACGTCCTTGTCGCTTGAAGACCAGAGCTAGCGTATTTGGAAATACTCTTCACGATCTCTATATCGACGCCAAGACCATAGGACTGATAGGCCACACTAGCATCAATGAAACGATCGCAAAGAACAATACGACCTGCTTTCAAAGCTGGAAGGATCAACTCATGAACGTGTTGCGCACGCGATGCTGCATAAAGCAATACCTCTGCTTGATCCACCATCTCCTCGTTCACAGGGTCAAGAATAATACTGCGGATTTTGTTACTAATAGCAGTACCACCAGGTTCTCTGGTCACGAGCACATCATGTCCTAACTCTTGCAGTTCCTGAGCAATCTTCTTAAGCTGTGTTGTTTTTCCGGAGCCGTCCGGCCCTTCAAACGTAATGAATATTCCGTTCACGTGTTCCTCCTGCATACTGCCTCACGAAGTCTCTTCGTGATCTGTGTATATAGTTAATTTGTACGTCTGTCCAAAATGGGTTCCTTGGAACCTGATGCCCTGGCTAGCCAAAAATACAAGTGCCTCGGCTACAGAAACCGTAATGATTTCACCTGGATATAAATAAGGAATACCAGGCGGATAAGGAATTACCATATCACCTGAGCGCTGCCCTATTGCTTCCTCCATATTAACCACGCGAGTCGTTGCTTGAAACACAGTGCGATGGTCAAACCGTATTGGCGAGGAGATGGGTGCGTAGGTGGGTAATTTAATTATATTCGAGATGGGCGCCTGAAGTTCCTGCTTATCGTCCCTGATGTCCAAACAAATGTTGCTCAAAACGTGTAGAACATGAAGCATATCCTCTCTACGGGTAGCAGGGGAAAATACGAGTAAAACCAGATAGCCATCTGTCATCTCTACAAAACAGCCTTCGGCTTCTAACCTATCCTTGAGCTCAGCTCCCGATATACGGTGATTGGGATCATAGATCGCTATTTTAAAAGGATCCGTCGTTTCGACGGCTCTCCTACCGCTTGACTCCGAATATGTCTGTGGATAGTAACGAAAGCTTTGCAGGGCATCTACCCCTTTTCTAAATTCCTTCATGGTCTGAAGTCCTTGTCCCAACCAAACATGACCTTCCGTGTGCATCCGCTTTCTCGCTAAGTCCAGCGATGCCATAATCGGGTAGGAAGGACTTGAGCTTTGAAGCATCGCCAACAAACGTTGGATTGCCTTTCTATCGATCCTTGGACCCTGTACATGGAGCATCGCCCCCATCGTCATTGCGGTCAGCATCTTATGCGTAGACTGCACGACAGCGTCTGCCCCTTGGGATAATGCGGATGCTGGTACCTCCTCATGGAAGCCGAAATGCGCACCATGCGCTTCATCCACTAACAGCAATTTTCCTGTCTCATGCAGCAGATCTGCGAAAGGCTTTAATTCCGTGCCGACCCCATAATAAGTAGGATTTGTTATCAATAATGCCTTTGCAGTCGGATACAGTTCCAACGCCCTTCTAACATCCTCAATATCTAAGCAAGTTGCGGCTCCGGTCTCTAGGTCAACCTCTGGCGCTAAGAATACCGCTTGAGCACCTGCCAGCATGAGCCCATGAATGACCGACTTATGTACGTTCCTTTGAACAAGTATCAGATCATCACGCTGACAAACAGCTCCGATCATCGCTACATTACCAACCGTGCTCCCGCCAATGAGAAAATACGTCTCCTCCGCGCCAAAGCACGCCGCCGCGAGCTGCTCCGCCTCCTTAATCACACCCTCTGGATGATGCAAATCATCAAGGCCTGTAATTTCTGTATAATCAATGGACATGACCGATTGTAGAAACGCATTTCCTTCTTCCAAAAGCCCCTGGCCTGATTTATGTCCTGGTACATGTAAGCTAATAGACTTCTTATCGTGATGGGCAACCATAGCCTCATATAGCGGGGATCGAGCCTTATCTAAATGTTCGCTGCACAAACAGATCAAACTCCTCGAGCTTCGTGAGCCACTAATTTTCGATTTACCCTTCTATAGTAGTGGATTAGCGACAAAAAAACAAAAAAAGCTTCTGTAAAAGAAGCTTCTCCTCTTAATTCATGTACTGTCTCGAATTCCCCATGTAAAATGCCTTCCTCATCTGACTCACATAAAACGAATACTTCTGATCAGACACGTTCGTTTTGACGATTTCTTTACTACATTCATCACAAATGAATGCTGTAACAATGTGAATCCCTCCAACTCGTTGCTGCTCGCAAATCATACACAGTCCAAACCGGTTCTCCTCCATATGATCACCCCACGATCTTTTACGACTAGTATGTCCTATTCGCGATTCTCCTAAACTAGCTAAACGCTCATATTTTGGAAGGGAAATGCCGATAATACAAACATAACGCGTTACCGCGGTGCGGAGGTCCTAGTATATGTCAATCAAACAAGAATCCAACTTATCCAAAGAATCTACGATTTATAGCTATACTTTAATGAAGCGATTTTATCACTCTATATATAAAATAGTTCTCTATTATACATCTCTTATTCTGATAGTCTTCTACAAATTTGACTCCAGCAATTGGCTTCCGCTGCTTGTTAGTTACCCGCTTGTGCTCATCTTTCACACACTGCTGATTCGCGCTTATTTCCACTTTACCATTGGCATGGCGATGCGAGGTTGGTCTTACCGCTTCGGCATCTTCTGGTCCGGCTTCTTACCTGAAGGCAATGCCTCCGTCCGTCTCGTTACCAAAGTACAGGTTCACCTGTTCTGCATTGGGCTGGCATTAATCCTTATCTTATATCCGTGGATACCTGGCACTTGGCTGGTTCATCTGACCATATTCCACTGCTGGATGCTGATCCCGCGGCTATGGATGCTGCTTCGTCTCCGGCCCTACCGCAAGAACGGCTTAGTGAAAATTACAAGCAAGGAAACCTCTTGTTATCTACAATAACTAGCCTCTCACCCCGTGATTCTCTGGAAAAACTCCATCTAAATTGTCGCCTACTTCTCATTTCGATAAAATAGATGGATTTTCTCCTGCTAATTCCCTTGATTTTGAGCTATTAGCAAGAAAATCTTGAAATTAGCTCATGTTTTCCAGTTAAATCGAAGTAAATCAGAAAATTAAAAATATTAGCTGTAGGAAATCGAGTTAGTCATTTCATCGGTAGTCTGCGGTCACTGGTTCAATGCAAAAAAGAGCCTTACCTGGATTACTCCAAGTAAGGCTCTTTCAATTGCTTGGCAACGTTCTACTCTCCCAGAACCCTGCGGTTCAAGTACCATCGACGCTGGAAGGCTTAACGGTCGTGTTCGAGATGGGAACGCGTGGATCCCTTCCGCCATCA
>NZ_JCAUAP010000021.1:0-83991 GCF_059692015.1 Paenibacillus sp. J22P165 | reverse complement strand
TCATTATATCGTTGTCTTGAATCGCTCATGGACAAACACCTCTTAGTTCATAGTTAAGATTATTATTACTTCTACACTAAGAGACGTCCACTTTTAATTCTAGGTGCAAAAGTACATTTAATTTGTTTGAAATTTGAAGAATTGGGCAAATCCAAGGAATTTAACTGCAGAAAATACAGTTAACCTTTCGAATTGGAGGATTCGGCTTCAAATAGATGGAGAAAATCCAGTTAGATTGCGGGAAGTGGAGAATCGTATAGCCTCGGTGTAAAGAAAAATCACACCGAGGCTATGGGAGATATAGGTAACCCTAGAGGGTCACCTTTTGTCCTGTCCTCGCACTCTCGATTGCACCAAATACCATCTTAGTGCTAAAAATATTATCCGAATAGGCGGTTTCAGCCTGCCGTCCTTCTAGAATAGCATGAAACATTTCATCTAGGCAGCCTGCGTGACCTTCACGCCCTGTCCAGGTATAGGGAGCTTCAACTCGTTGATAGTCGTAGATAAATTTAGTATCTTGGCCTGGTGTAACAATCTCGGCATAAGGCGCTGATTGGTTCCATATGGCTGTTCCCTTATTGCCTGCAACGCGCCAAGCAGCTTCCCATGAGGTAGGAGCTCCTTCAGAGCACCAAGAACCGTTGTAAGTGAAGACCGCGCCATTATCAAATTCAAATATACAAGCGGCGGCAGCATTTCCTTCATACCAAGAGCCCTTGGGATTAAACTCATGGCAGTATACTGATACTGGATTTGCTTGGATAATAAAACGAGCTTGGTCGAACGTATGAATAGCCATATCTAGAATGAGCGGGCTGCTCATTGCATCTCGAAAACCTCCGAAGTGAGCACCGATAAAAAAGTCTGCGGTAACGAAGTTCACATGACCTATAACATCTTGTGCGATGAGTCCACGCAGCGCTCGGATATCCTTCAGATAGCGACGATTTTGCATAATCGCATATTGCAATTCGGGTTTAGATTTTGCCAAATCTGCAAGTTGTTCAGCTTCCTCTAATGTAGAGGCCATCGGCTTCTCACTAAGGATATGACACCCGCCACCCAGCGCAGCTGTCGCAACGGCTTTGTGAGCTGTTGGAATTGTACAATCAAAAACAACGTTAGCATTGGATTGTCCGATTGCTTCTTCGACAGAGGCGTACCATGGGAGGGACAATCCATATTTCTCATTCATTTTCTTCGCAGCTTCCTCATAGATGTCTACAAAGGCAACGAGTTCCGCGTCTTGACGTTCTAAAGCGTATTGTATCCATGCATTCGCCATGCCACCGCAACCTGCTTGGACAATTCTTATTGCTTTCATAGATGAATTCCTCCTATTCGATGTATATAATAATGATAACGAAATAAGAAATTCTGTTCTATACATGATCGTGTTGAAAAGTTGCACTATTTTGTTATCGTGTGGGGGGAAGAACAAGTGACGGCTAATCAGGAACTTAAAGAGATGACATACTTGCCTGAAAAACAATTCCCTATCAACGTATTTCATAATTATAGTGCAGGAGAACGAGTGCTATATTTACACTGGCATGATCACTTAGAAATTATTTATCTAGTAAAAGGGCATGCCGTTTTTGATATTGGAGGGAGTCCCTACGAAAGTTCGCCAGGTGACTTGCTTTTTGTACATTCTGGTGAGCTGCATTCAGGTTATTCTGTGAACAATATGGATGTTGACTATTATGCAATTGTTTTTAATAAGTCGTTGTTCAGTAGTGACGCGGGTGATCCTTTATATGGTGCCCTGATCTTGCCATTTATGTTAGGGCAAAAGCGATTTCCTGTAAAACTGAGCTCTGAAGATCAGGACTATGGACAATTTGAACAAGCTGTTCTTCAAATTATTAGTGAGTTTGAAGAGAGAAAGCTTGGCTACGAGTTAGCTGTTCGCTCCTATTTACAATTGATTATGACAGCGGCAGTCAGACGGAATGTTAATTTTGAGGGGATAGCGCAGAGGGACAATCAGCTTTTTGATGACCGGAGACGAACGAAGAGTTTTGACCTATTATTCGCATTCATTCGAGAAAATTACGCAAGGCACATCGCTTTGGAAGAGGCTGCACAAATGGTCAATATGAGCATCCATCATTTTTGCAAAACGTTCAAACGCTTGACTGGACGTACATTCGTAGAATTTGTCAATTTGCACCGTGTCAATGTGGCGGAACACTTGTTACGAACAACGGACATATCGGTGACTGAGGCAGCGGATCGTGTAGGTTTTGGAAGCATTAATTATTTTAATCGCATCTTCAAACAGTTCAAGTACTACAGTCCTTCGCAATGTAAAAAATAATGGAGAGGTACCACTCTTCATAACTAGAACAGACTGTTTAGCGTGCAACGCTAAACGGTCTATTTCTTTTCAAGGGAAAGTGATCAGTACTTGAAACAAGGGGATTTGAAATCCTCTTAGAATTACACGGTAAGAGTTAAGAATCTCCCTTAAATGATGATATTCAAACCTATTTCGACAGCTTATGATGGAGAGAAAAGAATGTTGGTTGTGGCTAAGGAAGGCATTCATGTAAACTGATGCTATAGGGCATTTTTAAGCGGACGGAGGAGCAGCATGAAAGGCATTAAATACATCATCCACTCCATTAGAGGTAAGTTGATTTTTACGTTTATTATCTTAATTGTTGTACCTATTTTATTTATATTTCTCTCCTATACGTATTCTTCGAAAAGCTTGCTGGAGAAAGAAGTGTATACGACCAATCAGGAGCTGGTTGAAAGTAAGGCAAAAGGGATAGACGATTTACTGGGTAAAATGGTTAAAGCAACAGCTTTTGTAGAGTCTGATGTGAAACAAAGTGATATCTCCAAGCTATCTAATTGGAAGAATGACTATCAGTCCTATTCGACTATTAAAAGGGTACAAACGTCGCTGGGGACCATTCGAGATTTACTCCTCGATACTAGGGCCTTCCTCATCTATCTAGATAATAATCAGCTGGCGCTCAGTACGTTATATGATTTTAACATTGATAATAATTACGCTAATCTCATACAGGAGCCATGGTATATCGCTGCAAATAAGCAGATGGGCTATCCGATATGGACATTGTTCTACAAACTTAACCCACAATTTGGCTATGCCGACGCAGGCACTTCGAGCAGCTATGTAACGATTTCCAGAGCTGTACGAGATGCTACGGGGTCGAAAAGTGTAGGCGTTATCAGTGTAGGTGTGCCGTGGGAGGTTTTCTTCGGAAAGCGTGAACCTTCTTCTCAAAACTTGCCGGATATGATGATGAGAGACCATGAAGGGCGATTCATGGACACGAAAGGGAATGCGTTTACAAATTTCACAGATGAACAATTATCAGAATTAACTCGAGCCAAAGATCAGGTCATGCGCTTTAATCATGAAGGAAACACCTATTTGGTCAATGAAGCTGAAGTTTCTCTATTGGGCGTGAGTTTGCTGACTTTTATACCCAATGATCAATTTAGTGCTCAGTTAAACAAGTCGAAAACCAAATCTATTCTTAGTATTTTGCTATTTTTTGCTGCTGCCATTCTATTATTTATCTATTTCCTGCTGCGATTTACCAAGCCAATCTATTCACTCCTGCATTCCATGGGGTTAGTAGGAGCAGGGGATTTCAAGACTGTTGTTCAGGTAAAAGGGCGAGATGAGATATCGCTTCTAGGTAATAGCTTTAATCGTATGACAGTCAAGCTTCAAGAGCTGATGTCCCATGTCGTGGAAGAACAACAGAAGAAAGAGGAAGCCCATTTTCAAGCGTTACAGGCACAAATTAACCCTCATTTTCTATTCAACACACTGAACTCTATTAAGCTTATGGCGATGTTGTCCAATACGAACCGAAATGTAAGTGACATGATAACAGCACTAGGTAAGCTATTGGAGTTCTCGATGAAGCAGCAACATCACTATGTCACACTTCGGCAAGAATTAGAGTATTTGGAGCTTTATATGTATTTGCAGAAAATTAGATATAATGACAATATTAGCATTGCTATGGATGTCCCCGAGGACCTCTTGGATAGCTATGTCTTGAAATTTAGCCTTCAACCCCTTGTAGAGAATAGTCTTATACACGGTGGACGATTGCCATTACATATTCAGATTCATGCGTATTGGCAGCAGGATCGATTAGGATATACGATCTCCATTCAAGATAACGGCAAAGGTGTCGCTCCAGAGGAATTAATACGCATTCAGGAGGGAGTAACCCCCTCACATGCCAAATATAGCGGTATTGGTATTGGAAATGTAGACCAGCGAATCAAGCTTTATTTTGGTACTTCATACGGCATTACCTTACATCAACTTGAGGAATGCGGGTTAGAAGCTCGTATTCAATTGCCATTCATAAATAAGGAGCCGACACTATGATACGAATATTAATTGTTGATGACGAGATTTTGGTTAGATTATCTTTAAAAACGCTAATCCCGTGGAATGAACATGGTTTTGAAGTTATTGGCGAAGCAGAAAACGGCGTGGAGGCCTTGGCTTTGCTAGAAAGGTTTCCCTGCGATATTGTGCTTATGGATATTCGTATGCCAGAGATGGACGGCATCGAATTAATGACGAACATCACGAGGCAGTGGCCGCATGTACGTTGTCTGATTTTATCTAATTATAATGATTTTAATTATGTACAAAAAGCTTTGCAATTGGGCGCAGTTGACTACATGCTCAAGCTAGCCTGGGTGCCGGAAGAGCTGCTTGAGAAATGTAAGCGAATTGGTGAGGAGATTGAAAATTCCCGTATTCAGCAATCAGAAAAAGATCAACTCGTCTCGAAGGTGGTACAGTTGAAGAGTGGCGTTAAACGGGGACAACTTCAGAATTTATTAATGAAACATAGTTCGAAATTGGAAACGGATGCTTTACTGAAGGAGTTGGATTTGCAATGTGGCGAGCCGCCGTATCGTGTTGTCTGTATTTCGATCGATGAGTATCGGCGGGTCAATGAGGAAAATAGGTTCAAAAGTGAACAATTGCTGGGCTATACCGTGGGTAACATTTTGGAGGAAATCATGAAGAAGAATGGCGGAGGCGAGCTAGTAGAAACGTTAAATGGTAAGTTTGCCTTGATTCTAAGCGGCTTCTCTGAGATAACCTTGGAGGAAATGCGTGATGCTTCGGCTACGTATGCCCGTGTATCGCTTAGCTTCGGCATTTCTCAACCCTGTACGATTTATGAATTACATCGCGCTTATGAAGCAGCTGAGATGAGCTTGGATCGCAAGTTTCATGATCTTGATAGGCATATGTTTTATTCTGACAAACTAAATGTGGCAGCTGGGCGATATAGGCCAGAAATTCAAGAAGTCATAGACATTATTCATAAGGAATTTAATAACTCCATAAAGGTATCTGAATTGGCCAAGCGAATTGGGTTTGTTGAGAATTATCTAAGTGTTCTCTTTAAAAAAGAAACAGGTGATAAAATTGTCGACTATATAACCAAGGTGAGGATGAAGAGGGCACGTGAGCTTTTAGCTGATCCTACTTATAAAATATATGAAATCAGTGAAATGGTCGGGTATGGAGATTCAAACCATTTTAGTAAATATTTCAAAAAAACAGAAGGGGTATTCCCGCTGGAATATCGCAAGATGATATTGGGTAAATAAAATACGAATCTGAGAAAAACACCTTAAGTCTATAGAATCTCCCATTCGAAGTTGTCACGCCATTTGGTATAACTGAAATGTGGTCAAAATAAGTTGAGGGGGATTACCAAATGAAAAGGCTTTCAGTCATTGGCTTGTCAGTTGCGATGTTATCATCGTTAGCTTTGAGCGCTTGTGGTAAAACAGAAACGAGCAACGGAAGTACAAGCACTACGACCACTGCAGCTACGTCTGCAGCAGCAACGGCAACACCGGCAGCACCAGCAAAAACAGTGAAGTTAAAGTTCTGGGGTGGCGTTCCGGAAGAAAGTGGTCCTAAAGCCGTCGTGGATAAATGGAATGCGGCTAACAAAGATATTCAAGTTGAATACGTGCGGTTCGTGAATGATGAACCAGGTAATACCAAACTGGATACGGCACTTCTTTCCACCAATGACGCGCCTGATTTATTCGTTTCTTACAACGATGTCAGCTTGGATAGACGTATCAAATCGGGCATGGTAGAGCCTCTTGATGATCTGATTAAGAAAGTCAATTTCAATGTTGATGCGGTGATTGGCTCCAATAATATTATCAAACAGGATAATAAAATTCATTATCTCCCTGGTTCCAAAAGTTTGCAGGTGATGTTCTTCAATAAGGCCATGCTGGATGCAGCCGGCGAGAAAGTCCCGACAGATTGGACTTGGGATGAGTACTTGGCACTTGGCAAGAAGCTGACGAAACCAGGACAAGTGGGCGCTTACTTAAATCCTACGTGGGAGCCGATTGCGCTTGACGTTCTCATTTCTGCGCAGCCAACTAATCCCTATTTCGCAGCAGATGGCAGCTCCAACTTGAATAATCCTGCTTTAAAGAAAGGCCTAGAGATACAGAAGCAGTTAATAGACGCCAAAGCCATGGTTCCTTATGCAGAGGGAATTGCCAATAAGCTTCAACCGCAGGATGTGTTGCTAAAAGGTAGAACCGCAATGGTTTATTCGGGAACATATTTGTTTAGATATATTAAGGATGATAAAGCATATCCGGATCGCAATTTCACTGTAGCTTTCGCACCAGTACCGCAAATGGAAAAGGGTAAAAATGTAAATGGCGGCGGCTTTAGTGATTTCATTTCCATTAATGCGAAAAGTGCAAATAAGGAAGCGTCAATGAAGTTCTTAGATTGGTACTTGAAAGAGGGTAACTTGGAAATGGTTGCGGGCGGACGCATCCCAAGTAACGTGAAGTCTGACATTAACAAAGTTGCTGAGATTATCATTGCTGATAAAGGTCAGTACTTTGATAAAGAATCCTTCATGAATGTGCTCAAAGCTAACTATACGTATAAGGTAAGTACGAAAACGACAGCTTTAGCAGAGCAACGAAAAGTATTGGTAGAAGAAGCAGAGAAATACTTAATGAACGCTCAATCACTTGATAAAACGGTAGAGACGATCAAGAAAAAGGCAGATGACGCAATTAAAGCAGCAACTAAATAATTAAACAGCAAGTTTGACACCGAGATAGACCACACCCTTTTACCTAAGGAGGTGGTCTATTTTTTAATGTAAATTTGACAGCGCATTCATTTTGAATTTGAGGAGGGAACATAATGTTGAAAAATTCTATTAAAAAGATTACTTGTTTGACCCTGGCAATTGTTATGGTCTGCTTTGCAGTTCTCTTGTTTTTCCCTGAAAAGAAAATAAGTGCCGCTGATGAGTTTGATTCGTTAAGGGAAAGGTATAAGACCATGCTTACCGGCGGCACAAGCTATAATCTATCAGACCCTGACATAGCCGCACGAATCACATCGATTACTGAGCAGGCACAGGAACAGTGGGACAGCATGCACAAGCAATCAAACCGAATACGCCTTTGGGATAATGCACCTTTTGGCAACGATTCTGAAAGTGTTTCAAGAACCTATGGCTACCTGAGGGACATGGCACAAGCCTATGTCACGTACGGTTCCAGCCTGCAGGGCAACGCCCTGCTCAAGGGGGATATCATCAGTGCCTTGGACTGGATGAATGCCAATCAATTCTACGTCGGCTGTAACATGTACCAGAATTGGTGGCCGTGGCAAATTGGCGCTCCATTAGCCTTAAATGAGATTGTGACCTTACTGTACGAGGATTTGACTGCAACGCAAATCTCTAACTATATGGCAGCGATCTCCTACGCCCAGCCAAGTGTAGCCATGACTGGTGCCAACCGGCTGTGGGAGAGTCAGGTGATCGCAATTTCGGGGATTAACAGTAAGGATTCCACAAGAATTGCTGCAGGCAGAGATGGGATCAGCGACTTGCTGCTAAATGTTACGGTAGGGGATGGCTTTTATGCGGATGGCTCCTTTGTCCAGCACAACTACTATGCATACAATGGTGGTTATGGGGCAGCGCTTCTGGAAGGAATATCTGATCTTTTGTATGTTTTGCACGGCTCAACTTGGGAGGTAACGGATCCCAACAGAATGAATGTCTTTCAATGGATCTATAAAGCCTACGAACCTTTCATCTATAAGGGAAACTTGATGGATATGATTCGGGGGAGGGAAATGTCCAGGAATAAAGTGCAGGATAATCATGCGGCTATCGATGTGATGGTTGCCATTACGCGGTTATCTGAAGTTGCTCCATCCGCAGATGCGCTCGCATTCAAGAAGATGGTTAAATACTGGCTGCAGCTCGACACGGACAAAACCTTTCTTAATGAAGTTTCGATCGACATGATTGTTGCTGCAAATCAAATTCTGAATGATACCTCCATTACGGCGCGGGGAGAGTTGTTGACATATCGGCAATTTACCGGCATGGATCGTGCTGTTCATCTTAGACCTGGATTCGGTTTAGGCATCAGCATGTTCTCCAGCCGCATTAGTAATTATGAGTCCATCAACGCGGAGAACAATAAAGGTTGGCATACTGGGGATGGTATGACTTATCTGTACAATAACGATTTGAACCAATTTAACGATAATTTCTGGCCAACTGTGGATAACTACAGGCTGCCTGGTACTACCGTGCTAAAAAGTACGACTCAAGTGGCGAACAGCCGCAGTGACAAAAAGTGGGTGGGAGGAACGGAGATCCTTGGACAATATGGCGTTACCGGTATGGAGTTGCATCCTGTAGGTATGAGCTTGACGGCCCAAAAATCTTGGTTCATGTTCGATGATGAAATCGTTGCTCTAGGTGCGGGAATTACTAGCACGGATGGTATCGAAACCGAAACGATTGTCGAGAACAGGAAATTAAACAGCACCGGTAACAATGCGTTGACTGTCAATGGCTCAGCCAAATCTTCCGCACTGGGTTGGTCGGAAACGATGACGGGTGCCAATTATATGCATTTGGCAGGCAATGTTGCAGGTTCGGATATTGGCTATTATTTCCCTGGAGGAGCAACCGTTCAAGGACTACGAGAAGCTCGGGCGGGCAATTGGAGGCAGCTGAATGCCTCTTCATCCTATGGTGATTCGACACCAATTACTCGAAATTATCAAACACTTTTGTTAAATCACGGGGTAAACCCCATAAATCAGTCCTATTCTTATGTACTGCTTCCAAATAAGACAAGTGCAGAGGTAAGCAGTTATGCAGCAGCACCCAACATCACCATTTTGGCAAATACCCCCTCGGTGCAGGCAGTAAAGGAAAACAGTCTGAATATGACGGGGATCAACTTCTGGAACGACGAACCCGCAACGGCAGGACTTGTCAGCTCCGACAAAAAAGCCTCTGTCATGATGAAGGAAACGACGAATGATCTCGAGGTTTCTGTATCCGATCCGACTCAGACCAATGTCGGCACGATTTATATCGACGTTAACAAAAATGCGACGAACCTGATCTCGAAAGACAATGAAGTAACCGTCATTCAATATTACCCGACCATTAAATTCAAAGTTGATGTGAAAAAATCGG
This sequence comes from Paenibacillus sp. J22P165, assembly GCF_059692015.1. NCBI lineage: Bacteria > Bacillati > Bacillota > Bacilli > Caryophanales > Paenibacillaceae > Paenibacillus > Paenibacillus sp. J22P165. The sequence goes on along the minus strand of NZ_JCAUAP010000021.1, from coordinate 74,431 downwards.
GTGGCAAAGCTTTCAAAGTGAAATTTAGTTTAAGTGGAACGCAGGCACCAAATCCAGCGCAGATCTCAATTCCGAATCCTTACGAGGCGGAAACGTTGCCTATCAACACCCAAACGGATACGGCCACGACCTACAACGATGCCAATGTCAGTGGCGGGAAGAAGTTGGGCTTCAACAATAATGCCGTTGGCGACTACGTTGAGTTCAGTCTGGATGTGACGCAACCAGGCACCTACGATGTGAACGCTAGAGTAATGAAAGCCAGCAACAACGGCATTTACCAGCTCTCAGTCAATGGGTCCAATGCGGGGGACGCACAGGATTTATACTGGAGCACCTCCAGCGCGTACAAGGATATTAAACTTGGGTCGTATACCTTCAGTACGTCTGGAAGTTATCTGCTTCGTTTAACGACAACAGGTAAGAACGCGAGTGCTACGGGATACAAATTAATGCTGGACTATCTTAGTCTCACTGCGGCAACTCCAGTAGGTGATACACAGGCACCGACGGCACCGACGAATTTGACAGCCACGGCGGCTTCCAGCAGCCAGATCAATCTGAGCTGGACAGCATCGACGGACAATGTAGGGGTCACTGGATATAAGATTTATCGTAATGGGGTAGAAGTCAGCACAGCAACGACTACCTCGTACAGTGATGCTGGTCTGACGGCGTTGACAACATACAGCTACACAGTGAAGGCTTATGACGCAGCAGGCAATTTGTCAACGGTGAGTAATTCGGCTGGCGCCACAACGGTTGGGACGAATAAGTATGAGGCAGAAGCCTTGACAGCTAATACGGGTGTGGTTAAAACCAATGTAGATGCAAGCGGAGGACAATACTGGATGTTCAATGCTTATAGTGTAAATGAGTATATTGAGTATGCCGTACCTGTTGCTCAAGCGGGAACTTATCATGTAACAATCAGAGTCATGAGGTTTAGTGATAACGGGACTTATCAATTACAAATCAACGGTAACAATCAAAGCTCACCTATCGATATGTACCGGCCATCAGGCAAATATGTCGATCTAGATCTGGGTAATGTGACACTAAGCAGCTCAGGAACCCAGTTGTTCCGATTTACAGTAACGGGTAAAAATACGAGTTCATTCGGTTATAAAATGCCTCTCGATTACATTCAACTTAATCCAGTTGCTAATTAAGTTTCACAGAAAAAGGGCCGCTCGAATGCGGCCTTTCTTGCGTAATCAAATAAATTGAAAGGTTGAGGAGTTGTCATCATTTCATGAACATTATCATTTTAGATGGCTAGACTAAATCATAGGATATCACGGTTTATACTTACTTTTTCCCATTCTGCTAAGGCTGAAGTTATTTTATACTAAATACTAAGAAGGGAGCTGCGAGCAATGAAATGGAAAGAAAAAACAAGAGAAAACGTAGCTGGTTATTTATTCATACTTCCAAATCTGCTGGGATTTTGTGCGTTTATTTTACTCCCATTGGTATTTAGTTTGATATTGATATTTACAGATTGGAATTATTTAAAGGGTATGCAGGGACTCACCTATATCGGATTGGACAACGTAATTAAACTTTTTCATGATGAAAAGGTGTTAAAGGCATTAACGAATAATGTTATCTTCTCTGCTGTTACCGTTCCTGCAGCGATGTTTGGTGGTTTGCTCTTAGCCATCGTCCTGAACAAACATGTCTTCTTTAAAGAGACACTGCGTACGTTAGTTTTTCTTCCCTATATGAGCAGTTTGATTGCTATCGCTGTGGTGTGGAGAGTGATGTACAATTCATCAGAAGGTCCTATCAACAGCGTCTTAAGGTCACTTGGCGTAAGTAATCCTCCTGGATGGTTGGCAAGTCCCGATTGGTCACTCATTAGTATTATTATCATGACGGTCTGGGTCTATCTTGGATATGCGATGGTGCTTTACATGGCAGGACTTCAAGGTATTTCGAAGGATTACTATGAGGCATCAGAAATTGATGGCGCGAACGGAACGAAGCGCTTCTGGCATATTACATTGCCACTGCTTAAACCGACCAGCTTCATGATTGCAATAACACTTGTGATTGCTTCTTTTCAAGTATTTGCATCTGTTCAAGTTATGACCAATGGCGGGCCACTCAATTCTACTTTGGTGTTAGCGCTTTACATATACTCGCAAGCATTTGAACTCAAACAAATGAGCTATGCATCTACGGTATCATGGTTGCTATTTATCGTCATCTTCATCGTTACGATCGTTCAATGGAAAGGCCAAAAGAAATGGCAGGATTACTACTAGGGAGGTGAACAGAGTGAATAGCCAAGTGTTAAATAAGAGTGTGTTTCTAAAAAGTATGCTGACGCTAGTATTTGCGGCCATTGCAATTGGTATGGTTCTACCATTTATTTGGATGTTATCGGGATCCTTCAAGAATAGCGCGGGCTTATTCGAGTATCCAATTCGTTGGATTCCGAAGGAGTGGAACTTTGATAATTATAAAAGTGTATGGTCAGGATCGGTCCCGTTTTCGGTCTTCTATATAAACTCAATCAAGATCACTTTTTTGCAGGTTTTGGGCTCAATTGTAACGAGTGCGCTGGCAGGCTTCGCGTTTGCTAAATTGAGGTTTAAATTTAAAGAGGGTATCTTCTTAATTTATATTTGTACAATGATAATTCCGCATCAGGTGCTGTTCGTTCCAAGGTTCATTCTGTTTGATCAAATGAATTTAGTGAATACACATGCTGCTATCATTTTGCCAGGGATGTTTACCGTTCTGGGGACCTTTCTCATGCGGCAGTTTTTCTTGACATTGCCCAGCGAGCTGCTGGAGGCTAGCAAGGTAGATGGGGCAGGGTATTGGCGGATGTTCTGGCAGCTCTCACTGCCCTTAACAAAACCAGCTTTAGTTACGTTGTTAATTTTAACGTTTACTTGGCATTGGAATGAGTACGAGAACCCGCTAATTCTACTTAGAAGCAGAGATTTATTTACGATCCCCATCGGTTTATCGAGTTTCTCAGATGAGAATGGAACGGATTACCCACGTATCATGGCCGCTTCCGTATCGGCACTTGCTCCCTTAATTGCTATTGTAGCTATCTGTCAACGATGGTTTGTAGAGGGGATTGCGAATACAGGCTTGAAAGGCTAATCGATATACAGCGGGGGAAGAACTTATATGAATGTAAATATATTGAAGATCGTGCAATCCCATATAAATGTTCTAATCGAGCATGGCAAAGATACATATGGCGATGTACATACCCCTATGTTTATGGCTACGCTAGATCCCGTGACTAAGCAATATCCGGTGGATGATACGCGTTCGGATGATTTTATGCAAAGAGCTTATCGACTCATTCATGCACCGAAAGGCTGCTCAGCCTACTGGGATCATTCTACATTAAACGCAATGGTTCACCTTGCTAATCAGACCGGAGAGTCTCGTTATCTGGAAGAGGCTGATCAGTATCTTGATTATTTTATGAAACACTGTGTATCAGAACAAGGTCTGTTCTTATGGGGAAACCACCATTTCTATGATGCTTTTCGAGATCGCAATGTATGGTTTTACTACGGACCTCCATTGATGGATTTCGATTCAACTCAGCAACCTACCTTTCATGAAATGAGGCCGTATGTACCCGATTGGGAACATATGTATCGTTTGAATCCAACAGCTGTAGAAACCCATATCAGGATGTGTGAGAAACATCATGTGTATGATCCGTTAACGGGTGGTTTCGATCGTCATTCTTCACAGCAGAAGGATTATGCATTCATTGAAGCGGGAGGCATTCTGGTACAGTCATTAGGTTTTTTATTCAGCAAAACGAAGGATATTGAGTTGTTGGAGAAAGCACTTAAGATCGCGGTGTTTAGTTATAGCCATCGAAATACAACAACGAATCTCATTGTCAATTGCCCAACCCAACAGCGCTGGGATAGCAAAGTAACAACCACAGAGGTCGGCCTTTGGGCTAGAACATTACTCCGTACAGTCGAATACATCCAAGTTGTAACCAGTGAAGGTGATAAGCGGGCCAGTGAAATAGCTTTAGAATTAAAAACGATGGCTCTGACTGCTTTGCAGGCATATTTGAAATATGGCTATGATGCAAAGCAAGAGAGTTACTACGGTAGAGTGTTTCTAGATGGAACACCGGATCTCGGCCAGCAAGAAACGGTATATATGCCGGATTCATACAGTGATGTGTGGGCTTTTCTGTTCCCAAGTCATGATTATCCGATGTCAATGGCAATGACAATATTGGAAAATATAGATCATAGCGAGTTGTTTGCAGTTAGCGCTAAAAGATGGGCAGATGTGACAGTTGGGGACTGTATGTCTATACCACCAGGACAAGTTAGATATGCCGAGCACTATGGGCGGAATATTGTATTTCTCGCTGAATATGCTCGTATTAGCGGGAGAGCGGAGTATCGAATTGCAGCAGAAAGGCTTGCAGAAGAAGCGGTAAAATCCCTTTATCAACAGGATATGTTTGTTGGACATACAGGTGCTAGGTGGTACGATGCTGTCGATGGAGTTGGTTTTTTAATTGCAGGTCTACTTTATTTACACAATGGCAACAAGGATGTCATTCGTTGTCTGTTCTAATTGTTACTTCATATGCAAACTTGGAAGGGATGAAGAGGTTAGTGACTCCATCCCTTTCTTTTAAATTAAAATGAATAGTGGGGGAGTTTATCCATCATGATTGGAGAAAAAAACAGGGATCTCATACATGCAGATGTTTTAGTAGCTGGAGGCGGAATATCTGGCGTAGTAGCTGCCATTGCCGCTGCTCGTAACGGTGTAAACGTTATTCTTTGTCAAGATCGCTCCGTTCTAGGCGGCAATGCTTCATCTGAGATTCGAATGCACATCGTGGGGGCGGCGCATTCCAAGCGGGGGACTGCCTTAGAGACGGAAGCCAGGGAAGGCGGCATCCTGGAAGAAATTCTGCTGGAATGTGCTGTTCGCAATCCACAGCGAAGCGCTTCGATGCTAGATCTCCTTTTATATGAAAAGTGCCGTGCAGAAACGAACCTGACCTTGATGCTTAATACAACGATTATCGGCGTACAAATGGATGGCAATCGGATTATTTCTGCGTTAGCTTCGAGAGAAAGTACAGAACATAGCTTCGAAATTGTTGCCGATATCTTCATGGACTGCACGGGAGACGGACGTCTCGGGAAAGAGGCGGGCGCGTTATTTACGACAGGCCGGGAATCATCCGCGCAATTTGGGGAGTCATTTGCAGGAGAAATATCCGATCCGTATCGTCTTGGTTCTTCGTTGTTGTTTACTGCCCGAAATATGGGGAAACCGATGAAGTTTATAGCACCAGAATGGGCGAAACGCTATTCCGAGGAGGATTTGAAATATCGCGATCATTCCTCGTGGGAATACGGATATTGGTGGGTGGAGTTTGGGGGATTATTGGATACGATCTCAGATAACGAAATGATCCGGGATGAGTTGCTTGCCATCATGATGGGCGTTTGGGATCATATCAAAAATAGTGGTCACCACCCAGAGTCTGAGAATTGGGCGCTAGATTGGTTTGGCTTCTTACCTGGCAAGCGGGAATCGCGTCGATTCATCGGCAAACATATGCTAACACAAGGGGATTTACAAAATGCAGTCCATTTTGAAGATGTGATTGCATATGGTGGTTGGCCAATGGATACACATCCGCCACAGGGGATAGAAGCCAAAGAGATCGATCCCTGCCATCAACCACATACCAATCATGTGTATGGCATACCACTAAGTGCAATGATTAGCGCGAATGTGGAGAATCTCATGTTTGTAGGCCGTAATATTTCCGCTACGCATATTGCCTTTTCAAGTACACGGGTCATGGCCACCTGTGGTGTGATGGGGCAAGGGGCTGGCACATTTGCGGCAATGGCAATAAAGAAAGGTCTTCCGCTAGATGTGGCGTACCACAACCAAGAATTGGTTCGGAAAACACAACAGCAGCTTATTAAACAGGATGCATTCCTTCCTGGTATTCCTACGAGTGACAATTTGGCAAGTCAAGCTGTTGTTCGAGCTTCATCTGAGCAGCCAGAAGGGCAAGCTTCGAATATGATAGATGGATACACCCGTTCTATGCATGGAACCAATGGTGTCAGACTGGATTTGGTCCTTCCTGGTACGCATAGATGGATGTCACTTCCTGAAGATCGGGAGCCGTGGATTGAGCTGGAATGGGAAACTCCTATATCCATAAATGAAATAACCATTGTGCTGGACACAGGTATGCACCGGAGACTGACATTAACACATGAGGACAACTTGCAAAAGAAGCTCGCATGGGGACCACAACCTGAGACATTAAAAGATTTCCGTGTCATTGCTTATTCGGCAAGTCCACTCGGTGACACTCGTGAAGTGATGAACATTCAGGATAACTATCAGAGGCAGGTAACAACCCACGTTCAATTGGAACATGTTAGTAAGATCCGTCTAGAAGTCCTAAGCACGAATGGGTTGGATCATGCCAGAATTTTTGAAATTAGATGTCATTAAAGGCAACGTGGATGAGCACACAGGAGATTGAAATGTCTCCTGTCTGATTTTCAAGGTAATGAAAGCGCTGTCACCGGAAGGGAGGTGTTTGAAATATAAACTTTATTTGAAAATGGAGTGTGGGGAAATTAGTGGGGAATTAGTACATACGAAGGAGGCAATAGCAATGAGTACAATAGTAAAACGGACAATCTTAACGTTACTTACTCTCTTGTTTTTTGTCACGATGAATTCGGTTTATGTGAGGCAAGTTTCAGCCGCGGATGAGTATGATACGCTCCGGGACAAATGGAAGGAGATGCTAACCGGAGGCACAGCTTATAATCCACTTGATCCAGATATAGCTGCTCAACTTACAGCGCTTACGGCGACAGCCAATTCAAATTGGAGCACCATGGATAATTCACCAGGTACCTATCTGTGGAGCGATCTGGCAAGCACGACGATTTCTAGTCAAATTACATCGACGTATGGTCGGTTAAAGTCAATGGCACTTGCTTATGCCACGACAGGTTCAACGCTTCAGAACGATGCAACGTTACTCGCGGATATTATCACAGGTCTAGATTGGATGAATACGAATCGGTATAACGCAAGCGGTACCCCTACTAACCCGAGCAATACAAAATATGATAACTGGTGGGATTTTGAGATAGGTGCACCACTTGCGCTCAATGATATTGTGGTGCTGCTGTACGGGCAATTAAGCGCCACTCAAATCACCAACTATATGAATGCCATCGAGCATTTCCAACCAACAGTTACGATGACCGGGGCCAATCGAACATGGGAGTGCACCATTATCGGTGTTCGCGGTATTATTGTCAAAAACGCAACGAAAATTGCTAACGCTCGAGATGGGCTGAGCACGGTTTTTAATTATGTGACTAACGGAGATGGATTCTATGCAGATGGCTCGTTCATCCAGCATGACAGGCATCCGTATACGGGAGGATATGGAACGGGGTTATTGCAGGATATAGCCAACTTGATGTATGTACTTAATGGCTCCACATGGGCAGTCACAGATGTCGACAAGCATAATGTATATAAGTGGGTATATGATTCGTTTGAGCCCTTAATCTACAAAGGCGCAATGATGGATATGACGAGAGGAAGGAATATCTCGCGTTCCTATGCGCAGGACCATGATGCCGGCATCGGTGTAATAAAATCGATTATACGGATATCACAATCTGCCCCGACAACAGACGCAACAGCGTTTAGGAGTATGGTGAAATACTGGATAGACACGGATACGTATAAGAATTTTTTCTCGTATGTTCCAATCAATATGATTGTACTAGGCAAAGAAATTGATACCAATGCGACCTCCCGAGGGGAATTAATCGAGAATAAGCAGTTCCCCAATATGGCTCGCACGGTTCATCTGCGTCCTGGATTTGGTTTGGGGATCAGCATGTCGTCTAACCGCATTTACAGTTTTGAAGCAATAAATAGCGAGAATTTAAAAGGTTGGTATACCGGAAATGGGATGACTTATTTATATAATAATGACCTTTCTCAATTCTCAAATGATTTCTGGCCGACTGTCAATAAATATCGGTTACCTGGAACTACGGTAGATACAATGTCAAGAACCAACTCCAGTGGGAGTAGTTATTTAAGCTCGAAAGATTGGGTTGGCGGCACATCGATTCTGGGAACCTATGGGGCAACTGGCATGGAGCTCGATGCCTGGACCAGTAATTTAACGGCGAAGAAATCGTGGTTTATGTTCGACGATGAAGTCGTGGCGCTTGGTGCCGGGATCACGAATACAGGCCAGACGGGCAATGGATGGGACGGCACACCTAAAAAAGTGGAGACGATTGCAGAGAACCGCAAGCTGAACAGCAGCGGCAATAATGCATTAACGGTAAATGGAGCCGCTAAATCCACTGCATTAGGGTGGTCGGAAACGATGACAGGTGTGAACTGGGCTCATCTAGCTGGGAGTGTATCCGGTTCGGATATCGGCTATTATTTCCCTGGCGGCTCGACGGTAAATGGGCTGCGCGAAGCAAGAACAGGTAAATGGAGCGATATTGATGGAAGAGCAGGTACCTCTACGACGAATATAACCAGTAATTATTTGACCATGTGGTTTGATCATGGCGTTAATCCAACGGATTCGACCTATTCGTATGTGATGTTGCCAGGTAAAACGAGTACACAGGTAAACAGCTATGCAAGCAGTCCAACGGCTTCTGTATTGGAGAACTCTACCTCTGTTCAAGCCGTGAAAGAAACGGCATTAAATGTTGTTGGCATGAATTTCTGGGCGGATGCACTCAAATGGGTGCAGGTCAGCGGAACCAACTTCCTTTCCAGTGATAAGAAGGCCTCCATCATGACAAAGGAAAATGCAGGTTCTGATATTGAAGTAGCCGTGTCCGATCCGACACAAGCCAACGCGGGCAGCATCAACATTGAAATTAACCGAAGTGCAACGGGTTATCTCTCCTATGATTCGGGAGTTACAATTACCCAGTTATCCCCGACGATTAAATTGAGCGTTAATGTGAATGCTGCTAAAGGAAAAACGTTTAAAGTCAAATTGAGCTATACCGGCGGGACACCCATCTCACCAAGCGACATCATCATTGATAATACTTCGGCAGAATTTACTGGCACATGGTTATCTTCGACTGTATTACCGAATTATTATGGATCCGACTACGTCTATAATAATTCAGGGACAGGCGCAGATAAAGTGAGATGGAGACCAACGATTCCAACGACAGGCAATTATAATGTGTACTATCGAATACCGGATGGTAACTCAGGTCGACCAACCAATGCCCCATTTACAATTTATTATAACGGTGGGTCTCAACTGTATACGGTTAACGAGCAGACGGTACCTGGGGGAGCCTGGGTTATGTTGGGAACGTATAACTTTGCAGCAGGAACTACCGGGTATGTAGAGTTAACGGATAATGCCAATGGTACTTATGTGAACGCTGATGCGATAAAGTTTAGTCCTGTCAGCTTGACTAATCTTTCGCCTTCCGCAACGCTTTCTGTTGATTCGACGAATGGCGCTTACACCAAGGACTTAGCTGTTGACGGTATCAAAAATGTTCAAAGCAGCAGGTGGCTGTCCACGAATACGGCGGAACCACACTGGTTCCAATTGGATTGGTCTTCGAGTAAGACGATCAACAATGTCAAGATTTGGAGCGGCTCCACAAGTGGACCAGACTGGCAGATCAACACGTATAAAATGCAGTACTGGAATGGAAGCGCTTGGGTAGATATTCCCGGAGCGAGTGTCACGGGCAATACCAAAGACGGAATGAGCGGTCAGTACAACGATCTAAGTTTCACGGCAGTAACCACGACGAAGATTCGGATGTACATCACCGATGGCACCTCTGTCGGAAGTAACATGGATGCCCGGTTGTTTGAGATTGAAGTGTGGGGTATGTAAGTTGAAATAATAAGGGACTGCTCCCCACAATGGTACCTATGAGAGATCTTTGTATGAAGCGCAAAGATCTCTCAGAAGGGGTATGAATTCGAGAGGAATATTGGAAATTATTCTTGAATAGACGAAAGAGCTATGATACTATTTACTCGAGTAAATAAATAGGTAGAAGAACACAATAACCATTCAACCACGTTGCTTGGTTATCTATTTGCTCAAAAATTTACTCGAGTAAAATCAAAGGGAGGATCTTATTAATGAAACAAAAAAATGAGCACTATGACGTAGTCGTTTGCGGAGGCGGCTTAGCCGGATTCTGCGCAGCGGTAGCTGCGGCAAGACATGGCGCTAAAGCCTGTATTGTACAAGACAGACCTGTTTTCGGAGGGAATAGCTCATCCGAAATTCGGGTAACACCCCACGGGGCGGCTGCCTTCCACGCCTATGCGAGGGAAACGGGTATTCTCTCCGAGCTTCTGATTGAAGAGCGGGCGCGCAATCATGAGGAAATTTTGGAGAACGGTTGGACGAACAGTGTATGGGACATGGTCATGTACGATATGGCTATGAATACACCTAATCTTACTTTTCATTTAAATACTTCAATCCAGCATGTGATTACGGATGCAAATAAAAATATTCAATCTGTCATCGGACGAATTGCGAATGGCGAAACAGAGATAACGATCTCCGGGAGTGTCTTTATTGATTGTACAGGAGACGGTATTGTAGCTGACTTGGCTGGTTGCGAATGGCGAATGGGGTCTGAAGGTCGTGAAGAATTTAACGAGCCTCATGCCCCGCTTAAAGCAAGCCAAGATACAATGGGCAATTCCATCCATTTCAAGGCTAAGGATATGGGACGTCCTGTACCGTTTAAAGCTCCTGATTGGGCAGTAAAATATGACGATGCGAGCTTCTTCTATAAGCAGGGCAGAACGCCGTATGATGTCCGAGGCGGATATTGGTGGCTAGAAATCGGGATTCCATGGCATACGATTTATGATACAGAGAATATCCGGCATGAATTGACGCGGCATACCTTAGGCGTATGGGATTGGATCAAGAACAAGGATCCGGAGACGATGGAGCTTGCAGCTAATTTTGCCATCGATTGGATCGGTCAAGTTCCGGGCAAGCGCGAAAGCCGCCGGATTATCGGGGATTATTTTATGACCGAGCATGATATCTTAAACCGTAAGGTTTTTGATGATGAGATTGCGTTCGGAGGTTGGTTTATCGATTTACACACACCTGGCGGATTGCTTGCTCCCACCAGCGAACCGAATTCAGCAGCGGGTTATCAGGGTGATTACGATGTGAAAAGTTACTGTGGACCTTACGGAGTACCGCTTAGCATATGTATAGCAAAAGACATGAACAATCTCATGATGGCCGGTCGCAATGTGAGTGTGACTCATGCAGCTCTGGGAACCGTTCGTGTCATGGGTACAACAGCTCTAATGGGGCAGGCTGTAGGAACAGCAGCTGGTCTTGCGGTCAGTAAGAACGTCACGATTAGAACCATTTCCAATGAACATATTCATGAGTTGAAGCAAACGCTAGTAAAGGATGGCTGTTTTCTACCGAATAACAGGAATGAAGATGAGCACGATCTCGCACGTTCGGCACAGTTGTCTGCCAGCAGCGAAGCCATCGTCCATGGCGTCGGTCCAGAGAGTCGTGATTCGGAAACGCCTTTACTGAAACGCTGGTGGGATACAGCACCTAAGAAACTGGAATTACATGTGGTGAAAAAGCCTGAGGTTCAGCTCTTAACGAAACTCGGTCAATGGATTGCGATGGGAACATCAGAGCTGCATAAAGTCTCCGTATGCTTGACCAACACGTCGGATCAGCAACAAATCGTCCAAGCGTCGCTGGTTCCGGTAAACGATATTTGGGATTACCGTGTGAACACGGGAACAGTTCTCGCCACAACGGAATTATCAGTTGCTCCTGGCGAAGTGCAATGGATCGAGTGGGAGGTGCAGTTGACTAATGTGCAACCAAACTCGTACATTCGTCTCGATCTTTCCAGCAATGAGCATGTGATCTGGCATCGTGCCGGCGGAATTGAGCCTGGCCAAACTTCCGCTTGGGATATGGGCAACGGACAAATGCGCGGTGTGAAGTACGCGCTTAGCTACCGGGTGGAACCCGCGCAGCCGAGCTATGGCGCAGTGAATGCCATTAGTGGCGTTACACGACCTCAACAGTCTACAAATTTATGGAAGTCGGACCCGCAGCAGCCGCTATCTCAGTGGCTTCAGTTGGCGTGGGAGCAACCTGTGACGATTCGTGAAGTGCATCTCGCATTCCCAGGGCAATTGCTGACGGAATACCATTATTACCCGCCATTTTATAAAGATCCACAGTGTCCGAAGGTTTACACCATCCAAGCATGGAGAGAAGATCGCTGGGAGGATCTTGTTCATGTGAAGGACAATTATCAGAGACAGATGAAGCATAACTTGTCTGAAGCAGTGAAGACGGATAAATTACGGATTGTTGTTCATGCAACGAACGGTGACCCTTCTGCCGCAATCTACGAGGTTCGTTGTTATTAATGAGTTGCATTGGGATGTGAAAATGCTATACACTTTGTTTACTCGAGTAAAGGATGATAAGGAGTATAGTTTATGGTCACTCGCAACGATGTAGCACGACATGCCGGAGTTTCGGTGGCAGTGGTTTCCTATGTATTAAATAATAAAAGCATCGTGAAGGAAGAGACACGCCTTAGGGTGCTTAAGGCTATGGAAGAGCTAAATTACCAGCCCAATCTAACGGCCCGCAGCTTGAAGACCAAGCGGAGCGGACAATTAGGGGTACTGACCAATTTTATCGGTAATCCGTTTGAAGCGGGTATACTCCTTCAATTGGAGGAAGCGGCTCGTAAATATGGTTATATGATCACTTACCATACCTATAGAGATGAACATGCGGAGGTACTTAAGGCTCAACTAGCGGGAAGAGTAGATGGGATTATCCTGCTCGGTCAAAGCCTGCCAGCTGATCTCCTGGATACGTTTAACAAAAGGAACATCCCTCTGGTCTCTATCATGAAACCTGTCCAGTTGGAAGTCCCGCTGACTTATGTTGACGTGGACTGGCAGGCGGCTTATGCGGAGATCTTTCGGCTCCTGAAGCAGGAAGGTCACAGTGAGATTGCTTTAATGTCCCATGGCAACAGCTTGAATCCGCTGCAAGCGCGCATGGCATCGGCCATTCATATCTTGGAAACGCATGAATCTTTTCGCCATATGAAGTATCAGGTGCTAGAAGGTCGAGGGCGATATGAAATGGCTTATAATGCCATCATGCAGCTGTCTGAACTCCATTTTACTGCCATCATATGCGCAAATGATTTGATGGCTATCGGTACAATTGCCGCATGCCGTGAAAGAGGCTGGCGTGTGCCTGACAAGTTAGCGGTCATCGGCTCTGAGAACATTCTCATGGTTGGCGAGACGAACCCGCCCATTGCTGCCTTAGAATATCCAAGAATCCAGGCAGCCAATCTGGCATTGGAGAAGCTGCTTCAGTTGATTGGCGGCCATCATGCCGAGGTAGAATCAGCCCTAATTCAGGCAGACTTCATCATTAGGCCCAGTTTAGGTATGGATAAAGAGCAATAAGTTCGATTGTATTTAAAGTTTTGAATCAAGGGGGATCGCTATGTTAAATCAGACAATCAATCTTTGGACAAAAGAAGAGTATACCTATGACACAGGTACAGATTTTATTCCGACACTTACGACGTATATACTAGATGGCCTTCACGCCAAAGATGCAGTTCTCGTTATCCCCGGAGGGGGATATAAGGGGTGCAGTTCGGCTGAAGGGGAAGGTGTTGCGATGAAATTTTTGGAGGCTGGGAAGTCAGCTTTTGTGCTGACGTACACGACACGGTTGCGGCCAAGCATGGAGCCCGTGCACAAACAGCCGCTGCGTGACCTTTCCCGCGCCATGATTCTGATCCGCGAAAATGCGAAAAAATGGCGCATCAATCCGGATCATATCGCGATATGTGGCTTTTCCGCTGGCGGACATCTCGCAGCAAGTCTCGCCGTTCATTGGAACAGGGAGTTTCTCCAGGATGTTCGAGGCATTCAGGAATATTCCAACAAGCCGAATGCCGTTATTTTGGGCTATCCGGTTATTTCTACGGGTGAATTCGTGCATAAAGGATCGTTTATTAACTTGCTTGGGGATGACGCGACGAAGGAACAGCTTGACGAAGTCTCGTTGGAACATAGCGTTGGGCCACATACGCCGCCAGTGTTCCTTTGGCATACGATTCAAGATATGACGGTTCCAGTTGAAAATGCCATGATTTTTGCTTCTTCGTTAAGGAAAAGCGTTGTTCCCTTTGAGTTGCACATATTCCCCTTTATCGGCCACGGTACTTCAACGTCAGATGATTCATGGTATACAAATGGCCAGGATTATCTTAACGCTGATTGTGTACAGCTTTACAGAAAAGTAGCGATTAAGGAATTAACGGAAAGTAATGGGAAGTCAAGTGTCAGTGATGCGGAGCTACTGGATTTCTTCAATGAGCCTGCAGTTAAGCACAAAAAGCCTTTGCCTGATCCGATGAACTATAATCACAATGCGAATTGGGTTAAATTATGTATAGAATGGTTGAATATTACGTTTAGGGAATAATGGCTATCGTTTCGTGTACACAATGACAAGAGGGTGTGTACACGAAACGATGTAGTGTGGTTTGCAAGGGAAGAGAAGAATCCGTGAGAACGCACATAAAAATATTTGATAGGGACCGTTGACAAAAGGTTGTCTGAGTACCTATAATTTAATTACAAGTAAATTAATCGGAATAATCGGAATCAACCAGATAACTGGAGATGCTTTATCCTTATTAGGATAAATGTGTCTCTTTTTTTATTTTAGAACGATGTAGCCGTTTATTTGAATTACAGCTTAGAGGAGGCGTTCTTATGAGAATTGATTGGACATTTACACTGAATCAACCTTGGACTCTAGATCGCGTGTTGGGTTTTGTGACTATTGCTAATCAATACACTTGTCAAATTTATTTGGGTTCTCAAGGGGAAAAGGTGAATGCGAAGGGCTTATTAGGCATCGTGTCATGGAACATGTCACTGAAAGATCAATCAACAATTGCGCTTGAGCTAGACGGAGTCGATGCACAGGAAGCGTTCGAAAGTGTATCGATCTATTTACATAATCAGGACGATGGGATTCTTACGGGATACTCTCGAAGTTCATAATAAAGTACGACCCAGAGAGGAAGTAATGGGCAATGAATATTGAAAATATCGAAGCTTTCGTCTATGTCATTCATTATAACAGTTTCAACAAGGCAGCGGATGCGTTGTTCTTATCTCAACCTTCCGTTACTGCTCGTATTCAATCATTGGAACGTGATTTAAACACCTTACTCTTCGAGAGAGAGGGTAGAAATTTTACACTAACAGAAAAAGGAAAACAGTTTCTTCCCTTTGCAGGACAAATCCTTCAGAGCTATAAGAAAGGGAAGCAACAGCTCCAACACGTCAACAAGGATTACAGTGAACTCAGAGTCGGTTGCACCGTTTCTGTTTCCAATTACATTCTACCTGAAATTCTTCCAAGTATTAAAAAAAAGCATGCTCATCTTCAAATCAAATTAACAACGGCTCCTACGGAAGTTATTCTAGAGAAGCTGCTCAATAAAGAAATTGATATTGGCTTTGTTCGCAACGTAACCCATCCGCAAGTAGATATTTTGGGATACTACGAGGATCCAATCCGTTTGTTCGTCTATCCCAGTCATCCTTTTGTGACCAAGAAACCTTTGTCTATTAAAGATGTAGGTCACGAGTCGCTGGTCTTCTTTGAATGCGGATCACTTGATTGGGTGAAGATTCATCGGCTATTTGCAACACTGGATCATCCGCCGCAAATCGAATACCTCATCGATAATTTAGAAACAGCCAAGAAGCTTGTAGCTAAAGGGTTGGGTGCTTCCTTTCTACCGGAACTATGCGTACGCCAAGAAGTGAAAGAGGGACACCTTGTTCCAATTGATATTCAGGCATTGGGAGGGCTCTCCTTGCGTACAATTCTCGTCACGTTGAAAGAATCTAGTCACGATTTTGCAGACTTGTTACTGGATGCCTTGCTGGATATGAATTGGAAAAAGATCGCTAGATAGAACAATTCTATTCATCAATAGAACATCTTTATCCTCGATTGACCGCCTTATAAGCCGGTGATACAGTAAGTACTAAGCATAATACCGATAAAACCAATAGGAATTATTGTTTATTATTTTCGAGGAGGAATTACAATGCCAAAACAAAAACAACTTAAACTTGGGGCTATCATTCATGGAGTGGGCGGCAATATGTCATCTTGGAAACATCCCGATGCGATTGTGGATGCCAGTGTAAATTTCAAGTATTACAAAGAACAAGCACAGAAAGCGGAAGCTGGTAAATTTGACTTACTGTTTATTGCAGACGGATTGTTTATCAATGAAAAGTCGATTCCCCATTTCTTGAATCGGTTTGAGCCGATTACGATCCTTTCCGCACTGGCTTCTGTAACTTCCAAGATTGGTTTGGTAGGTACGTTATCTACTTCTTACAGTGAACCCTTCACGGTGTCCAGACAATTCTCCTCACTCGATCATATCAGTGATGGCAGAGCAGGTTGGAATGTGGTCACTTCCCCGTTGGAGGGCTCGGCGCTGAACTACAATAAAAAACTAGAGGAACATCCGGATCATCCTAAACGCTATCGGATTGCTTCGGAATATTTACAGGTATCCAAAGGGTTATGGGATTCATGGGAAGATGATGCTTTTACAAGGGATAAACAATCAGGTCAATTCTTCGATCCCGATAAACTCCACCGTTTAGATCATAAAGGCGAGTTTTTCTCCGTACAGGGACCGCTTAATATCGGTAGATCGAAGCAAGGCAGACCTGTCATTTTCCAAGCGGGCTCTTCGGAGGATGGGAAAAACCTAGCTGCCAAAGAGGCAGATGCAATCTTTACAGGTCAACCGACTGTGGAGGATGCGAAATCCTTTTATGAAGATGTAAAAGGCAGAGCCGTGGGCTTCGGTAGAAATCCCGATGAGATTGTTGTTATGCCTGGCATTGGTCCGATTATTGGTGTTACAGAAGAAGAGGCAGAGCGAAAATATCAAGAAGTAGCCAACTTGGTAACGATTGAGGAAGCACTAGCGTATCTAGGTCGTTTCTTCGAGCATCATGACTTTACCCAATATGACTTGGATGCCCCTTTCCCAGACTTGGGTGAGTTGGGTAAAAATAGCTTCCAAAGCACGACGGATCGCATTAAATAAAATGCGCAGGAGCAAGGGCTGACCCTTCGTCAAGTTGCTATTCAATCCGCTACACCAAGACCTTTATTTATCGGTACCCCAGCACAAGTTGCAGATCGTATACAAGAATGGTATGAGAGCGGGGCGGCAGACGGATTTATCGTGGGATCAGGCGTTCCGAATGGTTTAAGCGATTTTGTAGATCTGGTCATTCCTCTTCTACAAGAACGTGGCATTTATCGAACGGAATATGAGTCGGATACGCTCAGAGGGAATTTGGGTCTACCTTTTCCAACAAATCGCTATGTGAAAGAAACTGTAAGTAACTAATTGGATTAACCGATCAAGGGGGAGCGTTACATATGAATAGATCAAAAGGTTGGATCAAGTTTAGTGCGTTATCGTTAGCTATAGCCCTTGTGTTAACAGGGTGTGGTTCAAAAGACAATGGAAGTTCGGATGCTTCGCAATCAGCGAATCCTAAGCAAGAGGCTAAACAAACGGCGGTAGTGGGCGGAGAACTTACCTATGCGTTGGCAACGTCTCCTGACTCCCTAGATCCGCATCGCAGCGGGCTTGCCGTAGCCGTGAGGGTGCTTCGTACCATTTATGATAGTCTGGTTGTTCAATTACCAGATGGTTCGATCAAACCGTGGCTGGCAACGGAATGGACAGTTTCACCTGATGGGCTTAGCTACACGTTTAAATTACGTAAAGACGTGAAGTTCCAAGATGGAACGCCATTTAATGCAGAAGCTGTGAAATTTAATTATGATCGGATTCTTGATCCGGCAACGAAAGCGGCCAATTCAGTAGCGTTACTTAAACCCTATAAATCTGCGGAAGTGATTGACGAGTTCACGATCAAGATTAATCTGGAGACAGCTTCCAGAGCGTTCTTAGGTAACCTGAGTCAAGCGTTACTTGGGATTGTTTCACCAACAGCGGCCAAGAAATATGGGGATCAATTTGGTAAAAATCCAGTCGGATCTGGGCCATTTTCCTTCGTGAAATGGGAAGAGAATACTTCCATCCAAGTTAAACGCAGCCCCGATTATAACTGGGCACCTGAGATTGTGGAGAACAAAGGGAAGTCCTATTTAGATCAAATCACCTTTAGTATTGTTCCCGAAGAAGCAACTCGGATCGGAAGCGTTCAAAGTAAGCAAGTTCTTGCTGGCGAGACGATTCCACCTCAGAATATTGTTTCGTTGAAGTCTGACTCTAGCGTTCAAGTTCACCAAGTCAATACGAATGGATTGCCTTATACGTTATTTATTAATCAACGCAAAGCGCCTTGGGGTGAGGTCAAAGCCAGACAAGCGCTTCAAGCAGCAATTGATGTGGACGCTATTGTCAAAACACTTTATTTGGGTACGTATCCACGTGCGTGGTCACCTTTATCTCCTGGTGTATTCGGTTATGATGCCTCCCTAGAAAATGGGGTTAAACCTGATCAGGCTAAAGCGAACAAATTATTGGATGAACTCGGTTGGCTCAAAGGTACAGACGGCATTCGTGTAAAAGATGGCAAGAAGCTTACGCTGCATTATGTAGATGGATCACCTAACCGTGAGAAACGAAATGATATTGCTGTCATTATTCAGCAACAGTTAAAACAAGTGGGTATCGTCGTTGAAGTAGAAATTACGAAGGATACAGCCAATGTTGTTTACACCAAAGGTGACTATGATATTTATGGAAACAGCCAAGTAAACTCTGATCCTAATGCACTCTACGCCTTCTATCACACAAGCGATCCGAAAGCTCGACCTTCTCTTCCTGGTCTTGCCGATCCGCAGGTTGACAAATGGCTGGAGCAAGGAGCTATCGAACCTGATGATAAGAAGCGTGCAGAGCTGTATAAACAAGTACAAAAATCGATTATCGATAACGCGGTCATCATTCCTGTTTATGTGTTCCCATATACGGTAGCCGCATCTAAGACTGTAAAAGGTCTGAAATTCGACTCACTAGGCTATCCACTCTTCAATGATACGTTTATTCAAAAATAATGCTGCAGGGAGCTAATTGATATGAGCAGGATATTAACGGAACGACTACTAGTTTCATTGCTGGTCATTCTTGGTTCCTTAATCCTTGTATTCTGTATTCTGTATGTACTGCCAG
Source organism: Paenibacillus sp. J22P165 (assembly GCF_059692015.1). Taxonomy (NCBI): domain Bacteria; kingdom Bacillati; phylum Bacillota; class Bacilli; order Caryophanales; family Paenibacillaceae; genus Paenibacillus; species Paenibacillus sp. J22P165. The sequence goes on along the minus strand of NZ_JCAUAP010000021.1, from coordinate 55,016 downwards.
GAGATCCCGTACTTTCTATGGTTGATCCTTCCTCCATGTCGCCAGAGGCGATTGCAAATTTAAGACATCAGCTCGGCTTGAATGAACCCTTCTATGTCCAATTTGGCCACTATTTCATGGCAATGATCCATGGGGATTTTGGTAAATCATTACTAAACAGTGAACCTGTGTTGCCCAAAATTCTTAAACATCTTCCAGCAACTTTGGCACTCACATTGGCTAGTACACTTATTTCCACGATTATTGGTGTAGGGCTGGGCGTTCTCTCGGCCATACACCGCAATCGATGGATTGATGTGTTAGCTCGTATCGTCGGGTTGTTCGGCATATCGATGCCGACATTCTGGTCTGGGATTCTGTTAATTCTCATCTTTTCCGTATCTTTAGGCTGGTTTCCAGCCATGGGGTCAAAAGGACTCATCACACTTGTCCTACCTTCACTCACACTCGGATTCGTGGGAGCTGGCTTTATCGTTCGAATGGTACGTAACGCAATGCTCGAAGTCATCAATGAACACTTTATTGTGACACTGCGTGCAAAAGGACTATCCGAACGATTAGTGATGTATCGACATGCGCTTCGCAATGCATTAATTCCGGCGGTCACGATTATTGGCATTCATATCGGAGATTTAATGGCAGGTACCGTTGTCATCGAAACCGTCTTCTCCAGACAAGGAATTGGTCGAATTCTCGCAGACGCCATTATGTCCAAAGACTTGCCGGTTGTGCAAGGCGTGGTATTTTTCTCAGCAATTATTTATGTCACGGTAAATTTGTTAGTTGATATTTCCTATGTCTTCATTGATCCACGGGTTCGTCGAACACAATAAAATTAGGATAGAAAAGCATAGCGGAGAGGAGAAAGGGGACTATGAAAGAGGTTCTTTCTACAAGAACGATTTGGCGGAGACATAAGTGGCAGCTTCGATCCACGAAGATACCTAGAACATTTAATGCTTCAGAAATTCTGGTGTATCTCGCAGCGATCATGGCCTTGTTTATTATTGGATGTGCGCTTTTTCCACAATGGATTGCTCCATATACACCTACAGCGATGCTCGCTGATCAAATTATGCATGCGCCAAGCAAGGCACATTTGTTTGGAACGGACTATTTTGGCAGAGATGTCTTCAGTCTTGTCGTCTATGGCAGTCGTGATTCCCTCATTATTGGTTTCTCCTCAGTACTTGCAGGAGGCATCATTGGAGGCAGTATCGGTGCACTGTCGGGGTACATCGGCGGTGTTATTGATACGATCTTCATGCGGATTATCGATGTGCTAATGACGATTCCCGGCATTCTACTGGCATTAGCTATCGCTGCTGCTCTAGGTCCTCATTTGTTTAATCTGATCTTTGCTGTTGCTGCTGCTTCCATTCCACAATACGCAAGGGTTATGCGAGGACAGATTTTGAGCATAAAAAATCGCCCCTTCATTACGGCCTCTCGGTCGATAGGCGCTTCTTCCGTGCGTATATTCTTCCGTCATGTCTTAACGAATGCTTGGTCGCCTCTCTTGGTTATGTCCACGATCGGTTTAGGTGCATCCATTCTGGTCAGCGCAGGGTTAAGTTTCCTTGGTTTAGGCGTGCTCAAAGAGATTCCAGATTGGGGATCCCTCCTTTCGCAAGGGCGAGGTTATCTAACAGTGGCTTGGTGGATATGTACATTTCCAGGCCTCGCGATTACGTTGTTCGTCATATCCGTTAATTTAATCGGAGATAAACTACGTGATTCCCTAGATCCAAAGCAGAGAAGGGCATAGCTAGGAGGCGGAGCAAGTTGAAGCAACTGCTTGAAATTGACAACTTAAGTGTACAATTCACAACGAATAAAGGGTCGTTCACGGCCATTCAAGACGTTTCTTTGAAAATAGGCGTAGGCGAAACCATCTGTCTCGTCGGAGAGTCCGGCAGTGGTAAATCGGTGACTTCGAAATCTGTCATGCGTTTAATCGATTATGAAAATGGGCGTATTTCCGGTGGTCAAATCGTGCTGGATGGCGAAGATTTAACGACGTTGTCACAGAAAGATCTTCGGGCATTACGAGGGAAAAAGATGGCTATGGTCTTCCAAGAGCCCATGGCTGCTTTCGATCCGGTCTTTACGATAGGTAGTCAAATTACCGAAGTCATTACCCAGCATAAACAAGGGAATCGGGAACAAGCCTGGGAACGAGCTGTGTATTTATTAAAGCGTGTAGGCATCCCAGAGCCAGAAATCCGAATGAACCAGTATCCTGGTGAGCTTTCTGGCGGGATGCTGCAGCGTGCGATGATTGCTATGGCGCTCACATGCAGTCCACAGTTACTTATTGCAGATGAACCAACAACTGCGCTTGATGTCACGATTCAGGCGCAGATTCTTCATCTGCTGCAGGAGCTTAAAGAAGAGTTTAATATGTCCATCCTGCTCATCACACACGATTTGGGAATTGCGGCTGAGATGGCAGACAAAATCATCGTGATGTATGCCGGACAAATCGTTGAACAAGCAAGTGTAGAGCAATTGTTCGCTAAGCCCCATCATCCGTATACGAGAGGGTTACTTCGATCGATTACGACAATGGATAGCAATCGGTCATCCCGATTGTTCTCTATTGAAGGAACGATTCCTCATCTTTCGGATCTGCCAACAGGTTGCCGATTTCATCCAAGATGCCCTTTTGCAACGGATCGCTGTGTGAAAGATAGTCCTCCTTTGCGGTTCGTGAATGAACGTCTTACGGCATGCTGGTACTCTGAAGAGTTAGTTGACCGTGCAGACTGGCAGCAATTTGCAGGGGCTGTAGATACAGAGATAGATCATCAATCTTCCGATGTCCCAGGGGAAAAGTTTGCAACTAACGACACGCTGTTCGAGGTAAAAGGGTTAAGAAAATTTTACCCGATAGGAAAAGGAACATTCGGTCGTTCGAGGTCTTATATACGTGCAGTTGATGATGTTTCCTTCTCGATTAAGAAGGGGGAGACGTTTGGCTTAGTCGGTGAATCGGGCAGTGGAAAGTCAACCTTAGGCCGAGTACTGCTTCAATTAGAGCGTGCTACAGAGGGAGAGGTTCTTTTCGAAGGACAAGAATTATCTAAGCTTTCGAGCAGTAGCCTGCAAGACGTACGGCGAGACATGCAGGTCATTTTCCAAGATCCGTACGGTTCTGTGAACCCGCGTTGGAAAGTTGGCGATATTATTGGCGAGCCATTTGATATCCATGAATCCATAAGCAAGACGGAGAAGCGGGCCAAAGTAGAAGACCTGTTGGAATTAGTTGGTCTGAATCGATCGATGTATGATCGGTTTCCACATGAATTCTCGGGAGGTCAACGACAGCGTATTGGAATCGCTAGAGCCATCGCGCTCAATCCCAAGTTTATCCTTGCGGATGAGGCCGTATCTGCGTTGGATGTATCCGTGCAGGCTCAAATTGTTAATTTAATGCAGGATTTGCAGAAAAAGCTGGGATTAACCTACTTATTTATTGCTCATGGCTTAAACATTGTTCGCCATCTGTCCGATCGGATTGGTGTTATGTACTTGGGAAAACTGGTTGAAATCGCCCCCAGCGAAGAGCTGTTTCTCCATCCTTCCCATCCCTACACGAAGGGTTTGCTTTCTTCTATCCCATCGACGGATCCCACGCAAAAGAGAGCGTGGATCGAGATCGAAGGGGAGATCCCTTCTCCTGCGAATCCACCGTCTGGTTGTAGATTCCACACACGCTGTCCAGCAGCAACTGCAAAATGTAAAGTAGATCAGCCTGAGTTGTTGCCAATTCGGGAAGGGCACTGGACGGCCTGCCATTACCCTTTGTGAACAGAAACTGATCATGATTAAAATAAAAAATGGAGGGGTTCATCATGAAAAAAATAACGACACTTACAGTAACCACACTTACATTGGCTTTGGTCGTGTCAGGTTGCGGATCCAAAACCACAACCACGAATGCATCCCCCAAAGCCGCATCTGAGGGTACAAATGCTCCTGCGGCAAGTCCGGCAGCAACGACGGCTCCTGTAAAAGTCAAAAAAATTATCGTAGGCACAGGCACTCAATTTCCGAATGTAGCCTTTCTAGATAAGGAAGGCAAGTTGACGGGGTATGACATCGAACTGGTAAGAGAGCTGGACAAACGTTTACCAGATTATGAATTTGAATTCAAAACGATGGATTTTGCCAACTTGTTGCTCAGTTTGGAGACGAATAAAATTGATTTCGTTGCTCATGAAATTGAGAAAAACAAGGATAGGGAAGAGAAGTATTACTTTAATAATGAGCCTTATGCTTACTGGAAAACGAAGGTCCTTGTTGCAAAAGATAATACGACAATTAAGTCCATCGATGATTTGAAAGGCAAGAAAGCGTTGACGACAGCTACTAGTGCAGAAGCCACTTTGCTCGAGAATTACAACAAGACACATGATAATGCGATCAAAATTGTGTACCAAAGCGGAGCTGCCAACGATCTTGTCAGTCAATTGACTACCGGGCGTGCAGATGCTTCCCTTGGTGCTGACTTCTTACTTCCACTGGTTGACCCGCAAAGTAAATTAAAAGCGGTAGGTCCAATCATTGAAGAAGCCGAAGTTCGGTTCTTGTTCCGCAAGAACGATAAGGATGCACAGGCGCTGGCGGGTAAAATTGATGAAGCACTAAAAGCAGTGAGGGCTGACGGCACATTGTCAAAGCTAAGCACACAGTGGCTGGGTGGCGACTATACGAAAAAAGATGATTAAGATGCCCAATTAGGCATTTCATGTAAATAAGAAAGGTGAGATCGCCGTTATGGCAACCCAATTCGATATCACCTATGTGTTTGATTTTTTACCCAAATTACTGACTTATATCCACATCTCCTTATTCATTGTCGCTTGTTCGATGGCACTTGGCGTTGTGGTTGGATTTCTAATTGCGCTGCCAAGGTTGTATCAAGTACCCATTCTTCAACGCTTATCGCAGATTTATGTCTCGTTCTTTCGGGGAACGCCAATCCTCATTCAGCTCTTTCTGATTTACTATGGGCTGCCGGAAGTGTTGAAAGCCATACAGATTGATGTGTCGAAAGCGCCGGTATTAGCTTTTGTTATTCTGACCTTTGCTTTGCATGCAGGGGCATACATTTCAGAAGTAATCAGAGCCGCAGTCAAAGCAGTCGACAAAGGTCAAGTAGAAGCCGCCTATTCGGTTGGCATGACAGGCTATCAAGCGTTTACTCGCATAATTTTGCCGCAAGCGCTGGCGATTGCCCTTCCCAACTTTACCAATCTGCTCATTGCGAATTTGAAGGATACTTCCTTGGCATTTTCCCTTGGCGCAATGGAGCTGATGGGGAAAGCTCAGACATTAGGAACGGCGACGCAGCATTTTATGGAAACGTATATCTCGCTTTCGCTCATTTACTTCGTCATCTGCTTTGGACTAGAGAAGTTGTTCTTATACATCGAGAATAGATTACTCCAACACGAACAGCCTGTGGTGACAGAAACGCGTCAACCGTCGTCACGTAAATGGTTTAAAGGTGTATGGGCCTCGCAGCCGGATAAAGGAGGCGTTAAGGCGTGACCATTGATCCTGGATTTATCTGGACAGCCTTTGTTCAGTTGTTGTCTGCCTTGCCGACTACGTTGGTGATTACCGTTGTTTCTGTGTTGTTCGGTCTAATTATCGGTGCTGCCACTGCATTAATCCGACTATACCGAGTTCCTTTTCTGCGTTATTTGGCTGCTGCTTATGTGACGTTTGTTCGCGGAACGCCGATGCTGATGCATTTGCTGCTCATTTATTTCGGATTGCCACTGATTATTGACGGCATTGCATCAGCGATGGGGTGGAGTTTTCGTTCCGTCTCTATTCCAATGATCGGCTTTGCTTTTCTTTCCTTCTCTATTACGGCTGGAGCTTATCTCTCCGAGGTCGTCAGATCAGGCATCTTGGCTGTCAATCGGGGACAGATAGAAGCTGCGTATTCGATTGGGATGACCACAAGTCAAGCCTTGCGTCGTATTATTTTGCCGCAAGCCTTCGCCGTCAGCCTGCCGAATTTATCCAACACCTTGATTGGGATGTTGCATGGTTCCACACTGGCTTTTACGGTATCGGTCGTCGAAATAAACGCCAAGGCGCAAATTGTGGCTACGACCAACTGGAAGTTTTTCGAGGCTTACATTGCTGCAGCCCTTCTGTTCTGGGGAATCACTTTCCTAATCGAAAGACTAACTGGCTTACTTGAGAAAAGAATCAATCTGTATAACCGAGGTGGCGTATCATGATTCAACTGATGAATATCACCAAGTCGTTTGGGAAAAACGATGTGCTTAAAGGCATCGATCTCAGTGTGCAGAAAGGCGATGTCGTCTGCATATTAGGTCCTAGCGGTTCGGGGAAAACAACACTGCTGCGCTGCTTGAATTATTTGGAGAAGCCGAGCCAAGGCGAAGTAACGATCGGTGATTATAAAGTCGACTGTAAGCGGCCAACCAAGGAGCAAATTCACACACTTCGGAAGAAAACAGCCATGGTGTTTCAGCACTATAACCTTTTTAAACATAAAACGGTGCTCGAAAATGTCATGGAAGGTCTTGTCATTGTCCAGCAGAATTCTAAGGAAAAGGCTAGAGAAACCAGTGTGAAAGTGCTGGGAAAAGTTGGTCTAGGCAGTAAGCTTGATGCTTATCCAAGCCAGCTTTCTGGCGGACAGCAGCAGCGAGTGGGCATCGCGCGTGCGTTGGCTTTGAATCCAGAGGTTATTTTATTCGATGAGCCTACGTCAGCCCTGGATCCCGAGCTTGTTGGCGAGGTGCTTGAAGTTATTCAGAAGATTGCCAAAGAAGGCATCACGATGATTATTGTAACCCATGAGATGGGTTTCGCCCGTGAGGTTGCCAATCATGTGGTTTTTATGGATGAAGGCATAATTGTTGAGGAAGGCAAGCCGCAGGATATTTTCAGCAATGCGAAGGAAGAGCGCACGAGGCAATTTCTAAAACGCATTACACCGGAATGGAGCTACACCATATAGCATAAAGACTGAAGCGAAAGAGAGTGGACTGTATGGGAATTAAACTAAGTATTTTGGATCAAAGTGTCGTGTTTCCGGGAGAAACAGCTTACGATGCCTTTCAGCATACCATTGCGCTTGTGCAGAAGGCAGAAAAGTTAGATTATCACCGATTCTGGGTATCGGAGCATCATGATTCCGAAGGGGTAGCGGGCTCCTCGCCTGAGGTACTCATTTCACATCTGCTAGCCAAAACAGAGCGTATTCGCATTGGCTCCGGCGGCATCATGCTCCAACATTACAGCCCTTACAAGGTTGCGGAAAATTTCAACGTGCTGGCATCTCTTGCACCGGGCCGGGTTGATCTTGGTATCGGCCGAGCGCCTGGCGGCCTTCCTCGTTCTACGAAAGCGCTGCAGCAGGGCATTATTGAAGCGCCTGCCTTGGCCGAGAAGCTGGACGATCTGCAGCAATTTGTGAAAAATCAACTGCGGGACGATCATCCACTGAAGGGCTTGCGTGTTTCACCGATTCCAACTGTTCCTGTGGATATCTTTATTCTAGGCGCAAGTACGGCAAGTGCACAATCAGCAGCAGAGGCAGGGTTGCCCTATGTATTCGCACAGTTTATTAATGGCGATCAAGCTATAGCCGAAGCAGCGTTCGAGACGTATCACCAACATTTTAATCGTGAAAATGGCACTGAACCTCAGCTGCTGCTTGCGCTCTCTTTAATCGTCGCCGAAACGCAAGAAGAAGCTAATGAGTTGGCCGGTGAATATAAGAACGTTAAAATCCATTTGGAAAATGGCAAAACTTTAACGGTGGGCACCTTGGAACAAGCGGAGGAATATGGCCGCCAAACGCAAGCGAAGTTCACAGTTGAAGAGAAGCCTGCGGAGATTACAAGGGGCACGAAAGAAAGTGTACGCAATAAGTTGCTCGAGCTTCAACAGAAGTACAAGATCGATGAATTTATCGTAACAACCTCCGTGAAAGATTTCAGTAAACGGCTGCGTTCTTTTGAATTGCTGAGCGAAGCCTTCTCGGAATTGTTGGTAGAGGGCTGAGGAGGGTTATCTAGATGAGTGAGTTAACGATAGAGCAATCACAAACTGAATTTGAACAGCAACTAATCAGTTTCCGGCGGCAGCTGCATCAGCATCCTGAGTTATCTCATGAGGAAGTGCAGACGACCGCTGCGATTCGTACATGGCTCACCGAGGCGGGGATTCGCATTGCGGAACAGTATCCGCTCAAAACAGGACTTATCGCCGAAGTTGGTGGAAAGCTAGCTGGACCGGTCATTGCGATTCGTGCTGATATCGATGCGCTTCCCATTCAGGAAGAAACGGGGTTGCCCTTTGCTTCCCAAGTGCCAGGCAAAATGCACGCTTGTGGCCATGATTTTCACACGGCGACTGTGCTAGGAGCCGCGCTTCTACTCAAGCGGCAGGTGGCAAAGCTACAGGGAACGGTCCGTTTTATTTTTCAACCTGCCGAGGAAAAGGCGCAAGGCGCCGAACTGGTCATTGGCAGCGGAGCCTTGCAAGGCGTGCAGGCGATTTATGGCCTGCACAACAAACCGGATTTGCCCGTCGGAACGGTAGGCATCAAATCTGGACCTTTAATGGCAGCAGCCGACGGCTTTGTCATTGAAGTGAAAGGTCTAGGCACACATGCAGCAGTGCCAGAAGCGGGGATTGATCCGATTGTCGCTGGCGCACACATCGTGACAGCACTGCAATCCATCGTCAGCCGTAACATTAGCTCGCTGCAAAGTGCAGTCATCAGTGTGACACGCATTCACAGCGGGACAGCTTGGAATGTCATTCCGGATAAAGCGATTCTCGATGGCACACTCCGGACGTTTGATGAAAGTGTACGACAGCTTGTCATCAAACGGATGGAGGAAGTCGTTCACGGTGTGGCCGCAGCCTATGGGACGAAAGCAGTTGTCCGCTGGATTAAAGGTCCGCCGGCTGTAGTGAATGATCAAGCCCTAGCCTTGTTGGCTTCGAAAGCCGCAGAAAAGGCCGGTTTAACGGTCATCACACCTGCACCTTCACCGGCAGGCGAAGATTTTGCTTTTTATCAGAAGCAAGTGCCTGGCGTCTTCGTTTTCATAGGTACTGCTGGACCACAAGAATGGCATCATCCAGCTTTTGATCTTGATGAACGTGCTTTGCTTAGCAGTGCTGCATATTTTGCCCTTTTAGCTCAAACATCTTTGGAGGAGCTATCACTCGAGTTATCACAGGAGGTTTCGACATGAGTTCAACGATTCCAGATTTATCTCTATATTTGCTTACACACCAACAATTACAGAACGCTATCGGAGATTTAACTGAAGGTCAGTTGGTTTGGAAGCCAGCTTTGGATAAATGGAGTGTTACCGAAGTTCTATCTCATTTGGCTGATCACAATATTGTCGTCTCTTTCCGAATCCGTGCGATTCTTGCAGGGGCAACGGCGCAGTTGCCAGCTTTCGAGCAAGACGCATGGGTTGCTGGGGCGAAGGCTAATGAGGGAACAGCATCCGATATTTTAACTCTTTTTCAATCCTTGCTCGTTTATAATCATGCGTTATTTCTACGGCTTTCAGAGGAAGATTGGGCTAAAACGGGTGTTAATTTCAAAGGTCAAACCTTGCGTTTAACGGATGTGGTTCAATCGTTTATTGCTCATGTTCAAGGCCATATAGGACAAATTGATCGAATAAAGAGTGCGTTGGAAGCAAGGGTATAGGAGGGGTTAAGGATGCCGGAGGACAAAGAGGCTCAGATTCGGGAAGCGACGGATGGGGATCGCAATGCTATTCGCAAAGTGTTGGAAGATGCTTATGGACAATATCAGACTGTTTTGCCTCCGGAGGGCTGGGAGCAATACAAGGATAACATTCTTGCTTCCGTAGATAACGAGAAGCCAATTGCGCGCATTATCGCTGTGATTGATGATGAAGTTGTCGGCAGCTCACAGCTGTTTCTTTCTTCAGAAGCTGCCTATGGCGCGCCTGAACTTGCCATCGAATCACCGATTCTGCGTTTGCTTGCGGTATCGCCAAACGCAAGAGGGAAGGGGATCGCAACGGCATTGATTAAGGAAAATGTGAAACGCGCAGCTGCGTTAGGCGCAGAAACGTTGCACTTGCATACTTCAGATATGATGGAATCCGCTGTGAAACTCTATGAGCGGTTAGGCTTTGAACGTGCTTTTGATAAAGATATTCAAAAAGGTGATATTCTCGTGAAAAGCTATCGTCTGCACATACAGACGGCAGCAATCTTGTAAAAGGACGGAGATCAGTATGACTACACACAAACAAATAAAACTAGGTGCTATCATCCATGGTGTCGGAGGTCACGTATCGGGTTGGAGACACCCAGATGCGATTACGGATGCCAGTGTGAATATAGGGTTCTACAAACAGCAGGCTCAGAAAGCGGAAGCAGGAAAATTCGATTTGGTCTTCATCGCGGACGGTCTCTATATAACTGAAAAATCGATTCCCCATTTTCTCAATCGTTTTGAACCGATTACGATTCTTTCGGCACTCGCGTCTGTCACTTCGCATATTGGCCTTGTTGGGACGCTGTCCACTTCTTACAGCGAACCTTTTACGGTATCGAGACAATTTGCTTCTCTCGATCTAATCAGTGGTGGTCGTGCTGGCTGGAATGTGGTGACATCTCCGCTCGAAGGATCCGCCAAAAACTACAGCAAAACCGAACATCCATCCCATCCTGAACGTTACCGCATTGCAAATGAATATTTGGAAGTGACACGCGGGTTGTGGGACTCATGGGAAGATGATGCCTTTGTTCGTAATAAGGAGAGCGGTGTATTCTTTGATCCGAGCAAGCTTCATACCCTGAATCATAAAGGCGAGTACTTCTCCGTGCAGGGGCCTCTTAATATTGCTCGTTCCAAACAAGGGCAACCCGTCATTTTCCAAGCGGGTGCTTCCGAGGATGGGCGAGCGTTCGCAGCAAAGGTAGCGGATGCCATTTTCGCTGGCCATGAATCAATTGATGAGGCGAAAGCCTATTACGCAGATATTAAAAAAAGAGTTGAAGCAGCTGGCCGTAATCCGGATGAAGTCGTTATTTTACCCGGCATTGCTCCAATTATTGGACGTACGGAAGAAGAGGCCGAGCGCAAATATCAAGAGGTTGCGAACCTAGTTACGATTGATAAGGCACTGGATTACTTGGGGAGATTTTTTGAACATCACGATTTTTCTCAATATCCGCTGGATGAGCCATTCCCTGATCTAGGCGATTTCGGCAGCAATAGCTTCCGCAGTGGAACGGATAGAATTAAGCAAACGGCCAAAGAAAACAATCTGACGCTGCGACAAGTGGCTTTGCAGGTAACTACGCCGCGCAATGAGTTTACCGGAACGCCTGAATACGTAGCTGATCGCGTGCAGGCTTGGTTCGAAGAAAATGCCGCAGATGGCTTTATCATAGCAGCGGCGCTTCCCAAAGGGTTAGATGATTTCGTTGATCTCGTCGTTCCCATTCTGCAAGAGCGCGGGCTTTACCGGACTGAATACGAAGCGGAAACGTTACGTGGAAATCTTGGGGTGCCGGTACCGACTAATCGGTATACGAGGGAGGGTATAAGCATTCAATAGGAATAGACAACTGTTCAATTTAGGAGTTGCTTAGTAGCAGCTCCTTTTTGTGTTTACCTGAAGTAAGGACATCCTAGTTCATTATTCATAAGTAGGAATAGTTAGTTATAGCCATTCTCGACAGGGTAAAAGTGGTATAATTACATGAATATTATGAATCCAGTCTTTTTAGGGAGTGTTAGTATACTTAGTTTTAAGAACACAACAATGGAAGTTTCAAATAGTGGAATTGATACGGCTGTTCTATCGGTAGGGGCAACCGAACAGTTTGGGCCATATTTGCCAATGCATTTAGATACGCTTATGGCAGAGCTATACGCTGATGCTTATGGGAAAGAATTGAATGCTTACGTGTTACCTACAATCCCGTTTAATACTTCTGAAGAACACGCAAATTTTAAGGGGACAGTTACGGTAAGTCCTAATATTTTAACAGCCATGTTGGAGGAGATTATTTGCAACCTAGTAAGACAAGGTTTTAGGAAGTTTTTGGTGTGCACGGGACATGGCGGCTCCTATTGGGAGGGAGCATTTGTCAAGCATATGAATTACAAATACCCTGAGATCATCTTAATTTCCGCCTATCATAATAATCAAAACGCCTGGGAAGAAGCATTAGAAGCGGCAGGCTTACAAGGCTTGAACGAAATGCATGGTGGGTTATTGTCCGTATGTACAGCTATGTGGCTTTGTCCTGAATTGGTTAAAACAAAATCAATGGGCTCAGACATACCTTCAGAAAACCGTCTTTACGCAGATTACTTGGGTTGGGACAAACTTACTGACGATGGTTGTTGGGGGAAGTTCGAAGAAGGAAGCTATTCAAACGAAGAATTGGCTGAAAAAGGAAGAGTCTTTTGGCATACATTTATCCAGAAGAGAACGAAAGGTTTGAAGCATTTTTTAGATGAGGTATACCGTAGGAAAACTCAAAGATGATGGAACTCTAATGGTGAATTATAGCTCCATGACAACAGGCTACCGCATGTATCGATTGCCTGAATTTTGAAGAAACCGAGGTCTAATCATGATGGTAACTGCAAAAACGGAAAAAGGGATTAAAATTGACCCTGCTTACTTACTGTCACTATTACAGCGAATTTTTTCTTCTAAATGCTTAGAACTATTCACATGGAATTACAGCGCACTTGGAGAAAACAAGGAAGAAAGTTCAGTCTTTAGGGTAACTTGTATAGTTCTAGACAACAATAAAAAGCAAGATTATTCCCTGATTCTTAAAATATTAAAACCCGATTCCAAGCGAAATCAAGTTGATCACTACAATTACTGGAAACGTGAAGCTTTGGTTTATCAATCAGGGATACTGAATCAGTTGCCATTGGGTATGAGAGCTCCCTTATGCCATGCAGTAGAAGAGTATCCTGATGAAACCGTCTGGATTTGGCTCGAGGATATAGCTATTGAATCTATCCAAATTGACTGGTCCTTCACACACATGTGTAAAATATCCCGCTTACTCGGAAATTATAATGGCGTTTACCTAACAGGAACTCCTCTCCCGACCGTGTCTTTTTTATGTCATACATGGATGCGTTCTTGGGTAGAGGTTTGTACTGCTTATGCCAAGCCCATCGAGGAGCAAAAAGTGATTTGGAATTCGAGGTTGAATGATTTTAATAATAAGGGCGCTATTTGGGAGCTTTATCAAAACAATAGAAACCGAGTTAATAGCTTGCTGGAGGCATTGGAATTATTGCCCCGTGTATTTGCTCATCAAGATGTGCACTGGGATAACATTTGGGTTGAGCAATTGAATGGCAAGGATTCTTTGATAGCCATTGATTGGCAGTTTGCAAGCATTTCAGGTGTAGGCGAAGAGCTCGGTAGAATGTTTGGATATGCTTTATTAAAGAAGAAAATTCCAGTAAACAAGGTATCTGAGTATAAGGAAGAGTTATTTCTAAACTATATGCAAGGACTTCGAGATGTAGGTTGGGACGGAAATTCCAAACTTGCTCGGTTCGGTTTTACTGCGACTACGTCACTTAGATTTATCATGGTTATTGATAAGCTGCTTAGTAACTTAGAAGAAATCGATAGTATAAATCAAAATGAAAAAACAAGTCATCTGTTGTTCGTTGCTCAGGAACTACTTCATTTGGCAGAAGAATCTTGGAACCTTTGGAGTGAAATAATAGAACAAGGGGCTGCTGAGCGGTTAACGGACAAAATAGTTATAACAAAAGTCATCCCATAATATAGGATGGCTTTTGTTATAATTATGTAAGCAGCTGGTATATGGCTGGTGTTTTCTCAATTGATGGGTATCTTGCCCCGCAATTCGATAACGAGTATATCCAGGATAATACGCGCTACCTCATCGGCAAAGAAGAAAATGGAGGAATACATGAATATAGAACTTGAAAAGCTGATTGTTGCTTTAAACCAACAGTTCAAGACGAATATCATCTCCACCGACTGCCAGACTACGCGACTACAGGGCGGAACTGTGGGAGATGTGTACCTGGTAACGGGGATCGCCGAAACAGTGGATGGTGAAAAATTACCTTATCGTATAGTATTGAAAATTCAGAAAAAATGGGAGCGTTATGGCGATCCGGATTCATGGCGTCGGGAATATGATCTCTATTCGTCTGACTTGGGAGCGACTTTCTCGCAAGCTCTCCGCTGGCCAATATGTTATCACGCCGAGTTCAATACCGAAGTTAATGAATACCATCTGTGGCTGGAATATATCGATGGCGTAACCGGTTTAGCATTGACCAATGACATGTATGAAAAGGCTGCGCTGGAGTTAGGGCGCTTTCAAGGCATGTTGTATGCGGGGCAACCCGCCGTGCTGCAGAGACTGACCAACCTGAGCCATGCGGATCTCATGAAGAATACGTATTTGCGTTACCGTTCATGGCCGGTCGTCTACGATTATATACGATCGGAGGACTGCGAATTGCCTCTACACGTACGGCAAATGCTCATCGACATCGATGAGCAAGCAGACGAGATATTCGCCCGCATTGAAAAATTGCCCCGCGTGCTATGTCACCGAGACTTCTGGGTAACCAATCTTATCTATGCTGACGGGAATTTCGTACTTATCGATTGGGATACCTGCGGATGGGGTTACTTAGGCGAGGATCTCGCAAGCCTGATCGCGGATGAACCGGATATTGATCGCATGGTCGAGCACTACCAGCGATGCATCCCTGCGTATTACAAAGGTTTTTCGGAGTACGCGGATGTATCACGAATCGCCGATCATTGTGTCTACGAGATAATCCTTCTCGTATTCGGGTACAGGCTTGTGCAAGGGTATCTCCACACAGAGGCTGATGCCGAGAAGAAGAAGCATGTCCATGCTCTCCAAAAAATCTATGAGATGAAGAACATACCCTTAATGGTCACATCTGGGTTTATAGCCTAAATAACCAAGAACACGATTGTTAAACATTTGTAGGGCTGCCGTATGGCAGCCCTTTTCCCCGCTAATGGGCAGATTAGTTCCAAAATATGTTATAATTTGAAATAGGTTCTGTAACCAGAGGTGGATTTTTTGATAATTACAAAGACAAAGATTAAATTAGTAATTCTTAGTTTTTTCATATTTATTTCTATGGTCTATGTTGCAAATATAATAAAATTGTTCCTTGATACAAGAAATATTGATTCTAGCCCTGAAACTTCAATTGAACAATATTTAAGATCCAATACCAATGATTTTAAGGTTATTCATATCACTTTAAGTGAAAAGAAGTTTAGAGACCGTGTTTATTTACTTGAATGTGATTGTGACTTTAAAAATGAAAAATACCGAGGCATTCAAAGCTATCATGTTTATTTAATTGAAGATATAGGTTGGATTGTTACGAAAATTGAATGGATGAAAGGTGGAGCCAACAATTACAAATGATAATTTCACTAAAGCTATTTTAATTGGAATTTTAGTTTGTTTGATTGTAATAGCATTTAAATTAAATACGAAGGAATATATTCAATCACCATTACCAAACGTAAATGTGAATAGCCAAGGTGGGAAAGTAGTACAAATTGCACCTAATAGAGTTGGTGTTATTGATACAGGAAACGGGAGCGGTTGGGAACAACTTGTCGTTTTTGAATATAATCCAGATACTAAAAAATTTGAAGTCGTCAGTTCGTTAACGTATGAAGATTATTTTAATCATCCTAAAGAACATGGCATTCCTGTAAGAACTGACAAATATGGAGACTGATCCAATGAATAAAGGCGAAGCCAAAAGAATAATGATTGTGCTTATTTTTATTGGCATTGTATTTTCTACAATTGCTATGTTAATAAAATATCCAACTAACCTTGATACGGTAAATAAATCAACACTCAGCATATATACCCAATATGGAGAATTTAGACGTTCGTCTACTGAAGAATATTATCCTGGTATTGCTATTGCCCGTAGTAAAAAGCAAATAAATTCACAGACAAAAGTATTATTTCTTGACTCTGGAACTTTCGTAAAAGAAAAGAAATAGTCATGTTGCTATTTATAGTTAATTCATAACTTGCATCCGATTTTGATTATGAGAGGAATATAGAAATGACAATACAACCAAGAAGCCTGAACGCCGAAATAACCAAAAAAGTACAAATAGATTATCTTATTTCTCATCCTGAAGGATATGAAGATTCAACTCAAGAGTGGGGACTTATTATTTTTTTACATGGTATGGATATGAGGGGGGAGGATGTATCCCAATTATCAAATTATGGGTTGCTTGAAATAGTAAATGAAGGTGAATTATCACTACCGTTTATCGTTGCGCTTCCTCAATGCCCAAGTGAGTCTTATTGGAATATGGAGAGTGATGCAGTCACTGCTTTGGTAGATGAGCTTATATCTAATTACCGCGTAGATCCAAGTCGTATTTATTTAATAGGGTATAGTATGGGAGGATATGGTGTTTGGGATTTAGCTATCCATAATCCGAGAAAATATGCTGCAATTGTGCCATTGAGTTCAGGTGGACAAGTTTCAAAAGCAGAGCAGCTTAAAAATACGGCAATCTGGGCTTTTCATGGAGCTAGAGATGGGATTGTCCCATTAGAACAAATGACAAACATGGTAAGCGCTGTAGAACAGCATCAAGAAAGAGGAAGTGTAAATCTTACTATTTACCCTGATTTGGGACATGATATTTTGCGATCAACCTTGAGCAACCAAGAGCTATATGCTTGGCTACTTGAACAAAGAATGGAACTACCCTAATGAGGACAAATTGCATCAACTGGAGTGGATTTTATGCTTTCTGAAGAAGATTATGTTAAAGTGGCGAACGAAGCGTTACTTCAATACCCGATCATATGTGATAAACTTGTTTACCTCGGGAAAAGTGATAATGTTACATTCCGAGTGGATACAAACGACGATAATTTGAAGTTTCTTATCAAAATTCATATCTCGACTCATTCTATGAAATCAAAGGAAAATATCCAATCAGAACTCATTTGGCTTGAGGCTTTGGATGCAGATACAGATCTCATGGTACCTACTCCTGTAAGAAATCTTGAAGGTGACTTGGTAACAGATGTATCAACTGACCATAGCGATAAAAAACACATTGTGACTATTCATCAGTGGGTTAATGGCATAGTGCTCAATAGAGAGCCAACACGTAATGAAACTGCAAATTTAGCTCTATTAATGGCGGTTTTACATAGACATTCTATGCAGTGGACTGCACCTGAAGACTTTAATAGTCCAACATACAATTCTGATCATTTATATGTATCACTTAATCAATTAAAACAGTTGGTACATTTAGCGTTTATCTCAAGCGAAGCGTTTGGTTATGTGGAAGAATCAGCACAAAAAATAGCAAATGTGATACAAAATATTAAACGCTTACAAAGCAATTGGGGAATTATTCATTCTGACCTTCATGAAAGTAATTATGTGTTTTATGAAGGTATTCCTAGACCTATCGATTTTTCGAACTGTGGTTATGGCTTTTATTTATTTGATATGGCTGAAACTTTTTTACATCTTTCAATTGAAAATAGGAAAACATTTATTGCATCATATAGCAAAGTAAATCATCTACAAGAGAATTATATAGAGTTATTAGAAGCTTTTTTTATATGGTCAATAATAAGGAATTTCGCTTTCCACGCTTTAAATCCAAACGAACAACAAGCGTTGGCAAAAAGTTTTCCATCCGTTATTCAAGATTATTTTATCAAATATCTTAAAGGCGAAAATTTCTTGTTAAACTAAAAAAACGCCAGTGACCTTAAGCAGGTGACCGGCGTTTCCATATTTATTAGCGTTTCGGGCATTTTGCTCTCATCCATGTACAAAACCGTAACTCATTATCAAAGACGTCGGTTTGGAGGTATAACACACTGGAGAATATAAGGAAAAATGTGAATTACCCTGCAATATTTTCTGTAATATTACCGGGAACTGGTCAATTATATAATGGTCAAATTTTGAAATGGCTTAGGATTACAGGCCTTCAAATGCTTCTCACTGTTCTTTTTCCTATACTATTTAGATTAGTAGCAATGATATCAGGCTTTCTATTTGCGTTAGGCTTACTTACCATTATTTTGTTGCCATTTGCATTCATACCTTTATTAATAGTAATAATCGTATTTTTTATTGTTCCTAGATATTCAGCATATAAAGATGCTATTGATGTAGCTAATCAAACAATAATATGGAGAAAATATTTTAATACGCAACAACAACTGATTATTGTTGTTCTAGTGACAATAAACGAAATAATAATATTAATGTTCCTATTTATATATTTCAGAGGGATTTCAGAACATTTGATACAGTAAGATCTGACTAAGTAAGTTGAATAACTTACTAACTAGATGAATATAGGGAGAGTAATGATATGTCTGATTACTACGGAGAACTTTGTACTAAATTGTATGAAAGCAGTAAATCAATTTCTGAAGGAAAAGAACTGGATTTTTACCTTTCTTTTGTTAAAGACGAGAATATGAAAGTATTGGAGCCCATGTGCGGGAACGGGAGAATGCTTATCCCTTTTCTGCAAAAGGGAATCAGTATTGAAGGGTTTGATATTAGTGAAGAAATGCTTAAAGTATGTAAAGCAAAAGGGGAGAAACTAAATCTTAAGCCAAATGTTTGGCATGAAAAAATTGAAGAGTACAAAGGGAATCATATGTATGATCTCATCATAATCCCCTTTGGTTCATTTTCTCTTTTGCCTGATGCATTGGTTGACAAGAGTCTTCATAATTTGAAATCTGCTCTAAAGAGTAACGGGAAAATGCTTTTAACGATTATGTTAAAAAACAGTGGAATCGAGGAGCTTCCTGAATGGGTAGAAACGGAAAGGAAGCAGTTCGAGGATGAATTGATCATTACATACAAAAAAGTTCAATATAACGAGGTAGAAAGTATGCTGACTACCAAGTTCAAATATCAATCAGTTATAAATGGGCAAATTGAAAAAACGGAAATAATGGATTTTCCACTTCGTCTTTACATTCTAGAAGAATTTGAAAATACAATCAAGTCTAATGGATTTCATAAAGTAGTTGTTCATGGAGTGAAAGATGGATATGGAGAAGGTACATTTTTTTATGTAATTGAATGTTCGAAGTAAAATAATTGTAAACTTGGTCATTAAGCTACATAATGCGAAGGAGCTGCACTGAAGCAGTTGAGAAAACATTCCGAAAAAGTAAAATAATAGAATTCAATTCGTTGTTGTTGTATAATTATATATAGAACATCGAAGAGGAGAGTGATAAGATATGCTACAACAAATTTCAGATTATTTATTTATGGGTTCGTTAGCTTTTTTGGTAGTTACCGTCCTTCTATTTTCCTCTGGCAGTAACTATTTTAACACATGGAATGCGACAGGTGCAGCAACCGACTTACAAATGAATCACGACCATACAAAAATGGTAAATGCACAACACAGCCGGTTAGTAAAACTTTTAAAATCATATCTCTTATGGATTCCTGTTGCTGGAATGATTGCTTCGGTAGTGATATCTAAAATTTAATCTATATAAAAATGTAAGATGACAAGAACAAAGTCCGCGTATAACGCGGGCTTTTTATTTGATTTTTACAGTCCTATCTTTGGGTACAATCATTTTTCAAATAAATAGAAACTTTTTACAATTTTATTGCGTCTAGTTATGTGTGAGAGGAGATAAAGTCATGATAAGAAAAATATGGGGATATTCAGGTGTTTTTTCATTATGCATGAGTTTATTGTTGCCTGTGGGGAGCACTCTAGCTGCAGATGTTAGCGTGAGGGTTACGCTGCCAGACTTCGAGGTAAACTTGAATGGTAATAAGGTTGAAAATCAGTTCCGTGAATACCCGCTCTTAGTTTATCGCGATATCACTTACTTTCCGATGACTTGGCATGATACTAGACTGCTTGGTTTGGAAGTGAATTGGTCACCAGATGAAGGTTTAAACTTGAAGCAAAATGAGGTAACGTCCTCATATGTGCCATATAATTCAGATCATCGTAATGCGGCTACCTACGTAGCCGAGGTCCCCGCATCGACAGTTACGATTGACGGGAAAAAAATTGACAACACAAATGAAAAGTATCCACTGTTAAGCTTCCGAGACGTAACGTATTTCCCTATGACATGGCGATTCGCGCATGACGATTTCGGATGGGATTACAAATGGGATAATACCAGCGGGCTTAGCATCACTTCCCATAACCCTCAAATGCAAACAGTCGACCTTCCTGCATATGCAGCTAAGAACGATGTTGCCCTTTTCAAGGGATATTATTATTTCGTCGAAACGACGGGGACTACGAACCATGTATATCGTGCTCCCGTGCAGCAGCCCTCCTTCAAGGAGGAGATATATGCTTATGACTTCGGCACCACAGATAGGATGCCAAGGGTACTATCCTTTCAAATCCGTGACAACTTGTTGTGGTTTACTTACCACATCGGGGGAGGTGTTACGGGTAGCGACAAGTTCGTGAAAATCAGTGATGACGGGAAAGCTGAGTTGATGCTCTCAGGATATTTGGACTTCCGAGACTCTCCTTACGGCACGTTGATCGTCCTTCATGGCGCTGCGGCATACGAAAGAGGCAACTTGTATTTAGTGCCTCCAGGTCAAGATGAAACGTACAGAAAGCGTGTAGGAGATTCAGGCGTGTTATACGGCAGTCATGTCACATATACCGGAAATGTTGAAGACGTTGCAAATGCTTCCTCGACATCCGTAATCGGAGATGATGTGTACGTATTAGCATCACATGGACAAACTGACTTAAATAAAATCTACAAAATTAATCTGAAAACGAATAAAAGCACGATGATCGTCGACACAAGCGTCAGTTCGTTTCGAATAATTGCTAACAAGCTGTACTATGTAAAAGATGAGAATCACGCATTATATTCGTCCGCGCTGGATGGGACGGGCGAAACGAAACTCTCTGAGCATGCGACGTCATGGTTTGACAGCATCGATGGCAACGTATTTTACGCAACCAAGAAAGAAGAGAACCAGTTCAATCTGTACCAGGTCGATTTGAACAGAGAAGACCCGCTCGTATGGATAACGCCGGTCTCTGAAGTGCAAGTGATGAACAATCAACTGATCTGCCGGCTTGATGAAAACGAAGATTACGGTGTCGTACTGCTGGACAGTTTAGGCCACCTGCAGTTGAAAGTAGCGGATCCTATTTCGCGCGTGCTTACGTCCGACGAGGGGATTCTTGTTGATACATCTGGCGGATCTGGCATACAGATGATATCGTTGACCAACAAATAGTCGATATGGCGATTCTACATTATTTTATTTTAGGAGTGGTATTTAATGTTTGTTTCACCACTAATTGGATTTATTATTTCAGGAATCATATTAGTACTAATCATACCTTTAATAAGACGGGTTTCCATTGCGATAGGTGCTGTAGCTGTTCCTAATCATCGTACAATGCATAGTACAATTATGCCTCGACTAGGGGGACTAGCTATATTCATTTCCTTTATGTCATCAGTTTCTATCATGTATCCCACAATAATTCCGTCACTTCCCGCTTTCTGGGGGTTATTTGTTGCAGCGTTTATTATTGAAATAGTAGGTGTCCTTGATGATGTTTACACTTTGTCTGCTAAGTGGAAATTGCTTGGTCAAATACTATCTGCGGTGACAGTAGCCTTATCGGGTTTCACAGTTGACCAAGTACATATTCCATTTGCTCAAGATATTTATTTCCCAGGATGGTTTTCAATATTATTAACAGTCTTATGGATAGTGGGTTTAATTAATGCTCTGAATTGGATAGATGGTTTAGACGGTCTGGCCACTGGAATTGCGGGAATTTCATGTATTACACTTTGTATAATTGCAGGGTTAACTGGAAATATCATAGTACTGGTATTAAGTGCAACCTTACTTGGAAGCTTAGCAGGTTTTTATATATTCAACTCTGAACCTGCTTCAATTTTTATGGGTGAATCAGGCTCTGCATTTCTTGGATTTGTACTGGCTGTCATTTCAATACTTGGTTTTAAACAAGCTGTATTCGTATCTTTTATTATTCCCTTATTAATATTAGGTGTTCCGCTGTTGGATACGCTCCTTGCAATGACGCGTCGTGGTATTCAAGGTCGTCCACTATATGAGGCAGATCGTGGACATGTTCATCACAGACTGACAGACATTGGGGTTAGTCGTCGTAGCACGGTGTACACGTTATATGGCATTTCATCATTCCTTGGTATGTGTGCCATTATACTTACAAAAGCATCCACATCTGCTATCACGCTTGTTATGTTGTTATTAATGATAGCCCTGCTAACATTAGCTGGTGCCGAATTAGTAGGCATATTTAAAGGCAAACGTCCATTTTATCAACTACTTCGGAAGTTACGGCGAGTTCGTGAGGAGAATTAATCGGTTCGTTGCTGAACAAATGCAGTTGGATATCCCATGTAAAGAAGGCCAAATGATAGATAAACATTCGAAGGGCTGCCGCGTGGCAGCCCTTCATTCCGCTAACGGGCAGCATTGTTCATTAAGCGGACTGGTGTGAGCATTACAATAATTGATGATTACTGGTTGTTTTTACCTTTTAACTGGATGTTAGGATAAAATAGGGGGGAGGGGCTGTTGCATTGAAAATATTGAAATGGATACTAATCATAGTAGTGATATTAATTTTCATCACACCCTACTCTTACGTCCGTGTTAACAAATTAATTTATTCGAATAAAGTGACTAACTACCTTTTGAATGTACAACATTATAACAAGAATGACATTAAATCAGTTAAAGGAATCTGGGGTATTAAATTACCGTCCTTTTACACGGTTGTTGTCTTCGAAAATGAACCGTATGTTGAGTACATATATTTTGCTCATAATGACGTCATACAGTTTAGCCATAGCATTACAGAAGAAGGCAAGCAATTAGGAATTACTGACTCAGATCTTAAAAATATTGTTGCCAAGTAAACAATTTATGTTGTTCATTAACAAATATAGAAACGATCAAGGAGGATTTCTGATAGATGAGATTAGGCAATATTATAATTGTCGTAATGGCGCTCTCGATGATAGTAGGTTGTTCTAAACAACAAACAAGTGGAGGAATGGAAATCAGCTACAAAATCAATGAAAAGGAAGATGTTATTAATAGCCACGGAATAATCGTAACGAATCGCGAAAAGTTGGATGCATTTATTAATAAAAATGTGAGTTCACAACGAGTGGTTCATTATACCGTTGAGGGAGATCCTATTTTCAACGATTTAAAATATAATGATAATAAGATTGAAATGCGATATGACACAACAAAAGATAAATTCGGTGCACCAGTAGTAAGGACATATACTTGTGAGAAGTTAGAAAGAAAGGAAACTGATACATTTCTTAAGTATACGCTTTCAGGTTGTGATGGAGAAAGAAAAGAAATTGAAGTTCTCCAATTAACATTTGATGTAAAGAAGAATGATATTTTTGACTTTGATTTAAGGTATGGAGTTAACCAAAAGAATGAAATCAATACAATCAATAAAAAGTTGGTTAAAGACCTCCAAAATGGGGAAGTAACCGTGATTAGTGATTTTCAAATTAATATGGAAGACCGTCAAAAAATATATAAAGAAAT
Organism: Paenibacillus sp. J22P165; assembly: GCF_059692015.1. NCBI lineage: Bacteria > Bacillati > Bacillota > Bacilli > Caryophanales > Paenibacillaceae > Paenibacillus > Paenibacillus sp. J22P165. Next base: position 31,273 of record NZ_JCAUAP010000021.1, on the reverse strand, counting down.
GGTTCTTGCAAATTACTTAGGAGAGAAACAATTATCCAACCAATGCAATCGGAAGCCTTACGTAAGTTATGATTTAACTGTTAATATTAATAGTGGAAATCGTCATTTTCATTGGACAGAATGTGATAATAGCGAAGATGGTAAAGTAATGACTAAATTGGCAAAAGCAATTATCGATCTTGTGCAGGCAAAAGACATGTATAAACAGCTACCAGCGGTTAAGGGAAATTACTTGTGAAAGTTAATAAAAACGTATATTGGATATACATAAAAGGAGAAAGATCGCAATGGAAGGTATTGTGATCGTTCTCCTTTTTGGCGATCATAAATTTTTGCGCGGAGAGGCCTTAGAATCGATATGCAAAAACGCAAAGCTTCGGAAGTTTTCGTTTTTTCTGTGACTCGAACCGAGACTAGAGCTTCTTCATCACTTCGAAAATACGCAAATCGTTAATCGTTTGGATGACCAATGCCGAATCAGGCATTTGGAATTTTTTGAGAATGGAGTTGATTTGTTTTTTTATCGTTTCATATTCCACGCAGCGCTCCTCAGCAATTTGCTTCCGCTTTTTGCCTTCGCATAGCAGTCGTAGCACCTGTAATTCGCTGGGGGTAAGCTCCGATATGATCTGAATAATGTTCAGCAGGGAGCTCTCCGCTCGCTTCACGCGAGCAAATTCCTCACGAATTTTCTCGGCGATCATGGGACGGATCGGAGAAACATTCATATAAGCGGCACGCACGGCTTCCATGACCTCAACGTCAGTGGCGGTTTTTAACAAATAGTCCGTGATGCCTGTCTGAAAAGCTGCAAAGATGAAATTCTCATCCTTGTGAACGGTGAGTACAATGATTCGCATCTGAGGGTACTTTTCGTTAATTAATTTAGCAGCCTGAATACCTGCAAACTGAGATTCCATCTCGATATCCATGAGAATCACATCCGGTTGATGCAGCGCTGCTTGAATAACGGCTTCATGTCCCGTTGAAACACGAGCTACACAGGTAAAATCATCATATTTGGCGAATGTTCTTTCCAGTCTTCTAAGGTGGGCTTCCATATCATCGGCGATGAGAATGCGAATTGGTTGTTGTGTCATTGTGCAGGCTCCCCTTTCATTAGCTGTCCATTCCTTTAGATCATGGGCAAGAACACGGTAAAGGTCGTTCCAACGTCTTTTTTGCTTTCTACGACAATTTTACCATCGTGGCCTAGGATGATTTTATGACAGTAAGACAAGCCGATCCCCCAGTTATTAATTGAAGCTTTCGTCGTGAAAAAAGGATCGAAAATGGCTTCCAAATGCTCCTCAGGCACGCCAGGACCGTTATCGGCAATCCGAAGGAGCGCCCAGCCGTTCTGCTGGCTCCGTTCGATCACAATACGGCCGTCATCGCGGAATTGCAGGGATTCGCTGGCATTGAGGAGCAGGTTATAGATCGCTTCGGTTATATGGCTGAAATCAATATAGCTGTTCGTGGGTTGCGTGCTAGGCGAATAAATAACTTGGCAGCTGCTGGTTTGCTCACTTAATCGCGCAATCGCTTCCTGTACAGGGAGGTCGATGGACATCGGCTGGAGATTCAGGTTCATATTTTTTAATTTATCTGCGGCATCGTTAATACTGGATAGCGCAGATTGCGACGATTGTAAAATGAGGTTGAGACTATACTGGGACTCACTGTCCGCTTGATGACGTTCTTTTAAGTAGGCCGCTTCGGATTGGATACCAATCAAATGATTCTTGAGCGCATGTGTAAAAGTACGCGTTCCGAGAGTAGCCGTGTCGATGCTTTTATTAATTTGAATATCTCGGTTTTTGCGGTAATTCTCAATGGCATTAAATTTGTACACCAAGTAAATCATCAAGATCAGGGTCAAATAAATGGCAAATGGAAACACAGGGAGTAAGATTGACTGATAGCCAAGAGGAGGCTGCAGATAGTTGAAATATCCCTTCAAATACGTTTCTTTGACCAATACTTTCGGGGCCCATGAGAAAATAAACAGATGGATAACGACGAGTGGAATGAAAAGCAGAACATGATATAGCGTTAAATATTTGATAAATCTAATTTTTGGATAATTCAAATAGTAGTTGATTAGTAAGCCAAAAGCAACAAAAAGTATGAGATAGCGAAGGCTCACTAAGGCCGTATCGATCGTGTTCAAGATCAGCAGACTATCGATTACGTGGCTCAAGGAAATATGAAATGCGGGATCATAGTACGCCGTCTCGATGATAAAAAAGAGGGAGATACCGCCATAAACGAACCGTTGGCTCGTCAAGCTGAGACTGCGGGTGAACGCAACGGCGAAGCCAAGCAGGGAGCAGTAGAATAGTCCGACGCCGAAATTCAGCATGCGAATGAGCCAATTTGGATTGAATTTAGTTAAGACTAAATAATTCCAAGTACCAGGACTGAAATCAAAGAAACCTTGAATGACATTGTAGTAGTAATTAAATTTACTCAGGTACAACGTAAAGGATACGAAGGAAAGCACCCAGCCGATGATAATGCCATACATGAAGCGGGTAGATGCATGGTTTAGCTTTTTGTACGTGAACAATATGGTGAAAATAAGCAGGACTAAGGTAACGAACAGCATCAGATCACATCCTTCTCATTGGTCAAAAGGGGGAATAAAACATTCATCTGTCAGACTCCTTGGCATCTACGTATAATTCAAATTAAGAAAATGCAAACAAATCATACCAAAAAAAGGGTGGGTGTCCAATGAAAAAAATGATAAAGCTGGGTGTGACCGGTACAGTATTGATAGGGTTGCTAGCAGGATGCGGCTCCGCTGGTACATCGGCAGGGGATAAAAACACAACTTCCCCGGATGCCAAAGCGGCACAAGTTAATTTGAAAGCTACCGTGCTGCCGGATGATTTGGAGACGTTTAAAACGGCTTATGCCGAGTTTAGCAAAGAGAATCCGAATATCCAAGTCCAATTTGAAACGATTCCTCAAGCACAGTACTACGAGAAGCTTCGCATGCAGCTATCCTCGGGTGAAAATATTGATTTGTTCGGCGGTACGATGGATGTATTCTTGGATACTGGCATTCTAGAGCCTTTAGATGATTATGTCAAAAAAGCGAATGTCGATGTTTCTGGATATGGACCGTTGTACGATGCACTAAAAGTGAATGATAAAGTGTACGGACTTCCGTATCGGAAATCCAATTGGATCTTGTTCTACAACAAAACATTGTTCGACCAAGCCGGCGTTACGTATCCGAAAGCAGATATGACATGGAACGATTTCCGTGAGTTAGCGAAGAAGATGACGAAAGGCGAGGGTTCGAATAAGGTTTATGGCGCTTTTATTCATCCATGGGCACAGACGTGGTATATGCAAGGTGTTCAAACCGGGGCTTCGATCATCGATAAAGACCTTTCCGCATTCAAGAAAGGACTTCAATTCCGTTTGGACATGGAAAAAGACGGCTCGATCATGAGCTGGTCAGAACAAATTACAACGTCCGCTCATTATAATGCTGCTTTCCAAAAAGGTAATGTGGCGATGAACCTGATCGGGGATTGGCATGTGGCACAGCTTAGACAAGCAGAGACGGAGAAGAAGATCAACTTTGATTGGGACGTTGTTCCAATTCCACATCCAGAAGGTGTAGCTGCGAACACAAGCTTAGCGACTCCAGTTTCGTTGATGGTTAGTAAGAACTCCAAACACAAAGAAGAGGCGTTCAAAGTGGTTCAATTCATGACTGGTGTGAAAGGCGCAAAGCAATTTGCTGCTAAAGGCTTCCTCACAGGCTATATCAATGATGATATTCGTAAAACCTATATGGGCGACGGCAGCTTGAAGCCGAAAAACATCCGTTATTTCGTAGAACAAAAAGAATATCCCGAATATCCGTTGCTGCCTGGTGTGAAAAACATTTTGGTAAACAGCGTCTACAAACAAGAAGGTGAAATGGCGCTAACTGGCGCACAAACCGTCGATCAAGCGATTCAGAAGATTGGGCAGCGTGTTGCTTCCGAATGGGCAGATAAATATGCCAAGGAATACAAAGCAGGCAAGAAATAAGGAATAGAACTAAGACAGTCGGGCTTCGCCGAATGAAGGTGAAGCTCGATTGCTTCCATAGGGGTGAAGCAGATGAAGAATTCAAGCAAAGCATTACGACGTAATCGGTTGACAGGGTATACATTTTTACTTCCCAATATACTTGGATTTTTGATTTTCATTTGCATACCGGTTGGTGCTTCCTTCCTCATGAGCTTTACAGAATGGAATGGCTTTGGCGAAATAAAATGGGCAGGTTTATCGAATTATATACACTTATGGCAGGATGAAACGTTTCGTATCTCCCTGCTCAACAGTTTAATCATGACGGGGGTCTCCGTACCGGTGACACTGATTCTTGCGATATTGGCAGCAGTCGCCCTCAACAAAGGCTTGAGAGGCGTTAAAATATTTCGGACGGCGATTTTCCTGCCGCACATTACAGCGACGATTGCCGTAGCTGTCGTGTGGCAGCTGCTGTATAACCCGACCATGGGACCCATTAATGGGGTGCTCAGAAGCATCGGCATTGATCATCCACCTACTTGGCTTGCATCCACACAGTGGGCGCTTGCTTCGGTTATTATCGTCAGTATCTGGCATTCCATTGGTTATTACATGGTTCTCTATTTAGCCGGCTTACAAGGAATCCCTAGGGATCTCTATGAAGCGGCAGAAATTGATGGCGCAGGCAAAGTGAAGCAATTTCGCAATATTACAATCCCTATGCTTTCACCTGTCATTTTCTTTACCGTTATTATGGGCATTATCAATTCGTTCAAAGTCTTCGATCTGGTGTTCGTGTTAACCAAAGGAGGGCCAGGTCGCTCAACACACATGCTGGTTTATGATATTTATTACACGGCTTTCCAACGTTTTGAATACGGCTACGCGTCTGCGATGGCTTACGTGCTATTCACCATTATTTTAATTATTACGCTGATTCAATTTAGAGGACAAAAACGTTGGGTGAACTATTCCTAACGAGCGGATTGCTTGAGAGAAGGGAGAAGCCAGCATGAGTATGCAATTAGAATCAAGTCAGATCACCATGAGGCTGTCGAGGCGCCCGCAGCTTGGCGCAGTAGTTAGAAAAACGGTAGTATATCTCGTCGTTACTGCTGTTGCTTTGTCCATGGTTGTTCCTTTCCTTTGGATGCTATCCGCATCTGTGAAATCCGAAGCCGAAATATTTAGTTTCCCGATTCAGTGGATACCGAGCCATTTCTATTGGTCGAATTATAGCAAAGTATGGACGGAGCTTCCTTTTTTCACCTACTACTTGAATACAATTAAAATTGCTGTACTGACCACGCTGCTGCAAATTATTACATGTTCCACGGCAGCGTACGCATTTGCCAAAGTGAAATTCCCGGAACGAGATAAATTGTTTTTCCTATATGTGGCGACGATGATGGTGCCTTATCAGGTCATGATGATTCCACAGTTCATGCTAATGAAGAAAATCGGACTCATGGATTCGCATTGGGCGTTGATTCTTCTAGGGGCTTTTAGTCCATTCGGTGTGTTTTTGTTTAGACAGTTTTTTATGTCGATACCAGAAGAACTCTCGGAAGCGGCCAGAATTGACGGGCTGAGTGAGTTCGGCATCTATGCGCGGGTCATCCTACCATTGATTCGGCCAGCGATTGCCAGCTTGACGATTTTCACATTCATGCATGCTTGGAACGATTTCCTAGGTCCTTTAATTTACTTAAATTCAGACTCATTATTTACGCTCCAGCTCGGTATGCAGCATTTTCAATCTGAGCATGCGACGGAGTATGGACCGCTAATGGCAGCGGCAGTGTGCGCTATTATTCCTACTATTCTGATTTACTTCATGGCTCAAGACCATTTCGTTGAAGGGATTTCCGCAGGAGCGGTTAAAGGGTAGTCGATAATGAAACCAAATATCATTTATATTTTTGCGGATCAGTGGCGTAAGCAAGCTGTTGGGTTTGCGGGCGAGGATCCGGTGATTACTCCGAATATCGATCAGTTCGCACAAGAGAGCTTGGTGTTTAATCATGCGCTCTCTTGTACGCCACTGTGCTCGCCGCACCGGGCGGCGCTCATGACTGGCAAGTATCCGCAATCGACGGGCGTCTATACAAATTGCAAAATCGGTGCAGATGTGATGCTGAGTCCAAGCGAGGTAGGTATTGGAGATGTGCTGAAGGCTGCGGGGTATCAAACAGGGTATATTGGCAAATGGCATCTGGATTTACCTGAGCAGAATGGGTGTCCAGAGCCGGAATCTGGCGCGCGCGAGTGGGATGCTTTTACACCGCCGGGGCCAAAAAGGCACGGCTTTGATTTCTGGTATTCTTACGGTGCGTACGATCATCATCTGAAGCCGCATTATTGGAAAGACACGCCAGAGATGATTCAGGTTGAGCAATGGTCCTTGGAGCATGAAACCGATGTGGCGCTGGATTTTATTCGAGCTAAAGGCAAAGAACAGGACACGGAGCCCTTTGCGTTATTTGTCTCATGGAATCCACCTCATAGCCCCTTCGAGCTTGTGCCGGAACGCTATAAGGAGCTCTACAGCGGGCGGGAGCTGAGCTTGCGGTCGAATGTGAGCTCGCAGCAGCTGGCGGCGCATACAGGTGAGCCCTTTGAGAGCGGGGATGAGGCACTGCTTCGGTATACGCGGGATTATTTCGCTGCGGTATCGGGCATGGATGAACAGTTCGGCCGGATTTGGCGAGAGGTTCAGGAGCTAGGTCTCGCAGAGAACACACTGATCGTACTCTCATCGGATCATGGTGAGCTTATGGGTTCACACGGTCTAATGGCCAAGCATTCCTGGCACGAGGAATCGATTGCGATCCCTTGTGTGATGAACTGGCAAGGTACGATAGAGCAGGGGAGCACGGATGTGCTATTCAACAGCGTGGATATTATGCCTACGCTGCTTGGCATGCTCGGTGTCCCAGTGCCTCCTTCGGTGGAAGGCATTGATTTGTCTGGGGATGTTCTCGGAACGAGCAAGACCGATATTTCTTCAGCTTTCATATGCGCCTTCCCTGGAAGGAAGGATGCGATAGAGCGCTTCGCAGCTGCAGGTTTAGACAATCGAAGATTTGGCTGGCGGGGAATCCGCACAAGCCAGTATACCTATGTCGTGCATAAAGGTTATGTACCTGGCGCAGAAGTGCAACGTTTATTTTATGATCATGAGAAAGATCCGTATCAGCTTCATCCTGTCATCTTGAAGGAACGGCCGCAGACGGAGCTATGGGTAGCATTAGAGGAAGAATTGCAAAGCTGGTTAGATCGCACCCAGGACAAGTTTGAACTGGCATGAATATGATTGGGACATGTAGAGAGGATGACAGCAATGTGGCGTGAAGCAATCGAAGATGCAATCGGCAAAATTAGACGGAACCTGGAACAACATCCAGGTACTTTTCCGCACATCACCAATGAGAAGCGTTATGCATGGTCCGCGAATGAGGATTGGATTGAAGGGTTTCATACAGGACTTACTTGGCTCAGCTATGAGTACAGTCAAGATGACTTTTTTCAAGTACAAGCGAACCAACAAATTGCTGATTTTAAACAACGGCTGGAAGCGAAAATATGCTTAGAGCATCACGATATTGGCTTTCTGTACGGATTGTCCGCACTGGCCGGATGGATCGTCGAGAAGAATGAAAGCGCACGTGAGCTTGCCTTGCAGGCGGCGGATCATTTGCTCGGCAGATGGCGTGAGCAAGGTGGCTTTTTACAAGCATGGGGGCCAGAGAACGATGAGAAGAATGGCGGCCGAATCATTATTGATTGCTTGTTGAATTTGCCTTTGCTTTATTGGGCTTCCGAAGTCACTGGCCAATCGAAATATGCCGAAGTCGCCTACAAGCAAGCTGAACTATCCAGAAGATATCTGGTGCGTGGCGACGATTCTTCCTATCATACGTTTTATTTTCAAAAAGAGACAGGAGACCCGCTCGGTGGTGGTACCCATCAAGGGTATACCGATGGATCGACTTGGACACGTGGTCAGGCTTGGGGCATTTACGGGTTTGCACTTTCGTACCGTTACACCAAAGATCCTGCCTTCTTGGAAACGGCGAAGCGGTTGTTAAAGTACTTCCTCGATCATTTACCAGAAGATCATGTTGCCTATTGGGACTTCAACGTACCGATTGAAGCGAATACAAGTCGCGATAGCTCGGCATCGGCTATCACAGCCTGCGGGATGCTAGAGCTGCTGGAATTGATCTCGGAAGAAGATGTGGATCACAGCTGGATCAAGCAGGGACTGGATCAAACGATGCATTCACTGGTAAGCAAGTATGCAACCATTGGTGAAGAAGCAGAAGGCTTACTCAAACACGGTTCCTATCATGTTAGAGGCAATAGTGGCTTGGATGATTATATGATTTGGGGCGATTATTACTATTTGGAGGCATTAATGCGCCTTGAACGCGGCATACCAGGTTACTGGTATGAACGGAATACGAGGTAAAGTTTTGCAACTGGTAATTAATAAGGGCGCACAGTGAATAAGCTGTGCGTTCTTTTTGACGTCCAAATGGGGGGTATAAAACATTCACCTGTTGGAGGAGGGGTAAACTATGCATAATGAAATGAAAGTTAATTTGAATATGAATATGATTTTCGGATGATACCCTATCTCAACCCCAAAGGATGAACGAAAATGATGATGATGAACGCTATGAGAAGTCGACGCAGGGTGATGACCGTCTTTAATCGCTATTTGTTTTCATTTATTTTGCTGCTCTTTGTACCCCTTCTTTTATTGGGTATTACGGGGTATTACCAATTAACAACAATTGTCGGGGACGAAATGAAGAGGAACAATCAATCGCTTCTGAATTCCCTCCAGAACGAGGTGGATAACAAACTTATTCTGATGAATAAGCTGGCGATCCAGATCACGGAATCACCTGAGTTGTCACCGTATACATTGTCAAAGGATATGTTTAGTGAGTATCAGGGGAAAAAGATTTTGGCAGGAATGGCTGTAGATGATAGTATTCGTGAAGTTGTTTTGCATATTCGTGGCTCAGAGAGATTATATTCCTCGTTAAGCACCTATAAGGTGAAAGACTATGTGAACAACTTTTACCACTTTGCCGAATGGAACGAGGAACAATTTGATCATGATTTGAACGAAGTCAACACCACGATGCTTCGGCCAGCAGAGGATGTTCGGATGGAAGGTTTGCCTGTTCAACGGTTGATTTCCTATCTAGTGCCAATTCCGATGCGCAACCAAAAACCGTATGGAACGGTCTTATTTGAGCTGAAAGAGGATACTCTACTCAAAGGGTTGAATCCGGATCTGCTGTTGAAGACCGGTAACGCAATTGTTTTCGATCAAAATGGGAACGTTATTTCGGCTTATAGACAAGAGAAAATACTGCATTCAGTAGACTTTTACAAGCAAATCGTTAAGGGTGACAATGCAGGTCATTTGCAGGAGTTTCAGCATAATAAATATGTGATTTCCGTACAAAAATCAGCACAAAGCGGTCTGACTTATGTCACGATGCTGCCCCACGATGCAGTCGCCGCCCCCGTCAAACTAGCCATCTTAAAGTGGATTATTTGTTTGCTCATTATTTTGATCATAGGCTGCGGGTTCGTGTATCTGGTCATGGTATTGAATTATAATCCGGTAAAAAAGCTGGCTGCGCTCGTCGAGACCATTCGTGGTCAATCGCTTCAGAAATCAAATATTTTCGAAGCCATTGGCAGCGCTATCCATGAAATTGCTCATTCGAATCAGTCCTTGGGCCGCAAGTTGGAAGAGAATCGGTCAGCGATAAGGGACCATCTGCTCGGCAGTATACTGAATGGGGAATTTCAAACCTTGGAGGAAGTGAACGAGCGGGGCGAGGAAGTAGGTGTGAGTTTCCCTTTTCCCGATATGACTGTGATGATCTTAGAAATTCCTATGTCCGAAGCGTTGTATAAGGAAATGCTAATAAAGGAAGTGGAAGGGCAGTTCGGGGAAGATGTCGCAGGACATGTGAAAATTAGCTTAGAGGCAAGAAGAGTCATTTTTATTCTGTCTTGGCAAGGTTCTTCAACCTATCGGAAGATGTGGTTAAATCAGCTGCATGGAAAGATTAGTACGGCTTTACATGTACCGATCACGATGGGGATCGGCAACAGTTATCAGGAGCTTTCTCAAGTAGGACGTTCCTATTTGGAAGCTTCAACGGCGATTGATTATAAGATGATTAAAGGTAATCAGCATGTGATCTTCTTCGAAGACCTCATGGCACATGATCATGTGGATCTGCTAAATCCAAGACGTGTTCTCGATGAACTGGACATGGTACTGCAACAAGGGGATACCAATCTGATCATGACAGGTGTCCAGCAAATAGCTATGAAAATAAAACAAAGCGGCATGACGCTGTTCATCGCCAAAGAGCTTTGTTATGACATCATTCGTAAATTTATTGCCCTAATGGAAACTAGACATCTAGGAAGCGCAAGTGATAGCTTACCGGACATTCTAACTTTGACCGACTTTACAACGTTGGATGAAATTGCTGACGTACTTACTAGTGCGTGCACAACGTTATGTCATTCCCTAGGAGAGCCTAAGCCCGAATCACCTGCCATTATGATTGGGCAAATTCATCATTACATTTTGCAATCCTATAGTGACTACGATTTCTCTGTACAGAAGATTGCCGAGCACTTTTCAATTTCGTTATCCTATTTGAGCCGATATTACAAAGAACAGACAGGTAGAACCGTCATGGATTATCTGAATGAGGTCCGGATTGAACAAGCGAAGAGGCTGCTTCGCAATGATCATACTTCCGTGAAGGACATTGTGCAGCAGATTGGCTATTATGATGTGTCTAGCTTTATCCGCAAGTTCAAACAACAAGTGGGATTAACTCCGGGGGAATACCGGAAACAAAATAAATAAGAGATTGTTGCTTGAAATCGCATATGTGAGGTTCAGATTCAACATATTCGGCGGTAACAGCGGCTATTACAGATTTCGCATAGTCGAAATAGCGATCTCACTTATTTACCAGTAGTCGTGCGGATGATTAAATGACGTTATGAAGGCGGATACAAGTGAGTCAATACTTTAATAACGTTAAAACGAAACTAGATGCAGTGGGGGTGAAAACAAAATGCTAGCAAAAAGAATTATACGTAACTACGATTTATATTTGCTTCTGCTGCCGACGTTGGCCTACTTTATTATTTTTCATTATATTCCGATGTATGGCGTGCAGATCGCATTCAAAAACTTTAATCCCATTAAAGGGATCATGGGCAGTCCATGGGTGGGCTTCGATAACTTTGAACGTTTCTTTCAATCGTATCAACTGGGAACGATCATTAGAAATACGCTCGGTATCAGTGTGTACGAACTTCTCGTGGCGTTCCCTGCACCGATCATCCTAGCGCTAATGATCAATCAATTGACGAACGAACGATTTAAACGTTTGGTGCAAACGATTACATATGCGCCGCATTTCATCTCCACCGTTGTTGTTGCTGGGATTGTGTATTTGCTTTTGTCTCCCAAAACAGGTGCAGTGAACAGTCTGCTCGGTATGTTCCATATCGAACCGATCTTCTTTATGGGCAATGCGGACTGGTTCAAGACCGTTTTCGTTTTCTCAGGGATTTGGCAAAATATTGGCTGGGGAACGATCATCTATCTGGCAGCATTGACGGCTGTTAATCCGGAATATCACGAGGCAGCGGTTGTTGACGGAGCATCAAAGCTCCAGCGCGTGGTCCACATTGATATCCCAGCCATCATGCCCACGGTCATCATTATGCTGATTATGAACATGGGCCACATGATGAGTGTGGGTTTCGAGAAAGTCTATTTGATGCAAAATCAATTGAACATCGATTCCTCGGAAACAATCCAGACATACGTGTATAAAGCGGGACTTGTGCAAGCGCAATACAGCTACTCTTCAGCGATTGGCTTGTTTAATACCGTGATTAACTTCATCTTATTACTGAGCGTAAACAAAATAGCCAAATCGTTAAAACAAACGAGCTTATGGTAAAAGGACGGAGGGGAATGTATGAAGGTGGCTAAAAATAAGGCGGATTTGACGTTCGACGTGATCAATTATGCGTTGATCATCATTCTGCTCCTACTTGTTGTCTATCCGCTTTATTTCGTAGTAACGGCTTCCGTAACCAATCCGGACGTGGTGTATTCCGGGAAACTGTTGTTTCTACCTGAACAAGTGACATGGGATGGCTACAAAAGGTTGTTCTCTGATGCAACCATTTGGACTGGATTCAAAAATTCGCTATGGTATACGGTCACTGGAACAACAATTAATGTTGTGTTGACGGTGATGGCCGGCTATGCACTGTCCCGATCAGATTTGGTTGGAAGAAATGTATTTATGTTCTTACTTGTGTTTACGATGTTTTTTGGAGGCGGGCTGATTCCAACTTACCTGCTGGTGAAAGACCTCGGTTTGTTAAATACAACATGGGCGATGATTCTCCCCAATGCCGTTTCGGTATTTAATGTCATCATCGTTCGTACCTTTTTCCAATCCAATGTACCTGCTGAAGTGCTCGAATCGGCCATGATTGATGGCTGCTCGAATATTAAGTTTTTTGTGAAAATCGCGATACCGCTGGCGATGCCTATTGTGGCGGTGATGGTGCTCTTTTATGCCGTAGGCCATTGGAACTCCTATTTCCAGGCGTTGATTTATCTGAAAAGCAATGCCTTGCAGCCTCTGCAAATCATTTTGCGGAACATTCTAATTATGAATGAAGGCTCTGATTTACAGAATCTAATGGACGGCTCTCAAGAGCAACAGAAAAAGCTAGAACTAATGAAATACGCCATTATTATTGTCTCTAGTTTACCTATGATGATCTTGTACCCGTTTCTTCAGAGATACTTTGTTAAAGGTGCGTTAGTGGGTTCGTTAAAAGGATAAGAGATTAACTATTCGAAGGGACAGGTGCTCGCATATGAATCGTAAAGGATCAATAGGATCAATAGGAACAATTGCACTGACATTAAGTTTGGCTGTTGGACTTGCAGGCTGTGGAGACAAGCAAGCTGCATCCGTTGATGAGAAACAGACGAAGACGCAAGTGCCAAGTAATGTGAACGCAACCGATTTTCCAATTGCAAAAGAGAAGCTGACATTAAACATTGCAGCTTTCAAACCGCCGTCAGGGAAAGATTTGAATGATTATAAGTTTTTTCAGGATATTGAAGCAAAAACGAACATCCATATTAATTGGAATTTAACCCCGGGAAGCAGCTGGCAGGAAAAGAAAAACCTGTTATTCGCCGGTGGTGAGCTGCCTGATGCTTTCTATGCACATGGTATTTTGAACGAAGATACCGACGTTGTTAAATATGGTTCGCAAGGGATTCTCATCCCATTGGAAGGTTATATCGATACCTATGCACCGAATTTGAAGAAGCTTCTGCAGGATAATCCGGTTTATAGAAAGCAATTGACGGCGCCAGACGGTCATATTTACTCGCTGCCGACGATTGATGAAACCTATTCACGAACGAAATCAACGATGTTTATCAACAAAAAGTGGTTAGATGAGTTAAAACTTCCAATGCCGACGACGACAGACGAATTGTATAAAACATTGAAGGCGTTCAAAGAGAACGATATTGGCGGCAATAATAAGAAAGATCAGATCCCGATGTCCTTCTTGCAAAATTGGAATAACGACATCAATTCATTATTCGGCGCTTTCGGTCAAATCGATCGTGATGTTCATAAATCCGGTAACAATCACTTATCCGTTGTGAATAACAAAGTGATATACACAGCTGTGCAACCAGCTTACAAGGAAGCTATTCAATATGTGAACAAGTTGATCTCCGAAGGCTTAATCGATCAGGAAAGTTTCACGCAGGATGCGAAGGTATTCAATGCCAAAACGGCAAAAGGAATTGTCGGTGTTGCTTTCGACTGGAATCCAGCCAATCAAGATTACGTCTCACTGCCACCACTCAAAGGGCCGAATGGTCAGAAGCAAGTGTGGGCGGAGTATCCGGCAGGAATTCTGCTTAGAGGTTCCTTCGCGATTACAAATGTAAACAAGAACCCAGAAGCAACGGTGCGTTGGATTGATAATATGTATGACCCGAAAAATTCCCTACAGCTGAGCAGAGGTGTCCTTGGCGGCCAAAGCTTGAAAGAACGCACAGATGGCAAATATGATGTCGTGAACCTTCCGCAAGGAGCGAATGAGGATGATTTCAAACAAGTTCCTCCTACGGCGTACTCTGTATGGGCGACTACGAAGGCGATTGCTGACATGGCCGTTGCTCCATCATCTGGTAAACGGACCAAAATTGACATTGATAGTGTGTATGCGCCATTTCTTGTGAATGATGCGTTCCCGAAAGCTTATTTCACAGCGGAGGAAAACGATCAAATCTCGCGCTATTTGACGGATGTAGATGCTTACGTTGCTAAAATGTATGCGAAATGGATGATGTCCGGCGGTATTGATAAAGAATGGGACGACTACGTGAAGAAGCTGAATGAAATGGGCCTTGATAAAATGATGAAAATTTATCAAACGGTTTATGATCGCTATGAGGCTACGAAATAACGACGGTCGCTTCTCTTAACAACCATAGGGAAGGCTGTCCCATAGTCTAATGACGAAGGGATGGTCTTTCTTTTCTTATTACATAGTTCTCATTACAAAGAACAGCAAGGGGAGTAGATATGAAGATAATTTCTTTTGATCATGACATCCCGCCACAATTGGTATGGGATAACCATTCTGACTTATCTATTAGTGATCAACATTACAAATACGGTACGCATAGTTTGCAATGGACGTATAGTTCAGATTCCTACTTACGATTGACCGAGCCTGTTGGGTATCGTCCATTTCAAGAGGGTTCGATCAGCCAGGAACGCGATTCGTTCGTGGTATGGATCTATAACAGTGAACCCCTAGCTGATGTGCTTACCTTTCAATTTGGACGTGATGGGGTGGTCGATTGCGAGTTTGATTTTCACCTCAATTTTCGCGGATGGCGAACAGCTTGGGTCGCATACGAGCGGGATATGCATGGGGTTCCACATCCAGAGATGGACACGCTGACCATTTGCGCACCGAAAACAGTTAGCACGGGGACTTTGTACATCAATCAGCTAATGCTGAACACGCGAATTGATCCGCGTTTTCATACACGGGATCGACAGGTACCGTTCGTTAATCTCGAGGCCGATCAGAAAGCGAATGCGCATTGGCTGAGTTTGTATGCTTTCGAGGAACTGGATCGAAGACTTCCTATACCAGAGGTTATTACATCCGAACAGCAATGGGCACATGGGGTGATGAATCAGCGATTGGAGGAACTGATTGTTCAATCGCAAACGATCACCAAGAATGACAAGGCGCAGATGAAGGAGAAATTTTCTACTTTCTGCATTTCGCGAAGAGGTGGTGTGATCTCAGGACGTCCCATCGATCTTCCTTTCTTCGACCATTTCCCGCAGGCGGACAAAGAACGATTGAAAGTGTTGGCCAATAGTATACAGCTATCGGCTTATACGGATTTTATGCTGGATATGGCCATCAGCTATCGTGCTGCGGAAGATCCAAGGTGGAAAGATGAGCTCCTAGCGATGTTTATCGATGTACTAGATCATCTGGATGAGCAAGGGTGGACCTATGGCAGCAGCCAAGGAACGGTCCATCATTTCGGCTACAACTTCCGTTCGTATTATCCGGCCGCATTCTTAATGCGCGAAGAGCTGGAACAAGCTGGACGTCTAGAACGAACTCAGCAAACGATGTATTGGTACAGCGGCGCAGGACGTATACATACACCCCTTGAAGAAATAGAAGGCAATATTGATATTTTCAATACAACGCTGCAAGGCATGCTGGCAAGTCTTTTGATCATGCCGGATACACCTCTGAAAGTGCGTGAGCTGTCCACGTTTAGAGCATGGCTCAGTCAATCACTGTTACCGGCACATGGACTGAGGTCTGCTTACAAATCAGATGGATCTGCGTACCATCATGTTAATCATTACCCCGCTTACGCTATTGGCGGATTCCTTGGCGTTACGCCTGTAGTCTATTTAATTAGCGGTACGGTCTATCGGATTGATGGGCTCGCTCACAAGTCTGTACGCAAGGCGTTGCTAGCGATGCGATTGTACTGCAATAAATACGAATGGCTGCTAAGCCTGTCGTCACGTCATCCAACTGGGAAGGGAGCGTTGGAAGTAGAACCATTTAAATATATGGCCCTATCTGGTACTCCTGATGGCTTGCAATCGGTGGATGAAGAGGTGGCTGCTGCCTATCTGCGACTGACCCAACACGAGGTGAAGTCAGACGTTGTCGAACGCTTTCTAGCGATGGGCCTTGAACCCGAAGAGGATCCTAATGGTCATTGGACGATGAATTTTGCCGCATTGGCGATTCATCGCAGAGATGCGTGGCTTGTTGGGGCAAGGGGTCACAGTCGGTATTTGTGGGCTAACGAGACGTATGTAAGCGCCAACCTCTATGGGCGGTATATTTCACATGGTCATGTGCAAATCATGAGTCAGGGCGATCCGATCTCGAATGAAGCCAGTGGGTATTATCATGATGGCTGGGATTGGAACCGCTGGCCAGGGACAACGACGGTGCATAAACCGATACCAGAACTGCGCTCCCATGTGCGAAACGTGGATACATTTAGTGGCTTTGAAGAAATGCTGCTTTCGGATGAAACGTATGCGGGTGGTTTGAATCTAGAAGGACGGAACGGTATGTTCGCGATGAAGCTGCACGAGCATCCGAAATATGAAGGCAGCCACCGTGCGCGTAAATCGGTCTTCTTTTTCGATAATCGCATCATCTGTCTGGGTTCAGATATTGAGAATAGCAATACAGTCTATCCAACGGAAACGACGTTGTTTCAGAATCACCTCGCTGATCAAGGGAGTCCCATCTGGGTGAATGATCCCACCTCTATTCGTGAGTTTCCGTACGCGTATGAGCGTGAGTTGGAGAAGCCTGTATGGCTGCTAGATCATATGGAGAATGGCTACTATATTCCAGGGGGACAAATGCTGTCCATTTCTAGGGATACTCAACATTCCAAGCATCAAGCGACGGATGCGGATACGCAGGGGGATTTTGCTACAGCTTGGCTGGGGCATGGCTACGCGCCGAAACAAGGCAGCTATGAATATACGATACTTGTAAAAACGGATCGAGATGGCATCGAGGCGTTTAGCCAGCGCATGCAAAGCCTGGAAGCGGCACCCTATTGCGTAATGCGGAAAGATCGCAACGCACATATCGTGAAGGATCATGCGAATCAGACGACCGCCTATGCCTTGTTCGAGGCCAATACGAGCGTAAACACGGGGTGGGTTGTCGAAACGGATACACCTGCGATGATCATGATTCGAGAATCACACGATGAACTCATCGTAAGCGCAGTAGATCCTGACTTGCGATTATATGAAGGCATTGAACCCGATCAATATGATGAGGATGGAAATCGAATTGAAGTTAGCGTATATTCCCGAGCGTGGATTAATGCGGCAAGCATTCCGCGTAACATGCACATCACCCTTAAAGGAAGGTGGATGGTAAAGGGAGACGGGACTCATTCTCGCATTGCAGCATATGGGGATGAACATACTGTGATTGAAATCGCATGCAAAGACGCGATGCCAAGGGAGTTCGTTTTGCAGAAAAGACAAGATTAGCATAAAAGATAGATGATGCAATAAATGCCGATAAGCCTTTACAAAGAAATCAATATGTTCGATTGTTTGAGGATATACACCAGTTCCTTTCGTGAGATAATCTGCAATTAGAAGACCATAGGGTGCATCCAAAGGGTGCCTAATTGCAGTTATGTCACAGAAGAAAGAAGCAACAATTTTATAGAAAAGGGAGGAATCCTTATGAGATTGTCGATACAAAAATGGTTAGTTTGTGTATTGGTTGTTGTGATTATCTTCTCTGTCGGGTTCCCGGGAGTTGGCCGGGTGCCAGTTGGCTACTCAGCGGGGACGACGTATATTAGTGTGAATTATGATGAAAGTGCGACTGCGAAAGACACGAAGATTTACAATGGAACCAATTACAACGGGACAATTGGAGGTGGATGGGGTACCTATAATTCTGCTGCAAATACCGACTATGTCATCATGGAGAAAGCTCCCTCACGCAATGATTACAGTCTAAAGCTAGTGTCTAATACGCAAAATCTTAATGCTGGAAAAAACAACTTGGGAGGGACAATAGCAGGGAATACAGGGATAAAGGGGAAATTCATATTCGAAGCTACTGTCTACATGAAGAGTACCGAGCATCTTAGAACAATTCAATTCAGGAGTTTAAATGGGAATGTTCCTGTTGCGACAACTACGAATGCCAATATCATTTCATTTTCCACGGGGAAGATTTTAGATGTAAACAACCAAATATTAGCTAACTTTGAAGCCAATACATGGTACCGGTTGAAACTATTCGTTGATACAGCTACCAGACAGGTAAGCTACTTTGTAAATGATCGTTTCCTTGGAGCGACTATCATAACTGGTCAAAATGGAAGTCTTAATAGTTGGTCAAATATAAGACATATTTACCTCAATCAAAATAAAATAGACAATACTGTGGCCGAGTGGTATGTGGATGATTTAAAGCTGGCTGATTATGTGCCCGTGACAGGTCTATCTGCTTCACCCGAGACACTTGAATTGTCAGAAACAACCAGTGCTACGATTACGGCAAGTACCCTGCCAGCAGATGCATCCGATAAACGATTAACATGGCAGGTGGCTGATCCAACCGTTGCAACGGTGACGTATGGCTTGATTCATGCGGTCAATGAAGGGAACACGACGGTTACGGTTAGCACGTATGAAGGCGCGTATACGAAGACCATTCCTATAACGGTCGTCAGACCCATCATTTTAACGAACATTAGCTTACCGAGCGAAGCTCCTTTGGTTGAAGGGAAAGCGCTTACGTTACCTGTCGTCTTCCAGCCTGCTAACGCCACGAACAAGAAGCTGATTTGGCATTCCTCCGATATGAATATCGCAACGGTAGATACGAATGGGGTCGTCACTGGAATTGCTGATGGTATAGCGACGATTACCGCTACATCTGAATTGAATGGGGCACTTACAAGTCAAACGTTGGTAACTGTAACGCCTTATGTCCCTCTTACAAGTGTAAGTTTTACAAATGCGCCAGTAGACATGACCAATTATACGACCTATCAACTGGAGGCCGTAGTAGCGCCAGCTAACGCAACCGACAAGCTGCTGACATGGCAATCCTCGAATCCAAGTGTTGTTCGGGTGGATACGAATGGTAAATTAACCGCTTTGAAAGTAGGCACAGCCACGATTACGGCAACAGCGCCGAATACTAAACTAGCATCTGCCACGATTGAGATTAAAGCTCCGGTACTGGCGGATCCGCTAGAATACGATAAGATTAGGATTCGCTGGAAGGAAACATTAACAGGCAAGGATTCCTTGGATATTACGAACAGTGAGATTAAAAGCAGAATAGATGGCACTACTGCGAATGCTCAAATGTACTGGGATAGCCTGCAGATGAGGGGTGCCACGAATACACTATGGGGCGATTTAGTATATTCTGCTACGGATTCAACCTATTTACTGGATCACTATACGCGCCTGAAAACAATGGCACAAGCTTACGCAACGATGGGGTCGTCACTCTACAACAACGCTGCGCTGAAGACCGATATTATTCAAGCTTTAGATTGGCTGTTAGATCATAGCTACAAGAGTACAGGGATTGAATTTGGAAATTGGTGGAACTGGGATATAGGCATTCCCACACGGTTGGCGGATATTCTCATCTTCATGTATGACGATTTGACGCCAGAACAAATCACTAGAAACACGACAAGTGTTGATCATTATATTGGCGACGTAAGTTTACCTACGTTTACGCAGGTGGGGGCGAATCGTTCGGACATTATGTTGATTGAAGCGAGACTTGGGCTTGTTGAGAAAAACTATGATCGTATGATCAAGGCCCGGGACGGCATGACACCACTATTTGATTATGTGACAACGGGCGATGGTTTCTATGAGGATGGTTCTTTTATTCAACATGGGAATATTGCGTATACAGGGAGTTATGGTGAAGTACTCATTAGTGGCATGGGGAACTTATTGCTGTTATTGAATGGCAGCACGTGGGAGCCCACCGTTCCTGTGGCGGAGAATGTGTATCGCTGGATCCAAGAAGGCTATGCACCTTTGATGTATAAAGGACAGATTCTCGATATGACGCGCGGACGTGCCATTGTCAGGGATACGTCGGATGCCTATGGTTCAGCCAAATCCATTCTGGTAGGTATGTCGCGTATCGCCCAAACAGCTTCACCGGAAAGGGCAGCCTATATAAAGAGCTTGATTAAATATCATTTCCAATTCCAATTGGCAAGAGGGATGACGTACTCTAAACTTCCTCTAGATCTAGCTGATACGATAAAAGGATGGATGGAAGACCCTGCTATTCAACCGATAGCGGAAACTCAGGAGCACTTTGAATTCAACGCGATGGCTCGCAGTGTACATGTTGGCGATGGGTATCTCTTTGGTGTTAGCAAGAGCTCCAACCGAATTGCAACCTACGAGTTGACCAATGGTGAGAATCCGAAAGGCTGGTATACCGGCGATGGCATGACTTACCTGTACAATGACGATTTATCGCAATACACCGATCAGTACTGGGCAACTGTAAACTGGTATCGATTACCAGGTACGACCGTTGTTGTCAGACCTAGAACATCAGCAATTTATCAATTTGGTGATGGGGAAGGGGCACCAGCGAATTCCTGGGCAGGTGGCGCAGTTTTAGGTAAATATGGCGTGACGGGCATGAACTTAAATCAGATTGGCACACAAATGAAAGTAAATAAGTCCTGGTTTACGTTTGACAATGAAATTGTTGCTGTAGGCTCCGATTTGACAAGTACTGATAATATGACTGTGGAGACCATCGTAGAGCAGCGTAAGCTTACTACTAATAATGCGAATGAACTCTATGTAAATGGTGAATCCAAGAGTGGTTTCTTCGGGGAAGAAACGGTGGAGCAACCGGAATGGGTTCATTTGCAAGGGAATGCAGCGGGAGCTGATATCGGTTATGTGTTCCCTGGAACGCAACCTCTGAAACTGATGCGTGCGGAGCAAGAAGGCAGATATTCTGATACGAACCTGAGTAATCCGCCAGAATCAACGGTGCCAACCGAGCTTTTGAATAATAATTTCTTAACCATGTGGTTTGATCATGGCTCCAATCCTAACCAAGCAAGCTATGAATATGCCATTTTGCCGAATGCCAGCAAGGCAGCAACGTCTAAGTACGCTTCATCTCCAGATTACACAGTTGTGGCCAATTCAGAGGATGTGCAAGCGGTTCGCGAGAATAAGCTTGGATTGGTTGGCTTTAACTTTTGGAAAGATAAAGTGACGACCGTAGACGGCTTGACCGTAAATAGCAAAGCATCCGTTCTCATGCATAGCAATAAGTACACCGGGCTTTATGAGTTAGCGGTGGCAGATCCGACATTAGAGAATAATGGCTTTATTGAGCTTGAACTCGATAAGTCGGCGCAAAGTGTGATTAGCCAAGATGATCGGATACAGATTCAACAGCTAAGTCCTAAGGTGAAATTGAAAGTTAATGTGCAAAATACAATGGGGAAATCGCAGCTAATTTCTTTGCAAATGGTGCCAGTACCCGACACGACCGCACCTACGTGGGGGCATGATGCAAGCGCGACAACATCGAATGTGACCTCATCCAAGGTGACTTTGCATTGGACGCCAGCTGAAGATAATGTAGGGGTGTCAGAATATCAAATCCAGTGGGGAGACCAAACTGTATTAGTTCCAGGTCACCTCCATGATCAACAAATTGAAGGTTTATTGCCAAATCAATTGTGTACCTTCCAGGTGAAAGGGAGAGATGCGGCAGGAAACTGGAGCGCTGCATTCCTTGATGTAGCTGTGTCTACGTTGGCTAATCCAACGGATCCTGAAGGGGAATCAGGATCTGGCACAACGAATTCTGGACCCCATGTTCACCCAGTTATCGTCATCGTGAAAGACGGTAAAGCTACGGTGAATATGGGACCTGACAAGGATACTGTCTCTGTACCAACGGAGCAGATTCCGAATGTTCCTCTGGAAATTCATGGAGAGCATGCACAGATGACACTTCACCCTGAATTAATCAAGGCGCTCATTGCGAGAGTAGATGGGGAAGTTCATCAAACAACACTCGAAATAACATCGCGGCCAGTCACGGATACTTCGATCACTCAGGCTGGAGCGACAGATCCTAAAGCTCGTGTCAATCTGGCAAGTCAAGCCATTGAATTGGATCTAAGCATTCGCTCAGATGAGGGCAAAACGTGGTCAGTCAACAATCTTCACTCAGGCGTTGAAGTCGTTCTGCCGTTTGATCCTACAGGCAAGGATCCCGAACTGCTAGGTGTGTACAGTTATAATCAAGCTAGTGGAAAATGGAAATATGTCGGTGGGACGATAGATCTAACGACTAACGAAGCTACATTCACACCGGAACAACCGGGCATTTATGCGGTGTTCGAATACGATAAAAAGTTTGAAGATATGCCTGATAAGCATTGGGCTTTACGAGCGGTACAAGTATTGTCAGCGAAGCACATCATTGAAGGCGTTACTTCAAGTGAGTTTAACCCCAATGGGAAGACCACTCGAGCAGAGTTTACTGCATTATTGGTACGCGCGTTGCACCTACAGCAGCAAGACGTGGTGACTTCCGTATTTGATGATGTGAAGCCAGACGCATGGTATGCCCAAGATGTTGCAGCAGCTAGTCAGGCTGGTTTGGTGTCGGGAGTCACTGATCAGACATTTGATCCTAATGCAGAATTGACTCGTGAACAGATGGCCGTCTTATTAGTTAGAGCTTATGAGTATTTGAATGGCAGCTATACGTCATTCCAACATAAACTTGGCAGCTATACGGACCAAAGTGAAATATCAACCTGGGCATTAGCAGATGTGAATAAGGCAATCGAAATCGGCATTCTTTCAGGAAGATCCAACGAAATCCTCTCGCCTTCTTCAACAGCTTTGCGAATGGAAACAGTTAAAGCTTTATACAATCTGGCATGGATTGGAGAGTAGATTCGATGACCACAAACTTATATGAACGGCTGTTGCCGGCTCCCATAAACGGAGGATTCCAAATGTCGGGTTACTGGGTCTGGTGCGGTTCGGTTGTGCATGGGGAGGACGGGCAATTTCATATGTTTGCTTCGCGTTGGCCCAAGCATCTGCCCATGCATCCCGGATGGTTAGTGCATTCCGAAGTCGTGCGGGCCGTATCCGATAAGCCTGAAGGGCCTTACATGTTCGAGGAGGTTGTACTTCCCGCAAGAGGAGCCGAATTCTGGGACGGTCGCAGCACGCACAATCCGCACATCGTCAAACACGATGGTAAATATCTTCTTTTTTATATGGGTACTACGTACCCATTCGCAGATGTCAAGCCAGGAGAAGCCTACGGATTGGATGATCCCCGCTGCATTGTAGCCAGATCTAACAAACGAATCGGACTGGCAGTTGCTGAACAGGTACAAGGACCGTGGGTGCGGCGGGACGAGCCAATTTTGGATGTTCGCCCTGGGAAGTTTGACAGCTATTTAACGTCGAATCCGGCACCATGTGTACATGAAGACGGGTCGGTGCTGCTCATTTACAAATCCAGAGCCTATCAAGGCCATACGTTCAGTGATATGGCGCTTGGTGCAGCTTGGGCGGATCACTATACCGGAGCTTACCGCTCTTTAAGCGAGAAACCAATTTTTCCCCCGGCGGATGTTCATTTGGAAGATCCTTTTATTTGGAAAACGGAAGATGGCTACGCAATGATCGCCAAGGATATGAAGGGTAACATCTGTAACGAAAGGCACGGCGGCATTCAGGCCTATTCACGGGATGGGTTGAATTGGCAGATTGCTGAGCATCCCAAAGCGTATTCACGGCATGTCACTTGGGATGATGGGACCAAGAAACAGATGGGCAATTTTGAGAGGCCGTTTCTGCTGTTCCGAAATGGCAGACCAACGCATCTGTTCGCGGCTACGGCCGATGGTGATGGGAATTTTGGCGGTCGGAACACATGGAATATGGTCATTCCTCTTGGAAACTGAAAAGCATACAAAATGTAAATAGTAGGTTTGGTAAAGCTGACGCCCTCCATAATGAGGAGTGTCAGCTTTTTATTGTTCAAAAGATGGGCCAGCCGCAATTTCGACATTCCCGCTTGAATTGAAATGGATAGAAAATAATTTTGGGAATAACTGTAACTTTTGCTTAGTGTTATGAGTCTAATTAAAAAGTTGGTGTAATATGTAGTGGGCAAGGGGGGATTAACCTGAAGTACAATTACTTCATTTTAATACTGTTAGTGTTGTTATTGGTGGGATGTTCGTCACAGACAGACAAGTCCCCAGCAACGGTAACAACTATCCCGTCTCCTCAGGTAGAGCGTTCACCTGACATCGCGACAGGGGAGCCTGGGGGAATTTCGCAGCCGGAAATCAAAAACATCAACATCTCGCTATATTCCACGAAGCATCCGCAGAAGTCTCAACCGATGCTGATTCAGGTTATTTCTGATCCAGACACAATCATAGCGTACAAATTTATGATTGCATCCAAACAGCCAGGTCAGCTGCCAGTAGATGACGTGGAAAATATATATTATTTGCAATTCGAGTATGTAAAAGATGGAGTATCGGAATATAAGGACTATTTTTCTGCTAAGACCATTGCTGGTAAGTGGTATCTTAGGGAGGAGAAGATGCAGGAGCGGTACAATTTCGAGAAATTTGATGAGAAGAGGCTCAACCAACTGCTCCATTCCTTTGGTAAATCTGGTTGGTATGAAATAAGCCAATTACCCATAGAACAATCTTAGTTCATCTAATCGGGGGAGAAGCGACCTTGATAAAAAAGAGTTATGTTGTTGGTATAGGTGTTTCTATAATAATAATTAGTGTGGTCTTCCTATTGTACGCTCTCAAGATCGTCCCATTCGTAAGTTCTTCTCACGAAACTACAACGGTATCCAATGAGCAACCGGTTGCATCAGCAACCCCTGAGAAGACGAACGTAAAAAATACCTATACGGCATTGGAAGCGTTACACCTTGGATATGAAGAAGCAAAGAAGAATACAGAAGAAGAACCTTTGCTTATTCAAATGACTAGCAAAATTCTCAAAATAGTAAAAATGAGAGTTTGAGAATGAACGTATTCTTTGATGGTAGAACAGGAGAGATGTTTAACGCCACAGAGATGACTGGTTATGACAAAGATGGACGTACGATGTGGAAGGCTATTGAGCTTAAACGGTGACAAATCCACGGAACGATAGTTCAACATAAGTTTAATTATTAGTTACTTTTGAAGGAGTGCTTTTATGAAGAAGTTGTTATTCATTGTCACCATACTGATTGTACTTTCGAATTCAAGCGATGCGTTCAGTTATAGTGGAGTATCTAATCCTGTTTTTCAGACAGTTCATTACGTTATTAATTCAAAACATGTTGATACTGAAGACGAATACGCTACCTTAAACTACAACGGTCATCTTTACGCACCCATTCGGTTTATTGCTAATCAGATCTCAGGTTCAATTGAATATGAGGCTGAAACGTCCACAGTCATCTTAACTACGCATAGCTCGTCTGATTCTAGCCAAGTGCTAGGCCCAAAAGTTACACCAGATCAAGCGAAGATTGTTGCATATGAGACATATCATCTTGTTCATGTTGATGAACAATTTAATATAAGGATACTTAGTAATCAGGAACAAAAACAAATCCCGCCAGATGCTTCAGATTTGACCCCGGTATACTATTTCATTACAGGAACTGACGGTAATAATCAAAACGTGACCATTTGCGTTTCGAGTAATTCAATAAAGCATCATTTTATCTATAGCGAATAGTTAGGTTAACCAAGTGTTTCGACAATCGTAATATAGCATATACTGAGGAATGGAGGTGCTTGAGATGGATTTTCTAAAGGATTTAGGCAAGCTGGCAGGCGATGTGGCAGGCAAAGTGCTTGGAGGAACTGTCCGTGTGGCAGGGGAGCTTGTTCGCAGTGATTATATCAAGGAAATCGGGAATGATGTAGAACAGGTAACGGTCAAAACGGGTAAGATCGCAGGCCATGCAGCGAGCGGAGTATGGGATGTAGGCGCAGGCTTAATTACCGCGGATAAGCGGCAAGCGAAAGCTGGACTCCATGAACTTGAACAAACGGCCATTACGACGGCAAGAGGAGTTGGCCATGGCATCGAGTATGTGGTTGATAGCGGAAAAGATGTCGTGACAGGCTTCAAGGACAGCGATAAAGCGCGGTTGAAAAACGGTGTGAAAAAGCTTGGAAAAGCGGCCGCTATCAGCATTCTGGCTATCGGTGTGATCGATGTCGTCGATGGTCCGGACGTACCGGATTCCTCAGGCACGGTGTAAGACATGTACCGTCATAAAAACAGACCCAACGAGATAACGAGATATCGTTGGGTCTGTTTTTAGTTTTGATGCTAGTTAAGTCACTTTCTGTCTATGGGCCAAGAGTTTTTGCAATTTGTGGTGCATCATGTGTAAAACCG
This sequence comes from Paenibacillus sp. J22P165, assembly GCF_059692015.1. NCBI lineage: Bacteria > Bacillati > Bacillota > Bacilli > Caryophanales > Paenibacillaceae > Paenibacillus > Paenibacillus sp. J22P165. The sequence continues at coordinate 4,529 of NZ_JCAUAP010000021.1, read as the reverse complement.
GAAAAATTTGCTGTGCGCCCTGTATGGATATCTACTAAGACCGTACGATAACTCCCATTTGGCGACTGGGTAATAAACATGAAAGAGTCTCCGTCCCATTTCATATTGTTATTAGCTGGTCTAAATGCATAAGATCCTTGGGCTTTAACAATGATGTCAGTCGTTGTTTGCCAGGTCAGATAAATGGCTTCATTCTCATCAATTTGCAAATCGAAGTCATTGGAGTGATCCGTTTTGACGTTAGAAATGCTCCATCCTGTATGACTCCGACGAAAGGTATATGTAACATAGCTAGGCTCATTTGAACTACTCAAATTAGCGGGAATAATGATCTTTAACCTAATCGTTTCTTCATCTAGGAATTCGATTGCAGGTCGCAGGTATACATTTCCGACAGGAGCAAGGGGATCTTCTAGCATTTTTTGAAAAAGTTCTTGGTCATTTGGTTCTATCAGGATCATGATTCTATTATCAATGATGGCTCTTTGGTTGATGCTGTCCCATTGAACATTAGCTCCAAAGGCTTCGCTTATAAAACGAACGGGAACCTCTGTCATGTCTCGATGCACTAGAGGTACGATGTCCAATTCAAATGCTTTTCCATTTACATAAAAGGTATGCTTATTTAATGTCAATTGAATGGTTTTACCATCTTTTCGAGCGGTAACGGATTGGGTTTCTGCGTTCCAGTCGACCGTAAATCCCAACGACTCGGCAAACGGCCGTAGCGGAGCTAGTGTGCTTTGGTTTCTGATAATTCCGTTGATATACGTGATAGTCTCGCTTGTAGTAGTATTTGCTTCAGCATATGCGGTTTTTTCTACAAGTGGTACGTTTGCACCTAAGGCTACAATTGAAGCAATTGTAAGCATTAGTAGCTTAGTTCTTCTAAACGAGCGTAAAGTCATTGGAAGGACTCCTTTTATTGAAAATGAAATTTAAATTGTTTCCACATATGTTAGAGTATTTAAAATCATAAATGTTTCTTTTTCTTTTTGTATTAATTGTAAATGGAAAGGTGAAAAATTTCCAAATTGCGGTAAAATATATAAGGGGTGTTCCAATAAACCATGGATTTCGTTTAGGGGGTAAACAAATGAAGAAGAGGAAGAGGATTGGAATTACAATATTAATTCTAATCGTTATGGGTTCTATCTACTTCTGGGGTTCTAATTTTTCCCCACGATATTACTACACTTTTATTACAGACAATACAAATTTAAGTAATGAAAATATCAATGGTTTAAAGCTACATCAAAGTATGAAGGATGATTGGTTTATCGGTAAATACGGTAAGGAATATGAAAGAATAGAAAATGCACTTTTTGACTATTACAAATTAAATGATGGTCTGGTGATTGCTACAAAAAAGGGTAACGATCAAATTATCCGTATTAGTATTACATCTTTAAATGCCGAATCATTAAGAACAAACAAAGGAATAGGCATTGGAGAATCAATTGACAAAGTAAAGCAATTATATGGTTCTAGCTACTATACAAGGTGGGAACAAGGTGGGAGTATAATTGGGTATGTTGATGGGAAGGAAACTTTGGAATTTTGGTATGTTGACAATGAGGTAGACCAAATACGATATGATATTGCATCTATGAGTTAGTATGGGAACCAGTAGAGTTTAGCACAATAGAGTTGTCTGCAAAAAAAATCAGATTCCCTCTTGAACCTTACGTTACGTAATGATTTATAGTGAATGTAACAGCAGGACAAAACAATGAATTAGAAGTTTGAAGTGCAGGATTACGAATGGCAGTTTAGATTAGTAGTTCATGTATAATGTAGACATCCCTCATGAAAAAAAGGAGAACTGAAAATGAGAAAACTTGTTCTATTTCTACACGCATCGCTTGACAGTTTTGTAGAAGGGCCGAACGGTGCAATGGACATTGGCTGGGTTTCCTACGATGCTGAATTGGAGAAACACGCGAAAGAAATTCTGAGTACAGCCGACACGGTCATTTGGGGACGTGGGACTTATCAGATGATGCACAGTTACTGGCCATCTGTGCCTTCGGACCCATCATCCTCACAGCATGAACGGGATCATGCCGAGTGGATCGAAAACACAGCCAAAATTGTTTTTTCCACGACGCTGGAGAACGTCGAATGGAACAATTCCAGACTGGTGAAAGAAGATGTCGAGGAAGAGATCAAGAACCTCAAACAGCAGCCAGGCAAGGATATGGTCATCCTCGGTAGCCCTAGGTTAGCACACTACCTTATGCAGCTTGATTTAATAGATGAGTATAAAATTACGGTTTCTCCCGTCCTAGTCGGCAGTGGGTTGCCGTTATTCCAAGGCCTCAAGGAGAAGGTCAATCTTAAACTTATCGAAAACAAGACATTCGATTCTGGAGCTCTTGGCCTCGTTTACCAGACGGTTAGATGACCTTTTCTCCTAAAGTAGAGTAAGCTAACAAGAAACGATAGTACAATTAGAAGGGAGCAAACTGCCGTGGCAGTTGCTCCCTTTTTTTCATTCAAGTATCGGGTAGGATAACGTAACATTCGTTTATTTTTAGCGTCTTAATTTATGAGAGAAATAACGTTTTACCAATATCGAAACTTTAAACTGGAATTGCCGTGAGGCAGTCCAGGTTGGTGAGCTTAGTTACGATTATTTATCAGATTTGATAAGTAACGAGCTACTTATTATTTCTGGAAAGTCATTCAACTATCGGAGAACGATTATCCAGATGGTAAAATTAGCGAAAGTAATTAATTGAGGTGAAACTAATGATGGAGATATTAGTAATTCGACATGGAGAATCAGAGGATGAGAAAGTAAATGTACTTGAACCGTTAACAAGCTTAGGAATTGAGCAAAGTAAAAAAATGTCTGCACGTGTTTCAAAAGAATTTCCACCAGAGTTTATTTGGTCAAGTACATTTCAACGTGCAAGGCAAACGGCGGATATTTTAGCGAGTATCGTTGATTGTGAAGTGAGATATCTTGATAATCTATGCGAGCAGGAAGTTGATGAAAGCGACATAAAATTTTATGAGCGAATCAAACAAATCTTTTCTTACATAAAAGAGAATAGTAGCCAATATAAAAGAGTTGCCATTGTTTCTCACGGAGGAACTATTACGAAACTCATTGAAAATTTCCTCCAGTTACCTTCAAATAATAATGTCTGGTTCCATACCAACAACACCGGGATTCATTTATTACACTATCATCCCAAAGCAGATATTTTAAAATTTTCCAATAGCACTTGTCATTTAAACTAACGTAGGAACGATAGTACACTAACAAATGGGGAGCAGCTTGCCACAGCAGCTCCCTGTTTTCATTAATGTAACGGGCAGATTAGTGCAACCCTTTACGATAAATACGGTATAATTTTGTCAAGTGTGTTTGCAGTGAAAATAGAAAAAATTGATAGTGGTCATTTATAACGATACCTAAAGAGAGTATGAAAAAAATTACCCGAATTTGATTAAAGCATAACTAAATCCCACGCTTCACCTTGTAAGAATGCATACCTTATCCTTGGAAGTGAAATTTGAAATTTCCAAGGAGTGTAATTCTATGGCGACAAAAATCAAGCAAGTCCAAAAAACAGTTTCCGGAGAGATTGATGTTTTCGTCTCAGGAACCGATTTCACATCGGAAGTAGTTCTTAATACAGAATGTGGCGGTGCCATTGAAAATAATTTGAGTATAATTCCAGACGGTGCCGTTATTACGCTGCGTCGCGGAACGATAGCTCGCAAGGTGACGGTTACACAAGAAGGTTCAAGTGAATGTACTGCTAACTTTATGATTGTAGGTAAGACTTTAGCAAAAACATTTCACTTCAAACCTGACACACGCTTCATAGGGACATACAATCCTGCAAACAAAACATTAACCTTGCGTCGAAAACCAGTGACGGTCCGTAACATATTGGTGAATTCCAGTTCGAAGGCAAGGATAGGAAGCGTCGTTATTGGAAACGGACTGGCGAATTCGATGGGTATCTACTTACCTTTACCTGGGGGAGGACGACTTCTAACTTTGAAGCACAATACAACGCAGTTACGGCTTCGCTATGTTCGTATTCCGGACATTTCTAATGACGATTTCCGCCTAAACCCACTTAACATTCGTAGGCTGGGACTTAATGCTGGGAAGACGTATAAAGTCGCCTATAATCAATGTACAAGAGAGATAACTTTCTTAACATAAACGCTGATTTTGAAGCGATAAAGTGTTTCCTGGTCGCAGACAGGAACTCTGACCCTTTCCGATTTAACCTATGCTAGTTCCGTAAGTTAGCTGATCCCACATACAGGGAGTTACATCGCAGTTTTCTGTTTAATGGGATAAAGTGGTTGTCACGGCCAATTGACAAGAACTTTATCCCATTCCCGATTTTGACAAGATATTCTTTAATTCCTTATCCTTTATTCAGCTCCCTCGGTATGATTTAATTTCCTCACGCAAGCTCGTCTATTCGCAGGATTTCATCCTTTAGATATCAATGACGAATGAAAGATAGCGAGATATATTAGGATGTTTCGTT